>USHV01000012.1 GCA_900554695.1 uncultured Prevotella sp. | reverse complement strand
AAGCCTTTTTTATGCAATAAATTCAACCTCAAAGTCTAAATCCGAAACTTGAGTAAACATTGGAAAGAATTTCCAATCCGAGTAATTGATTAGCCTTAATCTCAGCAGATTTGATAGCTAATTGTTCAGGAGATTTAATTGTATTTTTAGCATCAATCAGCATTTCATTCATGGCTGCGACTAAAAGACCTGCAGATCCAGTAGCAAAATCCCATACGAATGAATCCTTATTAACTCTTGCCAAACGGCATAAAAGCGTTGCAACATATGAAGGAGTTAATACAACATCATTCAACTGATCTTGTGTAAAGCCGAGCCAAGAATACATTTCATTGAATAGTTTTCCAGTAAAATCTGTTGTCAAACCTATTTTATAGTAAATACCCAAATCGTCTACTATTTTTATAAATACACGTTTTAGTTGACTTTCTCCATTCTCTACTTTATTGATATTCTCGGTAGTCAATGTATTTTGTAAGGTTCTTACAATCAACCCTTTTTTATCTTTAGGCAGTTTCTTTGCATCAAGAAAAGATTCGATTTTTCGGATCATAATATCTCCATCTGTATTATTTCTTTCGTCAGATGATTTTAAATCAGCTTTTGTCAGTGGATAAACATTATGTTCTACATCACCAAGAGTAGCCATAATAGAGGCTGCAACAAGATAAACACGATCATTTTCACTAAGCCCTTTTTCACTCTTGAAAATGTCATTATTCAATTTTACAAAACTGGCCGTTATCTCTTGTTCCCTACGTTCTTTTAGTCTTTCAATTTCTGATTGAGAAAGAGACAAATGTTTAACTTTTTCAATAAAAGCGGAGAAATGTTCTTTTTTTAGGAAAGATAAATCGGTGTAATCGTCTACTTTTTGGCCTATACCAAAGTTGCTTTTAGATACATAATAAACTCCTATTGAATGCATGAGTTTGCCATCTGATTCTTTATAACCAGTAACACCAATTGCAATAACATCAGTATATCCTGTGTAATGTAACACAGCATTAGAATAGTGAACGGCACCATTCACAGCATATGAATTGATATTCTTAAAATCAGGCCGATTTTTTGATGTTTTATTTGCTACGTTGCCTTCGCTATCCAACTTTACCAACTTATCTTTATATCCTTTGTATTCAATTAAAATAGGATAGTATTTACCATCGTTTGCACGTAGAAGTAGTTTTGCATCAGGTCTATTACCTCCTTTTCCACCATTCTTGGAAAAATATTCATCGAGAGCTTGGTCTATCTCAGTATTTAAAGATTCTTGCTCTAATTTATAATCTAATTTATATGATTTAAGCCATCCGTTTGCAAGATCAGCTATATTCGGTTCTACTGATTGCACAATTTTCTTAGCCATATTGTTTTTTCTTTATTATAATTTAATTATTTACATCTAAATTGCAGTAATATTGATATATTATACAAATATAGCTATTAAATAGAAGAAATGCAATTTTGTAATAATCAATATGCAATGTATATTCTAAAATAGTCATCATTCTTTTGTTTTTACTATAATAATGTGAGTTCTACGAATTCACATTATTATAAGACCAACGCACTCTTTCGATACCTTTTTATGTCTCTAAATCAGTGTTTTTAAAGAAAACGCGGAAGACAACTTACAATTTTTCTTGACTAAATTTTGACAAAATATTTTCGCAAAAGAGATGTGAAGGGATGTTAAATAGGATGTAATAGAGGTCGGTTCGGGCTGTAATGTCTATTGATATACCCTATAACGTAGTCCGGAAGAATACATATTGTGTTCTGATAATGCCCATTTCGCGATGCTATTTAGCCCATATTAGGGTGCGATATGGTGCTTTTCGGCCCCTGAAATGGGCCATTTCGCAAGGTGAAATGGTGCTTTTTGCAAAGCGAGGAAATGGCTCTTGAATATAAAGTATTGCTATTCAATGGATTAAGTAAAGTGCTCATAATTCGCATATTTGCGGTCGATGGAGAGTCGGCTCGCAAATACGCGCTTATTTTTTGGGGTATAGTGGGAAACTGAGACGGAAAAAGCGAAATGTGGTTATAATTTGAAAGTGGGGCATATTGGGGACATTCGGGAAGAAGAGGATGGCGTTTATTAGGGTGCGGAAACGTAGTCAGTCTATTGGAATTAGACTCAGTGGGGGGCTACTGAGAAAAAACAGTGGTTTACTGCTTTGTTGTTGAACAAACTTTATACTATTATTGGGATTATAAAGGAGGGAGGTCGGCAAGGATAAATTCGGGGGAACAAGGTTTATATGATTTGTGGGGGCGATTGTTTTTCGATATATCTTCATAAGACAGGAGGCGGATTGGATATATCAAAACTTAAAAAACGGTGGTTCTTTATTTTGTCATTGAGCTCGACCTTTGCTATCTTTTAAGAAGATAGGAGGTGGCTCGGCAATGTCAAATTCTGAAAAACATAGTTTCTCAAATCTGCTATTGCACTCACCTTTCACTATCTTTGAATAAGACAGGAGACGGCTCGGCAATAGCAAATCTGTAAAAGCTTCGTTTCTTTATTTTGTCATTGCGCTCGCCTTTTGCTATCTTTGAAGAAGACAGGATGCGGATCGGCAATGCCAAATCTGTAAAAACTTCGTTTCTTTATTTTGTCATTACACTCGCCTTTTGCTATCTTTCAATAAGATAGGAGGCGGCTCGGCAATAGCAAATCTGTAAAAACTTCGTTTTTCCATTTGCTATTGCACTCGCCTTTCACTATCTTTGTACCACAACAAATTAATCTTACGACTATGAAAACGGAATTCGAGAAGATGAGGAGCGGGGAGATGTACCGCTTCGACAGGGGCGAGATATACGAGAGTCTGGTGCATGCCAAGCAGTTGTGCGCGCGTCTGCAGACTATGACTATAAACGATGACGACTACCGAAGCGTAATAGAGGAGCTCATACCGGGCATACCTGAATCATCGGCCGTGTGCCCGCCGTTCCACTGCGACCACGGCAACGGCATAGTGATCGGACGCAACGTATTCATAAACTATAACTGCGTGATGCTCGACGGTGGGTGGATACGCATCGGCGACAACGTGAAGATAGGACCGGCGTGCCAGTTATATACTCCCCACCACCCCATTGACTACGTGGAAAGGCGCGAGGAGAAAGAGACGGCCTATCCCATCACCATCGGCGAGGACACTTGGTTGGGCGGCGGGTGCATAGTTTGTCCGGGCGTGACAATAGGCAAGCGCTGCATAATAGGTGCTGGCTCGGTGGTTGTGCACGACATTCCGGACGACTCGCTTGCCGTGGGCAATCCTGCCGTAGTGAAACGCAGCCTTAAATGAACAGGGCGCGGACGCATCCGGGATATCGGTGTGCGTCTGCGCCCTGTGACTTTCAGAGCGGTGAGCAGGCTTCCTCAAGCCAGCGACACTCGTCGGGCTGGAGATGCGGAGCCAGCTTTTCGTAAACACGGCGGTGGTAATCGTCGAGCCACGCCCGTTCCTCGTCTGTAAGCATAGATGAGATTATCAGTGTCTTGTCTATAGGACAGAGCGTGAGCGGTTCGAACTCAAGGAAACGTCCGAACTCCGTCTCCATATAGTCTTTCACCATCAGCATATTCTCAGTCCTAACGCCGAAGCGTCCCGACAGATAGAGTCCGGGCTCGTCGGTTACGGTCATGCCGGGCACGAGCGGTGCCGGACGCCACTCCATGCGTATCTGGTGCGGGCCTTCGTGCACGTTGAGATAGGAGCCCACGCCGTGGCCCGTGCCGTGCAGATAGTTCATGCCCTCGCGCCACATGGCCATTCGTGCGGCGGCGTCGAGCTGAGTGCCTGACGCTCCGTATGGGAACTTCAGGTTCTGCAACTGCAGGTGTCCCTTCAGCACGAGCGTATATACACGCCGCTGCTCGTTGGTCACCGGTCCGAGAGCTATGGTGCGCGTTATGTCCGTAGTGCCGTCGGCATAGTGGGCACCGCTGTCAATGAGTATCAGACCCTCTGGCCTCAACATGGCATCGCTCGCCGGAGTGGCCTCATAATGCACTATCGCGCCATGCTCCTGATAGCCGGCTATGGTGTCGAACGACAGGTCTCTGTACATCGGGTCGGCGGCGCGCAGCTCGCGCAAATGCTCGCTGACGGTGATCTCAGTCTGTCCGCCACGCTCCACGGCAGGCTTCAGCCACATGAGGAACCGTACCAGAGCCACACCGTCGCGGATCATTGAGCGACGGAAGCCTTCGGTCTCGGCAGCGTTCTTAACGGCCTTCATGGCCGGCACGGGCGACGAGTGTCTTATCACGTTGTGCGCCATGGCCACCTTATAAAGCGCATAATTGGTCTCGTCGGGATCTATCAGGATGTTGTATTCGGGATATTTCTTCAGTCCGCGCGCCACGTTGGCGTAGTCGTCAATCGTCACACCGTCGGCCTTCAACTCACCGACAATCTGCGGCGAGAGTTTCTTACGGTTGATGAACAGCGTTGCCCTGTCCTGCGCTATGAGCAGATAGCTCACGAACACCGGGTTGCAGTGAACGTCGGTACCGCGTAGGTTGAGTGTCCAGGCAATGTCGTCGAGTGCCGACATGAGCATTCCGTCGGCATGCACCTCGCGCAGCGCGGCACGTATGCGGCGCAGCTTGTCGGCACGGGTCTCGCCCGCATACCTTATGTCGTGCACGCAAACCTCACCCTCAGGCACAGCCGGACGGTCGGTCCATATCTCCTCAAGAACATCGAGATTGGTGCGCACGGTCATTCCTCCCGCCCTGCGCAGGTCGGCTATGAGAGCCTCAGCCATTGTCGTACTGCAGCTCATGCCGTCGATGCCTATCTCTGTCGATGCCGCGCCTTGCAGCTGCGAGGCAATCCAGCGGGCTGGTGTGGGCGTGCCCTCCACCTTTTCTTTCATAAGCACGAACTCCGTATTGCGCAACTGTTCTTCGGCTGCCAGGAAATAGCGCGAGTCGGTCCACAGCGCGGCGGCGTCCATAGTGACCACCGCAAGTCCCGCCGAGCCGTCGAAACCCGATATCCATTTGCGTCCCTCCCAGCGCGACGGCACATACTCACTGCCGTGCGGGTCGGTACTCGGAAACACGAAAGCGGCGAGGTGTTCGCGCCTCATCACCTCACGCAGGCGTCCGAGTCTTTCTTCTATGACGTTTTCCATAAATTGCTGTTATTGGTTTAGTGTTATTGCAAACTTACAAAATTTATTCCTATTAACGGCCTACACATTATATATTTTAACGCGCGCGAAGATTTCATACCGTCCCATCCGGTCGTCGGCATCATGCTCCGGACATCATCATAGAATCCGCAGCGCGGCGCGTAAAAGGCATTTTCAGCATCTTTTCGGCTCAGGATGAATGATTTATCGGGAAAAATCACTATCTTTGAAAACACAGATATAATTTTCCTTATATACTGTACGATACACAAAATATTTCATACGTGTAGCCCTGAACCTGAATTATGCTTATCTGAATTGAACTATTACACATAACACCACAATTAATAACATCTATCATGAACATTAAGAAAACCAGACAACTTATGTTGTCCGCTACTGCCGCACTGCCGGTGGTGGCTGCCGCACAGGCCGAGGACCAACGGCCGAACATCATGATAATCATGGTGGACGACATGGGATATTCTGATCTCGGATGCTTCGGCGGCGAGATACACACGCCCAACATCGACGCGCTCGCAAGCAACGGAATGCGCTTCACTCAGTTTTTCAACGCCGGACGAAGCTGTCCGTCGAGGGCCGCACTGATGACCGGACTATACGCCCAGCAGGCGGGCATCATGGGAATGGGACAGAGTCTGAACAACGAATGTGTCACCATACCCGAGGTTCTCAAGACCGCAGGCTATCACACGGCCATGAGCGGCAAGTGGCATCTGTCGCTCACGCAGGGCATAGGCAACAATGCCGACCAGATGGCGTGGCTGTCGCATCAGAACACATTCGACAACCGACCGTTCGCTCCGGTGGAGACCTATCCGTGCAACCGCGGGTTCGACGAGCATTGGGGCACGATATGGGGCGTAGTAAACCACTTCGACCCGTTCTCGCTCGTGCACAACGAGGAACCGATATACACCGACGCGATTCCGTCGGACTTCTATTCCACCGACTTCATAACCAACAAGACAATAGACATGCTCGACGACCTGAAATCGGAGGATGAGCCTTTCTTCATATACGTGGCATACAACGCGCCACACTGGCCGCTGCACGCCAAGCCGGAGGACATAGCAAAATACAAGGGCATGTATGACGAAGGATGGGACGTGCTGCGCGAGAAACGCTACGCACGCATGGTGGAACTCGGACTGATAACTCCCGGACAGACGCCTGTATCGCGCAACGAGTCGGGACGACTTTGGGAGAACGAGACCGACAAGGAGTTCCAGGCGGCCAACATGGAGGTGCACGCGGCCATGATAGACTGTGTGGACCAGGGTGTGGGACGCATAATACAGAAACTCAAGGACACAGGTGAATATGACAACACCATCATCATATTCTCATCAGACAACGGCGCTTCGTCGGAGAATTACAGCATAGGCGAGTTCGACAGACACGACCGAACACGCGACGGACAGATGGTGACCCACAACTCGAGAACACCGGGCGACGAGCTGTCGTACAACTATCTCGGCACGGGATGGGCAGGAGCCATCAATACACCGTTCCGCTACTGGAAGGCGGAATCGTTCCACGGAGGCATCGCCGCCCCGACCATCGTGCACTGGCCGGCAGGAATGAAGAGCGGACGCGGCACGATAGTGAACGAGCCTTGTCACTTCATCGACATCATGCCGACTTGCATCTCGCTTGCAGGCGCCGAATATCCTACGACATACAAGGGCCACAACATTCATCCGCTCGCAGCCGAGGGCCGCAGTCTGCTGCCTCTGATAAGCGGCGAGGGAGAATGGAACGGCGAGCGCACGCTGTTCTGGGAGCACGAGAACGGACGCGCCGTACGTGTAGGCAACTGGAAGATGACATCGCTGCGCAACGGTGGATGGCAGCTGTTCGACCTGTCAACAGACTATTCGGAGACCAACAACGTGGCGGCCGAGCATCCTGACAAGGTGAGAGAACTGAAGACGCTGTGGAACAACTGGGCTAAAAGCGTGGGACTGACCGTCGAGGAAAACATGCCCGACACGGAGAAAGAACTGCTGTTCTATTACCCGTTCGACGGTGACCTGAAAGACAAATCGCCGAACAACTACGCGCTCACCTCAAACGGACACAGCTTCGACGAAGGCAAGTTCGGGCAGGCTCTGTCGCTCAACGGCAATGCCCAGTATCTGGATTTCAACACCACCGGTACCGTAGATACAAAGAATACGCAATATACTATATGTGCATGGGTTTACGATGAAGAGACTGCCGTGCCCACATCGGGTGCTGTGGAGAACGGCAATTACTTCCGCGATGAGATTCTGCTTGCGCAAAAAGACAACAGCGGAACGGGCCGAATATTGCTCTATACGCGCCTTGAAACACCCACGGCAGGCGGCGACACAAGATACTTCTTCAACAACTTTCTCGGCAACCGGCACAATCCGGCATCCGACGGTTCATTCAAACGGGGTGTATGGCAGCACGTAGCAATAGTGTGCAATCCGGCAGACCGCACCGTGACTTACTACATCAACGGTGAGCGTGACCGCACTGTCTCAACCAATGCGTTCGAAGCCTGCAAGGGCGGTTTCCGCATAGGCGGACACAAAAACAACAAAGACTACTGGCACGGAAAGATAGATGAGCTGTACTTCTTCAAAGGTCTGCTGTCAGCAGAAGAGATTCGTGACATACGCGACAACGCATATCTCACCGACGGCATAGACAAGGCCGAGGCATCAGACAGCCGTGTTGTTTTCGACAACAGCACACGCACGCTCCGCACACTCGACGGAAGCACGATGAAAAACGTGACACTCCACTCGCCAGCGGGGCAAAAATTAATTGATATTACAGACAGACCACGCATCTCGCTCAAGGATTTCCCAAAAGGAATATACATTGCGAACGTCTCTGATTATAACGGAGGCAATCTGTCATTAAAAATCACACTTTAGTCTGTCAGAACTGCTCCGACGCAGTAAAATACAAGCATTGAAAGGCGAAATTTTCTTTATCGCCTTTCAATTTTCCCTCTATCTGCATTCATATTTTATTATCATAAAAGTAAATAACAATATAATTCCTGCGCAATTTAGAACAGTAAAAAGCACGAAACGGAGTCTTTCGGCGTGAAAATGTATTATTTTTAAGACATAGATTGAACTATTCTTCTAATTTAAGACCCAAAAGTTAAATACTGAATGAATTATTCTGTTATCATAAAAATGGTATTTTTCAATAGCCGCTATCGATTTTTCCGTTAGCAAGATATTCCACACCCTTTGTCAAAGTCATACCTTTGCGACGTCTTAAAAAATTTATGACTATGAATGTTTATATTATCACATGGGCTGTAATCGTAGGATTTCTGATCCTGACATTTGTTTTCAGAATTATCGAAAACTTCCGCAAGGAATGTAACGACAAAGAGCATGATCCTCATTTTTTCGAAATAAGCAAGGAAGACGAACTGTTCTATTGCCCGGGCGACGAAAATCTTATAGATGAACCTGAATACATGTAATCAGCAGGCAGACGCAAACAGTCTGCCTACCACCAAGGAAGTCTGCATGTTTCTTTCCGATTATGCAGCATGGCTTATGGGTTGCGGTGCCACTTGTGCACGCATAGAGAAAAACATACGCCGCATGTCGGAAGCATTCGGAAAAGAGTCGGACATGGCAGTAATGCCTGCACACATCCACTTGTCTGTATGGAACAAGGAGCACACCGATTCATACAGCAACATCAAAAGAATCCACAAGTGTGGCATCAGTTTCAACATCAACACCAAACTGAGCAAACTCAGCTGGGATGTTGCGGACGGACGCGCCGACTTCAAGCAAGCATGCAGCAAGTTTGAAGAAATCACCAAGACCAAACCGGAGAATCAACGGATGGTCCTTCTGTTGGCCTCACTGGCCAACGCTGCCTTCTGCCGCCTGTTCGGAGGCGACGCAGCAGCCATGCTCATTGTCTTTATCGCCACACTTGCAGGCTACAGACTCAAACAGATAATGCTAAGTGAGAAACTTGATACACGCCTCACTTTCTTCTGTTCTGCATTTTTTTCTTCTGTAATATGCACCGGAAGCCACATCTTCGGATGGGGAAACACACCTGAGATAGCAGTCGGAACAAGCGTGCTCTATCTTATTCCAGGTATTCCGTACATCAATTCGGTCAGCGATATGCTTGACGGTCACTACATCTGCATGTTTGGCAGACTGACCGACGCCATTGTTCTCACAGCATCACTCTCGGCAGGCTTATGCGCCGGAATGTTGCTCATGAATCTCAGCCTATTCTGATCTCAGACATGACATTATGTTGCCAAACGGACAAAAGGCAACATATGTCTATATATTTTTTTAACAGAAAACTTCAAAATAAAGTATTATGCTTTTGCAAATATTGCAGGACGGATTCTTCGCAGCAATCGCTGCCATTGGTTTCTCAAGCATCAGCAACCCGCCCCACCGCACTTATCTGTATTGCGCCATCACGGCTGCAATAGGCCATTCAGTGAGATTCATCCTCATGAATAACGGTCTGTTCCAGACACACATCATATTGGCAAGCACCATCGCCGCCTTTGTCATCGGCTTTGTTGCCGTATATTTCACACGGTTCACCAAGAGTCCGGCAGAGACTTGCTTCTTCCCGGCACTCCTGCCTATGATTCCCGGAATGTATGCTTACCACACAATCGAGGCTTTGGTGATGTGTCTTTATCACAGCGATGAGCCTGTGTTCAACCATTATCTGTATCTGTTGACATACAACGGATTCACGTGTTCGTTCATAATTATCGGCATGGTGGTCGGTGCTACGATACCAGTCTTCCTGCTAAAAAAGATATCTTTTCAAGCAACAAGGTGATAAATATTGTATCTTTGCATACACAACACATCACCACGTGACGCAATCACGCAAGCAAAAAAGGAATAACTATGGAACTCAGACAGCTGAAATACTTCGTCAAGGCAGCCGAAACGCTCAACTTCTCTGAAGCTGCGAAGGCTCTGTTCATAACACAAAGCACACTCTCACAGCAGATAAGACAGCTCGAGCAGGAGATGAACGCGCAACTGTTCATGCGCAACAGCCACAACGTGAGCCTCACGGAAGCCGGCGAAGAACTGCTGCCCTACGCACGCAACACGCTCCACTCTGCCGACACTTGCCTTGAGCGCATACACGATCTGCAGCACATGCTTACCGGAACGCTCAACATCGGAGTGACATTCACGTTCAGTCCGATTCTCACCGAGACGCTCATGACTTTCATGAAACAGTATCCGCAGGTGAAGCTCAACATCTGTTATGAGCCCATGACCAACCTTATGGAGAAGCTCGGACACCGCGAACTCGACTTCGTCCTGGCGTTCAAACCGACAACCCACTACGATGAGATAGAGTCGCACGTGCTCTTCGGCAACCATCTCGCAGCCGTCGTGCAGGACAATCATCCGCTGGCACAACACGACATGGTGACTCTCGACGAGCTGACACACTACGACATAGCTCTGCCTTCGAAGGGTCTGCAGGCCCGCAACGCCTTCGACAGACTGTCGTCCGGATTCCAGGACAAGCTGAAAGTGCGCATCGAGCTGAACGAGGTGAACATTCTGCTCAAGCTGATACGCCAAAGTCAGATGGTGACCATACTCTCCGAGGCCACCATACACAACGAACAGGGCGTAAAAGCCGTGTCGCTCGACATGCCCGGAAACGGAATGGAAGGCTGCGTACACGTGCTGAAGAATGTCTATAGAAAACGCTCCGCGCTTGAATTCATGCGTCTGCTGAGCGAGTCTAACGCCATACGCGAACGACTGCGCGACTGGCTCTAAGCCTGTACATATAAGGAATAAACCAAAATTCATACATAACCAGTCAACCTCTGAGGGGTTGTTAATGCGCCATCCACACTGTGAATGGCGCGTTTTTGTTAAAAAATCTTATATATTCAAGCATATAGAGTTACAACTTAACGAATAAGTTGTTAACTTTGCAGCCGTAAAAAGAATACACCTATCATAAGATTATGAAAATGAATTTATCAAGGATAACGATTCTTTACGCAAATAAAATACATCGTTTCCACCATTGGGGTGTCGCTGCCATAATTTGATTGGCGGCCTCAACGGCATTTTCATAATTCATTACTATTTTTTCCATTCATTTTATTTCATCGTATGAGCAAAAGATTTTGTCTCATAGCATCACTATGTGCCATGCTATGCGGACACGGGCTGTATGCCCAGGACAACAACCGTCGCATGCTCGGGATTGACGAAATGTTCCGGCTTGCCGACGAAAACAGCAGCAGTATAAAATCGTACAGTACAGGAAAGAATGCCGCAGCAATGGCTCTGAAGAGCGCCAAGGCACAGCGTCTGCCCGACATAAACGCATCGTTGTCGGCAAGCTACCTCGGCGATGGCAACCTGTGGGACCGCGACTTCAGTAACGGTCAGACCATATCGATGCCTCACTTCGGCAACAACTTCGCCCTGCAAGCATCGATGACCGTATATGCCGGAGGCGCGATAAACAGCGGAATAGCTCTCGCCGAGCTTGGAGAACAGATGGCTACGCTCGACTGGCAGAAGAACCGACAGGACATACGTTTCCTTTTGACAGGTTATTATCTGAACCTCTTCAAGCTGAACAACCAGGCTGAGGTTCTCGAAAAGAACATCGAACTGACAAAACTCGTGATAAAGAACATGGTGGCTCGTCGCAAACAGGGTTCGGCTCTGAAGAACGATATCACCAGATATGAGCTGCAACTCGAGAACCAGAAGCTGCAACTGACCAAGGTGAACGACGCGAAGAAGATAATGAATCATCAGCTCGTCACCACACTCCACCTGCCGGGAGGCACCGAGATAGTGCCCGACACCACCCTGCTCGCAAACAACGTCGTGGCAGGCAACGAGGACGAATGGCAGCAGAAAGCCTCAACATCGAACCTGTCGCTGCAACAGAGTGGACTGAACGTGGAGATGAGCCGCCAGAAAGAGAAGCTCGAGCGCTCAGAACTGCTTCCGAAAATAGCAATCATTGCCGAGGAACATCTCGACGGCCCTATAACAATCGAGGTGCCGGTGCTCGACAACAACTTCAACTACTGGTTCGTGGGAGTGGGCGTAAAATACAACATCTCGTCGCTCTTCAAGAGCAACAAGAAGGTGAAACAGGCACGTCTGCAGACACGCCGCGCCATGGAAGAGCAGACCTTGGCACACGAACAGGTGGAGAACGCCGTGCAGGCGGCATACACCGACTACCTGACATCGTTCACAGAACTGCAGACCCAGACCAAGAAAACCGAGCTGGCAAACCAGAACTACAAAGTGACAGACAACCGCTACCGCAACGACCTGGCGCTGCTCACCGACATGCTCGACGCCAGCAACACCAAACTTGACGCCGAACTCGGACTCGTCAACGCACGCATAGACGTGATTTACAATTATTACAAAATGAAATATTTAACCCACACCCTTTAAAACAGAAAGATTATGATAGCAAGAAGAACCAGAAGAATGATTTATAACATTCTCATACTTTGTTTTCTCGTAGGCGGACTTGTCTATGTATGCTCACGTTTCATACACCTCGGAAACGTGGAATATACCGACAACGCGCAGGTAAGACAGCACATCACACCGGTCAACACCCGCGTACAGAGATTCATAAAGAAAATATGTTTTGAGGAGTTCCAGCCGGTGAAGAAAGGCGACACGCTCCTGATAATAGAGGACGCCGAGTTCAAACTGCGCGTGGCACAGGCCGAGGCCGACCTCAGCAACGCCCTGGCCGGACGCTCGGTAACCACTGCAGGCATAGAGACGACGCAGAGCAACATAGGCGTGAGCGACGCAAGCATAGAGGAAGTGAAGGTAACTATGGAGAACGCACGCCGCGAACTGCAACGCTATGAGAAGCTTCTGAAGGAAGATGCTGTAACCCGTCAGCAGTATGACAACATAAAAACAGCCTACGAGGCAGCCAAGGCACGCTACCAGCAGGCTTCACGCGCAAAACGAAGCACATCGCTCGTGAAGAACGAACAGACTCACCGACTCGGACAGAACGAGGCTGCTGTGAAACTGGCAAAGGCTAACCTCGACCTGGCACGCCTCAACCTATCATACACCGTCATCACCGCCACATGCGACGGAATAACCGGACGCAAGAACATACACGAGGGTCAGCTCGTACAACCGGGCCAGGCAATGGTAGACATAGTTGACGGCACCGACCTCTGGGTGGTCGCAAACTACCGCGAGACACAGCTGCCAAACATACACGAGGGCGCAGAGGTGACCATGACCGCCGACGCAGTGCCGGGCGTGAAATACAAAGGCGTGGTGGAATCCATATCCGACGCCACCGGAGCAGCCTTCTCGCTCATACCTCAAGACAACGCCACCGGAAACTTCGTCAAGGTGGAACAGCGCATACCGGTGCGCATCCGACTCAAAGGCAACAGCAAGGCAGATATGAAGAAACTGCGTGCCGGATTCAACGTGGAATGTAAAGTGAAATACTGATCATGGGTGCACCTGTACTAAACGGGCCGTTCACCATGCCCATGTTCCGCAGCTTCGTGCCGAAGAAGATGCAGCCGTGGATATACGTGGTGTTCGCCTTCATGTTCCAGATTTCGGGAGGCGTCTATCTTGGAGCGCTCAACGAGATGGTGGGTGGCCACTCGCTTCTGCGCGAGGATCTGCAGATGTGTCTGTACTCAAACCTCGCGGGCATGGCCATCTTCTTTCCGGTGCTCTTCCGAATGAAGTTCCGCTTCACCAACAAGACCCTGCTCACCGCCTCGGCACTCGGCATACTCGTGTGCAACCTGGTGGTTCCCTACATCACCTTCCTGCCGCTGCTCTGGGCCGTATGCTTCATTGAGGGCATCTGCAAGATAGAAGGCACCTTCGAGTGTATGTCCACCATACAGCTATGGATGACCCCGAAGCGCGATTTCACGGTGTTCTTCCCTATGCTGCACATCGTGATTCTCGGCAGCATGCAGCTGTCCGACCTTATCACCACCGGCCTGATGTATTATTATCACTGGACCTACATGCACCTCTTCACGGCCGCCATGATGTTCATTATGCTCATCGTGCTGACCTGCTGCGTGCGCCACTTCCGTTTCATGCGCAAGTTCCCGCTCTTCGGCATCGACTGGCTCGGAGGCGCGCTGTGGGCAGCACTGCTGCTCGAGGTGGCAGCCCTGTTCGACTACGGCGAGTATCTCGACTGGTGGAACAGTCCCGTCACATGGCAGCTCACAATCGTCATCATAGCCAATCTGGGCTTCTGCATCTGGCGTATGCTCACCATCCGCCACCCGTACTACGATCCCAAGATATGGAGCTACCGCCACTACATACCCCTGCTGTGCCTCATCACTCTCGTGGAGATAATCCTCGGTACCGAGCATGTGGTTGAAGAGATGTTCTATGACGGCGTGATGCACTACGAGGCAATGGTGAGTACATCGCTCGACTGGTATGCCATAGCCGGCATACTGGCAGGATGTCTGTTCGCCTACTGGTGGATGCACATCAGACGCTACAACTATCTGCGCCTCATCATCATTGGCATGATTGCCCTGACGGCATATCTTGTGGGATTCTATTTCACCGTCTCGTCCGAGATACACATCACACAGCTCGCCCCGATGATCATCTGTCGCTCGTTCGCCTACGCCATACTCAGCGCCACGTTCATGGTCTGTCTGGAGGAGATGATGACCTTCCAGCACTTCTTCCAGGGCCTCAGCGTGTTCAACATGCTCCACATGATTGTGGGAGGAGTCATCGGCGGAGCCATCTACTCGCGCATGATGAACTACTACGTGCCCGACAACCTGGCACGCTACGGAGCTTCTGTGGATAGCGTGGCGGTGAGCCGCAACCACATCGACCTGGCATCGTTCATGCAACAGTTCACCACTCAGGTCATGGAGATAAGCATCAAGCAGATATACGGATGGGTGATTTATCTCTGCGCGGGCCTGTTGCTGCTCTTCCTGCTCTACGACACACCTGTCAGACGCAACCTGAAGCTGATGCCATACTGGAAATCGTTTGCCGGAGAAGTGAAGCAAGGCATATGGCGGATGCGCAACAGAAAGATATGAAAAAGGCGTGCGCGATATGCGTCATTTTACTGTCAGACTGCATAAATATACAGTTTTGACAGTAAAATATTTTGACAAAAAAAATTCGTAAAATAGAAACGGAGAGGTGGGTATAAATGTATAAAAGTTGTATATGGTTACATTCCGGAAGCCACAAAAAACTGGCGGTGCTGCGATAAAGCCTATTTCGGACTCTGAAAAGCACCATATCAGCCCCCGAAATGATGCATTTCACACCTCAATAAAGCCCGTTTCATACTACAATAAAGCCCGTTTCGCACGTCGGAGCGGGCTTTATTTTTATCCGGTTTTACTTAAAACGTTGTATGCCAACGGTTTATGCAAACCCTCCAAAACTCGCGTATTTGCGGCCGGAAGCACTGTCGGACGAAAATATCGCCGTATTTTCGAGTTATGCCGGATATTCATTCATTTCTCCGTCACACATCCTGTATATTTATACACATCCTGCCCCGTGCTTCCATACACGCGCCACCGCACACAGACACGGCCTTTACATCCGCACCGCGAGCCGCAATCCGCAGCCCTGCACATACGTCGTCAGCAGATGCCGACCCCTCCGCCCGTGTGCACTTACGCACGCGCCACCTCTTTTTAAGAATAAACAACAATTAAAAAACAAAATAAATACAGCAGATAGTACAAAATTTATTATCTTTGCACGTAGTTAAACCGGAGCCCCCGGACTTGCCCTCATAAGGCAGACAAGGGTACGGCTCACCTGTAAACAACAACTTTACAAACATAAATAATATTTTTATTATGGCATTTTTAACTAATGAGAAACTTACAATCGTCGGCGCAGCCGGTATGATTGGTTCAAACATGGTTCAGACTGCTTTGACAATGGGTCTGACAAGTGATATTTGTCTTTACGACGTCTTCTCTCCGGAAGGTGTTGCTGAGGAAATGCGCCAGAGCGGTTTCGGCGATGTTAAAATCACAGCAACAACAGATGCCAAGGAAGCATTCACAAATGCAAAATACATCATTTCGTCAGGTGGTGCACCACGTAAGGCTGGTATGACACGTGAAGACCTGCTCAAAGGCAACTGCGAGATAGCAGAAGGTCTCGGAAAGAACATCAAAGAATATTGCCCGGACGTTAAACACGTCGTTATTATCTTCAACCCGGCTGACCTCACAGGTCTTGTAACACTGCTCTACTCTGGTTTGAAACCATCACAGGTTACAACACTTGCCGCCCTCGACTCTACACGTCTGCAGAGCGCACTGGCCAAGAAGTTCAACGTAATGCAGAGCGAAGTTAAAGGTTGCGCTACATACGGCGGACACGGCGAGCAGATGGCTGTATTCGGTTCACACGTAACAATCGACGGCAAGAACCTGACCGACATCATCGGCACACCTGAGTTCACAAACGAGGAGTGGGAGCAGATGAAGGTTGACGTAACAAAGGGCGGTGCAAAGATCATCGAGCTCCGCGGACGTTCTTCATTCCAGAGCCCGGCTTATCTGTCAGTTGAAATGATCCGTTCTGTCATGGGTGGCGAACCGTTCAAGTATCCTGTTGGAACATATGTAAGCACCGACAAGTACGATCACATCATGATGGCCATGAAGACCACACTCGACACAACCGGCGCACACTACGAAGTACCGCAGGGAACTGCTGAGGAGAACGCTAAACTTGACGCAAGCTACGAGCACCTCTGCAAGATGCGCGACGAGCTCGTTACGCTGAACATCGTTCCGCCAATAGCTGAGTGGAGCAAGGTTAACCCGAACCTCTAAGAAGCATACAAACAAATATAATTGAAAAGGTGCGGACAATATGATTGCGTCCGCACCTTTTATGTTTTCGGAACAATCCGCAATTACACGGCAGGAACGCGGCATCAGTAATCATGGTTGCCTTTTCCGTAATATGAATACACACGTTTAATACACGTTTTAGTATATTTGCATCCGAAAGGATATCCACAAACGATACATCTTGCAGCCTGCCGCAGACACACGGCACACTCAAAAAAACTAATAAAACAAACAATATAACAATGGAGACAATAAAGGATAAATCATTCGGAGGAGAACGGCCGCTGTTCGAAAAACATAATGTCAGACTTGAGAATGTGACAATCACCGACGGCGAATCGGGCATAAAGCACTGCAGCAACATCGAGGCTGACGGATGCCATTTTTATGGCAAGTACCCTTGGTGGCACGTTGACGGCAGCCTGATAACCAACTGTTACTTCGCGCCGGGCTCGAGATCGGCCATCTGGTATTCGGACAACATGACGATGAAAGACAGCGTCATCGACGGACCTAAGTTCTTCCGCGAGATGAAAAACCTCACGCTCGAGAACGTGAAGATAAACGATGCCGACGAGACTTTCTGGAATGTTGACGGTCTGAACGTGAAGAACGTCACGCTGCACGACGGAACCTATCCGTTCATGGGATGCCGGAACGTTGTAGTAGACGGACTTGTGAGCGACTCGAAATACGTGTTCCAGTATGTCAGGAACGCCGAAATACGCAACGCACGCATCACTACCAAGGACTCGTTCTGGGAAACAGAGAATGTGACTGTGTATGACTCGGTACTCGACGGCGAGTATCTGGGATGGCACTCGAAGAATCTGCGGCTCGTAAACTGCCACATAGCAGGCGAGCAACCGCTGTGCTATGCCGAGAACCTGGTGCTTGAGAACTGCACGTTCGACGCCGCATGCGACCGCGCCTTCGAATATTCCACCGTGCATGCCGACATAAAGGGAAACATCGAAAACATAAAGAACCCCACGTCGGGCCTCATCGTTGCAGACAGCATCGGCTCGGTGACCATCGACGAAAACATACGTCAGCCGGCCGACTGCGTCATACGCAAGAGATGACCATGGCACGGCGGCGGGTAAAATCTCACCAAAAAACATTCTAACTGACACTTATGAAATTCGATTTCGACACATTGATAGAACGCCGCGGAACCGACTGCGTGAAATGGGACACGGCAAAGGAGGAAGACGTACTGCCCATGTGGGTGGCTGATATGGACTTCAAGGCTGCGCCGTGCATTGCCGACGCTCTCAGGAAACGCATCGAGCACGGTGTGTTCGGATACACCATCGTGCCCGACAACTACTACAAAGCCATCACAGGATGGTTCGAACGCCGCCACAACTGGCACATAGACCGCAGCTGGATACTCTACACCACGGGCGTGGTGCCCGCCATCTCGGCTACCATAAAGGCGCTCACCAGACCTGGAGACAAGGTCATCATACAGACACCTGTATATAACTGCTTCTTCTCTTCCATACGCAACGACGAGTGCATCATTGCCGAGAACCCGCTGATATACGAGAACAACTCCTATCACATAGACTTCGAAGGATTCGAGAAGCTGGCTGCCGACGAGCGCACAAAGGTGTTCCTGCTCTGCAACCCGCACAACCCGGCCGGCCGTGTATGGACTGCCGACGAACTGACGAAGCTCAACGACATCTGCATGAAGCACGGCGTAAAGGTGATAAGCGACGAGATTCACTGCGAACTCATAATGAAGGGACACACCTACATTCCGTTCGCGTCGCTGTCGGACGAGTGCCTGCACAACTCCATAACGCTCAACTCTCCCACCAAGGCATTCAACATCGCCGGACTGCAGATTGCCAACGTAGTGGCGTGCGACGAGGATGTGCGCCACAAGATAGACCGCGCCATAAACATAAATGAGATATGCGACGTCAATCCGTTCGGCGTCCTGGCGCTTCAGGCAGCCTATAACGAAGGCGCAGAATGGCTCGACAGCCTCAACGAATATCTCTACAACAACTACTTGGAGCTGCGTCGGTTCTTCAGCGAGCGCATGCCGAACATCGGAGTGACCTACCTCGAGGGCACATATCTGGTATGGGCAGACATCCGCAGCACCGGAATGACATCTGACGCACTCACTGAAAAGCTGCTCAAAGAGGGCCACGTGATGGTGAACAGCGGCACGATGTACGGCAAGACGGCAGGCGAAGGATTCCTCAGAATAAACATAGCGTGTCCGCGCAGCCGCATGATTGAAGGTCTGGAGAGAATGGCGCGCGTGATAGGAAAGCTGTAAAGACGTGACCACCAACACAACAAAATGTATGAACAAAAGGCAGGATTTCAAATTTGAAGTGTGCGCCAACGGCGTGGAAAGCTGTCTGGCGGCACAGGAAGGAGGCGCCGACCGCGTGGAGCTGTGCGCCGGCATACCCGAAGGCGGCACCACTCCGTCGTATGGAGAGATAAAGACCGCACGCCGGATGCTCACATCCACACGGCTGCACGTAATCATCCGACCGCGCGGAGGCGACTTTCTCTACACTCCGCTCGAACTGGAACGCATGCTTGCAGACATCAGCATGTGCAAGGAGCTCGGCGTTGACGGCGTGGTGTTCGGATGTCTCACCAAGGACGGTGAGGTGGATATGGACGCCAACCGCAGGCTCATGCAGTGTGCCGAAGGCATGTCGGTGACGTTCCACAGAGCCTTCGACATGTGCCGCAATCCGCAAAAAGCACTCGAGGACATCATCGCTCTCGGCTTCGACCGCATACTTACCTCGGGCCAGCAGCCCGACGCCATGAGTGGCGCGCCGCTGCTCAAGCAACTCAACGAGCAGGCCGACGAACGCATAATACTGCTCGCCGGATGCGGAGTGAACGAGAACAACATAGGCCGTCTGCGCTCTGTCACCGGACTGCACGAGTTTCATTTCTCAGCCAGGACAAAAGTAAGGAGCAACATGGAATACATCAACCCACAGGTGTATATGGGCAGCAAGGATGCCGACGAGGCGTCAATAGACATCACTTCGACCGAGCGCGTGAGACAGACCATAAAGGCATGCCTTGAATAACGCGACATTACGTAAAACCAGAAATCACATTCAATAAACTCAAAAACGCCACAAATACATTTGTATCGTGGCGTTTTTTTCGTACTTTTGCCGCATATCAAATCAAAAAAACTAATTTATGAAGTACTTATTTACCACTATCATCACATTATTAATGTCTGCCATGCACGTCCACGCCGACGGAGCCAAGAGCAAAGTACCGCTTGCCGACCCTTACGTTCTGCTCGACGGAGACACATATTACGCCTACGGCACACACAACGCCGACGGTATTGAAGTATGGACTTCCGACGATTTGTATGTCTGGGAATACAAAGGTCTTGCGCTCAACAAAGCAAACACCACAGAGACACAATGGTTCTGGGCGCCGGAGGTTTATAATAAGAACGGCAAATATTATATGTATTACTCTGCCAACGAACACCTGTATGTGGCCACATCGGACTCTCCGCTCGGTCCGTTCAAGCAGGAAGGCACCTATCAGATGAACAGTCTTCTTGGTTCGGAGAAGTGCATCGACTCGCACGTTTTCTTCGATGACGACGGCAAGGCCTACCTTTTCTTCGTAAGATTCACCGACGGCAACTGCATATGGATGTGTGAACTGGAAGACGACTACATCACTCCGATAGACGGAACACTGAAGAAATGTATCAATGTAACGTTGCCATGGGAGAACCTGCTCGGCCGTGTGTGCGAAGGTCCTAACATGGTTAAGTTTGAGAACAAATACTATCTCACCTACTCCGCAAACGACTACAACAGTCAGGACTACGCCGTTGGGTGCGCCACTACGATGTCGTTGAGCGAGCCTGTGTGGGGCAAATACTCGTCGCCGATACTCTGCCGTGTTGAGGATCTCGTGGGAACGGGCCACCACTCAATATTCACCGACAAGGAAGGAAAGATGCGTATAGTCTTCCACGCGCACAACTCGACCACTCAGGTGCACGACCGTCTGATGTACATCGGCACGATGGAGTTCACCGGACGTGAGGGGCGCAGAGTGCTGAGAATGACCGACGACCCGATAATCAGGCCGATAACCCCGGAGGATGTGACCGACGGAATAGGCGGCATAAGTGCCGGCGAGACAACAAAAGAATATTTCTCGCTCAGCGGAATGAAGCTCTCCGAGCCGCAGAAAGGCGTGAACATAGTACGCGAAAACGGAAAAACGCGCAAGGTGATTGTAGAATGAACCAGGCAACGGAGACGCTTTCATTATATAAAAACAACGTACGTGCTCAGTTAAGACATCGTTTTCAGCGTGTAATGATAGAAAATTCACTATACAGAGATAGAGTTTTCATTATATAAACAGAGCATTTCAGAACAGTATAAACAGTGTCTATGCTGTATAAAAATATAGCCTTCTTTCTATGAAAACGGAAAATCAGAACTCTGAAAATATTTATTCCGGATACTGATAAAGATTAAATAGAAATTCTGTATGAATTGGCTTCAATAACAAAGCTGGGGGATTAGTCCCTATCAGCTTTGTTTTTTTATGCAGAAAAGAAAAGATACGGGCTGCTTACAGATTATAACCTGATTTCGGTTTTTCCGTCTCAGTTTTCCACTCTACCCCGAAAAATAAGCGCGTATTTGCGGACAGACTCTTCATCGGACGCAAATATGCGGATTATGAGAGGTTTTCATAAAATATTGTATATCAATGATTTATGTTTAAGGGGTATTTCCCCGTTTTGCGAAAAGCACCATTTCGGCTTGCAAAATGGCCTATATTGGAGTGCAATATGGTGCTTTTCAGCCTCTGAAATGGGCTTTATCGCATCGCGAAATGGGCAATATCAGAACGTCATTCGGGTTGTTTCGGACTACGTTATAGGGTATATCAAAAGCCGGTATGCCACGGAATAGCCTTAAATACGCTCGATTTAACATTCGTTCACACCTCTTTTGAGAAAATATTTTGTCAAAATAAAATCAAGAAAAATTGTAAGTTGATAATGCAGTTTTCCGTGAAAACCACTGATAAAGGGCTCGGGAAAAGGTGGCGGAAACAGGGATAATAAAAATGGAGGACGCCATCCGACGTCCTCCATCTTTTGTGATTATCATCATGTATAATATTTTCTTTCATACGGCAGGCGCAGGTTCATCATCCCGTTCTTGCCTGTTCGCCATGCGCGATGCACGACATTGCGACACGTTCACCGCACGGCAGTCTGACCGAACAGCTTACTTCAGTACCTCGATGGCACGCTGCAGACGGTGCAGAGTCTCTTCCTTGCCGAGGAATGCGGATATGTCGAACATTCCAGGACCCTTGCCTTCGCCTACGAGAGCAAGTCTGAAAGCGTTCATCACATCGCCGAGCTTGTAGCCCTTCGACTCAACCCACGCCATGACCACGGGCTCCTGACCTTCAACCGAGAAGTCGTCTATGCCCTTCAACACTTCGGACAGCTCGCCCATGACCTGCGCTGAATTCTCCTTCCAGCGTTTCTTCACTGTCTTGGCATCGTATTCTGTCGGAGCGATGAAGAAGAAAGAGCAAAGCGGCCACAGCTCCTTGACGAAGCTGACACGGTCTTTCATCATATCCACAACCTTCAGCACGCGCTCGAACGGCTCGTCTATGCCGTTGTTCGCAACGATAGGTGCGAAGAGTCTTGCAATCTCCTCACTGCTCTTACGCAGTATATATTCGTGGTTGAACCATATTCCTTTCTGATAGTCGAAGCGTGCTCCGGCCTTCGAGCATTTGGTTATGTCGAACAGCTTTACAAGCTCGTCGAGACTGAAAATCTCCTGTTCTGTACCCGGATTCCATCCTAACAGAGCGAGGAAGTTGACAACAGCCTCGGGGAAATAGCCGCTCTCGCGGTAGCCCGAAGACACGTCGCCGGTCTTGGGATCGTGCCACTCCAACGGGAACACTGGGAAACCGAGACGGTCGCCGTCGCGTTTCGACAGCTTGCCCTTGCCTTCCGGCTTGAGCAGAAGCGGCAGATGGGCGAACTTAGGCATTGTGTCCTCCCAGCCGAAAGCCTTGTAGAGCAACACGTGAAGCGGTGCGCTGGGCAGCCATTCCTCACCGCGGATGACGTGGGTAATCTCCATCAAGTGGTCGTCCACGATGTTTGCGAGATGATATGTCGGCAGTTCGTCGGCACTCTTATAGAGCACTTTGTCGTCGATGATGTCGCTCTTTATCACCACTTCGCCACGTATCATGTCATCCACATGCACCTCTATGCCCGGCTCAACCTTGAAACGCACCACGTACTGCTGTCCGTCGGCGATGCGCTGCTGACATTCTTCCGGAGTCATGGTGAGCGAGTTGGTCATCTGCAGGCGTGTGTGGGCGTCGTACTGGAAGTTTGCTATCTCGCCACGTTTCTTCTCCAGTTCCTCCGGAGTGTCGAAAGCTATGTACGCCGCACCCTTTTCGAGCAGGATATCAACATATTTTTTATAAATATCCCTACGCTCGCTCTGACGGTAAGGACCGTATTTGCCTCCGAAGGACACGCCTTCGTCGAACTTTATGCCGAGCCATCTGAACGATTCGATGATATATTCCTCGGCGCCGGGCACGAAACGATGAGAATCGGTATCTTCTATTCTGAATACAAATTCGCCGCCATGCTGGCGCGCGAAGAGATAATTAAACAGTGCGGTTCGCACGCCGCCGATATGCAACGGTCCCGTAGGACTGGGCGCAAAACGCACTCTGACTTTATTCTCTGACATTGAACACAAAATAAATTATTTATATATAAATTTCCTGCAAAAATAATATATTTTTTCCAAATGTTGACAGTTTTTTATTACTTTCGCAATGCAAACAAAATAATACGCTGATTATGAACATGCCGAACAAAAACAGGGGACGTCTCCTTCGCAACATAATGATACGTTCCTCGCTTATTGCCGTAACAGTACTTATCATTGTATGGTCGTTGCCGAGAACTGAAACAAAACACTACCGCTACGACATTGGCAAGCCGTGGATGTACAGCTCGTTCATCGCAAAGTTCGATTTTCCCATTTACAAGACCGACGAGACGATAAAACAGCAGGAAGATTCGGTTCTCGCTTCCTATCAGCCATACTACAACTACGACAAAGACGTGGAGCAGACTCAGATAAAGAAGCTGTGGACCGACTTTCATAACGGCATCCCCGGACTGCCGGATCAATATCTGGAGATAATAGCCGACAGGCTGCACAGGCTCTACCAGTCGGGAATAATGGACACGCCCGAGTATAACGAGATATACAAGGACTCGGCGAACATGGTCAGAATAGTCAACGGAACCAACGCCCAGAGCACCCGCATCACCTATATCTTCTCCACGATGACAGCATACGAGTATCTGTTTATGGACAAACGGCTGGAACAGCAGAGGCAGATACTTCAGAAATGTGACCTCAACAACTACATAGAACCGAACCTCATATACGACAAAACGCGCAACGAGACCGAGCGCAGCGACCTTCTCAGCAGCATACCTCCGGCAAGCGGCATGGTGATGAGCGGACAGAAGATAATAGACCGGGGCGACATCGTTGACGAACATACCTATCGTGTGCTCAGCTCCTTCGAGAGGGAGATGCAGCGTCGCGGCGCTTCTGCAAATCAGATAACGTCGAACATCATCGGACAGGTGATATTCGTTACCATCATGATAATGCTGTTCACATGCTATCTCAGCCTGTTCCGCCGCGACTACTTCGACAAACCGCGCAGCATAGCCATGCTCTACGCGCTGATAACGATATTCCCCGTCATCGTATCGTTCTTCATGCGCCACAACTTCCTGAGCGTGTATATCATACCGTTTGCCATGGTTCCGATATTCGTCCGTGTGTTCATGGACTCACGTACAGCCTTCATCACACACGTGACGATGATTCTCATCTGCACCACGGCGGTGAAATATCAGTATGAGTTCATCATCATACAGATAGTGTCGGGCATCATCGCCATCTACTCGCTGCGTGAACTACTCCACCGCTCGCAGGTGTTCAAGACCGCACTGTTCGTAACCATCGGCAGTTCCGCCGTATATTTCGCCATGCAGATGATGCAGGACACCGACTTCCCGATGGTGGACAGCGACATGTACTACCACTTCTGCGTGAATGGTGTGCTCGTGCTGCTGGCCTATCCGCTTATGTTCATCATTGAGAAGACGTTCGGATTCACGTCAAGCGTCATGCTTTTCGAATTGTCAAACACCAACCGCGGACTGCCTCACGACCTCAGTGAGACCGCTCCTGGCACTTTCCAGCACTCCATAACCGTCGGTAACCTCGCGGCAGAGATAGCCAACAAGATTGGTGCAAACAGTCTGTTGGTGCGCACCGGAGCGCTCTATCACGACATAGGAAAGATGTCTGACCCGGTGTTCTTCACAGAAAACCAGGCCGGAGTGAACCCTCACGAGAACATATCTGATAAGGAAAGCGCACGAATAGTGATAAGCCACGTCACCGAAGGTGTGAAGATGGCAGAGAAAGCAGGACTGCCGGGAATAATAAAAGACTTCATTCTGACCCATCACGGCACCGGAGTGGCAAAATATTTCTACATAAAATATAAGAACGAACACCCCGACGAAGACGTCGATATGACACCGTTCACCTATCCGGGACCAAACCCGTTCACCCGCGAACAGGCCATTCTGATGATGGCGGACAGCGTAGAGGCGGCCTCACGATCGCTGCACGTATATACAGAAGAAAGCATATCGGCACTCGTAAACAAGATAATAGACGGACAGATGGCAGACGGATTCTTCAAGGACTGCCCCATCACGTTCCACGACATAGAACAGGCGAAGCTCGTACTCATAGAAAGACTCAAGGCGATATACCACACTCGTATATCATATCCGGAGCTGAAGAAATATGACAAATCGCCTGCCAAACACAAGAAAAGAAACCGTTGGGGATATAACAACAACTGATTCCACACGGATTATCAGGCATAAGGCACGTTGCACATTATCGAATATTTGTGCAACGTGCCTTTCTTTTTTAGTTAACATTCATTAAACAATCATTCTAATCTTCTGATTTAGAAGACAATTTAACTAACTTTGCGGCTCATTATTTTAAACTTTATTAAGATGAATAAATTAAAATTAGCCTGCATAGTCTTATTTGCTGCGTGTGGCAGCACCTCATTTGCAGGCGGCATTCTTACAAACACAAATCAGAACATCATCTTCTTGAGAAATCCGGCGCGCGATGCCGCCATCGGCATAGATGGTGTATACAGCAACCCAGCCGGCGTGGCATTCCTCGAAAACGGATTCCATCTGTCCATAAACCTGCAGAATGTGCACCAGACACGTACTGTCACCACAGCCTACGGCGAACTGTTCAAGTTCAACGTAAACAATCCCGCCTCGTCTGAAAACGGATATGCACGCAATTTCAAGGGCGTGGCCGACGCTCCGATATTGCCGTCGGTACAGGCGGCCTACGTGAAAGACGACTGGACATTCCAGTTCGGATTCGCCATAACTGGTGGCGGTGGAAAGTGTGAGTTCGCCAACGGTCTCGGCTCGTTCGAAGGTGTTGTGGCTGGCATTCCGGCCAGTCTGTTAGCTGCCGGCATCAACAACAGCCTCGCACCGATGGGCACTCAGCTCACGGGCGGCTACTCAATGGATCCATTCATGCGCGGACGCCAATACTACTATGGCTTCACCCTGGGAAGCTCATACAAGATAAGCGACAACCTCTCGGTGTATGGCGGACTGCGACTGCTCTATGGTACAGCCAACTACTACGGCTACGTGAAGAACATCGCGCTGCAACAGAGTGCGGGAGGACAGCTTTCCATGGTCGGCGCGCCGACATTCTTCGAGTCGCTGGCGGCTTCGCTCAACCAGGCGGCAGGTATGTATGAGGCAGCAGGACTCACCGACAAGGCAGCCGAGGCAAGAGCACAGGCAGCACAGATGACAGGCTACGCGGAGATGACTCAGGACATAGAGCTCAACTGCGACCAGACCGGCTGGGGCATAGCTCCAATCATCGGCGTCGATTTCAAGGCCGGTCGTCTGAACCTCGCGGCCAAGTATGAGTTCAAGACACGCATGCGCCTGAAGAACAAGTCGGCCAACAGCCTCAGCGCCGAGAACATAAGCATGCTCGACAAGTATGCCGACGGCAAGAAGGTGGCAGAGGACTCACCCGCACTGCTCACCGTGGGCGCACAGTATGAACTACTGCCCTCGCTGCGCATCATGGCCGGATATCATCACTACTTCGACGTGGACACAAAGCAATACACCAAAGACATGCTTGGCGACACCAACGAATATCTGTTCGGTGCGGAGTTCGACATAAACAAATACGTGCAGATAAGCGCGGGAGCACAGCGCACAAGCTACGCTTTCAACGACGAGGCCATGAACGACATAAGCTACAACGTCAGCTCATGGTCGTACGGACTCGGCGTAGGAGTGAACGTAACCGAGAAGGTAAAGATAAACGCCGCATGGTTCCACACGCTCTACGACGACTACAACAAGCTGCAAGCAAGCGGTACGATGAACATCAGCAACTCGTTCACACGCTCAAACCGCGTAATCGGACTTGGCGTTGACATAAAGCTGTGACACGCTCGTGGCAGGACTTTTCAGTGCCGGTCTATCGCCAATGAAGAGTATGTATATTCATGAAAAAACCATCATCATGAATTTATATATATTCATCGTCAAATTTACGATAGCACCCGCACCGAGAAAGTTCGTGCAAAATGCAGAATGATACATGATATATGGACTCACAATAAAGGCTCTTTCAATCCACGGAAGAGCCTTTTTCATATTATGGAACGAACCGTATCAGAATATGACAAGGACTTAACCGCATCATGATATAAACCTAACATCACTAATATAAAAGTCTTAACACTACACGACATAAGCTTAAATAAACCATAATATAAACTTAAATAAACCATGATAAAGGCTTAACCGCCCGACATTACAGGCTTAAATAAAAGAACACAACGGCTTAATCACGCTATAATAAAAACCTTTCCGTAAGATAAAGTTCGGGAAACAGCCTCGCAAAGATGAGAAAATTTGATCGGTGGATAAAGAATACCGTCTTGCGAAGACGGATTAAATATTCATCCACTTCGCCTTTGCGATTTTCTTATATCACGAATCCTTACTTATTATATCAGAAATTCTTACTTATTATATACAGGAAAATTGCATGAAATCCATGTGAAGACAGTCTTCCGACATAGAAAAAACGGGTTATAAAGGATCGACGTCGTAGTAGGTCTCGAGCGTCGAATAACGCTTGTTCTGCATAAGGCACGACTGCTGTTCGCGCAGGAATGCACGCACACGGGGCAGACTTATTCCGGCCTCGAGCTTTATAACAATCTTGCGTATGCTCATGGTCTTGACACGCGCCACCGACGGCCGGTCGGGTCCTAACACGCGTTCACCGAGCATACTTCGCAACATGCGTCCCATGTCAGCTGCCGCATCGTCGGCAACCTGCGCGTTGCGGTGGCGCAGATATACGCAGATGAGATGATAGAACGGCGGATAATGAAACATGCGACGCTCCTCGAACAGCTCTTTGTAGAACGTCTTGTAGTCGTTTCTCACCACCTCTCCGATGACGGGCAGCTCCGGGTTGCGGGTCTGAAGAATCACCTTTCCGCGTCCACTCTTGCGTCCTGCGCGTCCTGCCACCTGCGCCATCATCATGAAAGCCTGCTCGTAGGCACGGAAGTCTGGATTGTTGAGCATGGTGTCGGCGTCGAGAATGCCCACCACCGACACGTTGCCGAAGTCGAGACCCTTGCTCACCATCTGTGTGCCTATGAGCAGGTTGGTGGCTCCCGACGAGAATTCGTTTATGATACGTTCGTATGCATTGCGTGTACGGGTGGTGTCGAGATCCATCCGTGACACACGTGCCTCGGGGAATATCTCGCGTACGCGGTCCTCAATGTTCTCCGTGCCATAGCCCCGCGAGCGCAGCTCAGTGCTTCCGCAACACGGACATTTGGTCGGCACATAATACACACTGCCACAGTAATGGCACGTAAGCCTGCCGAGCGACTTGTGTAGTGTCAGACTGACATCGCACTTGTCGCAATGTGGAACCCATCCGCACACGTGGCACTCAATCATCGGCGCGAAACCGCGGCGGTTGTGGAAGAGTATGGCCTGGCGTCCGTCGGCCAGCGCGTCGCGCACAGCCTTGAGCAGAGCCGGCGAGAACGGACCGTTCATCATCTTGCGACGGCGCAGGTCTTTCACGTCAACCACCTGTATCTCAGGCAGCTGTATGTTCTTGTATCGGGTCATTATGCTCACCAGCCCGTACTTGCCTGTGAGCGCGTTGTTGTAACTCTCAGCCGAGGGCGTGGCCGAACCGAGCAGCACCTTCGCGCCGCACATCGACGCAAGCACTATTGCCGCCGAGCGCGCATGGTAGCGGGGAGCTGGGTCCTGCTGCTTGAACGACGTCTCGTGCTCCTCGTCAACGATGACGAGACCGAGATTGGTGAACGGCAGAAACAACGACGAGCGCGCGCCGAGTATCACTCCGTAGGGATGGTCGGACAGCTGTCGGTTCCATATCTCCACGCGTTCGGCGTCGCTGTATTTGGAATGATATATGCCCAAACGGTCGCCAAAGACATTGCGCAGGCGCTTCATTATCTGCACCGTAAGGGCAATCTCCGGCAAGAGATAGAGCACCTGGCGGCCCTCGCGCAGGGTCTTGTCTATGAGATGTATGTATATTTCGGTCTTTCCGCTCGACGTCACGCCGTGCAGAAGGGTGACATTCTTGGTCTTGAACGTCTCGAGTATCTCGTCGTAAGCCTTCTGCTGCGCCTCGCCCAACGTCTTCATGTTCTCGGGATGAGCCTCTCCGCCGTGGCCTATGCGCCCCACCTCACGCTCGTATGTGGTGAGAAATCCGCGCGAGACAAGCGCCCGCAGCGTTGCGGTGGTGGTGTGGGCCTCGTTCAGAAGTTCCTCGCACGTCAGTTCCACAACGTCATCACGTGAGCAACCGGAGCACGCCTCGTCCCAATGACTGAGTGAGAGATATTGCTCGAACAGTTCCTTCTGCTTCCTGGCACGCGACTGAGTGAGTATGTTCAGCGCCACGTGCAGCGACTGTCCGCTGCGCATTTTCTCGGGCAGAGTGACGCAACGCTCGGTCTTCGGGCGATAGCTGTCCTCGTCTTTCAGTCCGGCAGGCAGCGCAGCCTTGAGCACATCGCCCAGCGGCGACATATAATATTCGGCTATCCACTGCCACAGGCGCAACTGCAAAGCGGTGACGGACGGATGCCGGTCGGGCAGCGACATGATGTCCTTCACCTCGAACTCCGGCTTCACATCGTGCACTTTCAGCACAATACCCATGTATTTCTTGCTGCGTCCCAATGGCACAACGACCCTCATTCCGGGCTTGATGACGGATGTCATACCGTCGGGCACGGAATAAGTGAACACGCCTTCGAGAGGCAAAGGAAGGATAATGTCTGCATATACCATAAGCATTGCAAAAATAATTATTTATGACTAATCTGACAAAAGAAAAGAGTGTTGATTTGATGCGCGCCATCTTTTACAATGCTGCCGTGCCGGTCAGTGTCCAGAATCGGCATGACAGTAAACCTGCTGACTGACAGCAGGTAAACGACAGACGCACCTGCACAATAACGGACATAGTAAATAATTCTTCGTCGACCGTCTTTTCCGGATATATGAAAGTCGTCGTCACCGCAATATAAGCACCCGGATGAAATCTAAAAGATATTGATCTCAACAAAAAGACCGGGGTATAAACCCGAATTGTCACTGTTTTCTCATGTCGGAATAAAACGCCATAGGCAACTTTCAAATTGTAACCTTCTGCCGGAATAAAACGATACAGGCAACTTTCAAATTGTAACCGGATTCCGCTTTTCCGGTCTTAGTTTTCCTCTCTACCCCGAAAAATAAGCGCGTATTTGCGAGCCGACTCTCCATCGACCGCAAATACGCGAATTACGAAAGGTTTTATAATATATTGAATATCAATAACTTATATTTAAGTGGTATTCCGTTGCATTGCAATATGCACCATTTCGGCTTGCGAAATAGGCCATTTCAGGGGCTGAAATAGGCAATATCGCACCCTAATATGGGCTTTATCGCATGATGAAATGGGCCATATCAGAACACGGAATGAATTTTTTCGGACTACGTTATGGGGTATATCAAAGGGCGACATTGTCCTGGATGTCCTTTATTATATACGATTTAACATTCGTTTACATCTCTTTTGCGAAAATATTTTGTCAAAATAAAATCAAGAAAAATTGTAATTGTCCGTCCGGGTTTTCTTAAAAAAGGCGGATATAAGGCATGGGAAAAACGGGAAATATTTATCGGGTGAACCGATATAACGGCTGATAAAGGACATTATGGAAATAAAAAACTCAGGACAGAAACTCCATGTTCTGCCCTGAGTAAATATCGTTTAAGACAAGTCGTAACGGAATATCTGCTGTCGGCGAACGCATGTCTGATGCCGTTTTCACAGCATCACAAGCAGTCATATCCGACTTTCCGTCACCGGCTCTATCCTTTTCTGCTTAGAAATAATAAGCCAAAGACACCTGCCATGCGTTGGAACGTCCCTTTGAGAAGAGGCTTTCGGCTGCAGTAGTTGTGGCGTCAATAACATTCACGTCGCCGGTCTTTCCGCATGCTACGTTATAGTTGGCAGACACCTGCAGGTGATTTAAGAGCATGACACCGGCTCCGAAGTTAAGGCTGAAGTTTGAGCTACTGAGCTTCCATGATGCTACATCCTGGAAAAGCGACTGGTTCTTGCTTCCTACATTGAATCCGAACTGAGGACCGGCGAACAAGAACAGGTTTGCAGTATTGCCCAGACCTATGCCGTAACGCAAGTTAATAGGAATGTTGATTGACTGTGTCTTGAACGTCTCGGGGTCGCGGCCTTCATACTTCAGTTCTGCCTCACGCTGATCGTAAAGGGCAGACGCATCGATGCCGAGGCCTACGATAGGCAACGAGAACAACACTGTCGGACCGATAAAAAATCCGGTACGGTTGTTGGCAGCCAACAAGTCAGAACTGAAACTCATGCTTGTGACGTTCAAACCACCTTTAAGACCGAACTTAACCTGAGCCGATGACTCTGTCGCAAAGACAGCCGACATCATCAGTAATGCCAAGATAAAAAACTTCTTCATAAGCAATTGTATTTATTGTGTTAATAATATCATTGTATTACACCTTCTGACCGACGGCACGCCCTACCGGCATCAACGACGCTGACGGCGCACCGTTACGCGTGCAGCAGATGATGTGGTGGTAGTGCTTGGCTGCTTGCTCTTCTTTTTCACCGTCTCCGACTTACTGCCTGACCTGCGGTTCTTTTTCTTCGTTGCCTTCAGATCTTTCTTGTCCAACTTGGCAATGCTGTCGAGAGAATCCTTGCGTGCCGGATCGCCCCAGATGTTTTTCTCGAACGCCTGCAGCTCGTTCTCTATGCGCTTCTGCTCTTTCGACATGGCCGAGTCGGTGGGACAATACTGCGCGAGCGTCTTTCCGAGCATGTTGGATGTCTTGTATATCTTTCCCTTATACAGGTTTCTGGTGAAATAATCGTCCACGCTCATCGTGGCGGCATTGTTCAGATTGCTCGTCATGATGGTCTGCTTGGTGAGATAAGGAGCCAGTTCGTCATACTTCACCCAGAACAATGGATATGAAGTCGTGGCGTCGCCGAAGTCATCCTCACGGCGGAGTATCGGGCAGAGTGCGACCACCTTGGTATGGAATGTGGCGGTGGCCTGGTCGTAATAAGCGCACTCCTTGATGTAGTAGGCAGTCACCTCACGCGACGGAATATCGCTGTCGTCGATGCGTATGCCCTTGTCGGTGCGCTCATAGAATATATGATAATTGTCGAGAATGGACATAAGGTTCACCTTGGCCGACTCATCGAATACCTCGTTGCCGTCGAGTCTGTACTCATAAGGCGTGACACTGCGACGCATCACGAGCTTGAATATATAGGTGAAAAGGTTCATCTGCGAACCGAGCGGCTCAACAGGATAATACAGCGCGGCGTTGGCTTCGTCGTTGAGATCTATCTCACGGTAGATATCACGCCTCCAAACGACATCCTCATCCATCGGAGCCTGGGTAGGAAACGAAATCTGTGCCCTCACGGAAAGTGCGTTCGCGCTTGCCGCAGCAGCCTGCTGCTGTTCCCTCCGACGTGCTGCCGGCTGTGCTGAAACGCTCTGCACGACACATGCCGCAATCAATATGAACATTAATTTTCTCATAATAAATATACTCGTTGTATGTTCGTTTTCTGTTATTCTTAGTCAGTTCTATTTCACGATGACCTCCATTGAGCCCGGCAGACGTCTGGTGATGCCGTCCGGTCCGACCGCCGTAACACGCGAGATGTAGAAGCGCTTGTTTCTCGACAGCTTTCTGAAGGTCTCCTTCTGACGGCTGCTGAACGATGCTCCGTCCGAAGACATCGGCACGGCATTACCCATATTGTCGAAGAATACCGTCTCGAAGCTCTGCACACGGAACTGTATGTCGAGTATGCCGTCGTCGATGGCTGCCTTCACTTCGTTCACACCCATGAGCGAGGCCTTTGAGAGTCCGCCCTCCCTGAAGCGGTCGGTACCTATCTGGAGATAAGCCGTCGGATCGGGCAGTTTTCTTACCTTGAACACATATTTGCCCATCTGGCGCGAACGTCCGTTCTGATTTGCCGACACGGTGATCGTGACATCCTGGCCTACATGCGTAGGACGGGCGATGTAGCGTCCCATACCTATCGAGCGGAACGAACCGCCTGTCATCGACGCCGATACGCTGCTGAGCGGCACACCCGGGATACTTATGCTTATAGGATTCTCATATCCCGCATAGAGCACGTTCATAAGGTCGGCCGAAACCGTGGCGCTTGGTCCTACGACCGTATATTTCTGCGTGAAGTCACGGCGTATCACGTCGCCGTTGCCGTTCTTCATCGTGATGTATCCTCCGAACGAGTGTTCTCCCACTCCGCCCGCAGTGAAGCGATAAGTGTTGCCGCTTATCTTGCGGCCACCCACATACACTTCAGGATGCTGCGTGGTATCGACAGCCGCCATTACTATCTGGGCCGAGAATATGTCGCCGCTTATGACGGTGCGCGACTCAGGAATGACATACGCGCTGAGCTGGTTGACACGTATATCCTTCATATCGATGTTTGAAACGAGCGTGTGCAGCACCTCGCCTTCGGCGTAGCGCACGTCGCTCTGCAACTTTGAGAGCATGGTGACAGCTGCTGCCACCGGCATGTCCTCAAACATATATTCCTGCCAGTTCTTGCCCATCGTGACGGCGTTTTTAGGCAGTTTCGTCGTGAGATTGCTCTCGATGATGCTCCGCTGATGCGGATCGGTCACCATGGATATTATCCGCGAGCGGAAGCTGTTTATCGCGTTATAGAGCTTGCGGCCCTTTCCTGTGCCCGGCGCAAGCATCACCTGGTTGGCAGCTTCAAGATCATCCTTGTTCTTTATGTTCATCACATCACCGTCGGAACCGTCGGCTATGCGCACGATTTCCACCTTGAGCTCCTGCGCGAAGTTGTATAGCGAGTCACTCATGCGTTTCACCGCCGTTGCCTTCTCAAACCACTCCTTCACCTTCTGAGGGTTAGCCTTCATCTGTTCGGAGAAGTTGCGGAATATGGCTTCGTTCTCCTTCGACGAGTTGTAGGTGGTGCGATTGAGGCTTTCCTCAACGATAGAGAAGGCGTTGAGCACCTCAGTCGATATGTTGAGCGCAAGCATTGCCATGAGGACGACGTACATCAGGTTGATCATCTTCTGGCGCGGCGATACAGGTCGTTTCTTTATTGCCATTTATGTTATACTTTTATATCATTGCCCGCCGCCGTTTCCATACACTGGCGGGTCGGTCAACAGTTACTGTTTCGGAGCTGCCTCCGGGGCTGCGGCGCGCATGTTGACGGTCATTGCCTCAATCATGCGTGCGTAGATACCGTTGAGCTGCTCTATGAGCTGAGCCATCTTGCGGCTCTGTTCGTTTATCTGGTCGATGGTTCCAATCTGCTGGCTGGCACCCTTAAGCTGCATCTCGTACACGCGGCATATACCTGTGAGCGTGCGGTTGAGCATCTCCATCTCCTCGCTGTCGCGTGTCAGGCGCTCGCTCTGCTCCGAAACCTTCTGCAGAGTCTCGGTGAGTTTGTTCAGCTCCTCGATATAGTTGCCCTGCGCCTCGGCCAGTTCCTCGCCGTTCTGTTGCTGTCCTGCCACCCAGTTTCCGGCTACGACAGTTGCTCCTGCCACGCCACTTGCAACAGCAGCGGCACCTTCCGGAGCTGCAACTGCTGCCGCCGGAGCTGCCGTTCCGGGCGTTCCGATGATGATGGTTCCGCCCTGAACTGCCGGCTGCGGCTGTGCTGCGGCTGCCGGTGCAGCCTCGCTTTCGCTATCATCCTCTGCGTTCTCGGCATCAGGTTCCTCCACATGTGTAGGCAGATCCATGCCAATCGCCGTCTTGTCGAACGGACGGTCGAAAGCCGATATGAAGAACACTATGACCTCAGTACCCATTCCCACGAACAACATGATGTTGGCTCCGGGCAGGTGAGTCAGTTTGAACAATGTTCCAAGAATAACGATTGATGCACCCCAGCTGTAAGCATAGTTGAGGAAAGTCTGCCCCGGAACGCTGTCGATCCACTTCTGCAGACGATAGACAATGTTGTATTTGCTGTATTCAGTCATTGCTGTTTATTTCTTTTTCTGTTTTCCACTTGATGTACTTGCCAGACTGCGCACGCAGCGGAATCCGATGTACGACCGCGGCTGGTTCTGATATTCCCATGTGCGCCATGCCGAACGGATGTACGACTCAGGGTCTTTCCACGAGCCACCACGCACACTCTTTTTCTTCAGTTTATACGGATCTTCCTTCGCGGCGTTGTATTCCAGCTGCGGGTTGAGATCGTTCATCGCATCCACTCCCGCCTCCGTATATACCGTGCTGGTCCATTCGGCCACATTGCCCGCCATATCGAAGAGTCCGTTACTGTTTGATGAGTATATTCCAACCTTACTTGTTATGAGGTTACCGTCCTCGGTATAGTTGCCCCTGTCGGGCTTGAAGTTCGCAAAGAAGCAGCCCTCACCGCTCTTCACGCCCGCATCTTCCCACGGGAACTCGTTTCCATCCTTGCCTCGTGCGGCGTATTCCCACTCGGCTTCGGTGGGCAACCGATAACGCTGTACGAACCGAGCCTCAGGTCCAAGACCCTTGAGCAGATATTCGGTACGCCATGCGCAGAAGGCGTTGGCCTGCTCCCATGTAACTCCAACCACCGGATAGTCGTTGTATGCAGGATTGGAGAAATAGTTGCGCATGTATATCTCGTTGTCCGAGTTCGGGAAGTCGTTCACCCAACAAGTCGTGTCCGGATAGATGTTCACGATGTAAGTGTTTAGGAAGTCCCACGGTCCACTGAGCGGACGGTTGATGGTTTCCCTCACGATGCGTCCCTCGTCGTCGATGTATGCCGTGTCTTTCGATATCATGACCACCTCGTCCGGGTTCACCGTAACATCGGTGTTGAGGTTGCGCTCCTCTGGATTCAGCCTGTTGCGACGCAGTGCCGCAGCCGTATAGTCATAGATCTCGTACTTATAATTCATCTGTTTGTAGTCGAGCATCTTCTCGCCTGTCACCGGATTGGTGGTATATACACTCTCTATTGCGCGCAATTCGTCCTCGGTAGGCTTGCGCGGTATAGGCTTCTTCCAGTTGAGATGCGGAGTGACGGGATCGCCGTTCTCATCCTCGGTTATCATATAAGTCTCGTCGCCTCCGTATGCAGGATCGGCAAGACGCGTGCGTACGATGCTGTCGCGCACCCACAACACAAACTGCTTGTACTTAGAGTTTGACACCTCGGTCTCGTCCATCCAGAATCCGTCCACCGAAATATCCTTCGTCGGAGTCTGCTTGCCCCACAGGCTGTCTTCCTTCTCCATACCCATGCGCAAGTATCCACGGTTTATCTTAACCATGCCGTAAGGCGTCGGCTCGGTGAAAGCCCTGCCGCTCACGCCGACGACCTCGCCGCCTCGTCCCGACGACGTCATGCGTCCGCCGAAGCATCCGGCGAGCACGATGCAGAATACCGGAGCGAGCAATAGCGTCAAACTGTTGTTTTTCTTATTCATATTTTTTATAATATTCTCACACTTTTATGTTTGTTCTTTCCTTTCTTCACCAGGTTCAGATCCATCTGATAGCCTATGTACAGCTCGTGACTGCCGTTGCCGGGGCTTATTGCCGAGGTATAGAACTCGTAGCTGTAGCCGAGCATTACGCCGTGGAACATGCCGCCGATGAGTATCGTCACCGAGTTGGTGGGACTGTAGCCCACGCCTCCGTACATCATCTTCTTGTCGTTGGTATATATCAGGCGTCCGGTGATGTCGGCCCTGTAAGTCACTCCGTCGGTACGTACGAGCACCGACGGTTTTATTGTAAGAAACGGATTTCGCAGTTTTATATTGTATCCGCCGGTCAAATAATATGTCGGATCTATCTGCAGCTCGTTCGTCTCGCCCAGCTCCACGAGCGGCGCGTTGAGATGTTGTGCCGACACGCCCACATACCACGGGCCGTGCATATAGTAAAGTCCGGCACCCAGATCGAAGCCGCTGCCCTCCACCTTGGTGCTTGGCAGGGCGGGGTCTCCGGCCTCTCCTGCATCGAGCTTCGTACCATCGAAGCTCTCGCTAAGCAGTCCGACGCTCACTCCGGCACTGATTGTTCCACCGAAGAGCTTATGCTTGTAGGCATATTGCAGGGCCAGACGCTGATGGCTGAACAGACCCAGACGGTCGTTCATGAACTGCACTCCGGCGCCGTGCAGACCTTTCAGAAAATAGAAAGGCAGGTCGGCTGCCGCATACATTGTCTGCGGATTGTTCTCAAACCCAACGAGGTCCATGGCATATGCCGCCGTGATGTTCAGTTTCGACTGCTTGCCCACCGACGCCGCATTGAACGTAGGTTCCATGTCGAAGTAATGACTGAACGACGCGTCATACTGCGCGTGCGCTCCGATGGAGGCAAGCGTCAGGAGTACCAATGTTATGAATTTGCGTTTAAACACGTTCCTATAACGGCAAACAGGCTTATTTATTGTCAAAGATACACATGTTTTTTGAAATATAATGTCAAAAAAACAGACTTCGAGTAAACGTAAAGCCACATCAGCGTTCTCTTTCATTAATCAGACCTTAAATATAACAGTGTATGGAAAGGAATTTATTACCGTCCGTCGCACTTAACATTTATTAAGCCCGATTTAACGCAAAATTCCGACCTACAAGACTTTTGTCTGCAAATATTCGGGTTTTGAAGCACTTTAGTCATTCGTCTGATAATCAACAGGTTAGCCTCAACCACAGAATCATCTGTCATCGCTTGCGCTGCAAAAATGCCTATTTCGCACTGCGATTAAGCCCATTTCGTGCACTGAAACAGGCCATTTCGGGTCTCAATATAGGCTTTTTCGTAATGCAAAAGAGGCTCTTTCGCACGACGGACCTGCGAATATTGCCCCATGAAAGACGCCGAAAGCAACCGAAATAGGGCATTTCGCACGCTCACGCCTCTCCAGAATGAAGAAAAAACCGTGAGAAAACCGGATTGCAATTTAACATATGATATAGACCATATCAGACTATAAATGTTAAACAATGTAAAATAATCAGCACACAAAAGGCGCGCTGACACATCGCTAAAAATCCGCCGCGCGACAGCCGCAAGCCTATCAGATGGCCTTGACAACCCAGTGGCCGGCATAAGCCGCGAATAGTCCGACGGCGAAACTCATCACCGAATAGGCAGCACACTGCGCGAACCAGTCGTCGGAAAGCAGTGCGTAGTTCTCGTGCATGAACGTGGAGAAAGTGGTGAAACCGCCGCAGAAACCTGTGGTGAGGAACACGCGCAGGTCGCCGTTCATTATACTACCGCGCTCGAACAGACCGTAGAGCAGGCCTATGAAGAAACAACCGAGAATGTTTACAACCATCGTTCCCCAAGGAAAACCCGAGGCGACGTTGGTCTGCACCACGTGCGAAAGAAGATATCGGGCCACTCCGCCGACGAAACTTCCCGCACCGATAAAAAATATTGCTCTTATCATTGGAATATATTAAGATTTAAAATGATTGCGCATCATACGCTTATCCGTAATGTCACACATCGTTTCTTAACCGCCACAACAGTCAATGCCGACAACAGCCAGGCTGTCGCCACAACAGGTATCATCAGCACGTTTAACGAAAAACGGCGGTTAAAGGCAGATGCCATTGCCCGACGAGAGCAGACACTACGCTTCCGTGACTGCACGCGAAAGCCGTAGGCTTTACTCTTCATTCCATAAAAAACACCACACGGCCACCACTCAAGGCAGCGCCCCGACACCAATCAGACATCGCACGACGAATGGCGCGGAGGTTCTCTACGCATGATATTCTGATGCAAAGGTACGGCTTTATGTCGCATCGACATCTATATTATCGTTTTTTAACACAACAGGATTCATATACTCACGCCGCAAGTTGCCTGATGTCTGATATGACCATAACATTCCGGAACAAATACAAGATAAGGGTTTCTGAGCTTATACAGAGGCAGAAAATACAATTCTGAGCGGCCGAGAATCCATCCGTACACGACAAACTTTGTAAAGTCGTGCACGGATTCCGCTCCATTTCTCTTATGAAAAAAAATATCAGAATAAAAAAAACAGCGAATAAAAGCGGATATAATACTTTTTTTGTAATTTTGTTAATGAGTTACAATAGTACGTGAAGTATATATAATTCAAGCTTTAAACCACTGATATGAAAAATAAAACACTGCTGACCTGTATATTACTGCTCACACTCATATGCGGCAATGCGCCCCGGTGCCACGGCGCGTCGCTTGCCATTTCGGACATCAGACACATAGGCTATGCCAACGGTCTGAGCAATATGCGCGTATATTCAATAGTAGAAGACAAATATCACGCAATATGGATAAGCACAAAATCGGGCATAGACCGCTACAACGGACAGTTGATGAAGAACTACCGTATGTCCGACGGATATTATTACGGCGACCTTGCCGCGAGGATAATACAGCTGTGTTATATGCCCGACGGCGCACTGTGGGCCTACGACAATACGGGAAAGATATATAAATATTCTGATACATACGACAACTTCGAACTGAAGACCCAACTGTCAGAATACATATCAGACAACATAACGCTCAACAAATATCACATAACGAAAGACGGGAAGGCTTTCTTCGGTCTGACCACCGGACTTTATACGTCTGTCAACAACAGGATTGAAAGATACATTGCCGGACTCAACGTCAACGATATCGTGTCGTTAGGCAACAGACTCTATCTCGGCACCACAACTGGTCTGAAAATAGTAAACACCGCCAACAGGCATGCAACCGGACTGCTCGACGGCAAAAGCATACAGACATTGTATTATGACAAGGAAAGGAATAATATCTTTATCGGCACATTCAACAACGGATTATGGATACTCAACCTCCGTACAAACACACTGACACACGTAAAGACCGACACCGGGTTATCCAACAAGCCGATACGCTCTGTAACAAAATACGACTCTGACATTCTGATTATCGGAACTGACGGCAGCGGCATATTCACCTACAGCTACAGCGACCAGAGCATAAAAAAGCTCATAGACTCCGACGACAACGCAGGCTTCGCCTGCCTGATGAGCAACGGCATTTACGCTACGTTCATGGACAGTTCCAAAAGTCTATGGATAGGAAGCTATACGGGAGGCGTGTCGAGGATAAATTTTTCAAAATATCCGATAACCTTCATCACTCATAGAAACAAGGACAGCAAGTCGCTTGTAAACAACAACGTGAAGTCGATTGCCGAAGGCATTGACGGCAGTCTGTGGTTTGCCACCGAAAGGGGAATAAGCATCTACAGACCCGACAGTCACACATGGCAGCACCTGATGTCCGACAAAGTATGCGTGTCGCTGTGCCGGACGGCCAACGGAGATATGGCCGTGGGTACCTATGGCAACGGAATATTCATAACAGACAAGAATGGAAAGGTGCTGAAACACCTCACCAAACAAGAAGACAACATCACCTCAAACTACATATTCTCAATAAAGAAAGACAACGACGGCGACTACTGGGTGGGCAGCATCGACGGCAATCTGATGAACCTGGACAAAGACTGGAAGCTGAAGAAGACATACGACATAAGACAGGTGTTCTCATTCGGAACAATAGGCAAGGCCATCATCGCTGCCGCGACAACCGACGGATTCTATTTCATAAACAAACGCACGGGGCGCATTGAACAGTTCGCGTCGGCAAAGGAACAGATAAAAGAAAACATGAGCGCCTACATCATATCGATGCTGTTCAACAAAGACAAGACCGTATGGCTGGGCACAGAGGGCGGAGGAATGATACTCTACGATTATGCCGCACGCAAGATAAGAAAACATATCACCATGAACAGCGGGCTGCCGTCAAACGACATATTCGGACTTATACGCGACAGGGAAGGACGCATATGGATAAGCACCGGCAACGGTATCGCAGTGATGAACAGGAACGAGATATGGAATCTGAACTACATCGGCAGGATAGCACAGGAATACAACAAGGCATCGTATGTAATAACCCGATCGGGCAACATCCTGTTCGGAAGTACCAACGGCGTGGTAGAGCTCAAACCTTCGGAAATAACGAGGGTGAATTATGAGGCTCCGCTGCGGCTTACGAAATTTGACGTCGATATGCCGGACAACAGTTCTGACGAGTTCATAAGTAGAATATTCAATATGCTCGCATCAAAGAAGATCAGACTGGAACACGACCAGAACAGCTTCAACATCAACTTTGAATCCATAAACCTGAGCTACCAGAATGATATAATATACCGTTTCATACTTGAAGGATACGACAACGAATGGAGCGAGCCCAGCCAGACTGAATCGGCACGCTATAAGAACGTGACGCCCGGCAAATACACATTCCGTGTATGCAGCATGAGCAAAAGCACAGGCAGGACAATAGACGAGAAATCCATAGAGATAACAATTCTCCCGCCTTGGTGGCAAACGTGGTGGGCATGGACATGCTACATTATTATATTGGTGATGATTGCCTACTTCGCCACACGTTATAAACTGTATCAGCTCCAGAAGCGCCACGACGACGACAAGATAAACTTCTTCATCAACACCTCGCACGACATACGTACGCCGATCACACTGGTCATGGCCCCACTGGAAGACATGCGCAATGAGACCGACCTGCCGGACAAAGCCAAATATCTTCTTAATCTGGCCAACACCAATATAAGAAAGCTGTATTCGCTGACATCGCAGCTTCTCGAGTTTGAGAAAATAGGAAGAGACCTCAACAAGACAAAGCTCGTATCTATAAACTTGAGCGAGATGCTTAAGGAAGAAGTCGCTTGCTTTCAGACCGTATGCGACAAAAAGGGACTGAATCTGTCAATGTCGCTGCCGGAGGAAGAGGTATGCGTCAAGGCGACACAACGCATGCTGGAGATAATATTCGACAATCTGATATCAAATGCCTGCAAATACACGAAGAACGGAGGCAGGATAAGAATATGCATGACCGCCGACCCCAAAAAGGTAATTGTAAGAATTGAAGACACCGGCATCGGAATACCGCAGAACGAACATAAGCACATATTCTCTGACATCCACCGGGCAAAAAACGCCTACGAGTCGCAGGAACACGGGCTCGGGTTCGGACTTCTTCAGGTACAGCGCATTGTCAGCTTCTTACGCGGAAAAATAAAATTCTCTTCAAAAGAAGGTATCGGAACGACATTCACTGTGACATTCGACAGAACTTTCACACAGGCAGTGCCGAGCTCGCGCCAGTCGTCCTTCGACGACGTCCTGGCAGAGGTAACTCCTTCGGACTTGCCTGCCTACAATGAGGAACATGGAAACAAAGATGAGACCATACTCGTAGTGGAAGACAACGACGACCTGCGCCATTATCTGTGCAAGACTCTCGCGTCAGACTATAAAGTGATAGAGAAGCCCAATGCCGACGAGGCTCTCGCATATATGGAAACCGAATATCCCGACCTGATCATCTCTGACGTCATGATGCCGGGAATGCAAGGCGATGACTTCTGCAACACCGTGAAGGAAAAGCCCGAGACAGCCGGCATACCCATCATATTGTTGACAGCAAAGACCAACCACGAAGCTGTGGTGGCGGGATTGAGAAAAGGCGCGGACGACTATCTCACAAAACCATTCAGCACCGAAATACTGAAGCTGAAAATAAAAGGAATGATTGACAACAGAAAACGCATGCGCGAATATCTGTTACGGCACGCGGTAAACAATATCGACACTGTCGGCAATACGGCAAATAAAAACAATGACGAGATGTCTCAGCCGCAGAACGAAGAGACAAAAGACGTGAACCTGTCGGAGAACGACAGGATGTTCGTAGAGAAAGCTACGGATATCGTGCTGCGGAACATCAGCGACACAGACTTCAGCATAGACATATTGTGCAGAGAAATGGCAATGAGCCGCACGCTATTTTACAGCCGTCTGAAATCGCTCACCGGAAGAGCGCCACAAGAGTTCATACGTATCATACGACTTGAGCGTGCCGCCGAATTGCTGAAGCAGGGCATATCTGTAATAGATGTCTCAGAGGCGACGGGATTCATAAACGTGAAATACTTCAGCACCGTATTCAAGAAATATTTTGGCATACAGCCAAGCAAATTTCCAGAGGGAAAGAACTAGACCTATATCAACAATAAATTAAAAAAATGGTTTGAACGCTGCTATTTTCAGCATTCAAACCATTTTTTATTCTGCTGATACACAGCGGGTTATTAAAAAATAACTGAAATCAAACCCATAAATATCTGCCTTCAAACCATAGGAAGATAAAAGGCTTACTACTTTTGCCACCGAATTACAACTGAAAACCGAATAATAACGCAACACAACTATATCATAACCTTAACAACAAAAAAGCAATGAACAAAAAAGTATGCCTTATTCTCACATTCGTTTGTGGAATATTTACATCTTGTTCTTCGGAAGCAGAAGACTCCAACAGTCAGAAAGACCCTGTCGAAACTGACAAGAATGTGATCTTCTTCGACGACTTCAATACGTTCAACAGTTCTGTATGGACTAAGGAGACGCATGAAGCCGGATGGACCAACGAAGAACTGCAAGCCTACACCACCGATCAGGTGAAAGTAGGAAAAGACGGTGACAAGACCGTGCTCATGTTGACTGCAGAATGGAAAAACGGAAAGATTGTTTCCGGAAGAGTAAATTCTAAAGGAAAGAAAAGTTTCAAGTATGGAACATTAAGCGCAAGCATCAGACTTCCACAAACGGCCAACGGTCTGTGGCCCGCATTCTGGATGATGGGCGACAACGACAAAGAATGGCCCGCATGCGGAGAAATTGACATCATGGAAATGGGTGACAAGGAAGGTATTGAAACCGGCACGGCCTCAACACACGTAAACACAGCCATTCATTTCGGCATGGACGTAGCGTCACACGAACAGCAGTACCATGCCTCGTCTGTAAGTTCAAGCCTGCAAGACGGAAAGTACCACACCTACACTCTTACATGGGACGAAACGCAAGCCAGCATATCTATTGACGACATACCGTTTTATTCTTTCAACATCAAGGACAATCCTTATTTCCATGACAACTTCTTCATTCTTTTCAATCTTGCCGTGGGAGGAACGTTCACCGGTATCACAGACAGCAACCAAATCACTGCGCTGAAAAAAGGCACCAAGGCAACCATGTACATAGACTGGATTAAATTAACAAAACATAATTAAAGTTCAAACGCATGAATATAAGATTTTTCTCAAGAATTATGTTGTGCGGGACATTGGCCAGCGGCATACCTGTCATGAATCAGGCTTTGGCCGTAACTGACTCTGCTCCAATACAAGTTGATTCAAAAACAATCAAAGTTACGGGTATCGTAAAAGACAATGTCGGACCCATCGTCGGAGCCTCCATCTCTGAAAAAGGCACAACCAACAGTACTGTAACCAACATTGACGGTAACTTCACGCTGAACGTGAAAAGCGGAGCTACGCTCGTAGTAAGCTACATCGGTATGAAAAGCGTGGAAGTGAAAGCCTCGGCTAAGCCCATGACAATCTTACTTGAAGACGACTCGAAGTTGCTCAATGAGGTCGTCGTAACTGCCTTGGGCATAAAAAGAGACCGTAAAGCCCTGGGATACGGACTCGACGAAGTGAAAGGCGAAGCCTTCGAAAAGGCAAAAGAGACAAACGTCATCAACTCAATGGCAGGCCGCGTAGCTGGTCTTGTCGTAAGCCAGACTGCCAGCGGGCCTTCAGGTTCTACAAGAGTGTTACTTCGCGGAAACACCGAAATGACAGGAAACAACCAACCGCTGTATGTTGTTGACGGCGTGCCGTTGGACAACACCAACTTCGGTAGTGCAGGAACATCAGGAGGCTACGACCTGGGCGACGGAATTTCGAGCATCAACCCTGACGACATCGAGACAATGTCTGTATTGAAGGGCCCGGCCGCATCGGCTCTGTATGGTAGCCGCGCAAGCCACGGTGTGATACTCATCACGACAAAAAAAGCAAACAAGGGTGAACGTTTCTCTGTTGAATACAACGGGACTCTTACCATAGACAAACAGCTTTCAAAGTGGGACGATGTACAGCAGATATACGGCATGGGTAGCAACGGTACATACAGCATTGACGCGGTATCCAACACAAACAAGAGTTGGGGTCCCAAGGCAGACGGAAGCAACATGCTGGAATACTTCGACGGAGTGGAACGCCCTTACCTTATCATTCCTGACAACACGTCCGGATTCTTCCGCACAGGTGTCACTGCAAACAACACCTTGACGGTTTCGTCAAGCAACAAGAGCACCGGTATGCGTTTCACATTCACTGACATGAGAAACAAAGACATCGTTCCCAATACAAACATGAGCCGCGACATATTCAATCTGAGAACGAACTCTACATTAGGAAAAGTCGATCTTGATTTCTCTGTCAACTACACACACGAAGGTGTCAAGAACCGTCCTGCTCTGGGAGACAGCAAGTCGAACATAGGCAAGAACCTCATGACTCTTGCCACGACATATGATCAGGCATGGTTGCGCACATATCAGGACGAGAACGGCGAATATTCAAATTGGAACGGAATGGACCCGTACAACGTAAACCCATACTGGGACGTTTACAAGAACTCCAACAACTCAGGCAAAGACCTGTTCCGTTTCCATGCCTCAGCAACGTGGAACATCAATCCTCACCTGAAGATAAAAGGTACAGCCGGAACCGAGTTCAACTGGTTCTCATTCCAAGACTTCAAGGCTCCTACAACTCCTGGATATGAATCAGGTTATCTGCAGAACAGTAAGTTCGAGAATAAGATGTACAACTTCGAGCTTCTGGCGACATACAACAACCGCTGGGGTGACATTGACTTCACCGGAACATTCGGTGGAAACATCTATAAGGTGGACAACAAAACAACCATCACAACAGCCAAAGACATGCAAATACGTGATGTCATAGCAATAATGAGCTTCAACGAGACAAGCAATGAGGAGAACAGTTACCGCAAACAGATAAACTCAATCTTCGCTTCTGTGAACTTCGGATGGAGAAGCCTCGTATACCTCGATGCGACTCTGCGCGGTGACCAGTCGTCAACTCTTCCGCTGAACAACAACATATACGTATATCCATCACTTTCTGGTAGCCTTGTGTTTTCAGAGCTTATCAACAAGAAAGACATCCTGCCATACGGTAAGGTACGCATGTCATGGGCACAAGTCGGAAGTGACACAGACCCGTATCAGCTGGGACTGGTATATACAAAATCAAAATTCACATATCCCGGATACACCATCGGATACATCAACAACGAGACCATACCAAACAAGAATCTGAAACCTACAAGAACCAATTCTTTTGAAATCGGTTTTGAGACAAAATTCCTCAACAACCGTATAGGTTTAGACTTTACCTATTATAACCAGATAAGTAAAGACCAGATTATGGGTATTGCAAGCAGCTGGGCAACAGGTTATCCTTATCGCCTCATCAATGCCGGAGAAATACAGAACCAAGGTATTGAGATAACGCTTAACACACGCCCAGTTCAGATTGGCGATTTCGCATGGGACTTGAACCTCAACTTCTCAAAGAACAGCAACAAAGTAAAGAAACTTGTTGACAACATGGATATGTTCGAACTCGAGAAGGCATCATGGCTCGACGTACAGATTGCCGCAAAAGTAGGTGAGAACTTCGGTTCTATCGTCGGTCCTGATTTCGTGAGAAACGAAAACGGCGACATTCTGATTGATCCACAGACAGGTCTTCCACAATACGACAAAAGCAATCATGTGCTCGGAAACGCGTCATGGGACTGGACCGGAGGTATAAGCACCGCCATACATTACAAGAATCTGTCGCTCTCTGCACTGTTCGACATCAAGGTGGGAGCAGATCTTTACTCAATGTCGGCACGTGCCGCACACGAATCCGGCAAGAGCCTGGCAACCCTGCAAGGACGCGACGAATGGTATCTTTCTGAAGAACAACGTCAGGCAGCCGGCATACCTAAAGGCTCTGCTGACTGGAAACCGACCGGAGGATTCATCGCTCCGGGTGTGATAGACAACGGCGACGGAACATATCGTCCAAACGACATCATCGTCAATCCTGAAGACTACTGGATGAGCGTGTGCCGTAATGCACCTTCAATGTTCATCTATGACAACTCTTACATAAAATGCCGCGAAATAGTATTGTCTTACCAATTCCCAAAGAAATGGTTAGGAAAATTCCTGCAGGACATGTCTGTTTCATTTGTTGCAAGAAACCCGTTCATCGTTTGGAAGAACATTCCTAACATCGACCCGGACTCCAACTATAACAATACGACCGGTATGGGACTCGAGTATGGCTCACTGCCTTCAAGAAAGAGCTACGGTATCAACGTAAACATCAAATTTTAACCAATATGGGAACAATGAAAAAAGCTATAAAGACCTTTATAATAATATTGTCTGCGGCATTTCTGGCAGAAATGACCACTTCATGCAGCGACAGCTACATGGAAGACCTTAACACAGACCAGTCAAAGGCAAACAGCATCGACCCGAATGCACAGCTTACGACAGCCGAGCTGCAGACTTATGGAGACCTCGGAATGGTAGAAATATACCGCAACTACCTATATGCCTTCACACAACAGCTCATGGGATGCTGGAACACCACCAACTATGGCGGCAGACACACAGTTGACAACAACGAGATGAGCAGAATATGGACTTCATTCTATCCGAAAGCAATAAAAAATCTGACTGACGCCATATATCGCAGCAAGGAAGATGAAAACAAGACCAACATCAATGCCATTCTGCGCATATACCGCGTATATATGATGTCCATTATCACAGACATATACGGAGATGCTCCATACAGCGAAGCCGGACTTGGTTACCTGGAAGAGGTTTACAATCCGAGATATGACACTCAGGAAGAAATATACAACGATTTCTTCACCGAGCTGAAAAACGCTGCTGCCACACTTAACGCGGCAAACGACAAAATCACAGGCGACGTGATATACAACGGTGACATCACAAAATGGATAAAGCTGGCAAACTCGCTCAGACTGCGTTTTGCAATGCGCATATCTAATGTCGCTCCAGAGAAAGCTCGCCAGGAGTTTGAAGACGCACTGACTTCCGAAGGCGGTGTATTCACTTCGACATCAGACGACGCACTGATAAAATACATGGAAATATCGTTCAGTTTCGGACAGGACTCTTACACCGATTACAGAGGCAATGCCCTCTCGCAGCTTTTCTTCGGAAACGACCCTGCCAACAATCCGAGCTACATGTGCTCCACATTCTTCAATCAGCTTTACAACTCTGGAGACCCGCGTACATTCATGATTGCACGATTCTATTATGACGGACTGATGAGCTCTACAAGCCCTGACAACCGCATTGATCTGACAGAGGAGATAATCAATAAGGGAATAACCATGAATCCATGCGAACCGGGAGCATTCTCATACGATCCGTGGCCTTCTGGTTACGACAGCGACATCATGAAAGAAGTTGCCGAGACCAATCCTTCGGTCGAAACAACAATGGCACGCGAGACGGAACCGAAGCTGGCCAACAATTTCCTGAAAAGTGACAATCCGGGAGTAGTGATGACTTATGCTGAAGTCAATTTCCTGCTTGCAGAGGCTGCATTGAAGAAATGGAATGTCAATGGAACTGTGGCCGATCTTTACAGCAAAGGAGTACGTGCTGCAATGGACTTCCTTACCGACAACTATGGTTATGACCGTGTCTCTGACGAGGAATTCAATACGTTTATCAAAAACAACGGCATAGGCCATACTGAAGAACAAATGAAAGAAGCCATAAACACACAGGCTTGGATCCTGCACTTCACCAATCCGGCGGAATGTTGGGCCAATGTACGTCGCTCCGGATATCCTCGTCTCAAATCTCCGGCAGAATATGGTTTCGCCCAATATCTCACTGGTGGAAGCGAAATTCCCGTAAGACTATGCTATCCCACACTTGAATCATCTTACAACAAATCCGGATATGACGAAGCACTCGAACGCATGGGAGGAACGAACAATTGGAACATTCCGGTTTGGTGGGACGTTGAATAAAACAAAATTCTAAAATCAGAAAAATTATGAAATCAATATTCAGATTATTACTGGCCATGCTGCCATTAAGCATGATTTGCCTTTCATGTAGCGACGAAGAACCATTCTCTACAGTCGGTCCGGATGATGATCCGCATATTCTTTCACCACTGTTCCCAGACAGGGAAAACGGCGAGCTACCGATTGTATCCAACATCAATCGCGACGTGAACTTCAAGATGGTGCTCACTGTCACACCTGCCGACTATACCGAAGTAGTATGGTATATTGACGGAAATGAGGTTGCCAAAGGCGACAGCATCGACATGCCGCTGCCGGCAGGTCTATACCAGATGAAAGTTGTGGCAACAACAGTAAAAGGTAAATCCACTTCACGTGAAGGACTTGTAAAGGTGAACCCACTTGAAAGCGATCCCTGGAGCGCAGAAGTTAGTTATGAACGCTTTGTCTCTCCCGGAAATGAGGCTGTTCTATATGGCGACAATCTCGAGCAGGTGAAGAGCATCAAGATAGGTGATGCAACCACCGGACAAGTAGTTTATTCTACAGATGGCGGAACACCCCACCTCATATACACCGTACCTGCCGACGCAGCAGAAGGCACACAGAGAGTCCTGCTCATCGACGAGAATGGTGAAGAATATGGTGCGAATACAGTTACTGTAAGCAAGTCGGCACTCATCACTTCAGGAGCCAACCGTACAAAAGCCAACTCCGAATGGACCATGACAGGAATAAATCTCGATAGGATTGCCTCTCTTAAAATAGGCGACATAGAGATAAAAGAGTTTGTCCAGCAGACATCCGACTTAATCCAAATCACATGTCCAGACCTGGCTGACGGAGAATACGTCCTGACCGGAACGATGAAAGACGGAAACAGCGTGACATTCTACACCAACAAATCTATCGCAGAACAGACTACCGTGACAGTTTCTTCCGAGCAGTCTCTCTGGTCCGGCCACCACTATGTTTCGTGGGACCGTCCTGACGGAGACCCGAACAAAACATTCAACCTGATAGGCAAAGAAGTCTTCGCCACCCTGAAGGCAGGTTCTGTAATGGCAATAAGCTATTCAATAGAACCGAACGACGAATATCATCAGATACAACCTACAACCGGATGGTGGACCGCACTGCCTGGAGTATCCAAGATTGACGTTACAGAAAACGGTGTCATGGAGTTCACTCTCACACAGGAAATCCTTGATATGATTCAGGAACAAAACGGATTCCTTATAACCGGACATGGATTCTATGTTGACGACATAACCATCAAATAACCCAAATCATGCATTCATTCAGAAACATAGCAATATTCACAGCTCTCGGCATTGCCTGCATATCGCAGGCAATGTCGCCGGCGATACGTTCTGACAAGGACATTGAGGCTAAAGTCGAGAATACTCTGAGCAAGATGACACTTGACGAAAAAATAGGACAGATGACAGAATTGTCCATTGACGTGCTCGGAGAATGGAAAGACGGAGAGTTCGTTCTCGACAAGGATAAACTCTACAACGCCATTGCAAAATATAAAGTAGGATCAATACTCAACGCCCCTGGTCCTGTAGCCCAAACACCGGAGAAGTGGCAGGAACTGATTGGAATCATTCAGAAACTGTCAATGAAAGAGATTGGCATTCCATGCATCTACGGACTTGATCAGACCCATGGAACCACATACACTCTTGGCGGAACACTATTCCCGCAGAACATCAATCTCGGAGCTTCTTTCAATCCTCAGCTGGCATATGAGGCAGCCCGAGTGACAGCTTATGAGACAAGAGCCGCCAACTGTCCATGGACATATTCTCCGACAGTGGATATGGCAAGAGACCCACGCTGGCCACGCGTATGGGAAAACTATGGTGAGGACTGCCTTGTCAACGCAATAATGGGAAGCGAAGCCGTGCGTGGATTCCAGGGCGACGACCCGAATCACATACCTTCAGACAGAATAGCCACATCCGTAAAGCACTACATGGGATACAGCCAGGCAAGAACAGGAAAGGACCGCACGCCGGCATACATTCCCATTTTCGAACTGAGAGAAAAATGTTTCGCTCCATTCAAAGCGTGTGTAGAAGCCGGAGCTCTGACAATCATGGTCAATAGCGGAAGTGTGAACGGTGTTCCGGTACATGCCAACAAAGAACTTCTTACCGGTTGGCTCAAGGAGGGCCTCAACTGGGACGGAATGTTAATCACCGACTGGGCGGACATCAACAATCTCTATACACGTGAACATGTAGCTGCAGACAAGAAAGAAGCAATAGAAATGGCCATCAATGCCGGAATAGACATGGCAATGGAACCATACGATCTCAACTATTGCACCCTGCTCAAAGAACTGGTTGAGGAAGGTCGTGTGCCGATGAGCCGTATCGACGACGCCGTGCGCCGCGTGCTCCGTCTGAAATACAGACTGGGACTCTTCGACACACCCGTGACACACATGAAGGACTTCCCCGAATTCGCCTCTGAGGCCCACGCCGTACTGGCCGTGAAAGCAGCCGAGGAGTCGGAGGTGCTGCTGAAGAACAAAAACAACATACTGCCGCTGAAGAAAGGCGTGAAACTGCTCGTCACCGGCCCTAACGCCAATTCCATGCGCTGCCTCAACGGAGGATGGAGCTACTCATGGCAGGGACACATAGCCGACCGCTACGCTGGCGACCGCAACACCATCTATGAGGCCATAAGCAACGAGTTCGGCAAGGAAAACGTGACGCTCGAGCAAGGCGTCACCTATGTTCCAGAAGGCAACTACTACGAGGAAAACACCCCGGAAATAGAGAAAGCGGTGGAAGCGGCCGGAAATGTTGACGTGATAATAGCCTGCATCGGCGAGAACTCATACTGCGAGACACCCGGAAACCTTTCCGACCTGAGACTCTCCGCCAACCAGCGCGACCTCGTGAAGGCTCTCGCCAAAACCGGCAAACCCATTGTGCTCATACTCAACGAAGGACGTCCGCGCATCATCAGCGACATCGAACCGCTGGCCGAGGCTGTCATCGACATACTCCTGCCCGGAAACTACGGTGCCGACGCCCTTGCCAACATACTCTCGGGCAAAGCCAATCCGAGCGCGAAGATGCCTTACACCTACCCGAAGGATCCGGCCGCACTCACAACCTACGACTACCGCGTGAGCGAAGAGATGGACAAGATGGAAGGCGCCTACGACTACGATGCCGTGATATCCGTGCAGTGGCCGTTCGGTTACGGACTGAGCTACACCACGTTCAGCTACGACAACTTCAGGACCTCCGCCACCGATTTCAAGGCCGGCGACAATATCACCCTGTCTGTCGATGTCACCAACACCGGAACCGTTGCCGGCAAGGAAGTGGTGATGCTCTTCAGCCGCGACATGGTTGCGTCGCTCACTCCGGAGAACAGACGCCTGAGAGCATTCCAGAAGATAGAGCTCAAACCCGGCGAGACACGCACCGTCTCGTTCAATCTGAAAGGCAGCGACCTTGCCTTTGTCGGAGCCGACGGAAAATGGATACTCGAAAAAGGTGAATTCAGAATGCAGACCGGCAACAAGACGCTCAACCTGCATTGTTCCGAGACCCACAAATGGGACACACAGAACAAATGATATTTATATAATATGTATATATGACCGCAAGAAAATAAATCGACATATTATTATATTAGGGACTTTGACTGTCTTCAGATTCAATCGCGACACATACGTTACATATCGTCATGGCGCAGTTAAGTCTGAAGCAGTCTTTTTTATTTTTTCACCTTTTCACATTCTCCGGATGACGACATCATCAACCGCAGAAACAACAATTCACGCATTTTCTGTATAATATTCTACGCCATGCCGGACAGCATTTGCAGGCATATCAATACACAAGCAACACACATACCATAATCCTGCCAACATGACTGTATATAAAAACATACAGTATTCCCTCATTTCATTGCAACCACACTATCTTATAATGATCTGATACACAAATCACAGTTCCCCACTCCAACGGCAAAATGCCGTATAATGTCATTCCTTCCCTAAGCAAATACTGTAATAAACAGATTGGAAACATTATATAATGAATGTACAATAAATAACTTGCCATATATCAGTAATAATTCGACAAGTAAGACAGATTTACCCTAAGAATATTTACAAAAATTAATATCTTTTGGTACTTTTGCATAAAAAATGAAGCTAAAATTAAAAATAATATAACTTGATGACATAATACATTATACAAAGAATGATATTTGGAAACATTCATCATTATTAGATTCTTATTCACCTTATTAGATTATCCCACTGAAACATGACATAAATAAATTACAAAAACGTATGAACGGTCCACCCATACCGTAATCGTCTTATATGAGTTTATACCATCGCAAATCAGAATTAATATACACCATACATATAATAACAAAAAACAAACATTTATGAAAAAACAAAGCTTTTGTGTTTGTAGCTTTGGGCACTTTTCTGTTGCCTGAGTCCACAGACTGTTTTCTCGCAAAAGAAAGTCGCGACAGCAGACAATCCCCAGCTGGGATACGGCATTCTGCTGTTCGACCAGGGAGCTGAGACAAACAAACTCGTATCGTTTCAGATGCCCGATGTCTCGAGTTTCGAAACCGTTTACGACCTGGGTTACAACTATTGCAGCGCCGGCGCGTGCGTTGACGGAGTGTATTATCTTGCTTCGGTAAGCTATGCCACCAGTGCCGCCGACCGTCTGATGGCAGTCGATATGGAGACAAAGAAGATGTCGGTTGTCGGTTCATTTTCAGGACTTCCATATAAGTTTGCCGACATGGCCTACGACTATTCCACCAAGACCATGTACGGCATCGTGGGCAGTCTGGCCACTTCGACAAGTGCACTATACAAGATAGACCTTGCGACAGCAGCCACGACAAAGGTTGCCGACCTCGGAAACTTCTACTTCACACTTGCCTGCTCGTATGACGGACAGCTCTACGTTGTGGACGGAAGCGGAAATTTCTGCAAGATAAACAAGAACGACGGCACCTGCGAGATAGTAGGTGCGACGGGCTATCGGCCGTCGGGAAACTTCTCGATGGAGTTCAACCATTCAGACAAGACACTTTACATGACCTTGAACACGGTGAACGAGGAAAGCCTGCTGTGCACCATCGACGTGTCCACAGGAGCCGCACAGCAGATAGGTACGCTCGGTTCGGCACAGGATGCAGGCATTGCCGGACTCTACATACCTTTCTCGGCTGCCATCGACGGTGCGCCTAACGCCGTGAGCGACCTTAAGATTGTGCCCGACGCCAACGGCGCATGCAGCGCCACAATATCGTGGACCAACCCGACAACAGTGTTCGGCGGCGGAGAGCTGACCGACCTTAAACGGGTGGATATCTATCGCAACGGCGAACTGGTATTATCCACTGAGAACGTGAAACCGGGTCAGCCGTCGTCCGTCACCGACGTGATTGATGGCGAGACTGGCGTCATGGCCGACTACAGAATCGTTCCTGTGAACGGCGTGGGCGACGGTGTCGAGACCAAGATGAAGCTGTTTGTGGGCGAGGATGTGCCTGCCACTCCGACCAACATCACGATGGAAAAGATAACATCAAATAAGGTGAAAGTGTCGTGGGACGCTCCTACAAAAGGCGTTCAGGGCGGTTGGATAGATCTTTCGACACTGCGCTACAAGGTGGTACGCCAGCCCGACGGCAAGACTCTGTACGAATCGCTTACGGAGACGAGCTTCACCGACGAGGCAGACGACCTTGAGAGCTACACCTACGAGATTACTCCTGTCACCAAAGCAGGTGATGGAGGCACGGCCACAAGCGACATAATAGTGCTCGGACCGGTGAACGAACTGCCTTACTCGTGCGACTTCACCACCACCGAACAGGCCGAATCGTGGAGCATAGTCGATGCTGACAACAACGGCCGCACGTGGTCAATGATGGAATATACTGGCGGTGCCATGCAGTATAACGGAGGTATCATAGACAATCCTCCGGTGGCAGCAGACGACTGGCTCATCTCTCACGACTTCTATTTCGAAGCCGGCAAACAGTACAAATTCACGTTCCAGACCAAAGGAACGAAGAGCAACAAGCTGCAGGTGTGCCTCGGACAGGGTCTGACTCCCGAAGCGATGACCACCGAACTGTTCAACCAGACACTCACTCCGGCTTACACCTACCAGGAGCAAAGCCTTGTCATCACGGTTGACAAATCAGGATACTACAACATAGGATTCCACATCTACTCCGACGGCAACAGCTCGTTCTTCTATTTGACCAACATCGCCATAGAGCAGATGGCTGCCATAAACATGCGCGTCGTGTCGCTTGAGGGTGTGCGCAAACCGGTTGTAGGTTCCACATACACATACAATGTGACCGTGCTCAACAAGGGAAGCCAGACGGTATCCGACTATACCGTGAACCTGAAAGACGCCGCTTCGGGCAAGATTCTTGCCACAAAACGCGTTCAGGAAGCACTGGAGAACGGAGCCGAGAAAGAAGTATCGCTCGACTGGACACCTGCCGACCAGACCGTGACATCGGTTGTCGGCGAAGTGGTATGCACCGGAGACGAGGTTGACAACGACAACCTTTCTGAGCCGTTGGCCGTTGAGGTGCTGCCGTTGGGCTCTACCGACGTGCTCGACATCGACAAGATAGACGCGTCTAAGTTCAGCCGCAACAATCTGTTCAACTTCTACAACAAGAACAGTGCGGCGCTCAACATCTACACACCTGAGGAGATAGGACGTGACGGAGGACTCGTAGAGGCATTCACATTCACCGTGAAGAACTCGCATACTTACGACGTCGTTGACACGCCTATCAAGATATACATGGCGAACACCGACCTGACAACAGCCAACTATCAGACCGGATGGATTCCAGAATCGGAAATGACACTCGTATATGACGGCACGGTAACACTGCCGCAGGGACAGAACGAAATAACAATAGATCTGTCGCATAAGTTCGAGTTTGCCAAAGGCAAGAACCTGGCAGTGCTCACCACACACGCCATGCCGGAGGGATACTACAATCAGGTGAACTTCCCTTACTACGATTCTGCCGACGGAAGCGGCACCTACTACTACGCAAGCGACTACACTCCGTTCGATTTCACCAACTATGGAAGTGCCGCATATAGTCAGAAAGCCGCAGTGACGCTGTCGATGTATTGCCTCGGAACAGAGATTTCGGGTAAGATAACAGACGCCGACGGAGCACCTGTCGAGGGTGCGACAGTGGCTATAGAGAGCGAGAAAGTGATGACCCAGACCGATGCCGAAGGCTGCTACAGATTCGGATATATGCGCGACGGCGAGTACACCATAAAGGTAAGTAAGGACGGATACAACGATGTTGAGGGAACAGTGACCGTGGAGAACGGCCAGACCGTGACCAAAGACATGACCATCGAGAAGATTAACGTTTATCCGGTATCGGGCCGCGTGGTGTCTGCCGACGATAAACCGCTGGCCGGTGTAACGGTAACTCTCAAGGAAGGCGAGCATGAATACACCGCACAGACAGCCGAAGACGGAACATTCAGCTGGGACAAGGTGATTGCATCTGCCGATCATTACACGATGAACCTTAGCAAAGAGTGGTATAAATCGGCCGTGCAGGATGTTAAGGTTGAGAACGATGTCGTTGCTCTGGGCGACGTGAAGATGGACTATCTTGTATATGCTCCGTCTGCCGTAAGCATAGATGCCGACGACTCGAACAACGTAACCATAACATGGCAGACTGCCGACAAGAAGGCAGAACTGCGCAAGGACGACGGCAAGGTGGCAGCAAACATCGGCATAGAGAATGCCGTTGACCGCACCGTCATCGGTACCATCTACCGCGAACCTATGCAGCTGACTTCTGTAAAATGGTTCCTCACCGCAGCAGGTGGACCTCACTACGCTGTCAATGTGTTCGTATTCGACCTCGACGAGAACGGAGAACCGACAAACAAGATACTGAAGAGCGTCGATCTCACAACCACTACCGACGAGCAATGGTCGTCGTGCGAATTTGACGAACCGGTCAATGCTCCGCGCGGTTGCCTCGTAGCACTGGGCTATTACGGATATCTGGGCGTAGGTGTTGACGCCGGTTCAGACCTCTCCTACCCGTTCGCCGAGCACACCCACGTGTTCAGCGGCGACTATGCAGGCGGCGACTTCGACTACATAGAGGACAGCGGATACAGAAAGAACCTCATGATACGTGCCGAAGGTTATCGTCTTGCCGACAACGACAGCACATACTACGCACACGAAGAAGGCAGCTATCCTGACCTGTGCAAGTATAAGGTATGGCGCTACCGTGAGGATTAGAAGGACGACAAAGACTCATGGACACTGCTTAACGACGGTGCCGAGACCACAGGCGAGACCACGTTTGTGAACAACATGGAGGGCGTAGGAAGCGGAGTTTACGGTTTTGCCGTCAGCTCGGTTTATCCTGACGGAAGCGAATCGGAGCGCGTCATGTCTCCGCTGTACGCTCACGACATGAAGACACGCATCACCGTTCCTGTCACAACCAACAGCAAGAGCGGCAGCGCTGAAGGTGCTACGGTAAGCATCAAGGGTAAGACCTACGGCAAGACTGCCACAGCCATGGTTTCGGCCGACGGTACAGCCGTGTTCGAGGATATGCTGAAAGACCAGTACGACGGTACAATCTCGCTGTCAGGATATGAAAACATGACCTTCAGCGGTGATTTCAGCACAGACAATGAATATACAACCCAGGCATACGAACTGAAAGAAATCATCGTGGAACCGTTCAACCTCACAATAGAGGATGTAGAAGGCGACAACTCGTCGGCACTGTTCACATGGAACACATCCGGCACGCTGTTCGATGATTTCGAGTCGTACGACGACTTCGCCATTGCTTCTCCGGGCGAGATAGGATGGAACTACTGGGATCTTGACCAGCAGGCAACATACGGATTTACCGGAGCTGACTTCCCGGGTATGGGCGGCGCAATGTCGTTCATGGTGTTCAACCCGTCTGCCACAACGCCGGCTGTCAATACCGTAGAGACTCTGCAACCGCACAGCGGATCTAAATATCTAGCAAGCTTCGCGGCCGAGTCGCAGAACAACGACTGGATCATTTCGCCTGTGCTCAACTATGCGCACGACTTCAGTCTGAGCTTCTACGCACGCTCTTACGCCGTAGATGCCGGCTATCCCGACTACTTCAGCGTGGGCTATACGGATGTTGAAGACCCAGAACCGGACGACTTCGTATGGATTGCCGAGAATGTCGGTCCGTCATCTCAGTGGGACGAATACTCTTACACCATACCTGCGAGCGCTAAACATGTAGCCATCAGAAACGTATCGACAAGCGACGGATTCATCCTTATGATTGATGACATATACATCGGAAGCCTGCCACGCATGAAGACGGCCAAGGAGAAAAGCGCACAGGCAAAGGACAACACTCCGACAGTAGAGTATGAGGTTTACCTCGACGGCAACAAAGTGGGCACTACATCAGGCAACAGCTATCTGTTTGAGAATCTCGCCGAAGGTGAGCACGAGGCAGGTGTGAAGGCTGTTTACAATTCCGGCGAATCTGCCATCGTAACAATCAAGTTCGGTGAGGTTTCGGGTATAGAGGATGTAAAAGCTACCAACAAGCTGTCCATTTATCCTAACCCGGCAAAGACACTTGTACACATAGAAGGAAACTACGACCACTTCGTAATATCTTCTATCAACGGAGCACGTGTATTAGAGTCGGAAAAAGAGGCAACGGTCAATGTATCAGGCTTAGAACCGGGCGTATATATCGTCACGGCTTACGATGAGACCAATCACATTGTAGGCAATTCTAAGCTGATAGTTGCCAAATAAGGAACTGACAGACTGATATTCTTCAGTCTTGTCCTATAACAACGGGGCTGCGTTCTGAACGGAAGTTTGGAGCGCGGCCCTTTTCTTTTAGCCCCATACAAGGCGGTAAAGGCCGCCATGAATATACAAACCTGTCAGCCGGTTTGCGTCACAACAGCTTTTCCATGCCGGGGTCAGAAGTCTTATTTTCTAAATATTTTCTTCTCCTATAATATAACTGCACATAAAATCGGCAACGCACATACCGTCCCATCAGCCTTTCATGGACGCAATATTTTCATACAATCGTCATCCGCTTCCGCCATCATATATCACTCACATCTCTTATTTCGGCAACCATATACGCCCGAAATCAAAAATCCGCCCCTAATAGGGACGGACCTTTCAATCACTTAATCATATCAATAACCCGCACTTTCACGAAATATCATACCATCCACAGCGGGATGCGGGTATGGAATATGCGGCACATAGAGCATTGTGTTTATGTCTTTCGCGCAGTCGCACTCAACCGTTCATGGTGTGACCGCGCCGGATTACAACCTACATCTTTTTCTTCGGGAATATGTTGAAACGGTATATGGCGTGTATGAGCACATAGCGCGGCGGAGTGTTGTAATAGCGTTCCACACGTCCCTGGGTGTTGATGCTGCTCTCCACTTTCTTCAACTGGTGGAGTATATCGAAGGCATCGGCACGCAGAGTGAGCTTGCCTTTCAGCAAAGAACGGGTCAGACGGGCGTTCCACACGAAGTTGTCGTCGTCCATCGAAGTGTCCTCATAGCCGCGGCGGCTGTACATGGTCAGATCGGTGTCGAGCTTGAAACCGAACGGAAGCTGAAGGTAACCGTAAACGCCATAGTTGAAGTCGTATGCGTTGATAGGTACAAAATTGTCGCGGTCGCCCTCCGTATTCAACCATGACACCGAGCCTCTGAAGCCTATGCTGTGCTTGCCCAGCGTATAGTCAAGGTTGAGAGTCTCCGAGAGCACAGAGCTTTTGACGGTGCTTTTCACCGGAGCGGAGGCCAAATCATCGCCTATCATATCGACACTGTTGTAGTAGTTCCACGACGTGGCGGAGTTGAAATACAGGCGTTTCTTCTTGTCCAGCGGACCGTTCATGTTGAATCTGGCGGAAAGATTCCAGTTGCCGTTCACATTATAGTAGGAGTATGTGCGGCGGGCCGTGCTGCGGTCGTACACATAACCCATGGCCACATCGTTCTCGCTTATGTTGAATGTCACAATCGGGGATATCTTTATGGTGTGCTTTCTGTCGTTATAGTCGAGACTGATGGTGTGGGTGCGTCTGTTCTTCAGATTCCTGTTGCCATAGTTTACGGTCGTCATAGGGTCGGAATCGTCAACGAAATTAAGAGAATAGAGCATGTTGGGGGTGCTGCTGTTCATGCTGTATTTTAAAGCTCCACCCTGCTGAAAATCCTTTGTCCTGAGATGTAATTCCAATAAAGGTTTCAACATCAATGTGGTGCGACTGAAAGCTGTGTCTATACGGGCGCGACGATAATCGAGTTTCTCGTTCAATATATCAAGTGTCAATCCCGGTATTAACTGCATGGCCAACTTGTCATCACGCAACAATTCTATATTTGCATTCACTCCGATGGAATGACTGTTATCGCTTTCCACCGAATTGTAGCTGTTCTTTCCGTCGAGTGTCGGCAGATACTCTGTGACCGAAGGCAGCGCACCTATAGGATGCTCAGTGTCCAGCCCCCAACCGTCGAGAGTCTCAAGATGGTAGAGTTTGTTTATGGACTTGTCACGTCCGGCACTCATGTTGTAGTCGAAATTAATCGTTAAATTTTCTGAAAAGACAAAACCATAACTACCTATGAATTTAATTCTATAACCACGTGAGGGCGTGACATCATTATAACGGTTTATAAAGTCAGTCGAACCGGTTCCTGAAAAATAGTCTATACGCTGATGGGTGAAATCACGCATGTCGGAACCGAACATCGAACCCTTTAAGTTAAGGTACAAATAGTCACTGTTATGGGGCATACGCAGCATCATACTGGAGCCTAAATTAGCAGACCATTGTTTGCTGTCATAATAACGGTTTTTTATCTGACGGTTTATAAGGCGTGCACGAAGGTTGTCATCGAGTACCGGTGTGGAAAGGATTTTCATGAAATCCTCAAAGCCGTTCCACGTCTCGTCTGAGGTGGCGGAGATTATAGAGAGGTCATTACGCTTGCGACTGTAGCTTGCACCCAAATTAATATCATACTCCGCACGCGACATGTCACCCTTAGGCTTAAGTCTCAAATCATGATTTGTGTTTAAAGACATATTGCAGAAGCGCGCATCCTGAACTTGGCGGTCGTAGGTATCGCCATCGGCGAGGAAATTGGTACGGAATGTATTCTGCACCTCATGATTGTCATAATGGGTGAAGTTTGCGTTACCGGTATATTCGTAGCGGCCCTCACGGTCGTCCACATTCACATTCACACCGATTTTCTTTGTCGTAAGCCGCCCGTAAGGCATCTTGTCAGGAGTCCAGTCGTTGGTGTTGGGAGTGGTGAAGTCGTTGATATTATTCATGTTGCCGAACAACGACACACGGGAGTGGTCTGTGGAGCGCATGGCGAACAGTCGGGCCATGTACAGGTCGTGGTTGGCGCCGCCGGCGTCTATATTGCCCATCCATCCTATGTTGTACTGCTTCTTAAGGTTGACGTCCATCACCAGCTGCTTGTCGTTCATGTCGCGGTCGAGAAACTCGCTCAGACGCCCGGCCTTGTCGTAAACCTTCACCGTGTTTACCGCGTAAGTGGGAAGATTCTCAAGCATGATTGTGTTGTCGCCCTTGAAGAAGTCCTTGCCGTTGAGAAGAAGACTCTCCACAAAGCGGCCGTTCACATATATGCGGCCGTCGGATTTCAGCTCCACACCGGGCAGCTGTTTCACCAGGGCGTCGAGCATGGAGCCTTCAGCCAATTGGAAAGCGTCGGCATTATAGACAAGCGTGTCGCCCTTGTTGTAGAACTTCACCTTCGTGGCTGTAACCACAACCTCGTCTATGGCATGAACCTTCGGACGTTTCATATATATGGTGGAGAGCACTCTGTTTGTCTCGCGCCGTCTGATCTTGCTTATCTCTATCGAAGTATATGTTGTCTCATATCCTTCCTTCTCTGTCTTGATGATATAGTTTCCTTCCTTGACTTTGAAACTGTACAGTTTTCTCAACGAAGTGTATCCGTAGTTGTTTCTGCAACTGTCAAGCACCACGCTGTCAGGAGACAGAAGCGTCACCTTCGCATTCTCTATTGTTGTGCGCAGAATGTGATCTTTTATCGTAGCATAAATGTTTATGCTTCGCTCTTTCTGTCCGAAGGATGAACAGACAACAGCCATCATGAATATCAGCAAAAGACTTCTTCTCATTCTCATAAATTCAGGTTTTTACGGTTTATAAAATTATTACTTTATTCTTTTTGTATCAAGATTTTGTATCAAGAAATGTCTCTGACAGCACATCAACATTTGTTTATCATGCCATACATTCTTATAATTTCAGATACTCCATACGTCTTTCATATAAATACAGATCAACTCCGCAATGCAAAGAAATGAAGCTATGAGTACCCTAACAATGTACAATGCCTTTATCTGTCTGTCCATAGGTCTCGGTTTTTAGCGGTTTAAGTTACTTTTTATCCAGTACGGATGACTTTTACCTATAAGACACACGAAGCATGGATTTCTAAACAAAAAAAATTCAATATTAACATTTATTTTCAATAAGAAAGTTTCATTAATAAAAAACAGACCTGTTATATCTATTGTTTTATCAAAAAAAATAATTAAAACTAAAAACAAGACACTTGACCATAAATTAATTCAAACCAAATTATCCCACATAGATAAAGTCAAATATTTACATTTTATCAATATTAAAATAATTCAGCAGAAAGACTGTCGGGATTATTTTCAAAATAATGTGTGGCTTCAATCTCAAATCAGTATTGTTTTCTTCTGTTGAAAAAAAACAATATAAGGAACTTTCAGATTATAACCATATTTTGATTTTTCCGGCTTAGTTTACTGATATACCCTAAAAAATAAGCGCGTATTTGCGAGCTAACTCTCCATCAGACACAAATACGCGGATTATGAGATGCTTACATAATATATTGTATATCAATGATTTATATTTAAGGAGTATTTCATGGCATTGCAAAAAGCACCATTTCGTCATGCGAAATGGCCCATTTCAGGGGCTGAAAAGCACCATATCGCACCCTAAAATTGGCTTTATCGGACCACAAAATGGGCAATATCAGAAAGCAAGATGTGTTATTTCGGACTACAGAATAGGGTATATGAAAAGCCGGTATGTCTCGAAATAGCCTCAGATACGTCCGTATTAACATTCATTCATATCTCTTTTGCGAAAAAATTTTGTCAAAATAAAGTCAAGAAAAATTGTAAGTTCATCTCTCAATTTTTCTTTAACAACACCGATATTAGCCTTGAGAAAAAAATGAATCAATGCGTCTGTAATTTCAGCGACTATTTATCAGTTGCAGCAATGGCATTTTTTACCGTGCGAGCCCCTTGCTATTACAACTCCACACTGTCCGGAAGTTTCCCGTCACTCCATAGTATGTCAATAACAAAACCAAAACAAGCTGAATTTCTGCTGCCTCATTAAACATCTATAAATGATTAACTGTCACAAAATTCCAACTGATTGTGTACCAGTCTATAATAATATCCCTTCTTTTCCAGAAGTTTATCATGAGAACCTTGCTCTACAACATGTCCCTTATCCATGAATATAATATTGTCCGCATCCCTAACAGTACTGAGTCTATGCGCTATTATGACAACAGTACGTCCATTATAAAAATTACGCAGATTCTGCATTATTGTACGCTCCGTATTTGCGTCAAGCGATGAAGTAGCCTCATCAAAGAATATGAATTCAGGATCCTTATATACAGCACGGGCAATGAAAATGCGCTGCTTCTCACCGCCACTCAGATCTACTCCGGTCTCGCCAATTCTTGTGTTATACCCCATTGGTAACGCTTTTATACGATCTTTTATTGCTGCTACTTCTGCTGCATATTCTAATCTTCCGGCATTGGGCTCTACTGCAGAAAAGGCGATATTCTCCGCTACAGAACCGCTGAATATACGTCCGTCCTGCATCACCACCCCACATTTGTCACGCCATGTATTCACATCAACATCACACATACGATTGTCATCTATAAAAATGTCGCCTTCGTCAGGATAATAAAACCCGAGCATCAGCTTCAGCAGAGTGGTCTTGCCACTTCCGCTGGCTCCCACTATGGCAGTAACTTTCCCGACCGGAACATCAAAGTCAATATTCTTCAACACATAAGGACTGGATATTCCCGCATACTTGAATGACACATTTTTAAAACAAATACCCCTGTTTACTTTCTTATCAGCAATACTTATATCTCCGGGCGAAGTTTCCTCCGGCCTTTCGTAAATATCATTTATACGACCATACGACAACTTGGCATCCTGAACATTCTGGGAGAAGCCTATCAATTGTCCGACAGGACCAGACAGCTGACCAAGAAGAAAACTTATCATCATCATGGTACCCATGGTCATATCATTCTCTATCACAAGCAGAGAACAATAAGCCGTAAGCGTGATGTCACGCAGTCTTCCGAACAATCCCGCACCATTTGACATATAGTAATTCAGATATACCGACTTTATCGTTAGCCGGTTCATCTTGTCTTCAAGCCTGCGCCAGACCGAAATGCGTGCCTGTTGGGCGTTATTTATCTTTATCTCCGACATACCCATTATCATTTCATATATCGTATTGTGACGCTCCGAGCCTATTGAAAAACTGGCGTAATCAATATACTTACGTTTCACCATGAAATAATTGTTATATACAAACGACACAATGGAGAAGAACATGAATATGAGAAATGTCACATAATTATAATGAAGCAACAGAGCCGAGAACACGATGACATTAAGGATTGCAAACACTATCGACATCATATTTCCTGTAATAAATGACTCGATACGGCTCAAATCCGATAATCTCTGCATGAGGTCTGATCTTAATCCTATATCAAAATATTTCATCGGCAGATTTATTATTTTTGAAAAATATCCTGCCGTAAACTTCATGTTTATCTTTATATTCATTTTCGTTGATATAAGATTGGAGATATTACCTGTAATCATAAATCCGAGAAAGAACATAAACTGCGCTGCGAGCATCATCCACACTATGTTTATATTCTTTTTCATTATACCCTCATCTATTGTTGTTTTCAGCAACAATGGCATCGCCCAGTTTGTGACAACCACAATCAATGTGAGAAATGCTATACACAGCAGATTCTTACGATGGTTTACAAAAATATCCTTCATCGTCCTGCGCACAAGTCTGTGAGTGGTATCCTTGTCACATTCTTCCACTCCGACACTTCCGAATCTATCATCCGGAGCCATCACCACCGCAACACCTCTGGCATTCATCATCCAACGGTCGATAATGTTCTCCTCATTCATCTTCACCCTACCATAATCAGGATCGACTATCGCATATTCCTTTGCACCACGTCTATCACGTATTCTTTCAAGAATCACAAAATGTCCTTTCTTCAGATACAATATGGCCGGCAAAGGCATACGTTGTGTTTCTTTTATATCCACCGTGACAGTTCCTGTCTCAAAGCCAAGCGAATCAAGACAATGTGTCACATCACGCAGAGATATTCCCATACGCGTCATGTCACAATATCGTTTTATCGTCTTCAATGGATATTTCATTCCATAATATGCCGTTATCATCTGTATGCAGGCAGGACCGCAGTCATTGGCTTCTATCTGGCGGTATAACGGCACACGATGCATCTGCTTCAATTGTCTGTGTACACTTTTGCTGGCATTCATCTTATTATGTTTATTCACTTAAAAAACGACGGCAGGGCGTTTTAACCCTGTCGTCTTGTTTATTAAAAGCCTACATCTTTTTCTTCGGGAATATGTTGAAACGGTATATGGCGTGTATAAGCACATAGCGTGGCGGGGTGTTGTAATAGCGTTCCACACGTCCCTGGGTGTTGATTGTACGTTCCACTTTCTTCAGCTGATGGAGTATGTCGAAAGCGTCGGCACGGAGTGTGAGATTGCCTTTCAGGAAAGATCGCGTCAGACGGGCGTTCCACACAAAGTTGTCGTCGTTCATCGAGGTGTCCTCATAGCCGCGGCGGCTATAGACTGTAAAATCTGTGTCAAGTTGAAATTTCCATGGCAGTGACACCGTGCCGGTAAGACCGTAGTTGTAATTGTACGCATTGATGGTTGTGAAATCCTTGCGATCGCCACACGAATTAGTCCATGCGAACGAGCCTTTCAGACCAACAGAATGTTTGCCAAGGCTGTAACTGAAGTTGAGATCCTCTGAAAGCACAGACGTCCTGACAGTACTTTTCACCGGTGCGGCGGCAAGTTCGTCGCCTATCATATCAACACTGTTATAATAGTTCCATGCTGTTGCGGAACTGAAGGTGAGGCGTTTCTTCTTGTCAAGCGTTCCTGTAGCATTAATATTCAGATACGTATTCCAGTTGCCGTTGACATTATAGAACGAGTATTCCTTACGACCGGTGGCGCGATCGTAAACATAGCCCATGGCAACATCGTTGCGGCTTATGTTGAATCCGGCTGAAGGTCTGAAAGTCACAACATTGCGACTGTTTGTATAACTGAAACTCAAATTGTGCGACTGCCTGTTCTTAAGATCTCTGACACCATAAGTTGTGACTGACATCGGGTCCGAGTCATTGATGAAACTGACGGAATAAACCATATTCGGAGAACTCATATCCATTTCATAATCGAACCGTATCTCCTCTTTCCAGTCATGTGTGTTCCACTTCAAAGTAAAACTTGGTGTCACAAAGACATTAGTGCGTGCAAAAGCTGTATCGACTTCCGCGCGCTGATACTTCAGCCTTTCACGTTGAATATTTGCCACAAGTCCAGGTATGAAGTACATACGCGACTTCTTATTATCAAAAACCTTCAATGAATAATTCACAAACAATCTATGAGTATTATTGAGGAGAGCCGACCTGTAACTATTGCCTGCGTCCAATGTGGGAAGATATTCGCGCACTGAAGGGAGCGTGCCTACCGGATGTGAAGTGTCAACGCCCCATCCCTCTATCAGTTCAAGCTGATACAGGCTCTGCTTTGTATTGATATAGTCCTGACTGAAACTGTAGCCGAAATTCAGATAATCTGATCCGCCGAAATCATAGTGATAGTTTGCCTCGAGACTGTAATTATATCCACGCGACGGTATTCCGTCACTGAAGTGATTTATAAAATCTGTCGAGGCTGGATCTGTCCTGAAGAAGTCAACCCGTTTTCTGTCGAAATACTTATTGTCTCCGCCATTAATGCCTCCGCTGACCTTGAAGCCTAACGCGTCATTACAGTGAGGAATCTTTATCTTCATATCCGCGGACAAAGAAGTCGCCCACGTCTTTATTTTATAATAGCTGTTTTGTATCTGACGGTTCAGCAGACTGTTACGCAGATCGTCCGACAGGACAGGAGAAGACAATATGGACACGAAGTCATTGAAGCCGTCCCAAGTCTCTTCTGATGTGGCGGAAAGAATGTCCAGATTCTGTACTCTTTCCGTATAATTACCGCTATGACGCAGATCTATTGACACCTTGGCATCATCTCCGCCAGGCGTAAGGTATAGTCTATGATTTGTAAAAATGAATGTATTACTTAAATCAGCATCTTGCACACGCCGGTCATAGGTGTCGCCGCCGGAAAGGAAGTTTGTGGAGAATGTGTTCTGTATCTCATGATTGTCGTAGCGTGCGTAATTGGCACTGCCGGCATAAGTAAAACGCTTCTCACGGTCGTCAATATTCAGATTCACGCCGAAAGTCTTCGTCGTGAGTCTGCCATAAGGCATCTTGTCCGGTGTCCAGTCAGAGGTGCTTGGCGTCGTGAAATCATTCAGGTTGTTTATGTTTCCATAAAACGACAGTCGGGAATGGTCGGTGGAACGCATCGCAAACAGACGGGCCATATACATATCGTGATTGGCACCGCCGGCATCGACATTACCCATCCATCCTATGTTGTACTCCTTCTTCAGATTGACATCCATGACAAACCGCTTATCCGTTACAATTTCCTTATCCATGAATTCGCTGAACTCGCCCGCCTTCTCATACACCTTTACCGTGTTTACAGTATAGGTAGGCAGATTCTGGAGCATGATTTTGTTATCTCCTTTGAAGAAGTCCTTGCCGTTGAGAAGAAGACTCTCTACAAACCGGCCGTTCACATATATACGTCCGTCCGATTTAAGTTCTGCTCCGGGAAGCTGCTTTATCAGCGCGTCAAGCATAGAGCCTTCTGCCAGCTGAAAGGCGTCTGCATTATATACCAACGTATCATTCTTGTGATAGAATTTCACTTTCGTGGCCGTAACGACGACCTCATCTATCTTGTGGACCTTCTGCTTACGTTTCATTGTCATCTGTGGCAGATAGATATAACTCTCACGTCTGTGAAACTTCACATCTATAGGAAAAACCTGAGATTCGTAACCATCACTCTCTGCAAGCAGAAGATATTTTCCTTCAGACGGAACAGGAATGCTGTAACAATTATATTTAGGCGTAAATTCATACCAGGTCCGCGCCGTATCAACCACAACACTGTCCATTGTCATAAGCGTAACCTTGGCATTATTCAACTCCTTCCTTGTTACATTATCGACCAACTGACCATATATACTTTTCTCTTTGTCCTGTCCGAAGGATGAACAGACAACAGCCATCATGAATATCAGCAAAAGACTTCTTCTCATAATTATTCCATTTTATTTTACATCAGGCAAAGTTGTGTGTCTGACAACATTATTATAAAACCGCATCAGAATAACTTTGTCTATTTCGAGTTCACTACTATATCTCATACACAATCGATCCATATTTTCCAATGCATTTTGAGCACACCCACCACCGCATATAGGAAAAATACGACATCTGTTACATTCTTCCTTGTTGAATTTTCTACACACACGGTTTTCTACAAAATCAGGATCGTCCCATGTTATTGTTCCGTCATCATTCAGTTCGCCCAATCGGTTCTCATGCGTAAAATCACGAGCTGTACATTTATAAACATCTCCATTATAATTTATAACGGATTCATTTCTCAAATCAGCATAACAAGGATGTCTGAAAGCATCCGTATGATTATAATGAGCAGAAACCCGTTTGAAACGCTTTCTAAAGGCATCCAAGGTTCTACCCAAAGTTTCATCGTCATATTTGATAGCCGTATCCTGCCATACTTTCTGGAAATCAACAGTTAGGAAACTAGCATCTTCTTCTGAAATGTCCTTCAAATCATCAAGAATAGATTCTACAGAAGAAATATTATTCATAGTATAATTTATCCTCAAACTTACATTTATTTTCTCAGAAAGAAGTTTTTTTATATTATTTATAATACGATCATACGAACCTTTTCCTGAAGTTGGGAATCTCACTCTGTTGTGTTGTTCCCGACCACCGTCTAACGTTATCTGAAAAGTTGTCTGCACCCTATCCTTTATAAGATGTTGTATTATATAATCGTTTATAAGATAGCCATTAGACGTAAAGTGTATATTATATGTAAAATTCTTATTTTTTTCATGTTCAATGCGTATTGCGTCAATTATCGGCTCTACTGTATCACGATAATATAGCAAAGGCTCTCCACCGAAAAAAGACAATTCTATACAATTTATTTTTTCGTTACCTGTAATACGGACTATCATTCTTTTCACTTTATCCACAGTACACGAGTCCATCTTTGCATGTGGAGAATGATTCTCATAACAATACCAACATCTGAAATTACAGTTTGTAGTGGGATTGATGATAAGACGATAACTTGACTCGTTATTGCATAACCTCAAGCCAAGAGATATCATATCCGCCACCTCATCTGTATCATCATCTACAACAAATCCTCCATCTTTCAGTTTTGTATAAAGATCCAACGCTTTCTTTTGCACTTCTTCCGGATTTTTCGCTAACAAAGACTCAAGCTCCTTCTTAAAAACTATGAATTTATCGCTTGAAGCATTATAAATCATGCTTGATATCTTTGTCAAAGGCAATATAGAATTATATATACTGTATTTCATAGATTCAACCATTATATCTTTACATACACAGAGTTCAAGAGGAATGCGTTTTCGCAATTCCTCCTGACTCATAAATAAATTTAATCACATGTCAAACCCCGGGAAGCCGACAGAACCAAAGCCGATGCCACTTTTACTCTTACAAATGTTTACGGTGCAGTTAGAAGTGTTTATAACACAGTTTGTCGGATTTTCAATTACAGGGCATCCACAATCCTTTCCTGTATTACATCCGGCAGTATCCGATTCCGTAGGTTCACACGTACAATTTGGAATATTAACACAACTACTATTCGAAGAAGCCCGACAACTAGGAGTATTGTTTGTACACTTAGTATTCGAACACCCTGAAGCATCGGTTCCACCATAATATTCGTTCTCACCAACAAGCAGTACAGCCTGCTGATCACCTGTCAGTTGTTGTTTCTCCAAGGACAGGATAAAGTCTTTAATTACAGATAACTCTTTCATAAAAATTAAATTAATTTTACAAATTATATAATAATGGAATTAAATAAATTAATCAATTCATCAGCATAGCTGTCATAACAAAAGTTGTATCTTTGATTCCATACATTCTCTCTCCTTTTCTCATTTTCTTTCTTATTGGAAAATTTTTCAGAAAGGAAGTCAAATGTCTTTATCTTTATCGCCATCCCAAGACTTTCAAGATACTCCTGATGGTGGACAATATGTCCTGTATTGTCGTGCATTATCATAGGAAGTCCGGCCATAGCATACGTGGACATACGTGCCGGAGAATTTATATCCGACCAGTTAGCACGCATCAGATCTCCTTGATTACAACTTTCATAATAGTGTAGCCATCCTGCATCATATTGTGAGAACTCGCTAACCCAGTTTTCTGTAGGACAGTTGGGATGTAGATGCACGTACCCAGGGACTAAAGCTGATGCCTCATCAATCATTTTCTGAAAAGCGTTATAGTTAACATCTCCATATATGTGGAGATGAATATGCTGATTGCCCATAGTCTCAATATCCTCACTGCTCATACCGAAGACACGGCCGGCAAGAACAGTATGTATTTCACCATCTTTATCAGATAATAACGGACTACGCTCACCATCAAACCAATGTTTTGAAGGTAAATCGCCGTCCACAATGACTGTGTGCGTGGTACGTTTGCGCAGGAACAGATCAAACCATTCCTGTATGCGGCGATTGGTATATACAATTCCATCCGACTGCTCGAAAAGATCTATTAGCTTATTCCACAGTCCATATGTACGACAGAAAAATGGTCCTTCCTTAAAGTGCCATACAAAAGGTATTTTTTTCGGGCGGTGCATAAGAACGTGATGTGCAAGCTCTACTGCTTTGAAGTTAAGCATGGCATATATCACATCCGGCTTTATTTCCTTCACACGTTCTTCCCAATGTTCAAATGGGATATCCTCCACATGACCGAAAGGCAGCGGACCTACAGTGTTATAACACAACGGATTGTTTATCCACAAGCCATATAGTTTATGTCCACGCTCCTCAAAGGCAAGTATGCGCTCAGGATTGAACGCAAGCTCACCTACGAGAAGAATTTTCAATCCTCTATTATCAAAATATGTCTGTTTGCCATGTTCACGCAGCTTGGCATAATGTTCTATCTCATCGACAATATTTCCCACTGAAGAATGATAGCGCAACGGTTCTTTCACACCATAATAAGTTTTATACATGTAAATACCGCCACCTGTGCGATCGTTGAGTATATTATGGCGCTGATACATGTGACTGAACCATTCGCACGTCACCATATCTGTATGCACCTTCTTTTGATTGTTTTTAAGAAATGTACTCCAAAACATGCGGTTAAGGTCATCTGTAACAAGTTCACCACGCTCTATCCAACGATCGGCAGTCTTACGGTGCATCACCTGCACAAGCTGAAGAGTCTGACCATCTATACATCCTTTACACTGCTGGGTACTATGTTCACCACCGTGGTTACCTATGTTATGCACAATGCCTGAATAGACAAAATCGGCATCTTCGGAAACAATCTTGTCGTACATTGTTTGAAGATGATTCTCGAAATATATATCATCAGCAGGAAGATAGGCTATATATTTACCGTCCGCCATATCAATAGCCATATTTAGGCAAAAACCCAATCCTTTGTTCTCCGCATTACGTATATAAGAAATGCGTTTGTCTGAAAGAAAACATGAAACGGCATCATACAGATTATCTTTACTTCCATCATCCACAATAATAAGCTGCCATCTATTAAATGTCTGTCTTAAAAGACTTTGTATCGCACACCTTATATAATTGGCATTATTGTATGACGGTATTATAACCGATATATCAACAATTATATTTTCCATAAATATTATTTATCTGACCAAAACGAAACTTGTTCTTCAGTAATTGTATGTATTGTTCGTTAGGTTAATCTACTGTTTCTCAAAATTTAAGGTAATCAGAAATTTGGGCAAAAAGTCATAGCATGAAACGCTAACTTCCAGAAGTGTACTTGTGAGAACCGAATGTAATTTAAGCCAAGTATAAAACAGTTAAAGACTCTGTTACTGCACCATAATCAGTCTTTACATAATTTATTCACTTCTTTTTCGAAAATAAGCTAACATAACAATATGACACTGAAGCTTCACGTCTCACGCTATTTCTTTCTGCCACTAACTCAAACCTATCATTCCATAAAAACAAATATCACCTCTTACCAGTCTAATTTCATATTCTCCTGATAAATATTCCGGCAATTCTATTATATCTGTACCAAATTCTACATATTCACTATACACTTCCTCTCCATTAGCAGAAACCAATGACAACATACAACCATAGCAACCATCCATCAAATATAACACTCAAGTTTCGGATTTAGACTTTGAGGTTGAATTTATTGCATAAAAAAGGCTTT
>USHV01000011.1 GCA_900554695.1 uncultured Prevotella sp. | reverse complement strand
ACAATCAGCCCTGCGCACTGGCTGTTATTTCTGTTCTCGAACGATGCAAAATTAGATATGGATACGGGTGGTAAGGATGGGGATAATATAATCCGAATAACGATGTATCCTATTGAATATCAGAAAATAAAAATACCACTCAAAAATTAATTTGAGTGGTAAAAGTGGAACTTTCGTAAAGGATCAGGATATATCACGGATTATCTGAATATATGTTCCATTTCCTTGGCGAAATTCTGGTTGCTGTCACTGGGGAAATCAGAAACTGGCTCCTTGTACTTTGACTTGTAGTAGCTGTCATCAATATCCAGCAGTTTCAGTATTCCGGCTTTCCATTTGTCCCTGTCCTGCTTGGAAAGTTTCTCGCCCATCAGGAATATCAGATAGCATACACGGATTTTCTCTCTCGGTTTGATTCTCAACTTGCAGTTGCAGGGGTGCAGGTTCATATTGGCATAGAAATCCGGTGCGGAAATTTCCTCGAACTGTTCTCCCACACATACTTCATGAATGAGCGAAAGTAATTTCATGCTGAAGTATTCTTGTTGTTCATCCGTCGTTTCCTGCCGGCCGACGGGTTTGCCCGGCTCGTCCTGTCGGTTCCCGTCGGGAATATATTTCTTCAATATGTCCAAGAAAAGGCAGCTTTGACGGTATATGTCCGCACAACGGTTCTTCATATATTGGAATGCCTCCTTTCTTGCAGCCTTTTGCAGGTCATAGAGTTCGTTCAGTCTGGCTTTTTCCCTGTCGTATTCAGCCTTGCAGCGTTCATATTCTTTCTCCGCCTGCTTTTCTTCTTCGGCTGTATGTTCCCTGTAACCGATGGAATCATACCTGTTGTTGGCTTCATTCAGCGGCTTGCTCAGACTTCTTGTGACATCCAGTTGGGCTTCAATTTCAAGGGAATACCTTTCCATGTGCTGATGGCAGACACGCTCTATGGCACTGTCACTTATGGGGTGCGTTTCATAAGCCTGTATGCTCTTTCCTATTTCGATTTTCAGGCTGTTGAGTATCAGGGTGTATTGTTCTTTTTGCCTGTCAAGCACCAGTTCAAGGATGGCGGCTTCAAAAGACTTCATGTCATTGTACTGCTGACAGAAATCGGAAATAAATTTCTGCCTGTCAAAAGAGAAAACGTGATTGTCTATATAGTCCCTGTATATTCTGTAGAGTTCCCCGTATCGGGGAATCATCGTCTGTATATTGTCTGCCATAGGTGTCCTACTTTTGTCTGTTCTTTTCATTGTCAAGAAGCATCGTCAGTTCTTCCTCCACCTGTTCTATGCTCGGCAGTGCCGATTTCAGGTTTTCCGGCACAGCCTTGCTGAGCTGATAATCGCTGATGCCGATAGGCTGGTCATAGCCGGTCAGCGCATATTGTGCGACAATCTCATCCTTGCCCTTGCACAGCAGCAGCCCGATGGTCTTGTTGTCATTCTCTCCCCTCAGCTTGTCATCCACCACATTGATGTAGAAGTTCAATTGCCCGGCATATTCCGGTTTGAACGGGGTGGCTTTCAGTTCCACGACCACGTATGCATGGAGTTTTATGTTGTACAGAATCAGGTCGGCATAGAAATCGCTGTCGCCAATCTGGAAATGCTTCTGCCTTGCGACAAAGGCGAATCCGCTGCCCATCTCCAGCAGATAGCGGGTGACGTGCTTCACCAGTTGTTCCTCTATGTCCCTTTCGTCCGCCCGTTCTTTGGCTCCCGCCAAGTCAAAGATATACGGGTCTTTCAACAGGTAGTTGGCAAGGTCGCTTTGAGGTGCAGGAAGCGTGACGGTAAAATTATTGACCTTGCGGCTGTTGATTTGCCGTTCAAACAATTTGCTTTCAATCTGCATTTTAAGGACGTTGCTGCTCCATCCCATTTCCACGGATTGCTTCATATACCAATAATCGACACCTAATGGAAGTGAACTGTTCAGCAGAATCACATGGCTTGCCCAGTTGATTCTTGCGACAGGTGATGCCAGGAACAGTTTTTCTATGTCCTCTATCGGTATTCGGCAAACGGTAGCTACTGTTTGGGCTACATCCTGAATTTGTGCAAGAGGTTCTTGCACAATTGTAATTTCCTTGTTGTCAGAGGATGGAATTTGTGCAAGAGGCTCTTGCGTAAATGACACATTGTTCAGGCATTGGATTTCATCCGTGATTTTCTGCACACTTGGAGCAAGTATTTTCGCATCGGTTTCTATGAAACTCCGTAATGCGCCCAATGGATAGGAGCGTGCGAACTGGCACATATAAGCCAAGTTCCTGACCGAATATCCTTTCTTTTCGGGATAACTGAACCGTATTGCCTGCGCCAGTTTCTTGATGACCTTGCCGCCCCAGCCTTGTCGGTTCTGATGGTACAATATGTAATTGCCCATCTTCCAGTAGTGGAACAGCATCTGCGCATTGGCGGCACTGATGAGCCGGACTTGCGCCTGCTCTATTTCCGAGCCGATGGCATTGACGAAAGCCTCGAAACTCCTTTTCTCTATGTTGTTATCGTTGTTGCTCATTGTTGTATGTATTGAAAGTCACAAAGATAAGCCCAATAACAGGCATCCCGTGAAACTTGCTGATTGTTTTTTATAGTTGGTTGAATTTGTTCATTGCACTGGCTTTCACATCATCGGCAATGTCGATGTAGGGTTTCATAGCCTTGTAGTCGCTATGTCCCGTCCATTTCATCACTACCTGTGCCGGAATACCGAGAGCCAGAGCGTTACAGATGAAAGTCCTTCTCCCGGCATGGGTACCCAGCAATGCGTATTTGGGTGTAATGGTGTCTATACGGCTGCTTCCTTTGTAGTAGGTTTCACTTACAGGTTCGTTGATTTCGGCAAGTTCGCCCAGTTCCTTCAAATAGTCATTCATCTTTTGGTTGCTTATGACAGGGAGAGCCTTGTGCCCCTCAAATTCCACACCCTTGTATTTGTCGAGTATTGCCTTGCTGTGGTTGTTAAGTTCGATGATGAGCCTTTCTGCGGTCTTTACGGTAGTAATTTCTATATATCCGTCCCTGATGTCGCTTTTCTTCAGATTATGCACATCCGAATACCGGAGTCCGGTAAAGCAACAGAACAGAAAGACATCCCTCACCCGTTCAAGGTATTGCTTTGTGTCGGGTATCTGATAATTTTTGAGTTTGTTCAGTTCTTCCCAAGTGAGGAATATCACCTTTTTCGGTGTGCTTCGTAATTTGGGGTTGAAATCTTCATAGGCATTGTTCATGCAATACCCTTTCTTGGTACACCAGCGCAGGAACCATTTCAGATAAGCAACCTGTTTCATGATGGACGTGTTCCGCATATCTTCGGTGTCTTTCAGGAAATTCACATACTTTGTTAGCTTGGGTTCGTCCAACGATTCAAAAGTCAGTCCCTTGTCAAACTTTTCAAGATGTTTCCTTACTGCGGCAAACTTCTCATAGGTGGCATCAGACCAACCGTTTTGCGTGCCGCACTCCTTAGTGAACTCATCAAACACCTCCAACGGAAGAAACACCACCGGGGCTTCCTCCTCTTCCTTTTTCCCATCGTGCAATCTGTTGAACGCATCCTTTACCTGTTCGGTAGTGGGCATGAATCCCTGCACCTCGAACTCCTTGAAGATATTCTGTATTTCGGTGTAGTATTTCAGCAAGTCCGCATTGATTTCCGATGCGCTTTGCTTCAGCTTGTTGGTGCATCCGTTCTTTACCCGCTGCTTGTCGGCATCCCATTTGGCGACATCAATGCGGTAGCCCGTTGTGAACTCAATGCGGTGGCTGGCGAAAACCACACGCATACGGATAGGGACATTCTCCACGATTGGCACTCCGTTCTTCTTCCGGCTTTCCAATGAAAAGATGATGTTTCGTTTGATATTCATAATTGGGTGCGTTTGAAATTCAACACCCAAATATACACCCAATAATTGAAATAGCAAAAGGTATTTAATGATATTTAGTAATATAGCCGATTTATAATAACTTGATTATTATCAGTATATTGCAGTTTTATGAGATTTCTTGATTGTGTAAGTTAAAGTCCCGTACGCACCGCCAATTGAAAAATCATTAAAATGAATGCCTGGATTGCTCTGCAATTCGGGCATTTTTCTTTTAGGCGCATTGTCGTATAAGTGTGGCGGAGGCAGGAGAATGTATCGGGAATGTTTAGGAGATGCTTTTATTGTGTCCCGAGTATGTATGTGACTCTTTATGTTTCGGCGTTTCCTTCCGATTATACTTTGAATATCCGTGTCGCGTAAATATAATAAGAAAGCCCGTTGCCGGTTGATATTTATACCGGTAACGGGCTTGACTATTGCTTTATATTGATTCTATGACAACTCAATGATTGCTGTATTGACCGCAGTCATCGGCTCATGGCTTCTGCCAGAACCACGATTCGTCGTAAGTGTCGTTGCCTATTTGGGCGTCAGAACCTTCAGGTTTCAGCGTGAAATAATTGCTGAGGTTGCCGTTTTCCACGTTAGAACCATTGTTGAGGTAGGTGCTCAGATAATACAGGTTTTTCGCCATGTATTCGTCGAGATAATCTTCTTTGGTCTGCATGGTCTTATGATTCCAGTTCGCATCTTTATTCAGCACGAGCGGCTTTCCTTCTATCAGGCGCTGTCTTACCTCTCCTGGATGCAGCAGAAGACCGTTTTCGTCGCAGACGTATGCGGCAAACGTAGGGTCCATCCATATCCATTTCCCGAGTGTTCGGCTCCATACCATCACTATCACATGGCAGTCGTTGTCGTGTCTGTAGTCCTTCGGTTCGCAGGTGATGAAGCGTGCCGGCCATCCCATTGCCATATACATCTCTGACAGGACAATGGCAAGTCCGCGGCAGTTAAGTCCACGGTTCTGTGCCTTGCAGGCGTTGTAAAGGTCGATGGCGTTGCGTTTGGTTTTCTGTGGAAATCCTCCCGATCCGTCGTGTACTATATTGTCGTGCAGCCAGTACATGATGTTCTTTATCTGTGAAATCTCATCTCCGTTGCCGGCTATCTTGTCAAGATTGAAGAAAGTCCTTATCTTCTTCATGTCCTCATCATTGGGCGAGGCATAAGTGAACCTCTTCGTGTTTGTCGTATCGGGCGCTGCGTAGGATCCGCTGTGCTTCAACACGTACAGATAATCTTTGGTCTTGCGCAGTTCCTCTACCAGTTTCTTGAATCCTTCTTCGTTTCTTATGTTGTCGAGATCATTGTCCTGCAATATCCATTTATAGTCGCCGTAGCCGCTGTTTATGGCTCTCTCAAGGGCCTTTACGGCTTTCTCCTTCTCTCCTATACGTGAATACATGCACGTGAGGTCATACAATACAAATTTTGTTCCGAACATATCAGAATATTGCGGCATCTTGGTCAGGCTGTCGAGCTTGGCGCATGTCTTCATTAATTCAGGAATATGGCTTAACGGTTCCTTATATTCAATGAAGTCTTTGTCGTTAGAATTGAATATATTTCCCTTGACTGTGCACTTCGTTATCAGCGGGCAGTCGGTCACCTTACCGAATCCCATTGACACGCAATCGCCCGAGAAGACAATTTCTTTCAGGTTCGGACATTTCTCGGCTATGTCAGGTCCGCCCGTGCTTATTATGAAGTTTTCAAACTTCAATGTCTCAAGCGACGGCAGGTCGTAGCACATCCATCCGTCGACGTGGCCGAGAACGCCGCGTATGGTTATCTCCTTGACATTCTCTATCTGCATGAACGCACGTGAGGAAATATATCCGATGTTGTTTATTACAATCTTCTTCAGTTTGCTGCAACCGGCAAAACAATTATAATTTATTTCTTTTGTGTAGGACGGAAACGTGATTTTCGACAGATTGCGACAAGACTGAAATGCCCCTTCTTCCAGTATGATGTCCTCCGGTAGGGTTATTTCCTTTAGGGCGGACTGCATGAAAGCCATTTTCCCGATGCTTTTTATGCCTTTAGGGAGTTTTATTTTCTCGATGCGGCATTTGCTGAACATGTATTCAGGAAATGTTGTTTCATATATATAACTGCTTTTCCCGTTCTCTGTGTGTTTTTTTTTGTCGGCCACAATGGTTACATCAGTCATGTCGATATGTTTCAGCCGGCCTTTGGTATAGTTCTCGTTCTTGTCGCATCCCGCCATGTCGCGCAGCATGATCAGGTCTTCCGCGTTCAGGCAGCCGCCGATCTTCAGGTCGGTTATTTCGTATTTCTCACTGTCTGATATCAGTGTCTTCAGTGTCCCCGGCGTTTTCACGATTACGTCTTTTCTGCTTGCTGATATGCCGGAAACCTGCAACAGCAGGATGACAAGCAGAAGAATGTTCTTACATTTGCTACTCATAATAAGTATATGTTGGTTAAATAAAAATGTTTATCATTCATTAATGATGGCTTATGGCTTCTGCCAGAACCACTCCTCGTCGCACGTTGCGGTGCCTATCTGAGTGTTGAAGCCTTCAGGTTGCAGCGTGTAGTATGTGCTGTTGCCATCCGATTCAACGTTAGGATAGCTGTCGATGTAGGCACTGAGAAGGAAAAGATTCTTCGCCATGTATTCATAAAGATAATTCTTCTCTGTGAATTTGAGCGTGTGATTCCAGTTGGCATCATCGTTGAGGACGAGTCTCTTGCCCTCTATCATGCGTCTTCTTATCTCTCCAGGATGCAGCAGAAGACCGTTCTCATCGCATACATACGCATCGTATGTCGGATCCATCATAATCCATTTTCCCAGTGTGCGGCTCCACACAACTACGACAATGTGACATTCAAGGTCGTCGGAATACATCGACTGGCAGGTGATGAACCGGGCAGGCCATCCCATGGCAAGATAGAGTTCGGCCAGGACAATGGACAGACCACGCGAGTTGAGTCCGCAATTTCTTGCTTTGCATGCTTTGTAGAGGTCGATGGCGTTGCGATCGGTGTTCGGCGGGAAGCCTCCCGAACCGTCATGTCTTATGTTGTCGTGCAGCCATCGCATGATGTTCTTCATCTTTGATATCTCGTCACCGTTGCCGGCAATGTGTTCAAGATTGAAGAAATCCTTTATTTTCTTCACCTTCGGATCGTTTGCGGAAGCATAAGTGAAACGCTTGGTATTGCTTGCGTCGTGAGCACCGTAAGGTTTCGATGTCTTCAGAAGTTTGACAAAATCCAGATTGACGTCCAGTATATTACCGGCCAACTTTGGCTGTTGCTTTTCCTGTTCAGCTTCTTTATAACTGTAGTCAGCAGCCAGTTTGGTATATTGTGCGGCTTTAAGGCTCTCTCCGATGTCTGTCAGAATGACCACCATATCGTATATTGTGTTCTTCACACCGAAGATGTTGGAGTATTCGTCTTTGGATATAATCTCCTCAAATCTTCGGCAGGCGTCCTCCATCTGCTTGCTGAATGTCACCGGTTCCTCATATTCTATGAAGTTCTTGTCGCCCGATTTTATTACATATCCGGTCACGGTGCATTTCTTCATCAGAGGACATTCCTTCACGCTTCCGAATCCCATTGGCATACATGTGCCCGAGAACACAATCTCGCTCAGCTGCGGACAGTCCTCGGCAATGATGGAGCTACCGGTGTTCAGGATGAAACCTTCGAACCGTATGGACTTCAGACTCGGCAGATCGCGGCACATCCACCCGTCAACATGGCCTATGATACCCTTTATGGTTATATCGGTGAGGTTCTCCATATCCTTGAACGCTCTTGAGCCCAGCAGTCCGATGTTGTTTATTGTCATGGTTCTCAGGTTTGAGCATCTGCTGAAACATTCTGACCACAACTCTTTGGTAAAGTCAGGAAACAACACCTCCGACAATTTTCTGCATCCCTGGAAGGCATAATCTTTCACTATGATATTCTCCGGAAGAGTGATGGATTTCAGTGCCGTGTTGCGGAACGCATACGCATCTATTTTCCTGATGTTTCGCGGCAGCACTATTTTTTCGATGTTGCAGTTGCTGAACATGTATGCCGGAATGGTGTAGGCATCGTTTATTATGCTGTTGTTGTTGCCTTCTATGAACCGAGTGTTGTCTTCGGCAAACGTCACTCCGCCCATGTCTATGCTTCTCAGCCGGCCTTCGGTGCGGAGTTCATAGGCGTCGCATCCCGCCATGTCGCGCAGCAACATTATATCTTCCGAATTTATTGTGCCGTCTATTTTCAGTGTGGTAATCCTGTATTTGTCGCTGCTCTTTATCAGTGTGTTCAGCGTTCCAGGGCTTTTCACCGTCACTTCGAGTGCGTTTGCGCTGATGCAGACAGCCAATAATGCCAACAGGACAAATGTCGTCAGTCTATTGTGATGATTGCTCATATGTGTGTGTTTATATTTAACAATGTTTTATTTTCCGTGTATATAAAATGTCTTTATCTATAAATAAGACACTTTATATGCCGTAATATAAACTAACTTTAACCTTTATTAACCAACAGGCGGCTTATAATCATGATATTCAGATAAAAATGTGTGAGTGTTGTGCGGGTGGGGCAGCGCGCACATTCGGTGTCAAGCCACGGCCGTGCAGCTGCGGTCCGGTGCGCGACAATAAAAAAATATAGTACAGCCATCATGCCGGCTGTACTATATTTGCTTGTTTTCAGTTTATGAATCTGTGCAAAAATCAGACTATTCCCTGTGCCATCATGGCTTTTGCCACCTTCAGGAATCCTGCGACATTGGCGCCCTTCACGTAGTTGATGTAGCCATCGGGCTCTGTGCCATATTTCACGCAGTTCTCGTGGATGTCGTTCATGATGTCGTGGAGTTTCTTGTCCACCTCCTCGCTGCTCCAACGCAGACGCTCTGAGTTCTGGCTCATCTCCAGTCCTGACACTGCCACTCCGCCGGCGTTTGCGGCCTTTCCCGGTGAATAAAGTATCTTGGCGTCCTGGAACACCTTGATGGCTTCTGGCGTAGAAGGCATGTTCGCGCCCTCGCTCACGGCGAATACACCGTTTGCCACGAGTGCTTTGGCTGCCTCCTCGTTTATCTCGTTCTGTGTGGCTGAAGGCAGAGCTATGTCGGCTTTCTCAAACCATGGCTTTGCGCCCGGCACATACTTGACGCCGTATTTCTCGGCATACTCGCTGATGCGTCCGCGCTCTATGTTCTTCAGTTCCTTGACATAAGCCAGTTTCTCCTCGTCTATGCCGTCCGGATCGTATATGTAACCGTCCGAGTCGGACAGCGTAACGGGTTTGGCTCCGAGCTGGATGAGTTTCTCCACTGTGTATTGTGCCACGTTACCCGCGCCGCTCACAAGCACTGTCTTGCCCTTGAGGTCGATGTTGCGGGTCTTGAGCATGTTCTCAAGGAAATACACATTGCCATATCCTGTTGCCTCAGGACGTATGAGCGAGCCTCCGAATTCTATTCCCTTTCCGGTGAGAATACCGCTGAACTGGTGGGTCAGCTTCTTGTATTGTCCGAACAGATAGCCAACTTCACGGCCTCCCACGCCGATGTCTCCGGCCGGAACGTCCTCGTCGGGACCTATATGGCGGTAGAGCTCGTTCATGAAAGCCTGACAGAAACGCATCACCTCGGCGTTGCTCTTGCCGCGCGGCGAGAAGTCTGAACCACCTTTGGCGCCGCCCATGGGCAGCGTGGTGAGCGAATTCTTGAATGTCTGCTCGAATGCGAGGAACTTCAGAATGCTGAGGTTTACCGATGCATGGAAGCGCAGACCTCCCTTGTACGGGCCTATGGCATTGTTGTGCTGCACACGGTAACCCATGTTTGTCTGCACGTTGCCTTTGTCGTCGACCCACGTCACGCGGAATTCCACGAGGCGGTCGGGAATGCACAGACGCTCTATAAGGTTGGCTTTCTCAAACTCCGGATGTTTGTTGTACTCGTCTTCGATGGTGCCTAACACCTGGCTTACGGCCTGTATGTACTCAGGCTCGTTAGGAAATCTTCTTTTAAGATTTTCTACAACTTCAGTGGCTCTCATTTCTTTTCTGTTAGTTATTTGATAGTTATGATGTCCGAAAAAACATCAGCTTCGTCGGCTGATAAACGGATGACAGGAGTATTTTATTGGACTCCTTTTTTCATTGTTTTTATAATTTCCGGTTGCAAAGATATATGTTTTATTTTAAAAAACAAACAAATCGATACTTTTTAACGGGAAAAACATCAAAAAGATAATATGACGTTTTTCCCGTTTATTGATGTTTGTTATATTTCAAACTTGTTTTTATCCTATCACCCACTTGCTGCCCGGAACAAGCGAAATGATCTTGGTTGTGATGTAACAACATACAAATGTGCATACGGCTATGCACGGAATGGCAGCCACGGTGGGCAGTGCGAGAGTGGATTTGAACACTCCTGCCCACATGCCCAGCCAGAAAATGTGCATGAGATACATGCCGTAGCTGAGTTTGGAGAGGTCGGTTATCATCTTCGGTGCTTTCTTTGTCTCGATGCATGTGAACATGAGGAACGCGCCGGCTGTGAGCATAACGCAGTTGATTGTGCAGAACGACCAGCCTATCTCAAGCACAGGTGTGGAGTGGGTTACGCCCGGAACGGCCTGGACATAGAACGACAAGATTGTTATGACGGCGCCGACAACCATGAGCAGCAGGCCGCGGGTGAAACGTGTCTTCCTGTTCCATGTGAGGTGAACGCGTATGTAGTGGGCCAGGACAAGATAGCCCAGATAGCCCGAGAAGTACCAGAGCATGTGATACTCGTTCCAGAAACACTGTCCCCATACCTCGCCACACCAGCGGTTGAGGAACGGCATGCAGGTGGAGATGAGGAACAGCACGATGAAGAAACGCTCCTCCTTGGCTGTGGCTTTGCTGAGCCACGGCGATATGAACGGTATGAACAGATAGAGGCTGAACAGCGGATACATGAACCACAGATGGCCTGCGAGGGTGGGGAAGTTGAGAAGTATGCGCGAGAGGTCCTTTATAGAGGTCGCTCCGTCTATCTGTCCCCAAAGCAGAGGCAGCGTGCTGTAGAGTATCATGAAGACAAAGAACGGCGGCAGGATGCGCAGGCTGCGCTTGCGGTAGAACTGCCACGTGGTCTGTCCTTCCTTCATCGGGGCGAGCAGAAAGGCCGACACAATCATGAACAGAGGTACAGACATGCGTGAGAATCCGTCGTAGATGCTCACCCACAGACGGTCTGACTCGGTGGCAAGGAATGATTGCGGACCTGCCATGTCGGTGGAACCGGCTGCTCCGTAGAAGTTCTCACTGGCGTGGACGAGCATCACGAGAAAGCATGCGAACACGCGTACGTAATCAAGAAAGACAATACGTTTCATCTTTTGTGTGTAGTATTTTTAGTTATTAAAATGATTTGTGCTTTGTCATTGGCTTATTTTGCGGGACAGATGCAAAGGTAGTAATTTTATGTCATAAACTCGAACGTGTGTGGCTATATTTGATGCTGAATATAAAGAAAATGTTGTTAAAATGTTATGATATGATATTTTATGGCGTCATGATGAATATGAGATGTGTTGAGGCGGGGATGGTCGGAAGTGTTAAAAATCGGCGTCGTAAACCCGTCATAATTCGTCTGTAGCCGAGCAGAGGCATCCTTGCCCGCAAATACGCGAAAAATGGCGGCTTTAGCCAAGTGGCTGTCTGTCAGTGGTTTAGACGAAAATGCGATGTCACATGGTTTTTTAGGCGTTGCGAAATGGCCCATTTCGTGCTCCGAAATGGGCTTTATTGAGGTGTGAAACGGGCTTTTTCGAGTGGTGAAACAGGCTTTATCGTGTGCCGAAATGGGCTTTATTGCAACGAACTCTAAAAAAATCCGGATTTTCATCGGTTGTCCGTCGTCTGATAAGCACCGTTTTGCGGAATGAGATTTTACAGAATGAGAGAAAATCACGTGTTAAATTTGGAAGACCGAACGTATAAATAATGTTAACGCGAAGGTGTTTGGCACGGTGACTTTCTTTATGTGGTTGTCGGTGCATGTGCCGCGTTTCATGGCGTCGGTGTGAAGTGACGATTGATGTGTGCGTGGTATGGTATAAACAGAAAATGCAATTTAAGGCGGTGAGTCCGGATGGTTGTGTTTCCGTGTGTCGCCGTTCTTAAATTGCATTTCCTTTTCTCGTGTCAGCCCGTTATTTCTTCAGTCCGAGCCATTTCAGCGGTTTGCTGATTATGGATTTCAGCTTGCTTTCCTGCTTCTTCGGCTGCGGAGCCAAGTTCTGACGCTTGTTATCGTTCTTCTGACGTGCCGGCTGTGCCTGGCGTGCCTGTGGTTTCTGCGGGCGGCGCTTCTGTCTTCTGCGCTGCTCTCTGTCGGCTGTCTGTGCACCGTTGCCGGTTGGTTTTGCAGCGTTTGCAGCAGGCTTCTGATTTGCTGTCGGCTGTCCGGCGTTCCCGGTTTCGGTGTTGGCGCGTCTCGGCTTGTTGCGTCTGTTGCGGGTCTGCGTCTTTTCAGAGGCATTTGCAGGTGCGTTTTCTGTCTTTTCGCCCTGTTTCTGCGCGTTGCGGTTGTTGTTTCTGTTCCTGTTGCCTCGCGTGTTGCGCTTCTCCTGCTGTTGCTGTCCGTTACCTTCGCCTTCAGCCTTCTTGGTGTCATTGCCGCGTCTGTCGCGCCTGTCGTTGCGTCGGCCTCGTCCTCTACCTTTCTGTTTCTCGGGCAGTTTATATTCAGGTCCTTTTCCGAGTCCCTCAGGCAGTGCCACCTTTTCTATTTCTTTCTTGAGCAGTTTCTCTATCTGTTTGAAATATACGATGTCGTCCTCGTTGATGAATGTTATCGCCACTCCGTCGCGGTCGGCACGTGCCGTACGTCCGATGCGGTGCACATAGTCCTCGGCGTCGCGCGGAACGTCGAAGTTTATCACCATTGCTATGTCGTCGATATCGATTCCGCGGGCAACGATGTCGGTCGCCACGAGCACGTCTATCTGTCCGCTCTTGAACTTATACATTATGTCGTCGCGCTGTGCCTGGTCGAGGTCTGAGTGCATCTCTCCGCAGTTCACATTGATTTTCTGCAGCGCGTGGTTTATCATTTTCACTTTCTGCTTCTTGCCGGAGAATATTATGACGCGTTTGAGGTCGCCTTGTTTGAAGATGTCTTTTATTATGCCCATCTTCTGGTCTTCGTAGCATACGTATGCGCTCTGCCTTATCTTCTCCGCCGGTTTGCTCACGGCGATTTTCACCTCCACCGGATTCTTTAGGATGGTCTTGGCGAGCTCCTCTATCTTTTCGGGCATCGTGGCCGAGAACATTATGGTCTGACATGTCGGCGGCAGATGCTTTGCAATCTTCTTTATGTCCTCAGAGAAACCCATGTCGAGCATACGGTCGGCTTCGTCGAGCACGAAGAACGACACCTTGCTGAGGTCGGCGTTGCCCATGGTTATGTGGCTTAGCAGGCGTCCCGGCGTTGCTATGATGACGTCGGCGCCCAGAGTCAGACTTTTAAGTTCCTGATCGTAGCGGTTGCCGTCGTTGCCTCCGTATATGGCAAGGCTGCTTACACCGTTGATATAATAGTCGAAACCTTGTATGGCCTGGTCTATCTGTTGTGCCAGTTCGCGTGTCGGGCTCATTATGACACAGTTTATCGTGTCCTTGGAATAGTCACCGTCGGCGAGTTTACTGAGTATGGGCAGCAGATAGGCGGCAGTCTTTCCTGTTCCTGTCTGTGCCACTCCGAGCACGTCGTTGCCTTTGAGTATCTCCGGAATACATTTTTCCTGTACCGGGGTGCATGTCTCGAAATGCATGTCATAGAGTGCATCGAGCACGTTGTCATTTAAGTCTAATTCGTCGAAATACATGTCTTTTTAGTTTGGAGCCTTGCGGTAGCAGAAGTAAGCTACTACGGCAAAGATGATGTTAGGAATCCACGCCGCCAGTATAGGCGGTGTGTTGGCGTTGATGGCGAATGTTGACGAGACGGTCTGGAGCATTATATAGCCGAAGCTAAGCGCCAGTCCGATGCCAAGATACACTCCCATTCCGCCTTTTCGTTTGCGCGAGGAGAGCGACACGCCGATTGTCGTAAGGATGAACGAAGCGAATGACGACGCGATGCGTTTGTGATATTCCACCTGATACTGCACCACGTTTCCGCTTCCGCGGTCAATCTGTTTGGAGATGTAATCTTTCAGCTCAGAGCTTGTGAACGTCTCCTGCTGGCCTTTGGAATACACAAGATCGGTCGGCTCCATCTGTATAAGCGTGTCTTTTTTCGCGCCCTGGGTGATGTGCTCGCGCAGTCCGCGCAGCTCTCTTATCTTCCAGTTGGTGGCCGTCCAGTGGTACTTTGAATCCGAGATTGTGTCGTATTGCACCTCCATGGCGGTCATGTGGCTCACGAGTTTCTTGTTCTCAAACTTGTCGAGCGAGAATCCGTAGCCCTTCTTCATGTTGTTGTCGTAGTGCTGTATATAGACAATGACGCCTTTGCCTACTTGTAGCATCACGTTCTCCGCGGACGTGTTCTTCTTCTTGTTCTTATATATCGTCTCGAAGTTCTGGCGTATTACGGTGCCGTGGGGTATCACTTCGGCACTGAGATAAAAGGATAGCGAGGATATGAGAACGCACGAAATCATGTACGGACGCATGAGTCTCTTGAACGAGATTCCAGCCGCGAGCATTGATATGATTTCGGAATTGCCGGCCAGTTTGGTGGTGAAGAAGATTACGGCAATGAATACAAACAGCGGGCTGAACAGGTTTGCGAAATACGGTACGAAGTTGGCGTAGTAGTCGAACACTATCGCTTTTAGCGGTGCATGATACTGCGTGAACTTGGCAAGGTTCTCGTTGATATCGAAAATTATCGATATGGATATGATGAGAACGATAGAATAAACGTACGTACCGATGAATTTCTTGATGATATACCAGTCCAGACGCTTGATGTAGCGTGACGGACTGAGTATGGAAAGAAATCTCAGCCAATGTCTGAGACGCCGCATTGCGTCGGCAAGCCAAGCCATGTGTCTTGCCGTGCGCCTTGCTCTGATGAGCAGTCTGCGATGTTGTCGTTTCATTCCTGTTGCCATACTGTCGTGTTAGATTCTTCGGCCGAGATTGTCTATTACGCTGCGTTTCCATGCCACGAAGTCGCCTTGCATTATGTGTTGGCGCGCATCGGTCACCAGACGCAGGTAAAATGCCAGATTGTGAATGCTCGCTATCTGCAGCGCAAGCAGCTCCTGAGCCTTGAACAGATGGTGCAGATAGGCTTTGGAATGTATACGGTCGATGTCGCATCCGTCCGGATCGATGGGTGAGAAATCGTTTTCCCACTTCTTGTTGCGCATGTTCATCGTTCCGTTATAGGTGAAGAGCATGGCGTTGCGTCCGTTGCGTGTCGGCATGACACAATCGAACATATCGACTCCACGCTCAATGGCCTCGAGTATGTTCTGCGGTGTTCCAACGCCCATCAGGTAGCGGGGCTTGTCCTTTGGCAGTATTTCGTTCACCACCTCAATCATCTCGTACATCACCTCGGTGGGCTCTCCTACGGCCAGTCCGCCTATGGCGTTGCCGTCGGCATTCTTGTCTGCCACATATTTTGCGGCTTCGCGGCGAAGGTCTTTGTAGGTGCATCCCTGCACAATGGGGAAAAGACTCTGGCTGTGTCCGTAGAGAGGCTCGGTCTCGTTGAAGCGTTTGATGCAACGGTCGAGCCAGCGCTGTGTCAGCTGCAGACTTTTCTTGGCATACTGGTAGTCGCTTTGTCCGGGAGGACATTCGTCGAACGCCATCATTATGTCGGCGCCTATGATGCGCTCGGTGTCCATCACGTTCTCAGGAGTGAAGAAATGTTTCGAACCGTCTATGTGTGAGCGGAACTCACATCCTTCCTCGCGCAGTTTCCTGATGCCTGTAAGCGAGAATACCTGAAAGCCGCCTGAGTCGGTAAGTATGGGGCGGTCCCAGGTGTTGAACTTGTGTAGTCCGCCGGCCGCACGCAGTGTCTCAAGTCCCGGGCGGAGGTATAGATGATAGGTGTTGCCCAGAATTATCTGTGCCTTCACCTGCTCGCGAAGTTCTGAGAAATGCACGCCCTTGACGGTGCCGCATGTTCCCACCGGCATGAAGATAGGTGTTTTTATCTGTCCGTGGTCGGTCGTTATGATGCCGCAGCGTGCTTCAGACGCGTTGTCTGTGTGTTGCAGTTCGAATGTCATTCTTGATTCTTTACCTCTGTTTACTGTAATGTTCAGTCTTTCTGATGCTTGTCCTCATCGATGGTGAATTTCACCGGATGGCTCACAATCTCGTCGGTGAGTGCAAAGTCCCACACGTCCTGGACATTCTCCACATAGTGGAACTCCACGCCTTTGAGATAGATGGCAGGAATCTCGTCGATGTCCTTCTTGTTGTCCTTGCACATTATGATGTCGGTGATGCCTGCGCGCTTGGCCGCGAGAATCTTCTCCTTGATGCCACCGACAGGGAGCACCTTGCCACGCAGGGTTATTTCGCCGGTCATGGCAGTGTTCTTGCGCACCTTGCGCTGTGTGAGTGCCGACGCGATGGACGTGGCAATGGTTATACCTGCCGACGGTCCGTCCTTAGGAGTAGCACCTTCAGGCACGTGTATGTGGATGTTCCACTGTTCGAATATGCGGTAGTCAACGCCAAGGCTGTCGATGTGTGCCTTTACGTATTCGAGCGCTATGACAGCCGACTCCTTCATCACGTCGCCGAGGTTACCGGTAAGCGTCAGTTTGCCGGCCTTGCCTTTGCTGAGCGATGTCTCGATGAAGAGAATCTCTCCGCCCACGCTTGTCCATGCCAGTCCGGTCACAACGCCTGCATATTCGTTGCCCTGATAAATGTCGCGATAGAACGGCGGCTTGCCCAGAAGGTCCTCGGTCTGGCTCGGGGTTATCTTCTCGTATGGCAGTTCGCCGTCGCGTGCCTTTATGAGTGCGAGCTTGCGCAGTGCCTTGTTTATCTGTTTCTCGAGCTGACGCACACCGCTCTCACGTGTGTATTGCTCGATAATCTTCTCTATCGCCGCCTTGTTGAACTGTGGTTTATGCTCCGGATCGTTGAGTCCGGTGTTCTCTATCTCGTGCGGTATGAGATGACGCTTGGCAATCTCAATCTTCTCCTCGGTGATGTAACCGCTCACCTCGATGAGCTCCATACGGTCGAGCAGCGGGCGCGGTATGGTGTTGAGGTCGTTTGCCGTGGCGATGAACAATACCTTGGAGAGGTCGAAGTCCACGTCAAGATAGTTGTCGTGGAACGCGTTGTTCTGCTCAGGATCGAGCACCTCAAGCAGAGCCGACGCCGGGTCACCGTTCACAGTGTTCTGCGTAACCTTGTCTATCTCGTCGAGAATGAACACAGGATTTGAAGAGCCTGCCTTCTGTATGCTCTTTATTATGCGTCCGGGCATAGCTCCGACGTATGTGCGGCGATGACCGCGTATCTCAGACTCGTCGTGCAGTCCGCCGAGCGACATTCTCACATATTTGCGCTTCATGGCAGCCGCAATGCTCTTGCCGAGACTCGTCTTGCCCACTCCCGGAGGACCGTAGAGGCAGATGATGGGCGACTTCAGGTCGCCACGGAGTTTCAGCACGGCCATGTATTCGAGTATGCGTTCCTTTACCTTCTCCATGCCATAGTGGTCGTGGTCGAGCACTTTCTGCGCTCTTTTGAGGTCGAGGTTGTCTTTTGTATATTCGTTCCATGGCAGGTTGATCATCGTCTGCAGATAGTTGAGCTGCACGCTGAACTCCGGACTCTGTGGATTGAACATCTCGAGCTTGTCCAGTTCCTTGTAGAACACCTTGGCAACCTCTTCAGGCCATTTCTTTGTCTTGGCAGCTTTCTCCAGCTCGTGATACTCAGGTGAGCCGTCGCCGTTGCCGAGCTCTTCCTTGATGTTCTTTATCTGCTGTTGCAGGAAATACTCACGCTGCTGCTCGTCTATGTCCTCACGTGTCTTGGTGCGGATGTTCTGCTTCAGCTCGAGCAGCTGCAACTCCTTGTGCAGAGTCTTCAGTGTGAGCAGCACACGTTCCTTTATAGAGCTTGTGGCCAGCATTGCCATCTTGTCAGGAATGGTGAACGGCAGGTTGGCGCAGATGAAATCTACGGTTATGACGTCATTGTGTATGTTGTTGAGTGCGAACTGCGACTCGTCGGGTATTTCTTCGTTCTGCTTGATATAGCTGACGGTTGTGGTGCGCAGATCGTCGAGCGCGGTCTTGAACTCATTGTCGCCTGCCTCGGGCATCTCCTCTCCGGCAGCCACGGTCATACCTTTCAGGAACGGTTTTGTGGCAGTGAGCTCACTGAGCTTGCACCGTCCTAGTCCCTGAACAATTATGGTCACGTTCTGATCGTTGCCCGGCATCTCGAGCAGCCGCACCAGTTTGGCATAGACACCGTATTCGTAGAGGTCGTCCTGTTGCGGGTTGTCAACATTGACATCCTTCTGACAGAAAATGGCGAAAGTAGTGTCCTCGGCTTTCTTCAGATAGTTTATAAGATTGATGCTTATCTTCCGGCCGACAAGAATAGGTGATATCACACCTGGAAAAAGTACTATGTTGCGTGTCGCAAGAATAGGAATCTCCCCGTTCACTTCGACTTTAAATAAATTGGTTATATCTCCTTCGTAGTCTGCTATCATTTGAATGGATGTGCTAGGCTTCTTATTCATAATTCATATTGTTTTATCGGGAATATACAGCAAACGATGTGCCGAATTCCCGATTCTTCCGGGTGTACTCCTGAGTTTTGTATGTTTTTTGTGAATAAAATTATAAATTGCGCACCGTTAAGAATGTTTTAAGCTGCGCGTTTTTTCCAAATTTGCTGCAAAGTTAAGCAAAAGATTTCATACGAGCGGTTATTTATAAATAATTAATATGTGAAAGCGCCAACAATAAGCTGCCGTGGCAATGACGCGGCGTTGCCGTGGGGAAACATGTGCGAGGCGTCGGAGGAGGAACAAATGTGGGCGTGGGGCAAAATAAAAAACTGATTGCGGCGTTATGTAGAATGTATATAAGTGAGAAGGTTTTACGGTTTTCGACGGATGATTATGGACGGACAGGGATTTACTTTCAGACAGTTTGAAGTGCGCCAGGATATGTGCGCCATGAAGGTGGGCACTGACGGAGTGCTGCTTGGTGCCTGGGCTGCGGGCGGCCGCCACATTCTTGACATAGGCACCGGCACCGGACTCATTGCGCTTATGATGGCGCAGCGCTTCGAAGGCGCGCGTATATGTGGCATCGACATGGACGACGGAGCGTGCCGGCAGGCCATGGCAAACGTGGCGGGCAGTCCGTTTGCCGCAAGAATAGAGATATGCCATTCGCGCCTTCAGGACTTTTCGCCGTCGGCTACGTTTGACAGCATTGTGTCCAATCCGCCGTTTTTCACCAACAGTCTGAAGTGTCCCGACGCGCGGCGCTCGGCGGCACGCCATGCCGACACGTTGCCTTTTGACGACCTGTTCAGGGGTGTGGCGCGTCTGCTCGATGCCGACGGAGTGTTCAGCGCGGTGATTCCGGCCGATGCTGAAGGCGACTTCTGTGCCGAGGCAAGTTTTTCCGGACTTGTCGAGGTGCGGCGCTGTCTGGTCAGAACCATTCCGCGCAAGGCTCCCAAGCGTGTGCTTCTGTCGTTCGCAAAGCACAGGATAGGCGCGTGCGAGACTGAGGAAGTGGCCATGCTCGACGGTGACGGGAACAAGTCGGAGTGGTACAGCGGGCTTACGGACGATTTTTATCTGAAATGATGAGGCTGTGACGATTGTCGCAGTGTGCGGATGACAGCAGGCAGGATGCCGGTCCTGATTGTGCGAAACAGGCATGTGGCATGATTCTTACCACCCGGTGTGCGGATGTTTTTGCAAAAAACAATTAACATCCGTTTGCTTTTCGCTTCCGCTATTTAACATTCTGTTTTTCTCTTTTTAGAATTCCGCAGCGCCTCAAACAGCCCTTTAATGGGGTGGAGTAGTGGCTATGGAGATGCGTTTATAAGGCTTCGGTTTTGCGAAATGGGCTTTTTCGTGTTGCGAAAACCACCATATCAGGTCGTGATTTGGTGCTTTTCGTGTGGTGATATGGCCTATATTGGAGTGCGAAATGGGCCATTTCGCAAACCGGGAAAAATATAGCGGAAATGATAATGATTATAAAATGCTGATATACAGATAGTTCTGTGAATTGCGAAATTTTGCGGTTTTTGCGCCTTATCGGGCGTCTGAAGCCTTCAGACGAAATTTTTCGGCGTTTTATAGGGCGAAAATTTAACGGTTGAGGCCGCATTTTCCGTTTTTTTATGATTTGTGTGCGGCATGGTCATACGCTATATATAATATAATGTATAAACGGGAATGGAGACAGCCTGTGCGGTCGGTTTCCATTCCCGTTTGCGTTTATGCCGTAGCGTTTTTATTCGTTTTCCTTTCTGTTGCCCTTTCCTATGATGCGGTAGGTGGCGTCTCTGTGTCTCACGATATCCTCGCGCACATTGCTTATCTCGTTCATTATGTCCGACACGGCGTTCTGCAGTGCGTTGGGCTTGCGCGTATTCTTGTTGGCAAAAGGATTTATTATTATTTTTATGCCTTTTGGTTTTATCTCCACGTCAATGTCCTCGCCGGCCATCACAGGGTCGCCGTCGTAGTGTATCACGCCAGGTTTTGTACGGTGTATGTGTATCTTCTTGCTCTGATAAGTCTTTATCTTGGCGTTCTTGTTGAGCGTCTTGTTGAACATGTCGATGCTTATCTGCGGAGCCTCCAGCATGTCGAACGGCTCCATTATGATGACATCCATCAGCCCGTCGCTCATCGATGCCTTCGGTGCTATGTAGGCGTTGTTGCCGTATTGTGACGCGTTGGCGCACGAGATGAGAAAAGCCTTGTATGTGTTGGTGCCGTTCTCGTCTTCAATGACATACGTCTCGGGCTTGTATTTCAACCCTTCGCGCAGTATGTTTTCGGCGTAGGTGATGGGTCCGCGTCTGCCGCTTTCGGCGAATTTCATGCTTACGAATGCGTCGAACCCCATTCCGCAGGTGCAGAAGAACGGGTATTCGTTTATTATGCCATAATCGAGTTCGTGTATCTCACACTCGTTTATTATCTCTATCGCCTTCTTTGCGTTCATTGGCAGAAGCAGATGGCGTGCCAGTCCGTTGCCCGAACCGCTCGGGATTATTCCCAGCGCCGTCTGTGAGTGCACGATGGAGCGCGCCACCTCGTTCACGGTTCCGTCGCCTCCTACGGCCACGACGATATCTATTCCGTCGTCTTTCGCCTTCGTCGATATCTCCGATGCGTGGCCCGGATATTGTGTGGTGACTATCTCATATTCGAATTTGTCTTTGTCGAGATAGTCATTTATCAGTTGTGGCATTATTGTCTTGTCAGACGTTCCTGATGTAAGATTAATTATGAAAACAATCTTCTTTTTCATATTTATAGTCTGATATTAACGTCAAGTCTAACTGTTTTATCGGATATTGTTTACTTATTGATAATGTGTGGCTTGTTTTGGCTGAAGCCATTATTGGCAAATATACTAAAAAAACGGTAATGAGTGGGGCGGCCGTTGTACAAAATTAACAAAAAGGTATATTTCTTACTAAAAAAATATGTTTATAATATCTTTTTTGTATCTTTGCACCTTGAATTAAGAAAAAGAAGATTTTTACCTATTTAAATTAGTAATGGGACAATTACAAGAAAGATACAAGAATTATCGAGAGCCTCAGAAGATAATGGAGGCTGGAATGTATCCTTATTTCCGTCAGATTACGAGCAAGCAGGGCACAGAAGTTGAAATGGGTGGCCATAAAGTGCTCATGTTCGGCTCAAATGCATATACCGGATTGACCGGCGATCAGCGTGTGATTGACGCAGCGAAGGCTGCACTTGACAAGTATGGTTCTGGTTGTGCCGGAAGCCGTTTCCTAAACGGTACTCTTGATCTGCATGTTCAGTTGGAGAAAGAACTTGCCGAGTTTGTGGGCAAGGACGAAGCATTGTGCTTTTCTACCGGTTTCTCGGTGAATGCAGGAGTGATTGCCATGGTTGTAGGACGTGGCGACTATATCATTTGTGATGACCGCGACCATGCGAGCATCGTTGATGGCCGCCGTCTGTCGTTCGCCAGACAGCTCCATTACAAGCACAACGATATGGAAGATCTGGAGAACATCCTGAAGACTCTTCCTCACGATGCTGTGAAACTTATTATCGTTGACGGCGTGTTCTCTATGGAAGGCGACCTTGCCAACCTGCCGGCGATAGTTGAGCTCAAGCATAAGTATAATTGTTCGATAATGGTTGACGAGGCTCACGGCATCGGAGTGTTCGGACGTGACGGCCGTGGAGTGTGCGATTATTTCGGACTCACTGACGAGATTGACCTCATCATGGGTACTTTCTCAAAGTCGCTCGCAAGTATAGGCGGATTCATTGCCAGTGATTCTGACACCATAAACTATCTGCGTCACACATGCCGTACTTACATATTCAGCGCATCTGACACTCCTGCTGCTACTGCCGCTGCCATGGAGGCACTGCATATCATACAGGAAGAACCGGAGCGCATACAGAAGCTTTGGGCTGTCACGAAATATGCTTTGCGCCGTTTCAGAGAGGAAGGATTCGAGATCGGTGACACAGAAAGCCCTATCATACCGCTTTATGTAAGAGACGCAACAAAGACATTCCTCGTAACCAAACTGGCTTACGACAACGGAGTGTTCATCAACTCTGTCATCCCGCCGGCTTGTGCTCCGCAGGACACTCTCGTGCGCTTCGCTCTTATGGCTACGCATACGGAGGAACAGGTGGAACGTGGCGTTCAGATCTTGAAAAAGATATTTGTTGAACAAGGAATCATAAAATAATTGCTTAAAAATTTGCAAGATTCAGAAAAAACGAGTACTTTTGCACTCGCAATTCGGAAGTCTTGCATTTTCGGGGTGTAGCGCAGCCCGGTAGCGCTTCTGGTTTGGGACCAGGCGGTCGCAGGTTCGAATCCTGTCGCCCCGACACAAACAAAAAAGAGAATCATATCTTAGTGATGTGATTCTCTTTTTTTTATTATGTCGGCAGTTTTTTTGCCTCCGTGTGTTTTCAGATGTTTTCTGTATTCACGACGTCAGTCTTTACGCACACTACGTCGTTCACGTTGTTGTTCATATAGAACGTGTGTTTCATCTTCTTGCCGTTGGACGCTTTGTAGTTCACGCTGATGAAATACAGTTTCTGTCCTTTTATTCTGTCGGCGTACTTTATGCCGCTCTTGAACACGTTTGACTTTCCCATGTCGCTGCGCATCACGTTTATGATGCTGTCACTTACGAGTGAAGTGGAGTCGAGTGCGGAGAATTCAACATCGGAAATGTCGTTGTTCTTCAGATTCACGTCAAGAAAATCGCTTACAAGATTTTTTGCTTTATTTCCGCTGCCGCAACCCGATAAGAGGATTGCGGCGCAGAATAGAGTGATTGTTTTTATCTTTTTCATTTAGTTATTTCACGTTTTTCAGAATGTCAAGCATATGATCCCATACCATCTGTACGGTAGGGATGAGGAGGCATTCGTCAGGCGTGTGTACGCCGCGGAGAGTCGGTCCGAACGAAATCATGTCGAGGTCAGGATAGCGCTCAGAGAAAAGACCGCATTCAAGTCCGGCGTGTATTCCTTTTACAACAGGCTCTTTGCCGAACAGTTTCTTGTATGACTCAACGGCAGTCTTTGTCAGTTCGCTGTCGGCCTTCATCTTCCATGCCGGATAACCGTCGCCCTGTTTTACCTCGGCGCCTGCAAGCTGGAATACGGCTTTGATTGTGTTGCACTGGTTCTCGAGATTGCTCATTACGTTCGAACGCTGTGATGCCACAACTTCAAGGCTGTTTTCAGATGTCGTTACGCTTGCCACGTTGCTCGATGTCTCAACCATCCATGACAGAGCTTCGTCCTGACACATTGCGAAAATGCCGTTGTCGATGCCTTGCAGTGCGAGTATTATCTTCGTGCTTGTCTCTTTTGGCATTACCTCGCAGCGTTCGGTGCTTTCCATCATGAACTTCATGGTTGTGTCGGTTACGTGGAATTCTTCTTCAACCTCGGTTGCGAATACGTTCCAGTCGGCACGTACTGTCTCCTTCATGTCTGCCGGTACGGCGAATACAACGCTTCCGTCGCGCGGTATTGCGTTGTGCATCTTTCCCGAATTGAACTGTGCCAGTCTCAGATCTGTCTTTTCCTGCTCCTTGAAGAGGAAACGGGTCAGAATCTTGATTGCATTTGCGCGTTTCTTGTCGATGTCGTCTCCGGAGTGTCCGCCGAGCAATCCCTTGATGGCAACTTTGATGAAGAAGTAGTCCTCATGTGCGTTTTCTCTGGTGAAACTGAACTTTGCACGTGTGGTCAGACCGCCTGCGCATGATACGAAAATCTGTCCTTCGTCCTCTGAGTCGAGGTTTATGAGCATCTTTCCGGTCATGAAGTCACCCTTCATTCCTAATGCTCCGGTGAGTCCTGTTTCCTCATCGCGTGTGAAGACACACTCTATCGGACCATGCTCTATGTCGTTGCTGTCGAGCAGAGCCAGCTCAATGGCGCATCCGATGCCGTCGTCGGCACCGAGGGTTGTGCCTTTGGCTCTGAGCCATTCGCCGTCGATGTATGTCTGTATTGCGTCTTTGTGGAAATCGAAATCCACGTCAACAAGTTTGTCGCATACCATATCCATGTGGCTCTGCAGTATCACTGTCGGACGATTCTCGTAGCCTTTTGTGGCAGGCTTACGTATGATTACGTTTCCGGTTTCGTCCACTTTAGTGTCAAGATTGCGCTGTTCGCCGAATTCTTTAAGATACTCAATCATCTTCTCCTCGTGCTTTGATGGGCGCGGGATGCTGTTGATCTTAGCGAAATGCTCAAATACAAGAGCCGGTTTCAATTCTTTCATTTCCATAATAATATTGTTTATATTGAATGTTCATTATTCATGTCGCCCGCAGCTTCCGCAAAGCCTTTATACAGGGGCGTTCTGCTTTTTGCAAGATACTTTGGCGACGAAAGATACAAGATAAGCGAATCAAGGGCTAAAAATAAATAAATTATTTTGTTCTGTCCGTGTTTTGCATTATCTTTGTAGGCACAAAATTAAATAAAAATGGTAGAAACTTTGCTTCTCTGCGTGTTAATTATTGCTATTGCAACGGCATTATTATGCGTAAGAATAATCTTTAAGAAAAACGGTAAGTTCTCGTCACAGCATATACATGAGAACCCGCTTATGCGCAAGAACGGCATACACTGTGTCATGGACCAGGACCGTGAGGCACGCGCAAAGGGCAAGGCCTATTGACGGAACATCATAACGGAAACAATAATTAAATACAATAACAATAAAAATGAATAAGAAAAACTTTTTCGGTACGCTTGCTGTCGCTGCCGTTACTGTTCTTGCAGTCACCTCATGCGACAAGTCTCAGTCTCAGATGGACAACAAGTCTGAAAGCGGAAAGGTCGCTCCGACAGAAACAAAGATTGCATTTGTCGAGGTTGACAGCATTATGACACAGTACAAATTCTGTAAGGAATATTCTCTGATTCTGCAGAAGAAGGGACAGAACATCCAGAATACTCTCGGACAGAAACAGCAGCAACTCGAGACCGCTGCCGCAAACTTCCAGCAGAAACTGCAGCAGAACGCATATACACGTGACCAGGCCGAGAGAATAGGAGCACAGCTGCAGAAGCAGAACACAGACCTTCAGGCTCTCAATCAGCGTCTTAGCAGTGAGTTCCAGGCAGAGACCGAAAAGTATAACAACGCCCTGCGCGACAGCATACAGCATTTCCTCGCTGTATATAACAAGGATAAGAAATACAGCCTCATTCTCAGTAAGGCGGGCGACAACATTCTTTATGCCGACAAGGCTCACGACATAACCAACGAGGTTATTGCAGGTCTGAACAAGGCATATAAATCTTCTCCCGCAAAGGATAAGGAATCTGACGGGAAAAAGAAATAATGAATTATTTGCCCGGATGCACTCTCCGGTGCGGTGTGCAGGTGGAGACTGTTGTGTATAAAACGTGTTTTCCCGGGATGACATACTCAGTGACGTGAGATGCGTCGCACCGCGTGGCCGGCCGATATGGTCCGGTTTCACGCCTCAAAGCCCCGCCGACATTACGGAATAAAACGTTTCCGGAAGTGTCGGCGGGGCTTTTTCTGTATCTCGGAACGTGGCTGATATTGTGAAAAAGCACCGCCGTGGGACAATAAATCGGTCGTGCATGTCGATTTGAAGCCTATTTTCAATATCTTTGCATAGGCTTATCTGCCGCGTCGTTTTCTGAAGACGTAACGGCGGAAGCATATTTGCATTACACAGTATATGACAAAAAAAGAAAGATATCAGTATGTCCTCAACTATTTCAGGACAAGTATGCCGGAGGTGACAACCGAACTCGAGTTCGGCAGTGTGTTCCAGTTGCTTGTGGCAGTGATACTCAGCGCACAGTGCACGGACAAACGGGTGAACCAGATAACGCCCGAACTTTTCAGGAATTATCCTGATGCCGCGAGTATGGCGGCGGCTGAGCCGGACGAGATTTACGAGTATGTCAAGAGCGTGTCTTATCCGAATGCCAAGGCAAAACATCTTGTAGAGATGGCCCGTATGCTGATGAGTGAGCATGGAGGAGAGGTCCCTGAGGATTTCGACCAGCTTCTGCGCCTGCCCGGTGTGGGCCGTAAGACAGCCAACGTGATGCAGGCTGTGGCGTTCGGACGCTCGGCTATGGCTGTCGATACGCACGTCTATCGTGTGAGCCACAGGCTCGGTCTGGTGCCGCGTACGGCCAATACGCCATACAAGGTGGAGCAGGAACTGATGAAAAACGTGCCTGCCGAAGACGTGCCACGTGCCCATCACTGGCTGCTTCTGCACGGCCGATACGTGTGTACGAGCCGTTCGCCCCACTGCGCCAAGTGCGGACTGGCCGACGTCTGCCCGAAACGCATGGAAGGATCGCGCCTCTGAGCGGACATAAGGAACGTAGAACAGGCGGCCGACTCTTTCTTCGTGACTGCCATACATGGCCATTACTGAAGACATGAAAGTATGGTATGACGATGACGAAACACAACAACGAGACCACAAAAACAAACAGACAACAATGGACATAAAAAGAATATTGAAGTTTCTGAAGGACCTGTCGGCCAACAACAACCGACCGTGGTTCAACGAACATAAGGATGAATATACAGCCGTAAGGGCCGATTTTGAGGACGGTGTGGCCAAAGCCATTGCGCGCATAGCCACGTTCGACCCGTCGGTGGCACACATAACGGTGAAGGACTCCACCTACCGTTTCTATCGCGACACGCGTTTCTCGGCCGACAAGTCGCCCTACAAGCGTCATCTCGGAGCCTATATCGCCGCCCACGGCAAGAAGGCTTTGCACGGCGGATATTACATCCATATCGAACCGGGACACTGCCTTGTGTCGTGCGGCAACTATTGGTTGCCCACCAACATCCTCACTTCGTGCCGCAACGAGATTATGGGTAACATAGACGAATGGCTGAAGTGTGTGGAGAACGACACCTTCCTGAAGTTTTTCGGACGTCCGGGATGCGGCGACTGGGACTCTCCAAAAGGATTCGGACTGGAACATCTGAAGACCTGTCCGTCTGGTTTCCCGCGCGACTACGAGCACATAGAATATCTTCGTATGAAGGATTTCTGCTGCTGGAAGGCCGTGCCCGACACCTTCTTCGAGGGCGACCGGTGGCTCGACGAGATAGTGAAGATATTCAAGGTTGGCAAGCCGATGATGGATTTCATCAACAATGTTATAGACGATTATGAATGATAACCAACGGTAGAATACAGCTGTACCCGCTGCTGCGTGTGGCGATTATGCTCATCATGGGCATAATTTTGGGCAATGCCCTTTATGGCGTGGTGGCGCAGTGGGTATGGATGCTGTCAACCGTTGCGCTTTTGTCGGTGTCGCTTTTGCTCTGGCGCAGACCGATAATACAGAGCACCGTCATTATGATAATCATAATACTGGCAGGTGCCTGGTGTGTCACGGCGCAGATTAGAGACGTAAGCGTGGCGTTGCCTGACGTGCCTGTGGAATATGAGGCGGTGGTTGCCGGGCGGCCAGTAGTGCGTGGCAAGGTGGTAAGATGCGACCTGTTGCTGACCGACGGCCCTCTTGCCGGACACAAGGTGAAGGCGAGCATACTGCGTGACACGCCGTACAGCCGCGCCGAGAGGCTTTCCGTAGGCGACGGCATGCGCATTGCGTCGGAGCTGCGCGAGCCGGAAAACTATTATCCGGAATCCAATTTCGATTACCGTCGCTGGCTGTTGATACACGATTTTGTGGCTACTACGTTTGTGTTGCCGTCCTCGTGGCAGAGCCGTCAGGTTAGTCTTGAGCGTCTGTCGCGTCTTGACAGGATTGCATTGCGTGCAATGCGTATGCGTGAGTCGCTCCTCGCACACATCTACGCCGGCCATGATGTGCCTGACGACGAGCAGGCTGTGGTGGCAGCCATGACGCTCGGCGACAAGTCAGCACTGACCAAGGAGCTGAAGGAGACATATTCCATTACCGGCGCGTCGCACGTGCTTGCACTCTCAGGCCTGCATCTCGGCATAATATACGTCATACTTTCGTTGCTTTTCCTGCACCGTCGCACCTATGCGGTGGGGCAGGCTGTCATCGTGGTTTCCATGTGGGCGTATGTCTTCATGGTAGGAATGCAGCCGAGCGTGATGCGTGCCGCAACCATGTTCAGCCTGTGTTCGGTAGTCTCGCTGCTCAATCGCGACCGTATGTCGCTCAATACTCTTTCGTTTGCGGCAATAGTAATGCTTGCCTCAAACCCGCTTTATCTTTGGGATATCGGTTTTCAGATGTCTTTCATGGCGGTGCTTGCCATATTCGTTTTCTACAATCCCATATATCGTTGTCTTTCCGACAGAATGGTGTGGCGTTTCCGACCGTTCCGCTGGCTGTGGGCCATGACGGCTGTGTCGGTGGCCGCACAGCTGGGCGTAGCGCCCCTCATAGCCTATTATTTCGGCCGTTTCTCGTGTTATTTCCTTTTGACCAACATAATAGCCGTGCCGCTCACGACGTTCATTCTTTATTGCACCTTCACGATGTTCGTGCTCACGCCGCTGCCTGCCGTGCAGTCTTTGGTCGGTGGAGTGCTCGCGATGTCGGTGTCGTGGCTCAACGGCGGGCTGGAGTTCATAGCCTCGCTGCCGGGTGCCTCGGTTGACGGCATACGCCTGGACGTGCCGCGCGTGCTGCTGATATATGTCATAATAGCCTGCGCCTACGGTCTGGGCACCTATGCAGTGCGCCTTCACCGCTCTGCCGCTTATATGCGGAAATAGTCGTCCAGCTCCTTCTCTGCGCTTCCGTCGCTGTTCTGCATGTCCTTTATTATGGCTCCGTGCTCGAGCAGAATGACACGTGTTGATATGTCGGTGGTGTTCTGCAGGTTGTGGCTTGAGATGAATACCGTAGCCCCGTTCTCGCTGTTGTAGTCGGTGATGAGCCTTTTAAGCATCATCTGACTGCTCGGGTCGAGAAAGTTGAACGGTTCGTCGAGAATGAGCAGTTGCGGACGGTTGAACATCGCCGCTATTATTCCTATCTTCTGTTTGTTGCCTGCCGAGAACTCGCGTATGTACTTTTTCTGCCCTAAAATCTCGCCGGCCATGAACTGGCTGAAGTATTCCAGACGTTGGCTTATCTGCTCTTTAGACATGTCGCATACGCGTCCCACGAATCCGAAATACTCCTCCGGAGTAAGAAAATCGATGAGGAAGCTCTCGTCGATGTATGCTCCCGTATATCTTTTCCACTCCTCGCTTTCAGACGGCGAGAGCGACAGCGTTGCGTCAGGATTGCCGTCTTCGGACACGTTGAATGTCATGTTCACACGTCCCTCGTCGGCGTCTGTAAGGTCGAGCAGCAGGCGGAAGAGCGTGGTCTTGCCCGCTCCGTTGTTGCCCACAAGTCCTATTATCTCGTTTCCGGCCGATTTGAACTCGTCTATGTTGACGGCAATGGTCTTGCCGAAGGTCTTCTTCAGATTGTTGATGCTTATTTCCATTACGCAGTTTTCGTGAAATATGAGATTTATGAATCATCCGGCCTGTAGCCGGTATTGTGCCCGTAACCTCTGCCGTGCGGCAAGACTATGTTGCGGACATACGTGCAAAGATAATATATTTTGGTCTTAACATCGTCCTGTTGCTTCTTTTTTTGCTTTCCGGAGTGTCTGTCCGGTATTATGTGCGATGCCTGTGAAAAAGGCTTTATCGGCCGGAAAATGAATATTTATGCATTCCGTGAAGTAAAAGATTTTGACAAAATAAATTTTCAAAATAGAAAAAACGAAGACGCGGAAAATGTCTCTTCGGTCACGGAATTTCTCGGAACGGAAGCCCGCGAAGAGGGTTTTATGGGGCTATAGGGTGTATATTGTGAGGTAGAGACGGCCTGCTCGTGTTGCGAAAAGCACCATATCAGGGTGCGAAAAAGCCTATATTGATGCCCGAAACGGGCCATTTCGGAGTGTGATAAAGCCTATATCAGAGCACGAAAAAGGCTCTTTTGCACGGCCGAAAAAACAGAATTGATTTGCAATCTGCGTAAAGTGTTGATAGTGAATGCATTATACTGAAGTCTCCATAACTCGCGTATTTGCGACCGGAAGAGTGTTTGCTCGAAAATATTCGATTCTCGTGAAGTTGACGATGTATAAATATGCAACGCCTCAAACAGTTCTGTATATTTATGCAAGATGCGAAATGGGGCGGCGGGTGGCGTAGAATATGTGTGGAATGGTGTGGGGCAGGAGGCACGTATGCGTAGCTTTCCTTATTATTTGACCCAAATATGTGGTCACCACGTTGTCAGCTCTGTTGTCGGACAGTCCGTCTGCCATCCTTGTCGAAGGCTTAGCGTGATATGTCGGGATAACGTGTGGGAAGAGATTGCGGAAAGAGGACAGAATATGTCTGGTTAGCAGAAAATTATAATATAAAGCAGATGTCTGCGGAATAATGACGATAAGTGTTTTGGCACAGTTTCCGGAGCTGAGACACATCGGCAGGAAAAAGAAAACGGAACGACAGATATGCCGTTCCGTTTTTATGGTCATGTGTCACTATGCGTGGCAGAGTGGTCTGCGCTTGTTTTTATACAAGTCCGCGTCCGTGACAGTTCTTGAATTTCTTTCCGCTTCCGCAGGGACATGGATCGTTGCGTCCCGGCAGTTTATCCTTTACGTAAGGAGTGTGGCGCTGCTGTGCCTGGTCGCGTGTGTCCTGGCTTGCGGCAGCCTGCTGTGCCTTGTCTGTCAGATCGTCCTTCTGCTCGGTGTAGCGCTGTGAGTGCTGCTCCGGCGCAGCCTCCTGTACACGCTGTATTTCAGGTATCTGTCCGCGTGTGAGTATGCTGCATATACGATTGTTCATATCGTTCACCATAGAATCGAACAGCTTAGCACTCTCGAGCTTGAAGATGAGCAGCGGGTCTTTCTGCTCGTAAGATGCGTTCTGAACGCTGTGACGCAGGTCGTCGAGCTGGCGCAGGTTCTCCTTCCAGCAGTCATCGATTATGTGGAGCATGATGGCTTTCTCAAACTGCTTTACAACATCCTTGGCCTCGGTGCGGTAAGCCTCCTTGAGGTTACACGGAATGTTGTAAACGCGTTTGCCGTCGGTTATAGGCACCATGATGCGCTCGTATATCTCGCCCTGAGTCTCCTCAACCTCCTTGATAGTAGGCCATGCGACGCTCTGTATGCGGTCGGTCTTGCGCTTGAATGCAGCCATTGCATCCTGGAAGGCGCGTTCCTCGAGGTCAGGACGCTTAGCGTTGGCAAACTCCTCTTCGGTGAACGGACACTCCATTGCGAGCACCTTGAGGAACTCCTCGCGGCATCCATCGTAGTCGTTGGTCTCGATGATGTTCACCACGCGGTCCCAAATGACGTTGGTGATGTCCATTCCGATGCGCTCACCCATGAGTGCGTGGCGGCGCTTCTCGTAGATTACGGTACGCTGCTTGTTCATCACGTCATCATACTCGAGCAGGTGTTTACGTATTCCGAAGTGGTTTTCCTCAACCTTCTTCTGTGCGCGCTCGATACTCTTCGATACCAGCGGGCTCTCAATACGCTCGCCCTCTTTCAGTCCGAGACGGTCCATCACGTTGGCGATGCGCTCGGCTGCGAACAGACGCATGAGCTTATCCTCAAGCGAAACGTAGAATACAGAGCTTCCCGGGTCGCCCTGACGTCCGGCACGACCACGCAGCTGACGGTCTACACGACGGCTCTCGTGACGCTCGGTACCGATGATTGCGAGTCCTCCGGCAGCCTTGACCTCCGGTGTCAGCTTGATATCGGTACCACGTCCGGCCATGTTGGTGGCGATGGTTACGGCACCGAGCAGACGCTGTTCGGTGTGTTTGTTGCCCTGCTCGTTGGTAATCTCTACTGTTCCCATTGTGCTGCGGCCTGCCAGTGCAACGATTTCGGCTTCCTTCTGATGGAGCTTGGCGTTGAGCACCTGGTGTGGTATCTTGCGCATGGTAAGCATCTTCGACAGAAGTTCTGATATCTCGACAGATGTCGTACCGACAAGTGTAGGACGTCCGCTGTTGCGCATTTCGACGATTTCTTCGATTACTGCGGCATACTTCTCTCGCGCTGTCTTATATACGCGGTCGTCAAGGTCTTTACGTATTACGGGTTTGTTGGTAGGTATCTCTACTACATCCAGCTTGTAGATGTCCCAGAACTCGCCGGCCTCTGTAGATGCCGTACCGGTCATACCTGCCAGTTTGTGATACATACGGAAGTAGTTCTGGAGTGTGATGGTGGCGAAAGTCTGTGTGGCAGCCTCCACTTTCACGTGCTCCTTTGCCTCTACGGCCTGGTGGAGTCCGTCGCTCCAGCGGCGTCCTTCCATGATACGTCCTGTCTGTTCATCGACAATCTTCACCTCGCCGTTGATGACAACATACTCGTCATCCTTGTTGAACATACAGTATGCCTTGAGCAACTGCTGCAGTGTGTGCACGCGTTCGCTCTGTACGGCGTAGTGGTTGAGCAGGTCGTCTTTCTTGTCGAGACGGTCCTGTTCGCTGAGGTCTTTTTCGTTTTCGAGTGCAGAGAGCTGTGAGGTGATGTCAGGGAGGACGAACAGGTCCTTATCGTTCACCTGTTTTGCGAGCCATTCAGTACCCTTATCTGTGAGGTCGCAGCTGTTCAGTTTCTCATCAACAACGAAATAGAGCGGCTCTACTGCTTCAGGCATGCGGCGGTTGTTGTTCTCCATATAGTACTCTTCCTTCTTGAGCATGCCTGATTTAATGCCTTCCTCTGAAAGATATTTGATGAGAGGCTTGTTCTTAGGCAGAGCCTTGTGTGAGCGGTAGAGTGCCGTGAAACCTTCGTCGAGCAGCTTCGGGTCGTTCTTAGCCTGACCTTCGCTGATTTTCTGTTTAGCCTCGGCAAGGAACTGTGTGGCGAGCTTGCGCTGTACGTCTACAAGACGTTCTACCAGTGGCTGATACTCCTCGAACATCTGGTCGTCGCCCTTTGGCACCGGACCTGATATAATAAGAGGTGTACGTGCATCATCGATGAGCACAGAGTCGACCTCATCGACTATGGCGTAGTTGTGCTTGCGCTGTACGAGGTCGGCAGGCGAAATGGCCATGTTGTCGCGCAGATAGTCGAAACCGAACTCGTTGTTCGTACCGAACGTGATGTCGGCCTCGTAAGCCTTGCGGCGCTCTGGTGAGTTAGGACGATGCTTGTCGATGCAATCTACAGACAGACCGTTGAACATATAGAGCGGTCCCATCCATTCGGAGTCACGCTTGGCGAGGTAATCGTTCACAGTGACTACGTGTACGCCGTTTCCGGTAAGGGCGTTGAGGAATACCGGAAGGGTAGCGACGAGTGTCTTACCTTCACCGGTTGCCATCTCGGCAATCTTACCTTGGTGGAGTGCGATACCTCCGAAGAGTTGTACATCGTAGTGTACCATTTCCCATTTCGTGTCGTTTCCGCCGGCAGTCCAGTGGTTATGATATATTGCCTTGTCGCCTTCTATTGTTATGAAGTCCTTTTTCGGGTCGGCAGCCAGTTCGCGGTCGAAGTCGGTTGCGGTCACAACCACTTCTTCGTTTTCAGCAAAACGGCGTGCTGTATCCTTCACGATGCTGAATGCCACTGGCATTACCTCGTTCAGTGCTTTCTCATATACATCGAGAACTTCCTTCTCCAGCTTGTCTATTTCGTTGAAGATGGATTCGCGTTCATCGATAGGTGTGTCTTCAATTTTCGCCTTCAGTGCGGCAATCTTGTCTTTCTGCTCCTTTGCGGAGTTCTGCACGTATGCCTGTATTTCCTTTGTACGTGCTCGCAGTTCGTCGTTACTCAGTTTCTTTATCTCCGGATATGCAGCCTTGACGCTTTCTACGAGCGGCTGTATGAGTTTCATGTCCCTGGTTGATTTGTTACCGAACAGCGACTGTAAAAATTTGTTGAGATTCATTATGTTGTTGTTTTTATTTATTCGATTTTTTATTAAGATGATATGGAATGATGATACACGGCATGGTTTGAGAGCGCGACAGGAGTGTCGCGTAGTGCTGTGCGTCGTGTATCGGACACATTATTGCAGCGGCGCTGCCGAGCATGCGTTGGGAGCTCTTATTCGTATGGCTTTTGCTATTGTCGGGGCTATCCGGTCAACTGTGGCCGGAGTGGAAACGTGTTCAGCCTTTATGCCTGCGCCATACAGAATAATAGGAAACGGCACAAAGGCAGCCCTTGAGATGTATTTCTCCTGATTGTCTTCGTTGAGCAGATGCCATCCCGGAGCAACTTCTATAAGCAGATCGCCGCTGACAGCCGGATTGTACGGACTGGTGGTCACATTGCGTACGCCTGCCGCCTGTGTGAGCAGCTCTTTCGAGCGCGATACGATGTCGGCAAAGCTTATGTGGCGCTGCTCGAGAAGCTTGCGGTTGATGTATATCTGATTGTGATAGCACGTTTCTACATACTGTGCCTGGCCGTATATTGCGCCAAGATACATGTTCAGCAGGTTTGCCGTACGGTTGATGTAGAATGTGCCTGTGGGTATGCGGTATTTCTCGTAGTCCACCGGTTCGTTGTCTGTGTAACCGGTGCTTGTAAGCATGAAGAGCACCTTGTCGCTGCCTACGGTATCCTCTATTTTTCTTACGAGTGTGGCAATGGTCTTGTCCAGCTTCAGATAGAGTATCTCCATATCTGTCTGCCAGTTGGCTTCGTCCTTGCCTTTTGCGGACAAAACGACAGACAACATGTCGGTGATGTCGTCGCGGCCCATTGCCATATCCTTAACGCACGACAGTGATAAGTCGGCGACAGCTTCGTTGTCGGCAGCGTATTTGCTTGTGCTGTTATATGCTTTTATAAGATTCTGAGAGGCCTCGGAATAGTATGTCGATGTGGTCCAACGGCCACTTTTCTCGTCTATCCAGATGGCACCGTCGGCTGCGTGGCCGGCAGACAGAATGGCAGCATCCTTGTCCAGCGCGACGCTATATACGAGTGCGCTGCCACGTGTAGCCACTTTCAGCTCGTCACTTATAGTTGATGTGGCGAGCTTCTGCGGTGAACTGCCGTATTTGTCGTCATCTGTGCAATATACAGGACGCAGTGTCGCTCTGTCGAGCCACTGCGTTCCTACAATATTATTATATTGAGGTGTCGTACCCGTATTTATGGATGCGATGGCCGATGCACGGTCAACCGGCGAGAATGTATATCTCGCAGCCTCATATACACAGCCTTGGTTGAGCAGTTTCTTGAACCCGTCCGGAGTGTAAAGTGGCGAGAAATGTTCTATGTAGTCAGTGCGCAGCTGGTCTATAATGATATTTACAACCAACCTTGGGGCTGGTTTTAGCGATTGTGCCTGCAGCTCGGTGTTGCTTGTAAGAGCCGCGAGTATAATTATTGCCGATAAATATCTGTTCATCTTTTAGCTCGCACTATTTGGTCAAATTTTAATATATATCTTATAAGCAAAGATAATGCCACAATTGTCATTCCCTCCGCATAGCTCTGGAAAAAGCCTCCGAAAAGGAACAATACGATGAGAATCATCCACACCAACAGCCATTTATGTATGGCGTGCTTGCGCAGTGACTTCACTGACTGGTAAAGAAATACCAGACATAATGGATTCAGCAGCAATATCTGTAAGTTCACTTTTACTGTCGGATGCTGTGAGAACAGCATTGCGAAGAGTATCAGACCGCATATTCCTGTTGCTGACATCAGAAATACATCTACGCCCCAGAACATCATGTTTTTGCATCTTTCATAAACAGACACGGCCGTTATTATGATGAAAAATATTATGGCACACGTTGTCGGTGACAGTGGAAAACCCTTCCATTCTGCCTGTATGCCCGGCTGGATAACCCATGTGCTGTCTTTCACCAAAGGTCTTTTGTTGCCGTTGTTGTCTATTATTACGGCGTTGTCAAAGTCTTTTCTCAAGTTGTCCGGCAAGAACTGCTGCTGTGTGTGGTCCGTCGGAAAATCTGATTTTATACCAAGCAGAAGGTCATTCCCGAATCTTGCCCAGCGATATTGCTCGTTGTAGGCATGTATCATTTCGCGGTATGATTCGTTGTTCTTATTCCTTGACTGGTATCTTATCGTGCCGTTTATGTGATTCAACAGAATGTCACGCGCTCTTGTTGTACAGTTATCATAGAAATAATTGTATCTGTATATGCGGTTCTGCGGTTCATAGTTCTTCTCTATTGCGGCTATGATGGCTCTTTTCTCGTCGTTTGTCAGATTGAGAGTCTGTTGTCTTACGCCTGTTCCGCTTGTGGCATAATGTATCCGGAACGTCTCAAAGTCCTCGATGTCCATTGAGTAATCTGTCAGTCCGAAGACAAAACGCAGAATGAAAAACGGCTTTTCAAACGAGAACATACCATAATTCACTGCCACATCGAGCTGGTTCTGCTTGTCCTGTACACGTATGGCAGTGTGTCCGTAAAGGCTATATACGTTTTGTCTGGGTCTGCATGTCAGCAGACTTATTTCCACGGAATCCAGATTCAGACTGGGCTCCACAGCATTTTGCGCTGACAAGTCAATTGTGCATAAAAGACAAATAATCAGCGAAAGACATCTTAAAAGAGATATAAAACGTTTCACGATGCAAAAATAACTTATATTTCCCACTTATCGTGAGTTTATTTCGAATTTTTTCAATAATTTTGCAACCAATTGTTTGTCGAATAGGGGAGAACCGGCTCACGACAGCATATTTCCGGTTAAAATTATTACAAAAGCTGAAATATAAAATGAAAAAAATCTTTATCGCTTCGCTAATGGGACTCGTATCCTTGGCGTCATTTGCTCAAAGCGGTACTAATTCGCCATACAGTCAATACGGATTGGGTATTTTAAGTGAACCGGCCGGAGGCTTCTCTCGTGGAATGAACGGCCTTGGACTGGGCTTCCGTGAGCACAATCAGCTGAATGTTATGAACCCGGCGTCATACTCATCAATAGACTCTCTCAGCTTTATTTTCGATGCAGGTATATCCGGACAGATAACTAATTTTGCGGAGAACGGAGTCAGAAAGAACGTGAACAACGCAAGTTTCGAGTATATATTAGCCGGCTTCAGACTCGCACGCCATCTGGGAGTGAGCTTTGGTCTTCTGCCGTTTTCAAACATAGGATACAGCTATTCAAGCAACAGAACTCTTGAAGAAGTCTCAGGTGAGGATGACTTGTCTTATGTAAACACTTATTCCGGAAGCGGCGGTTTGCATCAGGTATATTTAGGTATGGGTTGGGAACCGTTCAAAGGTTTCTCGCTCGGAGCCAATATCTCTTATTTGTGGGGAAACTATAGCCGTTCGGTGTCAAACAGTTATTCAGACTCATACATTAATACACTGTCTAAGTATTATTCTGCATCGGTCAACAGTTACAAGCTGGATCTCGGTCTGCAATATACAGCAAAGATAACGAAAAAGGATCAAGTGACATTAGGTCTTGTGTATAGCTTCGGTCACAAGCTGAATGCCGATCCTAAATGTATTGTTCTATCGACAAACTCGCAGACTTATGTGGCTGACACAACAAACTATTCCGTGAAGAACGGATTGGAGATTCCTACGATGTACGGAGCCGGATTGATGTGGAATCATGACGGTAAGGTGAAGGTAGGAGTTGACTATACACTCCAGAAATGGTCTGAGTGCAAATATCCTGTTTATACAGTTGTCAACAATACTCCGCAATATGTACTGTCTGACAATATGTTCAACGACAGACATAAGTTCACAGTCGGCGGCGAGGTTTGCCCTGATGAGAACAGCCGAAACTTCTTCAAACGTGTGAAATACAGAATAGGTGCTTCTTATGCCACGCCTTATGTGAAAATAAACGGATATGACGGTCCGAAGGAATATAGCGTAAGTGCCGGATTCGGAATACCTATTATAAATAAGATAAACAACCGCTCTATACTGAATATCTCTGCTCAGTGGGTACATCAGGACTCAAAGATGTTCATCACGGAAAACTCATTCCGTATAAACATAGGTATTCTGTTCAACGAGCGTTGGTTCGCAAAATGGAAGATGGATTAATGCCGTCGCTCTTAATTTGCTAAATAAAAGGAGTCAACCATTGAATATTTCCAGGTGTCACATATTTATAATGTTTGCCTTTCTGGTGTGCATTACTTCATGTAATGAGCCGAAAGAGCATACGGCACCTGCCATACACGACCGTGACTCGGTATCTATGATGACGAGCTATGGTGTGAATACGCTGATATCTGATTCAGGAATAATAAAATATCGCATCGTGACTGAGCGTTGGGAAGTCAATCAGATACGCCAGCCGTCACGTTGGATATTTGAGAAAGGACTCTTTTTCGAGCAGTTCGACGAGAAATTCCATGTACAGGCATACATACAGTGTGACACCGCCTACTATTATGACCAGAAGCGAGTATGGGAACTGCGCGGGCGCGTTACGGTGCACAACAAGAACGGTATAATATATACCGGCAGCCAGTTGTTCTGGGATGAGGCCAAACATGAGTTCTATTCGTATGCTCCTTCGCGTGTAGTCACTCCTGAACGTACGCTTGAGGGTATGTATTTCAGAAGCGATGAGCGTATGACAAGATATTATGTGTCCAACACCTCCGGCTCATTCGTCAAAGGCGACATTGCCGATGAGGAGAACGACACTACAATAGCACTGCCCGACACGGCTAAAGCCAAGTTGCGTCCGCAGGCTCTCCCGCAGCGCAAGATGCCTTCGCAGTCAAGATAGCGGACGTATATGTGCTGCCATATAATAATTGAACGTTTAATTATAATAAGATATTTTGGAAACTGATATTCCTCTTTTAACCGGCATTTTAATTACGATGATAATGTCGGCATTCTTTTCTGGCATGGAGATAGCTTTCGTCTCGAGCAACCGTATGCTGGCAGAGATGGACAAGAACCACGGCAGTCTTACCCAAAAACTCATTTCCCTGTTCTACAGGCACCCTAACGGCTTCGTCAGCACTATGCTCGTGGGAAACAACATAGTGCTTGTAATGTATGGTATACTTATAGCCAAGCTGTTCGACAACACGATTTTTGCAGGAATGGATGCAGGTTTCACTGTACCGGCAGACACAGTCCTTTCAACGGTGATAATACTGTTTACAGGCGAGTTCCTTCCCAAAGTGTTGTTCAAGAACAACGCCAACCGCCTGTTGGCCATGTTCGCGTTGCCGGCATATTTCTTCTATTTAATTCTGTGGCCGATAAGCCGTTTCTCGACATTTCTGTCGAAGATGATACTGCGTTTTGTCGGAATACACATGGAAAAGGAATATGACGACGAAGGATTCTCCAAGGTAGATCTCGACTATCTTGTGCAGACGAGCATAGAGAATGCCAAAAACGATGAGGACATAGACGACGAAGTGAAGATATTCCACAATGCTCTTGAGTTCTCAGACGTGAAAGTGCGCGACTGCATGGTGCCGCGTACCGAGATAAACGCTGTCGATCTGAACAAGGACGGAAAGGACGAGTTGCTGCTCAAATTCATTGAGAGCGGAAACTCGAAGATAATAGTATATAATGGCGACATCGACCATATAGTGGGTTATGTGCACAGTTCAGAGATGTTCCGCAATCCCGACCGCTGGCAGGACTGCATCTACAAGATGCCGTTTGTGCCCGAGACAATGACCGCACGCAAACTGATGCGCATATTCCTTCAGCAGAAAAAGAGTCTCGGAGTGGTTGTCGATGAGTTCGGAGGCACAAGCGGCATAGTGTCGCTGGAGGACATCGTGGAAGAGATTTTCGGCGATATAGAGGACGAGCACGACAATCTGAAGTATGTTGCCAAGGAGGTTGCTCCGGGCGAATATATCCTGTCTGCGCGCCTCGAGATAGACAAGGTGAACGAGATGTTCGGCCTTGACCTGCCCGAGAGCGACGACTATATGACCATAGGCGGACTCATACTGAACGTCTATCAGAGTTTCCCGAAACTCAATGAGGTCATACGTACGGGACGGTTTGAGTTTAAGATAATGAAGAGCACGATGTCAAAAATAGAGCTTGTAAAGCTAAAAGTTAATCATTGAAAATAAATTTTATACGAAATGTTCCATTGTTTGACAATAATTTAGTATTTTTGTGCGCATTTCGCAGACTGTGCTGTATATGTCGGCTACCTACGAACCTTTTGTATATACAGCACATAAGTCAGCGTTTCAGATTATGAGAAAACAATAAAAATAATAAATAATCAAAAGTAATGGCAGTATTAGGAAAAATCAGAAGCAAAGGTGTCCTGCTGATATGTATTATCGGTCTGGGCCTTTTTGCATTCATCGCCGAAGAGTTCTTCCGTTCTTGTGAAACGTCACAGAACGACAAGCGCCAGCAGGTGGGTGAAGTTTTAGGAGAGAAAATCAATATTCAAGAATTCCAGGCCCTTGTTGATGAGTACACGGAAGTGATAAAGATGCAGCAGGGTACTGAAAATCTGAACGACGACCAGATGAACCGTGTGAAAGACATGGTGTGGAACACATACGTTCAGAGCAAGATTATCGAGAACGAGACAAAGAAGCTCGGTCTTACTGTGACAGACGCAGAAATGCAGAATGTGCTCAACGAGGGAACAAACCCGATGCTCATGAGCACACCGTTCGTCAATCAGCAGACTGGTCGTTTCGATGCCAACTCGCTCAAGAAATTCATCGCTGATTACAAGACACAGAAGTCAACAAATCCTCAGGTGGCAGCACAGTACGAGCCGATGTACAAGTACTGGACATTCATCGAGAAGAGTCTGCGCCAGCAGTTGCTCACCCAGAAATATCAGAATCTTTTCGCTCAGTGCCTCATCTCAAACAAGGTCGTAGCTAAGATGGCCTACAAGGAGGACAATGAGGAAAGCAAGCTCAACCTCGCTGTGTTCCCATACTCAAGCATACAGGACAGCAAGCTGAAGTATAACGATTCTGACCTGAATGCAAAATACAACGAACTGAAGGAGCGTTTCAGACAGTATGTTGAGAGCCGCGACATCAAGTACATCGATGTTAAGGTTACAGCGTCTGCCAAAGACCGCGCCGCTCTTGAGAAGGAATTCAATGGCTACGCTAAGGAACTCGCTGCTGCAGCCGATCCTACAGACGTAGTGCGCAAGAGCATGTCGCAAATAGCATACCTCGGTGTTCCTGTTTCTAAGGACGCTTTCCCGTATGACATCGCCGGCCGTCTCGATTCCATCGCAGTGGGCAGCACATCAAAGGTAATAGCAAACAAGATTGACAACACTCTGAACCTTATCAAGCTCGTTTCCAAGCAGCAGCTTCCTGACTCAATCCAGTTGCGTCAGATTCAGGTAGGTGGTAAGGATGCGGCTGATATACAGCAGCGTACCGACTCTATCTACAATGCACTGAAAGCCGGTGGCGACTTCGAGCTCATCGCAAAGAAGTACGGTCAGACAGGCGAGAAGTTCTGGTTGACAACACGTCAGTATCAGAACGCTCCGTCAATGGATAAGGACACAAAGAACTATATCACTACTCTCAACACCGCTCCGGTGAACGAACTGAAGAGCCTCAAGCTCACACAGGGAAGCGTCATCATGCAGGTTGTTGACCGCAAGGCTATGATTAACAAGTACGTGGCAGCAGTCATCAAGCGTAATATAGACTTCTCTCGCGACACATATTCAGCTGCATACAACAAGTTCAGCGCATTCATCAGTGCTAATCCTACTTCTGAGAGCCTTCTCAAGAACGCAAAGAAGAACGGTTACACAGTGCTCGACCGCAAGAACATCACAACAGCTGAGCACGACGTTGCAGGCGTACGCAGCACACGCGAGGCACTCAAATGGGTGTTCGATGCTAAGGAAGGCGATGTATCTCCAATGTATGAATGTGGTGATAACGACCATCTGCTGATTGCCGTTATAGACAAGATTCACAAGAAAGGATACCGCACACTCGACGACGAGCAGGTTAAGGAGTATGTCAAGAGCGAGCTGCTCAAGGACAAGAAGGCTGAGATGCTCATGGCCAAGGCTAAGGGCGTGAAGAGCGTGAACGAAGCTAAGGCTAAGGGTGCCACCGTTTCAGTTGTAAATCAGGTTACATTCAACTCACCGGCATTCATTCCTTCTGTAGGCGCAAGCGAGCAGGCACTCAGCGGTGCCGTTGCTGCTACTGCAAAAGGCAAGTTCTCTGCAAAACCTGTTAAGGGTGAGGCCGGAGTTTACGTATTCCAGGTTATCGACAAGAAGATGCGTCCGGGCAAGTACAACGAGAAGGCAACTCTCAGCACTCTGCACCAGAAGGCACTGCAGTGGGCAGGCAACTTCATGAACGAGCTTTATCTCAAGGCTAATGTAGTTGACAATCGCTACCTCTTCTTCTAATAGAAACATTGTAATATCAACATAAGAAAGTCTCCGCAGATATTTCCTGCGGAGACTTTTTTGTTGTCTATCCGCTGTCTGTATGGCTTTCGTGCCATGCCATGCCTTTCTTATAGCATCCGTATCTTCTGTCCATCCTGCGACGATTCACGCTTTTCTATTTTTCGCATAGTCTGTTGTTGAGTGTGTCTTATCATGGTTCTGTAGAAATCGAAAGGAATTTGCATTCATGAAAGTGCAACTTTCAATAAATAATAAGTGTTGATTTTTCTGCTGAAATGAAACCTTGACGGACAACTTACAGATTGTAATCGGATTTTGATTTTCCTGCCTCAGTTTTCCGTTCTACCCCGAAAAATAAGCGCGTATTTGCGAACAGACTTTCCCTTGGACGAAAATACGCGAGATATAAGAGGATAATATAATATATTGAATATCAACGATTTGCATTTAAGGGATATTTTCCTGCGTTGCAATATGCACCATTTCGTCATGCGAAATGGCCCATTTCAGGGGCCGAAAAGCACCATATCGCACCCTGATATGGGCTTTATCGCAAGCCAAAACGGGCAATATCAGAACGCGGAACATATTTTTTCAGACTACGATATAGGGTATATCAAAGCCCGGTATGCTGTGAAATGGCCTTCGATATTTCTGATTTAACATTCATTTACACCTCTTTTGAGAAAATATTTTGTCAAAATTTAGTCAAGAAAAATTGTAAGTTATTCCTTTTAGTTTTCTCGTAAAACGCTGATATCTTGTGTTAGAAAAGATAAGGAAAGTGTTTGTCGTACGAGCCGGAAGTATTAACTCGTCTTGCAATAATTATTTACCGGTTGTGACACTATGAATTTATTATTACACTAACATGAATATATTGTCTTGACAGAACGGATTTTTCATCAAGTAATCTTGTCACCATCATTGTGCAATAATTGTTTTCCCGTGCTGTAAGCGCCGTTTCGTATCACTCTGTTCGCCCCGTGGAGGCGTATAATTTTCCGTTTCGTGAAGAATTTATACCGTGTCTTTTCGCTTTTGAAAATAGACGGATGTACGGTTTTTGTCCGCTAAATTTCGTTCAATATGTGGCGTTCCGGGCATCCTGTTGTGTTTCTTATGTCATAAAAAAAAACAGTATCAAAAGTTGGATGTGACATGATAATTTTGTATGTTTGCAATAGAATTATGGTTGATTACGGCCGTGCAGCCGGCTTGTCGTGGATGGTTTTTCTTGCGCCGGCTTGACTGTGAGGCTCTTTTTCATTGGTTTTAGAATAACGCTTATGCTCGAAATAAAGGATGGTGCAATCACTGTAGGAGGAAAGCAGCTGTTCCGCGGTCTGTCGTTCTGTACGGCTGACGGTGGTCTGACGGCCGTAACCGGACCTCACGGCTGCGGCAAAACGTCGCTCATAAGGGCTTTTCTCGGTTTCCAGCCTTTGACTTCCGGCTATGTGTCTGTCGATTGTGAGGCCATATTACCCTTGACGGCTGCGCTTTTCAGAGCCGATATGCTGTATGTGCCGCAGGATCTGCGCCTCTGCGTGGGCAACTTCTCGGAGCTGTTCGAGTCGCTGACCGATCTGCGTGTGAATACCGATCTCACTTATGCGCGCAAAAAACTGTTCTATGAGTGGAAGCGTCTGGCGCTCGATGTAGCCCTTTACGACAAACCATTGGAGGAGGCAGGCGAGTCGGCCTTACGCCGTATGATGATTTCGGTGGCAGGAGTGGTGGACAGAAAGAACATCCTTCTCGACGAACCGTTTGCGGGTCTCAATAGCGAGGCTCAGTCGGTCGTCATGGCCTATCTGCGCTCTCTTGCCTCGTCGGGCCATACTGTTCTGCTTGCCACCGGCGATGCCGCCCTTGCCGGGATGTGCGACAGAAAGATAGAACTGGGCGTTTGAACATTTAGAAAAAACAAGAAAATGAACATAACATTAATAGGATTTCTGCTTGGAATGCTGCTTCTGGTACTGCCGTTAGTGGCTATGTACAGATACGGGCTGCGCATATCGGTAGGTCGCGCGCTGTCTGCCATTTTCCGGATGGTGATTTATGTCGGCATTATGGGCTTCGTGATGTATATGCTTCAGAAGGACGGCAGCGTGGCTATGAGCCTTCTGTTCGCTCTGGTGCTCATCGTGCTGGCGTCGGTGTCGGCCATACTTCGCTCGCGTCTTAGCCTGCGTGTGCTGTTCGTTCCGGTCGTGGCGGCTGTGGCTGTGTCGGTCATTGTGGTGTCGGCGTGGCTTCTGCTTGTGACGCTCGGCACAGGTGCGCTCGTCAGTCCGCGCTTCTTCCTGCCTATCGTCGGCATACTTTCGGGCACTGCCATAACTGCGTGCTCCGACTCGCTTTCGGCATATTATGACGGGCTGCGTCATCACAACCAGCTCTATTTCTATCTCCTCGGCAACGGAGCGACACACGCCGAAGCCCTCGATACGTTCGTGCGCCGTGCCCTTGAGAAGGCCGTTATGCCGGGACTCTCGCAGATGGCGACGGTAGTTGTGGGCACTGCTCCGGTGATGATGTGGACAATGATAATGTGCGGACAGGGAGCAATAGAGGCCGCAGCGTTCCAGTTGCTGGTCATGGCTGCCGCGTTTTGCGTCTCGGTCATGTCGGTGCTGCTTGCCGTGATACTCACACGCAAGTATATGTTCGATGAATACAGTCGTCTGAACATGCTTCGCAAGGCAGACGATAAAGAGCCTTCCGCTGCGCAGGAAACCGTCGCTCAGGAGGCTGCCGATGAGGTTGAGGAGAATTGAAAGCCGTGTCGTGGATGGTTAAATTCACGTTATTACGACACTGAAAAATAAAACACCGTCTGCGCATATACGCAGGCGGTGATTCGATTATAATGAAAAGATCATCTGATCGTGACAGAAAGGTGATTCCTATCATATGAAAATATAATCTGATAAAAAGAAAAATATTATTCTATTATAATAAAAAGAACTATGAGAACAAGACTTCTTTATGCAGGCCTTGCGCTTGCCGCGCTCACAATGTCGGCGTCGTGCTCGGATGCCATGCGCCATCGTGCCGCCACGTTGAAGGCCATCGCAGGTGCGGTTGCCAGTGAGAATCAGGCTCCGCGTGAGCAGGCGGAGGGTGGGGACGATTTGCTTCGTGTCGTGACTCCCGACTCGGTGCCGTCGATGATACTTGAACGCACAGGATATGTCACGTCATATAATAAGAATACAAAGCTGCCAAACTGGGTGGCATGGCATCTTACGGCCGAGCACACTAAGGGCAGTCACAGCCGCAAGGGCATCGACTTTATGGAGGATGAGGATGTGCCGACGCCGCGTGCCGACGATTGGGACTATTACAACTCACGCTACGACCGTGGTCACATGTGCCCGGCGGGCGACAACAAATGGGATAGTGAGGCCATGCGTCAGTCGTTCCTGTTCACGAACATCTGCCCTCAGGCGCCCGGACTCAATCGTGGCGACTGGAACGAGATGGAGAATGCGTGCCGCAATTGGGCGCGTGAGAATGGCGACATATACATAGTCTGTGGTCCGGTTCTTTATAAAGGACGTCACAAAACCATCGGAAAACACAAGGTGGTTGTGCCGGAAGCCTTCTTCAAGGTGGTGCTTTGCATGCGTGGCACGCCTAAAGCCATAGGTTTTATATATAAGAACGGGGACGGCAACCGGCCGAAAGGTGACTATGTGAACAGCGTTGACGAGGTGGAGCGCATCACAGGTTTCGACTTCTTCCAGTCGCTTCCGGACGATGTGGAGAAGGCGGTGGAAGCCACGGCAGACCTTGACGAATGGCAGTAGAAGGGGAGTGCGTTGTATAGCATATTCCTATCGTGCATTATATATAGCACGGAATAAAAACATAAACCACGATTGATGGGTGTTTTTATTCCGTGTTATTGTTTTTTTTATTATCTTAGCACTTGTATATTACACTAACTCTTATTAAAACAATACCCGTCATGCAAACGAAAAAACTGATAGCTTTGCTTTTTGTAGCCATGCCGATGTCGGTGTGCGCGCAGCTTCTTCCTTATCAGAATGCGAACCTCACGCCTGAAGAACGTGCCGAAGACCTGTGCTCACGCCTCACGGTGGAGGAGAAAATATCGCTTATGATGAACAATTCGCCGGCCATACCGAGGCTCGGAATACCGCAGTTCGAGTGGTGGAACGAGGCGTTGCACGGAGTGGCGCGCAACGGTACGGCCACGGTGTTTCCGGTGACAATAGGCATGGCTGCGTCGTGGAACGACGAACTGGTATATAAGGTTTTCTGTGCGACGAGCGACGAGGCGCGCGCCAAGAATGCCGAGGCCAAGCGCACGAACACGATGGAACAGTATCGCGGACTGTCGTTCTGGACACCAAATATAAACATATTCCGCGATCCGCGTTGGGGACGCGGGCAGGAGACATACGGCGAAGATCCTTATCTGACGTCGCGCATGGGACTGGCCGTGGTGCGCGGACTGCAGGGCGACGACTATGCTCCGGACGGCAGCAAACCGAAGCACAAGTATATGAAACTGCTGGCTTGTGCAAAGCATTTTGCCGTGCACAGCGGTCCGGAATGGAGCCGCCACCGTTTCAATGTGGAGGATCTGCCGGCGCGCGACCTGTGGGAGACCTATCTGCCGGCGTTCAAGTCGCTTGTGGTTGACGGCGGAGTGAAGGAAGTGATGTGCGCCTATCAGCGCATTGACGGCGAACCGTGCTGTGGCAACACACGCTATCTGCAGCAGATATTGCGTGGAGAATGGGGATTTAAGGGACTTGTGACGAGCGACTGCGGAGCGGTGAGCGACTTCTGGCAGTCGTGGGGACATGGTTTTTCTAAGACCCAGAGCGACGCCAGTGCACGTGCTTTGGTGACGGGCACCGACCTTGAATGTGGAAGCGACTACCGCTCGTTGGGCGAGGCCTTGAAGCAGGGAAAGGTGAGCGAAAAGAATATCGACACTTCGTTGAAACGTCTGTTGAAAGCCCGTTTCGAACTTGGAGACTTTGACGATGACGCGCTTGTGGAGTGGACCAGACTGCCTATGAGCATCGTGGCGTGCAAGGAGCACCGGCAGCTTGCCGCCGACATGGCGCGACAGACTATGACGCTGCTGAACAACGACGGCATTCTGCCGTTGAAAAAGAGCGGGATGAAGATAGCCGTGCTCGGTCCTAACGCCAACGATTCGACAATGTTGTGGGGAAATTATAACGGATTCCCGCTTTCGACGGTCACTATTTGGCAGGGAATAAAGGCAAAAGCACCGTCGGCACGGCTCATAGATGGTTGCGGATATCTGCATAATAATGATAAGGTGAACGCCGGAAACGTGGCCGGTCTGGTGGGCGATGCCGATGTCGTGGTATTTGTTGGCGGTATATCGCCACGTCTGGAAGGAGAGGAATTGCAGGTGGAGGAGCCCGGATTCAAGGGCGGCGACCGTCTGACGATAGAACTTCCGGCTGCACAGAGCGAACTTGTGAAGGCATTGAAGGATGCCGGCAAGAAGGTGGTGTTCGTAAACTGTTCGGGAAGTGCGGTGGCTCTGACGGCTGAACAAGGCAACACAAACGCCATATTGCAGGCGTGGTATGGAGGCGAGCAGGCCGGAACAGCTGTTGCCGACGTACTGTTCGGTGACTACAATCCGGGTGGAAAATTGCCTGTCACGTTCTATGCAAGTACGTCGCAACTGCCTGATTATGAGGACTATCACATGAAGAATCGCACTTATAGATATTTCACCGGCAAACCGTTGTATCCGTTCGGTTACGGACTCAGCTACACAACATTCGAGATAGGCAAGCCGAAGTATAAGAACGGAACGCTGACCGTGAAAGTGAAGAACACAGGTGAGCGTGACGGCGACGAGGTGGTGCAGGTGTATGTGCGCAACCCTAAGGATACTGCGGGGCCGCGGAAGACACTTCGCGGATTCAAACGTGTTAAGGTGAAGGCAGGAAAAACGGTTGATGTGCGCATCTCTCTGCCACGCAATACATTTGAACTTTGGAATGACGAAACAAATACTATGTGTGTTGTTCCGGGGACATACAGATTATTAGTAGGTAATTCTTCTGCAGATGAGGATCTGAGAGAAATATCTGTCAAGGTAGAATAATACAGGATGTCATTTATGTTGTTATATCAGAAGAAATGCCTGTCAGTATAAAATGAAACAGGCATTTCTTTATTATGTGTCAGGTGTGGAGTTGTTTCAGATTGAATATTTATAGTCTGATTGACGAAGATTGAATAGGATTAGCCGTATTTATCTTATAGGAATATATCCGCTTTTGATGACAATATCTTGTCCTTTGTCAGACTGTAAATAATCGATGAATGGCTTTACGACCTTTTCTTTATCTTCTGTATAATAGAAATAAAGTTCTCTTACGATAGGATATACGTGCTTTCTGCCCATCTGCATGTTTGGGTACACAAAATGCCTGTTGTCGTATGACACTTTTACTGCACGTACATTTTTGTTTATATATGCCATACCTACATATCCTATCGCCCCTTTAGTCTGGCTTACAGACTGTATGATTGCACCGGTAGCAGGCATTGACAGGACACCGGCCATATAGTTTTTCTCTTTCAGGACACTTGTCTTGAAAAACTCATATGTTCCAGATGATGTCTCACGTGAATAAACGATAATCTTAAGATCAGGCCCGTATTTTCCTGTAACATGGTCTTTCACCTGTTTCCAGTTTGTCAGTTTACCGCGGAATATGGCTTCAAGCTGTGATCTTGTCAGGTGGGTTACGGGATTGGAAGGGTTTACAATCACGGCTAACGCATCGTAAGCTACGACAGCTTCTTTTATTTTTTTCTTGCCATGACTGAATTTTATTCTTTCATTGAATTTTATGGAACGTGACGCCATGGCAATGTCTGTTGTTCCGTCCAAAAGTGAAGATATGCCAACTCCGGTTCCTCCGCCGGTTACGGTGATACTTGAGTTCTTGAATTGGTTCATATAGCATTCAGCGGCTTCCTGCGATACAGGCAGCAATGTATCGCTGCCTTTGATTTTTTGTCCTTTGGCTATGACTGCAAGTAACAATGTAAAAATGATAAGAGATAGTCTATGCAATTTCATAATATCTGTTTTGTTATTTCGACTGCTAAGTAACGGCATAATCTTTTTAGTCATATTACAATCATAATACAATTGTATTACATGTGACAGACATTATGAAAAGTTACGGCTGGAAACCGTATTGTAACAATTCTGTCATATGTTCGTGATACGTAAGATATAATTTTACACCGGAACTATTGATAAAGAAAAAATGAGGAAATTTGTAGAAAGAATAGCTGCCGGGATAATAACATGCAGCGGATTCCTGACAAGTATTGTTATTTTGCTTATTGTGGTGTTTCTGTTTTCAGAGGGGTTAGGGCTTTTCTCTTCAAAGACAATAGAGGAAGGTTACTCGTTGGTTGTCAATAAATCAAATCCCGTTGACGAGCTGAACGCCAGAGAGATAAAGGAGATATTTGATGAGGACATAACAGAATGGAAAGATGTCGGAGGAAAAGAGGGAAAGATAAGATTAGTAAGATTTGACGACATGCAGAATCTGTTCACTAAAGAACAGTTGGGCGAAAATTATGAGAATGCGGGGGCTTGTCTGGATTCGCTTATAAAGGCGGATATCGGTATTATTGCCTTTATTCCGGAAAGCTATGCGGCAAAGTTGGAAAATGGCAGAATGTTGGATGAGCATGAGATTTCTGTAAGCGAGGTGATAGGAGGCAAAGAATGGTTCCCTACGGCGACTCCTGCACCGCAGTTCGGTTTTGTCCCTCTTATTTTAGGAACAATATGGGTCACAGTGTTTGCCATCATATTCGCTTTGCCTTTCGGCTTGTCTGTCTCCATATATATGTCAGAGATCGCTTCAGAAAGAATGTGTAGGATATTGCGTCCTATAATAGAACTTCTAAATGGTATACCGTCTGTTGTCTACGGCTTTTTCGGACTGACGGTTATCGTCCCTGTACTGCAGAACGTCTTTGGATTGCCTGTGGGAGAGAGCGGACTTGCAGGAGCCATTGTGCTGGCCATAATGGCTTTACCTACTGTTATAACAGTAAGTCAGGACGCTATGCAGAACTGTCCCCGTTCGATGAGAGAAGCAAGCCTTGCTTTGGGTGCGTCGAGATGGCAGACAATATATAAGGTGGTGATGCCATATTCTATATCCGGAATAACATCCGCGATAGTGTTGGGTATCGGCCGTGCGTTCGGAGAAACGATGGCGGTTCTTATGGTTACCGGCAATGCTGCGGTAATACCTCTTTCTATAACCGATCCGCTGAGAACCATACCGGCTACCATTGCGGCTGAGCTGGGAGAGGCTCCGGCCGGAGGCCCACATTATCAGTCTCTGTTCCTGTTGGGTGTCGTTCTGTTCTTCATTACATTAATAATAAATACAAGTGTCGAATATATATCGTCAAGAAATAAATAAAGAAAGAAACGTCTTATGGAAAGTAAAATAAACTATATGAGTAATTGTAAGCGGAAAATGATTGCGGAGAATGCGGCTTTTTTCATATTCCGACTTCTCAGTGGTCTTATCGTGACAGTATTGTTCATAATTCTTGCCTTTATTATCATAAAAGGAGTCAAGGTTATCAATTGGGATTTTCTTACAACATATCCGACCGACGGAATGAAGGGCGGAGGTATATTTCCGGCAATAGTGGGAACTTTTTATCTTATGGCGGGCAGTGCTGTCTTTGCATTTCCGTTTGGTATAATGAGCGGAATATATATGCATGAATATGCCAGCAACGGCAAGATAATAAAGTTTATACGTATGATGACAAACAATCTTTCCGGAATCCCCTCTATTGTTTTCGGACTGTTCGGAATGTCTTTGTTCGTAAATTATTTAGGATTCGGCGACAGCATTGTCGCCGGGTCGCTGACGTTGGGACTGTTGGCTCTTCCTCTTGTCATAAGAACAACTGAAGAGGCTCTTAAGGCAATTCCCGACAGTTACAGGGAAGGAAGTCTTGCGTTGGGAGCGACCAAGCTTCAGACTATCAGAAAAGTAATATTGCCAATGGCTATGCCAAATATCATCACAGGACTGATATTGGCTCTTGGACGTGTCTCGGGCGAGACTGCTCCTATTCTATTCACATGTGCGGCATACTATCTTCCGCAACTTCCGGATAGCATATTCGACCAGTGCATGGCATTGCCATATCATCTTTATGTACTGGCAACAAGCGGTACAGACATGGAAAAGCAGATTCCCATAGCATACGGTACGGCACTTATACTGGTTGTCATTATTTTCCTGATAAATATACTGGCAAACGCAATGAGAAACTATTTTCAGAATAAACTTAAGACCAACTGATGTTTGTGAGAAAAACAGAATCGGTAAAACAAGAATAAATGATTATGACTAAGATTGAAGCAAAAAATGTCAATTTCTATTACGGACAGTTTCATGCGCTCAAAAATATAAGCATGAGTATCGGGAGCAACGAGGTTGTGGCCTTTATCGGGCCTTCCGGATGTGGAAAATCAACGTTCCTCAGACTTTTCAACCGCATGAACGATCTCGTTCCCGGCAGTCGCCTGGAAGGTAATATTGAAATAGACGGAAAAGATATTTACGGAAAAGATATAAATGTGGACATATTGAGAAAGAATGTCGGCATGGTTTTTCAACGTCCAAATCCTTTTCCGAAAAGCATATATGAGAATGTCGCATACGGATTAAGAGTGAATGGTGTCAAGGACGAGCGGTTCATATCAGAAAGGGTGGAGCAGTCGTTGAGAGGAGCCGCTTTGTGGGATGAGGTGAAGGATAAGCTGAAAAAATCGGCTTATGCCCTTTCCGGTGGCCAGCAGCAAAGGCTTTGCATCGCAAGGGCTATGGCCAATTCTCCTTCGGTGTTGCTCATGGACGAGCCTGCCTCGGCCCTCGATCCGATATCAACCGCAAAGATCGAGGAACTGATACATGAGATAAAAAAAGATTATACCATCGTTATCGTCACTCATAACATGCAGCAGGCAACACGAGTGAGCGACAAAACCGCCTTTTTTTACCTGGGCTCACTGATTGAATATGACTCAACTTCAAAGATGTTTACAAATCCGTCAAAGGAAGAGACGCAAAACTACATAACCGGACGTTTCGGTTAAAACAATTAAATATTATATATAATTATGGTGAAATTTGTAGAAGAGGAACTTCAGAAAATCAATAATGAGGTTCTTGAAATGTGGGAACTGGCTTTTGACCAGATGAAGAATGTATGTGACGCTTTTTTCACTGACGATAAGGATAAGGCTTGGGAAGTATTGATAAGAGAAAAGAGAGTAAACGCATGTGAGATAAAGCTTGACTGCGACATAGAAGATTTCATGGCCCGTTTTAATCCGGTAGCCGTCGATTTGCGTTTTACGATAGCCATGCAGAAGATTATCACCGATCTGGAACGTATAGGTGACTTGGCGGAGAATATAGCAAGATTCATAATAAAGCATGATGAGGAATATCTGGATGATAATCTGTTGGACAAGACGAGGATAAAAGAGATGGCAGACTGTGTTCTCGATATGCTCAGAATGTCAAAGTCGGCATTCGAGAACCGGGACATTACGATAGCTTACAGCTTGTTTGAGAAAGATAATGTGTTGGACGAGATAAACTCAGAATCAACGGATGTTCTCACACAATATGTTCGTGAGAATAACGACAAGCTGGCGTTCTGTCTTGATTTCAAAGGCGTGATACTGCGTTTGGAACGTGTCGGCGATCATATAACAAATCTTGCGGAAGAAGTGATTTTTTATGTTAACGCTGCGGTATTGAAGCACACCACTGACAAGCTTAGCAAAGACAAGATACTCATGCATAAATTGCATGGTGAGGGTAAAGACATATAGTATATATGTCCGGACATATACATGATTATTGTAAATAAACAGTTGTCCTGTATATAAATTGTCATATATTTCAATTGTTTTTCTTGGTTGCACGGATATTTCCGGCAACCAAGTTTTTGTATGGAGCAGTATGGACTGACACAGGCCATACTGTATGTGGAGTTGACATACTCACTGCCTGCCGGTGGCCATTCCGGCAGGCATTTGGGTTAAAATAATGCAAAAAGTATGTCGGCAAATGGAATATGTATAATTATTTTATTAATTTTGCAGCATATTATAAACATAACATAGCTGTAAAAGCGTGAAAATAAAGGAAGTGATGACCGCCCTTGAACGTTTCGCGCCTCTGCCTTTGCAGGAAGGATGGGACAATGCCGGCCTGCAAACAGGATTGACGGAGGTGGAAGTCTCAGGGGCTTTATTGTGCCTTGACGTGAACGAAGCAATCATAGATGAGGCTGTGAGCAAGGGATGCAATCTGGTTGTGTCTCATCATCCGCTGCTGTTTCATGGGCTGAAGACTATTTCGGATGCCGACAGCGTGCAGCGCACGGTGGTGAAGGCGATAGAAAACCGCGTGGCTGTGGTGTCGATGCATACAAACATGGACAATGCGCGTGGCGGTGTGAACTTTAAGATTGCAGAGAAAATGGGACTCACAAATGTGGATTTTTTCGCACGCAAGACTGTTGACGGCATAGAGGCCGGAGGCGGAGTGATAGGCGAATTCAGTCAGCCAATGGATGCAGCGGAGTTTGTTGCCGGTGTGAAGAAGCAGTTCGGTGTGGATTGCGCTATGTGCAACGAGTTGCTGAAACGCCCTGTGCGCCGCGTGGCAATATGTGGCGGAGCAGGAGACTTTCTGCTCGACGATGCCGTGAAGGCGGGTGCCGACGCTTTTGTTACGGGTGAGATGCACTATCATGTATATTTCGGACGCGAGCAGCAGATACAGATATGCGTGATAGGACACTATCAGAGTGAGCAATATACGAAGGAAATATTCAAAACAATAATCGAGGATGAGTGTCCGGGTGTGCCGGTTGTGATGGCTCAGACGAACACCAATCCAATAATCTATTTATAATTATGGCAAAGAAAGATCCAACAGATTTATCAGTGGAAGAGAAACTGAGAACTCTTTATCAGCTTCAGACAACATTGTCGGCAATAGACGAGAAGCGTGCGCTGCGTGGTGAACTGCCTTTGGAAGTTCAGGACCTTGAGGATGAGATTGAGGGTCTCAAGATTCGTGTTAAGAAAATAGAGGACGAGATACAGGAGTTCCAGTCAGCCGTATCGCAGAAGAAGGCTGAGATAAAAGAGGCTGAGGCAAGCGTGGAGCGTTACAAGACACAGCTTGACGACGTGAAGAACAACCGTGAGTATGACACGCTGACAAAGGAGATAGAATTCCAAAGCCTTGAGATAGAGCTTTGCAACAAGAAGATAAAGGAAGCTCTTATGAAGGTGGATGAGAAGAACAAAGATCTTGAGCAGACCAAACTGCTGATAGAGGATCGCCAGAACGCTCTGGAGGACAAGAAGGGTGAGCTGGACGAGATAATGCAGGAAACACGCGACGAAGAGGAGAAACTCAAGGCTAAGGCAAAAGATCTGGAGACTAAGATTGAACCGCGCCTGCTCTCAAGTTTCAAGCGCATACGCAAGAACGCACGCAACGGACTGGGTATTGTATATGTGCAGCGTGACGCTTGTGGCGGTTGCTTCAACAAGATTCCGCCACAGAGACAGCTCGACATCAAGATGCACAAGAAGATTATCGTGTGCGAGTATTGCGGACGTATCATGATTGATCCGGAGCTGGCCGGCGTTAAGAACGTCACAGGCGAGGTGGATGACAAACCGAAACGTAAGCGCGCAGTACGCAAAACAAAGAAGGCTGACGAGTAATTTAAGGAAATATATATGTATAAGAATAAAGGCGAAGCACGATTGCTTCGCCTTTATTTATGTTGTTTTACAGGGGGTGTCGATGTTTTTGAATGTAAAATATTCGTTATTATGAATGTAAAACATCCGTAGTGTGAATGGAATTCTTGACCTGGAACGGTTCACAGACACGATGTGAAAGCGGATTCCTTTATCGTGAATGTTTCCCGAAACATTTTGTTTTATTCGTCCTCACGATGTCGTTTATAGATTTTGGATTCGTCTGTAGGCCGTTTTGTTTTGTTACAGGCCGCGGGCTTTATATATGAGTTCCTTTGCGTTGTTTATTTCCTGGAACTTCTTCTCGGCGGCTTTCTTCACATCCTCGCCGAGCGTTGCCACTCTGTCGGGGTGGTGTTTGAGCGCCATCTTACGGTATGCGGCTTTCACCTCATCGTCTGTCGCATTAGGACTGATGCCGAGTACTTTGTATGCCGCGTCGAGATTGCTGTTGCCGTATTGAAGATTGAGCATCGAGTCAATGTCTGCGGCGGAGATACCGAGATTTACGGCAACCTCCTTGAGCGCTTCAACTTCCTCCTGTACGATTACGCCGTCGGCCTGTGCTATCATCACGAGGAAATTGAGAAGCTGCAGGCGTTGTGGATAGCTGATATTGTGTTCTATCTGTCTGCATGCGTCTTGTATTGTGGCTCTGAATTTGTCGGCGCCCATCTGTTTCTGTTGTTCAAACAGTCTTAGTATGATTTTCTCTCCCTCCACCTTGGCGGCTTCTCCGAAATTACGGCTCAGAAAACGCCTCACAAACTCCATTTCGGAGTGCATGACCTTTCCGTCGGCTTTGATGATATAAGAGGATAATACGAGAAGTGAGAACAGGAATGAATTTCGTTCTCCTTCATACGCGCGTTGCTGGTCGTAACCGTCGTTGAATGTGTGGTGACCGTTGTCACTGTTTGTGTTTACATTTTCAAGTCCTTTCTCAAAAAGCCATCCCAAGGCAAATCCGGCAAGTGCGCCCAACGGACCACCTCCCAAGATAAAGCCCAGATAACCTCCAATCCATCTTGATGCTCCCATATTGTTGTGTTTTGTTTATTTATTACGTGTGTTATCAGGCGGTGTCAGCGTCGCGTCATACTGATAAAAAGGAAATGACGCCGTCCTGTCATTGACATTATATGCAAAGATAATGCCTTTGTGTCTCTTTGACAATAAAATAAGTAAAAAGTAGATATTCTTTTGTTTTTATAATATTCTTTTGTTTGTTGCAGGCTGACATTATTTATATTATGTCAGGATAGTCGGGTATGTCTTCAAGAAAAGTGTAGTTGCGCTGCTCGTAGTTCATCTTGCAGCAATAGTGTTGCAGACCGTTGCTCATGACGAGATAGTCAACGTGGAGTAGTATGTTGTATGCTGAAATCTGGTCGAATACGTTCCGCGTTATGGCAATATCCGGTGCCTTGTATTCCATTATCATTATCGGTTTGAGCTCCCTGTTATATAATACTGTGTCGGCACGCAATGCCTTCGCTCCGTATTTCAGACTTACTTCGTTGGCCATAAGCGACTGCGGGTATGATTTGTGTTCTATTAGGTAATGTATGAAATGTTGTCTGACCCATTCTTCGGGTGTCAGCGCAACGTGCTTTCTACGGAGTATGTCGTATATGGTTGGCTTTTGCTTTGTACCGGATAATTTTATTTGAAAAGTTGGTAGGTTTAGTCGAATCATTTTATTAATTTTGTAGCAATGAAAAACCATAATACAGAGCGATTGACGGACATTGGTCGTCGTCGCGTGTTTATGGTTTGCGTTGCCTGTGTGCAATATAAATTCACTGCAAAGATAATGTGAATAGCGCATGAAACAAAACATTTCGTGTGTGTTTTTGTACGCCGGCAATCTGAGGGGATGGCAGATGTGTGGCCATGATGACTGAATACGGATGGAGACATCCGTCACTTTCAGACTCCGCCACATAGGTCTGCGTCCGTTTATTATTTATCTGATTTATTGAAATGGCTGAAAAGAAATCTGTAACAACATACGAATCGGTGATGCGCGATTTGAAGGCGCGTAAATATTATCCCTTTTATTTGTTGATGGGAGAGGAGTCTTATTTCATTGATAAGATATCCGATTACATTGCCGATAATGTGTTGCGACCGGATGAACTTTTCTTTAACCAGAACATTGTGTTCGGTTCTGATGTCACGGCATCGCAGATAGTGGACCTTGCGAAGGGTTATCCGGTGATGCCGGCGGAGCATAGACTGATCATTGTTAAGGAAGCGCAGAATCTTCGTTCTTTTGATGCGCTGGAGAAATATCTTGACAAACCGGTCAAATCTACGATTCTGGTATTGTGTTATAAAAACGGTTCTGTAGATCGCCGGAAGAAGATTGTAGCCAAAGCTGAGGCTGTCGGTGTCGTGTTTGAGAGTAAGAAGAAACGCGACAGTGAATTGCCGGGCTTTGTTACGACATATATGAAAATGCACAATGCGACAATCGACGAGAAGTCTGCCGCCATTGTTGCAGAACATATAGGGTCGGATGTCAGCCGGCTTGTTTCCGAACTTGACAAGCTGCTCATTTCTCTTCCTGAAAACGATAGGCGAGTGACACCGGAAATCGTGGAACATCAGATAGGTGTGAGTAAGGATTTCAATGCCTTCGAACTGCGTCGTGCCATCATTGAACGCAATGTTTTCAAGGCAAATCAAATAGTAAATTATTTTGACAAAAATCCTAAGGCCGGATCGGTATATTCTTTCCTGCCTCTGCTGTTCAGTTTTTTCCAGAATCTGATGATAGCTCATTATACTCCGAACCGAAATAATGAGTCCGCTGTTGCTGAGGCTTTGGAGCTGCGCTCTGCATGGGGCGCGAAGGAGTATATGATTGGTATGAGAAATTACACACCGATGAAGACTCTCCAGATAATTTCTAAAATTAGAGAGATTGACGCCAAAAGTAAGGGCCTGGATAACCCAAATACCGGTCCTGGAGAACTGATGAAGGAGCTAATTTTCTTCATTTTGCACTAAAATAGGGCCTTTTTCCGGTCTATTTTTTCTAGAATTTCATATTTCATTGCAGCTTTTTCTTGACCTAAAATGCTATAAATGCGCATGTTAGGTGATTTATTCGTCTCTATAATTTGAATATTTTGAGCGGAGTTTGCCCGTCGTTCAAATAATCGAAAAAATGGAAAATTTTGTCTCCTGAGAAACCTTTAAATTTACAATTAAGCAATTTTTACATTTATCAGATTGAATTTATAAATGCAAATGTAAAACCAATTAATGCCATATCTACATTTGTAAACACATTTGTATATAAAAAATCACGATTTAGAATATTTATAATTACATCTATAAATTAATATTATTAAGAAACATAAATGCAAATGTATATATATACAACACGTATTTATGTATATATTTAGCTCATAATGACGGCTTTATATAGTTATATTAATGATTTTGTTTAATATTTGTACTTATAGGGGCGAATATCGTTAAAATAATAACTTTTATACCCTATTATACATATAATATAATGACTGATATAATCAATATAATACGATATTTTATTAAATAAAAAATAATGGCGACTTTTCCGGCATATCATATACATTTGTATATGTAAATGCAACAGATCTACAAGAACGTATTATTAAAAACTATATATTGTATTGCAAATGTGAATTACTTGAATGTAAATTATATATACAAATGTTGCATAGTTCAAAAAAATGCTTTAACTTTGTAAAAGCATAAGAAAATGCCCTTTTATCGTATAAAAAACAGCTTTATGGATATGAAAGATAGAATCAGGAAGGTGATGGAGAGTCAACATATGACCCAACAGGTGTTTGCCGAATTCATACAAATTGCTCCTGCGACGTTGAGCAGTATCTTTACCGGACGAACCCGACCTACCCTTACAATTGTAGAAGCAATAAAAAACAAGATACCTTCTATTTCTACAGATTGGCTTTTGTTTGGAAATGGTGACATGTATGTTGACACGTCGGAGGAAGGTGCACAGCCTAATGTAAATAACGAACCGGAACCTGTTTCTGAACGTATGCTCGACTTTGATGATCCTCAGCCAGCACCTGCTACAAAACCGTCACCTGTTTCCGGTATGCAGTTTTCGTATGAGGACAAACATAATATGGTAAAAAATTTTGACAAACCACAACGTAAAATAACCGAGATTCGCATCTTTTATGATGATCAGACTTGGGAGACTTTTGTACCGAAGAAATAGCGGAATAAAATGTTTCACGCATTCGTTGAGTTGTTTATATAGATGCTCTCTATTACGGTTGTAACGGTGTATTTAAGGTATTATTTAGTGGTATGATTTCGTATGAAACGGTAGCATGCTGTGAGTGTACTTTTGAAATATTTTGACGTTATGGTATTTATATGTTTTGCTTTGTGTAATCTTTCCTTTACCGAATTATGTGTCAAAATAAGTTTATACAGCGCGTGTGTGGCATTTATTGATGATATGTGCGGTGTACTGTTCGTGATAAAATAAGTCCGCTTACAGACAACGAGAAGAGCTCTTCTAAAGGACCGTGTCTTGTTAAGTGTGATTTCGGATATTGAATAGCAAGGAGTCTGAATGTGTAAAAACAAAATGGGTCCACTGGCAACGAATATGCCGTTGGACCCATTTTTATTTTGAGGAGTTCGTTTTAATATTAATAATCCTCTTCGTCGTCGCTGACGTCCTCAGCTTCGAGCGTCAGTTCTTCCGGATCGGTGTCAAAAGTGGTGCGATAGCTTTCTTCTGTCAGCTTATCGTCATCAAATTCATCGTCCTCATCCTCGTCGTATTTGTCGTCGTTGTCCTCGTCATAATCATCCTCCTCATCGTCGTATTTTCTGTGTTTGTTCTCGTTTTCGTCGGCATGAGGCATGAATTGCTCGCTTTCAGGTTTCTCTTTGGCGAATATGGCTTCCACCCACATTCCTTTCTCTATTTCCAAGACTTTATATCCGTCGTTGATTTTCTTCTCATACATTCCTCCCGGTTTATGGAGTCTGTCTTTAGGCAATGTGGTAGTGCTGATGTCGAATCCGCTTTCTATTATGTCGCGGATGCTTTGCGAGAGTGAGCCCCAGCCACCGCCGAAGTTGCTGTCGAGCACTTCTATCAGTTTTTCGGCAGTTATGTGATGGATGTTCTCGTATGTCAGGTCGGTCACTCTCTTTATAGGGCGTTTCTTTATCGCCCATTTAGCTTTATTGTTCTCGTCTATTTTTATTGTTCCTATTTTATATCCCCGGGCCTCGTATTTGCTGATAACCTCAGGTTTTGCGACTTTCACTTCTTCCATGTCGAATGCGCTTCGAATGACATCGATATAGTGTCGCATGTTATCCTTGAGGTCGGCATCCCTTTCAGCAGATTCCCACATGTGCAGGATGTCATTCTCCTGTAAATCCCACACATTGCTCTTTGTCAGTGTTTTAAGAGTTAAAGCTTTCTGTTGTTTCATATTATAATGTTACTTATTGTCTCTATCGTCCAATACCTTGAATGTCTGCCTGTATGTATCCAGTCTGTCTTTGTCGATGACGGCATTGATGTATTGCTGTTTTCCTGGCTCAGCTTCAGCCATTACCCGTCCTTCCGGGTCTATAATCCGGCTGTGCCCGGAATAGTAGGCAGTTTTGTCGCGTCCTGTTCTGTTGCATGCTATGAGATAGCATTGGTTTTCTATCGCCCTTGCTCTTGTGAGAACGTCCCATGCTTCGTTGCGCACATCCGGCCAGTTAGCGACGTTTATTATTGCGTCGTAGTCGTTGTCATAGCGCAACCATGACGGAAATCTCAGGTCATAGCATATTGTCAACAGAAATCTCCATCCTTTCCATTCGGCGACAGCACGTTTGTTTCCCGGGGCGAACATTATGTTTTCGCCGGCAGGTCCGAACAAGTGATGTTTGTCATACCATGTGTATGAGCCGTCAGGTTTTACGAAGAACAGTCTGTTTCTGTATGGATGTCCTGCCGTGTTTATCCTGTCGTCGTTTTCCACAGCCATGCTTCCGCATACAGCTGCGTTTGTCAGTCGCGCGGTTTCCTGCATCCATTCAAGAGCCCGGCCTGATGTTGAGGCCGAAACTTCCTCTTTTGCGACGGCGAATCCTGTATTCCACATTTCCGGCAAGACGTACATATCACTTTCTCCTGCATGGGATATGATGTTTCGGGCAGCAGATGCGTTACTGTCAAACGCGGCCCATTGTATGTCTGTTTGAATGATTGTTATCTTCATAATACGTCGCAATGAGGCGTTGCAAAAGTATATACTTTACTTTTAATCCACAAGTTTTTCATATAGAAATTTTGTCGGTATCGCATATATTTTTTAATTTTGTGCAAGATATGAGTGAGCCTTTGGCAGAAAGAATGAGACCCCGCACCATCGACGAATACGTCGGTCAGAAACATCTTGTAGGTGAGGGTGCCGTCCTGCGTCGGATGATAGATGCGGGGCGTATTTCCTCTTTTATTTTATGGGGACCGCCGGGAGTCGGGAAAACGACACTCGCGCAGATAATAGCCAACAAGCTGGAGACTCCGTTTTACACGCTCAGTGCCGTGACGAGCGGCGTGAAAGACGTGCGCGACGTGATAGAGCGGGCAAAGAAAGGACAGTTCTTCTCCACGGCTTCGCCCATTCTGTTTATCGACGAGATCCATCGTTTCAGCAAGTCGCAGCAGGATTCGTTGCTCGGTGCGGTGGAGCGGGGCATTGTTACGCTTATAGGTGCGACGACAGAGAATCCGTCGTTTGAAGTCATACGGCCGTTGCTCTCGCGCTGTCAGCTGTATGTTCTGAAGCCGCTCGACAAGGATGACCTTCTCGAACTGCTGCACCGCGCCATCACTAAGGACGTGGAGCTGAGCCGCAGACACATAGAGCTGAAAGAGACCGACGCCATACTGAGATACAGCGGAGGCGACGCGCGCAAGCTGCTCAACATTCTTGAGCTTGTTGTTGAGGCCGAGGGTGGCGACGTGGTCATAACCGACGAGATGGTGGTGAACCGTCTTCAGCAGAACCCTCTTGCCTACGACAAGGACGGCGAGATGCACTACGACCTTGTGTCGGCGTTCATAAAGAGCATACGCGGAAGCGATCCCGACGCGGCGCTTTACTGGATGGCGCGCATGATTGAGGGCGGCGAGGATCCTAAGTTCATAGCCCGCCGGCTTGTGATAAGCGCAGCCGAGGATGTCGGACTTGCCAATCCCAACGCGCTTCTTCTTGCCAATGCTGCCTTCGATGCAGTCAACAAGATAGGTTGGCCAGAGGGACGCATACCGCTGGCAGAAGCGGCGGTATATCTTGCCACAAGCCCGAAGAGCAATTCAGCATACAACGGCATCAACTACGCCCTTGAGACAGTGCGGCGTACCGGCAACCTACCCGTGCCGCTCCATTTGCGCAATGCTCCCACTGAACTCATGAAAAATCTCGGCTACAGCGACGGATACAAGTACTCGCATGATTTTCCTGGACATTTCGTAAGGCAACAATACATGCCCGACGAACTCACGGACACTCGTATATGGCATGCCCAGCACTCGCCATCCGAAGAAAAACAGTATCAGTGGATGTTGCGATGCTGGGGAGACAGATATAAGGATGATTGACTGACAATAAGGATTATATAGCAAAATAACACAAATATATGAAAATCGTTATATTGGATGGCTATTGCGCCAATCCCGGTGACCTGTCGTGGGAACCGTTGAAAGAATTCGGAGAACTCGTAGTCTATCCGCGTACTTCGGCCGATGAAGTTGTAAGTCGCATAGGCGATGCTGAGATCGTGATGACAAACAAGACAGTGCTCGATGCTGCCGTTCTCTCACAGCTGAGCAATATCAAGTATATAGGCGTTCTTGCCACGGGGTTCAACACTGTTGACATAGACGCTGCGCGCAGCCGTGGCATCGTGGTGACGAACGTTCCTGCATATAGCACCGACAGTGTGGCACAGATGACGTTCGCGCACATACTGAACATAACCAACCGTGTGGCCCATTATGCTTCGCAGAACCGTGAAGGACGTTGGAGCGCAGGCGAGGACTTCTGCTATGCCGACACTCCTCTTACCGAACTTGCCGGCAAGACGCTCGGCATCGTCGGACTCGGCAACATAGGCAGCAAGGTGGCCCGCATAGCCATGGATTTCGGCATGGATGTCTTTGCGTTTACCAGCAAGCACATCTCTGAATTGCCTGAAGGCATACAGAAAACCACAATGAAAGGACTGCTTGCTGCGAGCGACGTGCTCACCCTGCACTGTCCGCTTACCGACACCACACGCAACCTTATAAACCGTGACACCATTGCGCTTATGCGTCGCGGAGCAATCATAATCAACACCAGTCGCGGACCGGTAGTCAATGAGAGCGACGTGGCTGAGGCTCTCGAGAGCGGACAGCTTGCCGCCTACGGTGCCGATGTCATGTGCAGCGAGCCGCCTTCGGCAGACAATCCGCTGTTCAAGCAGCCCCATGCATACATTACTCCTCACATAGCCTGGGCTACACGCGAGGCACGTGCACGACTTGTAAAGTGCGCCATCGACAATGTGAAGGCCTTTATGGACGGATCGCCTGTGAACGTAGTCAATCCTTGAAGATGAGCGACCAAATAATCTACGGAACGCTTTTCCGTATCATTGAGTTTCTCGGCACGTTCGCGTTCGCCATTTCCGGCATACGCCATGCCGCAGCCAAGCGCTTCGACTGGTTTGGAGGCTTCGTGTGCGGTGTGGCTGTGGCTATAGGCGGTGGAACCATACGCGACGTCATGCTCGGCGTGACGCCGTTCTGGATGACATCGTCCATCTATCTTGTCTGTACGGTCTTGGCCCAGATATTTGTGATTGTCTTCGCACGTTATCTGAAACGTCTCGACAACGCATGGTTCCTGTTCGACACACTCGGCCTGGCCCTGTTCACAATAGCCGGCCTACAGAAAACCATCGACTGCGGTCATCCGTTCTGGGTTGCCATAATAATGGGTTGCATCACCGGTTCTGCCGGTGGCGTGATACGCGATGTCCTGCTCAACAATGTGCCTGTGATATTTCGCAAAGAGATCTATGCCATGGCCAGCGTCTTGGGCGGACTTGCCTATTGGGGATTGGTGGTTGCTGGGCTCGATGTAAGCATGGCGGTCATCGTTTCGTTCCTGATAATATGTGCCATAAGGCTTCTCGCCGTGAAATATCACATCTCTCTGCCCATTCTCAAGGTTGATGAATAGCATGAAAATGGGCATTCAGAGATTTTTTTGAAAAAAGTGTCTGAATTGTTTGGTAGATATATAAAATATATATACCTTTGCACTCGCAAACAAGAAATGAGGCTCCGTAGCTCAACTGAATAGAGCATCTGACTACGGATCAGAAGGTTACAGGTTTGAATCCTGTCGGAGTCACACTTAAAAGCTGTCCCAAATCATTCGGAACAGCTTTTTTTGTTTGTCCGTCTCCATTTATTTTCTTGCCCGTTTCCTATTTTCTAATTTTTGTGTTATAAATTTTGGTAGATACAAAAATTATTTATACCTTTGCAGTCGCAAACAAAAAATAATGGCTCCGTAGCTCAACTGAATAGAGCATCTGACTACGGATCAGAAGGTTACAGGTTTGAATCCTGTCGGAGTCACACAGAAAGGCTGTTCCAAATTATTCGGAACAGCCTTTTTTGTTTCCTTGGCATTAACCGTGTGCCCGCCATGTTTTGACACATTAGATAAGCAGTGACGTTGCGTTTTATGTTTTGTTCCGGCTCGGTAGAAATTCGGTGGAGCTTGGTTCTATTACTGAAGTATAACAGAATGTCGGAAAACTTCCAGGCAACATAAGAGCAGTGGCAGTTACGGACACATTTGCTCACGTGATGATAAATTCGCGTTTTTTCCACAATACATTCTTTTTGTCGCCGCAACATATTCACTTTGTCTGTCGTTTATGTTTTTTCTATTGTCGTGACATGTTTTTCACGTGTTGCAGAAAAAGCCATTCCGGGCTTGTGATATGGAGCCCCCATATTGTGACAAAGACTTCCTGAACGCATAAAAAAGCCCTCGTGACGGTGCAAAACGATGCTTTCTACACTGCCGCGGGGGCTAAAGTCATAATTTTAATGGTCGTTGTCGTTTATTTATGCTTTTCTTTTTCTTTTATCATGGTGCCTATGAGAGACGTCTTTTTTCTATTTAGTTGATTTTTATATCAATGCACTCGTCTTTTATAATTGCATATTTATACACGTCCGTCAGTGTGGACGCGCTTCTCTCCTCATTATTTCTTCAGCATTATCTCCACAATCGTATCAACGCTTTGCGGTACTGCCGGCAGATTGATAACGGTGGAGTCGTTGCCGTGTTTCTGCAAATTCAGCTTGCTGCCGTCGTCATACATCCTTGCCGACTTTATCTTTTTAGTGCTCAATGGTATAGTCAGGCTCTTCTCTTTGAGGTCGAGTATGTGCACGTAGAGCGTGTTGTCCTTCTGTGTGGTGACGCCCCATGGTTGAGGCTTTATCAGTCCGCCGCGTGTGCCGTATATTGTCTCGCCATAGCGTTTGGTCCATTTGCCTATCTCCTGTAGTCTTGCCATGGCTTCGTCGGGCAGCTGTCCGTCAGGGCGCGGACCTATGTTGAGCAGCAGGTTTGAGTTCATTCCCGCCGACTTCACCAGTCGTCTTATCAGTTCGTCGGCCGATTTGTACGACTTGTCGGTGATGTTGTATCCCCACGTGTTGTTCATGGTCTGGCACGATTCCAGCGGCAGCATGTCGCTCACTTCCTGTCCTGCGGAGAATCCGGCGCTGTTCTCGCCCGGCAGGTCCTGCTCGAAGAGCTGGAAGTCCTCGCCATTGTGTGGTGCCATGTGGTGATTGTTTCCTATGAGGCATGCCGGTTGCAGCTTGTGTATGAGTGCGTATTGCTCGTCGAGCTGCCAGTCGAAGTCTTTAGGATGGTCCCACATTCCGTCAAACCATATTGCTCCTATCTTGCCGTAGTTGGTCAGTATCTCGGTGAGCTGTGCGTTCATGAAGTTGAAGTACGAGTTCCAGTCGGCAGAGCCTTCGGGCTGGGGCAGGGCCTTGCTTGTATCGCCGAGCGGATAGTCAGGGCGATACCAGTCCATGTGCGAGTAGTAAACGTGCAGCTTTATACCCTGTCTGTCACATTCGTCGGCCAACTCTTTCAGTATGTCGCGCTTGAAAGGGGTGGCGTCAATGATGTCGTAGTCGGTGGCTTTAGAGTCGAACATGGAGAAACCGTCGTGGTGACGCGATGTTATTGTGATGTATTTTGCACCGGCTTCCTTGAATGCTTTTACCCATTCGTGTGCGCTGAAGTGTGAAGGATAGAATCCGCCTGCCAGTTTGGAATATTCGTTGCGGTCTATACGTTTGGAGTGTTGCACCCATTCGCCGTCGGCAAGCATGGAGTAGATGCCCCAATGCAGGAATATGCCGAACTTCATGTCTTGAAATTCCTTTCTTGCCTGAAGGTTTTCGGGTGCCGGCTGGTAGCTTTGCGCGTATATGTGGCCTGTGCCGAGAGTCAGTGCTGCCAGAAGAGTGATAAAGGTCTTTCTCATAAGTGTTTGCGTTTTGGTTATTGTCAGGTTATTGGTATTTAAACAAAAAGAACTACAAATAATTTATTCAATTAATTGTAGTTCTTCGAGAGGTGCCTGGCGGATTCGAACCGCCGTACACGGTTTTGCAGACCGTTGACTAAGCCACTCATCCAAGGCACCGTTTTCATTTGCGATTGCAAAGGTATGATTTTTTATTTAATCCGGCAAATTTTAAGCGTCTTTTTTATTATTTGTTTCGATATTTGGGCATTTTCGCTTGTTTTTAGCATTGCAGGCTTCGGCCAAAGGACATCCCGCACAGGCCGCATTGCCTTTTTTTGCATTCCTTATTGTGTCGGCCACCCATTTAACGGCACTCAATACAGCCGCGGCTATTATTATATATATGATGATTTGTTGTGTCATGTCTTTTGTGATATCGGAAAACGGGAGAAAGGTCGTTTGCAGACCGCTCCTCCCGTTTACTTATTCTGTTGTTGCCTATGCTTAATAAGCGAAGAGAGGATAGTTCTTCATCGTCTCGTTCACTCTGTGGCGTACGCTTGTTATCACTTCCTCGTTCTCCGGATCGTTGAGCACTTCCTCTATGAGGGCTGCTATCTCAACCATGAGGTCTTCCTTGGCACCGCGTGTGGTTATTGCCGGTGTGCCGAGGCGAATGCCTGATGTCTGGAATGCGCTGCGTGTGTCGTACGGCACCATGTTCTTGTTCACGGTGATGTCGGCTGCTACGAGAGCGTTCTCAGCCACCTTACCGGTGAGGTCAGGATATTTTGAGCGCAGGTCTACGAGCATCGAGTGGTTGTCAGTACCGCCGCTTACGATGGTGAATCCGCGCTTCATGAGTTCGTCGGCAAGCACCTTGGCGTTTTTCTGTACCTGTTTTGCCCACTCCTTGAACTCCGGTTGCAGAGCCTCGCCGAATGCCACTGCCTTGGCTGCGATGACGTGCTCGAGCGGTCCGCCCTGTGTTCCCGGGAATACTGCCGAATTGAGCAGCTGGCTCATCATCTTCACCTGTCCCTTATTGGTCTTCAGGCCCCATGGATTCTCGAAGTCCTTGCCCATGAGGATGATACCGCCACGCGGTCCGCGCAGAGTCTTGTGGGTTGTCGATGTCACGATGTGTGCATACTTCACAGGGTTGTCGAGCAGTCCGGCTGCAATGAGTCCTGCCGGGTGAGCCATGTCGATCATGAGCAGTGCGCCTACCTTGTCGGCAATCTCGCGCATGCGTTTGTAGTCCCACTCGCGGCTGTATGCCGATCCTCCGCCGATGATGAGTTTCGGCTTGTTCTCTATGGCGAGCTGTTCCATCTCGTCGTAGTCAACGCGTCCGGTCTCTCTGTTGAGGTTGTAGCCGACGGCATGATACAGAATACCCGATGTGTTGACCGATGATCCGTGTGAAAGATGACCTCCGTGTGCGAGGTTCAGTCCGAGGAATGTGTCACCGGGTTTCAGTACGGCCAGCAGTACGGCTGCGTTGGCTTGTGCTCCTGAGTGCGGCTGCACGTTGGCATATTCGGCTCCGAAGAGCTTTTTCACTCTTTCAATGGCGAGTGTCTCCACTTCATCTACGACTCCGCATCCGCCGTAATATCTCTTTCCGGGATATCCCTCTGCGTATTTGTTGGTGAGCCATGAGCCCATGGCTTCCATCACTTCGTCGCTTACAAAGTTCTCTGATGCAATCAGTTCAATGCCTTTCAGCTGGCGTTGATGTTCCTTTTCGATAAGATCGAAGATCTGCTGGTCTCTTTTCATTTCGGTTTCTGTATTTGTTTATATGAAATATGTTTGTAGGCGCAATAATCTTTGTTGCAAAGTTAATTCTTTTTCTTTTATCGGCAATCTGGTTCATGCAGAAAGTCAAACCAGTTCCACCTTGTTTATGTCCTGTTCCTTGTCGCAGTAGTGGCATTTGAGTATGCCCTGCTCCTTATCGACAATGTTGAACACAGTCTCCATCGGTTCGTTGTTGGTGATGCATTTCGGGTTGTTGCATTTCACGATTCCGCGCAGCTCGTCGGGTATCTCCACTGTCTTTTTCTCCACCACCTCGTAGTCGCGTATGATGTTAAGCACAACCTTTGGTGCTACGACCGACAGGCGTGATATCTCTTCGTCGGTGAAGAATTTGTCTGATATCTTTATTATACCCTTGCTGCCTAATTTCTTTGACGGATAGTTGTTGCCTATCGTCACCGGCGTATTGAGTTTCTGCAGCTCAAGAAGTGATGCGACCTGATAGGTCTTTTCTGCCGGAATATGATCTATGACGGTTCCGTTTTTAATTGCGGCAACCAGTCTTTCTGTCTTACTCATGGATTTACTGATTGATGTTTTTTGTTGTGTTTCGTGTATGACTATTTAATTATAGTATTGTCGTTTATCACATCGTCAATACTAATGTCGAGAACATGACTGAAGATTGCCTCGCGTGCATAGAGACCGTTGCCGGCCTGCTGTATGTAGTATGCGTGCGGATTGGCGTCAACGTCGTAGGCTATTTCGTTCACTCTTGGCAGCGGATGGAGAATCTTCATGTTTTCCTTCGCGTTTTTCAGCATCGAGTTTTTCAGTATGTATACGTTCTTCACCCGTTCATATTCCATGAGGTCGGAGAAGCGTTCCTTCTGCACTCGTGTCATATACAGTATGTCGGCATTTGCGATTATCTCGTCGTTGAATTCGGTGTGCTCCTCAAACTTGATGCCGTGCTGCTTGCAATACAGCTTATATTCGTTAGGCATTGCGAGCTCCTCAGGTGCGATGAAGTGGAATGTCGGATTGAAGTGGCGCATGGCTGTTATGAGCGAGTGCACCGTACGTCCGTACTTCAGGTCGCCGACGAGATATATGTTCAGATTCTCGAGTGTGCCCTGGGTCTTGTATATCGAATAGAGATCGAGCAGACACTGCGACGGATGCATGTGGGCACCGTCTCCGGCATTTACTATCGGCACCGGTGATATTTCGCTCGCATATTGCGCCGCGCCCTCTATGTAGTGACGCATCACGATGACATCAGCATAGTTGGACACCATCAGTATGGTGTCCTTCAGCGTCTCGCCTTTTGTCACGCTCGATGCCTTTGCGTCTGAGAAGCCTATCACCTTGGCTCCGAGGCGGTTGGCTGCTGTCTCGAAGCTGAGTCTTGTGCGCGTTGACGGTTCGAAGAACAGGGTTGCTACAATCTTTCCCTTCAGCAGTTCTCTGTTAGGATGTTTCTCGAATTCCTGTGCCAGCCTTATCATGTACATGATCTTGTCTTTTGACAGGTCGGCAATTGTTACGAAATCGTGTTTCATTATGTTATATGATTTTTTGCTTTCGACCGCTAAATTAATCATATTTTTTCAATTAAACGGGCTTTGTTGTGGATTAATGACTCAGCAGATGCATTTTTGTGTCTTGCATATTGCGCTCTGTATGTATGGCGTTCGGCCGGCCGCTGTTGGTGTATGGCTGACTGCAACATACTTTATCCGGATTAACCATACAAACAACCGGAAAAATAAAAAACTTATCCGCGCATCACGGCGAATTTAATGATACAATCTTTCGTAAGATTTATGCAGTTCATCAACAGTTCTGTGGGGGAAGGTATTGTTTGTGAAGAACGACGGAATGGCGGGATACTTATGGTTAACGCGGGCGGTATGAACATGGACGGCATGGGAGTCACGTAATAATAAAAATTGATGTTGCCGCAAAAATACATTAATGTTGCCAAAATAATAAATCCACCGTGTCACAACCGGTAAATCATCATTGCAAGATGGGCGCATACTTCCGACTCTTCGGATAAATACTTTCCATGCCTTTTCTCACTGCTTATATCCGTGTTTTCCAAGGAAACTTAAAGGAGATGCTTACAATTTTTCTTGACTGAATTTTGACAAAATATTTTCTCAAAAGAGATGTAAAGGGATGTTAAATCGAACGTAATAAAGACTGTTTCAGCCCGAACTACTTAGGCATATACCCTATAACGTAGTCCGAAATAAACCGAATGGCGTTCTGATATTGCCCGTTTCGCAGTCTGATTAAGCCCATTTCGGGGGCTGAAAAGCACCATATCGCACTCCAATATAGGCCATTTCGCATGCCGAAATGGTGTATATTGCAAAGTGAAATAACATCCTCTGAAGTTAAGCTGTTGATATTCAGTATCTTGCGAAAACCTCTTATTTTTCGCGTATTTGCGCCCGAGTGAGAGTCTGTCCGCAAATATGCGCTTATTTTTCGGGGTAGAACAGAAAACTCAAGCGGGAAAATCAAAATCCGGTTACAATCTGTAAGCTGCCCCTTTGGTTTCGTTTCATCAGAAACAATCAACACTTATTCTTCATCGAAGCCGCGATTTTTTATTTAAACCAATCCGCTGCGAATTTCTCTTGAGCTTCTATCATAACGATATTGACATGCCGGACGACTGCGATTGCCGGGTGTCGCGGTTGATGACACACGGCTTTTCATCGTGTTGCCCCCATGTCGCCGTTATGGCTGCGTGCCGTTGTGCGCGTGATGCGTTATATAAAATATAGGTATATTTGTTTTGCTTTTTATTCTAATTACATTATCTTTGCCGAAAAATCGGTTTCCGGTCATGAGAAAAATATTTGTTCATTTTCTTTGGGGATTATTAGTTTTAGGTTTTGTCACGGGTGCGGTGGCGTTTACGGCCATATGGTTCGGATGGATAGGATATATGCCTCCGCTCGAGGACTTGCAGAATCCTATAAGCAGATTTGCCACGCAGATTTATTCGTCTGACGGCAAAGTGATCGGTACATGGAATTTGAACAGAGAGAACCGTATATGCGTTTCTTATTCCAATCTGTCCCCGCATCTTGTGCAGGCGCTTATAGCCACGGAGGATGAACGTTTTTACGACCATTCCGGAATCGACTTCATAGCACTCGGACGTGCGATGGTGAAGAGAGGACTCCTCGGCCAGGAGAGCGCGGGAGGCGGCTCTACCATCACTCAGCAGTTGGCAAAGCAGCTCTATTCCGAAACAGCCGGAAGCACGGTGGAAAGACTTTTGCAGAAACCGATAGAGTGGGTTATTGCCGTTAAGTTGGAGCGCTATTATACAAAGGAGGAAATAATAGCCCTTTATCTCAATTATTTCGACTTCCTGCATAATGCTGTCGGAATAAAGACTGCGTCTAATACATATTTTAATAAGGAGCCTAAAGATCTCACGGTGACAGAGGCTGCTACATTGATAGGATTGTGCAAGAATCCGTCGCTGTTCAATCCTGTCAGATATCCCGAGCGTTGCAGGGAGCGCCGCAACGTGGTGCTCAATCAGATGAGAAAGGCGGGCTATCTGTCGAGAGCCGAATATAATCAGTATTCTGACGAACCGCTGAACCTGGATTTCCACCGTACTGACCATAAAAACGGCATCGCGCCTTACTTCCGCGAGTTCCTTAGAATGTATATGACGGCCGAACGTCCGGAGCGTGACAACTATCCCGACTGGAACCTAAGACAGTATGTGCTCGACTCCATTGCGTGGGTGAGCGATCCGTTGTATGGTTGGTGTAACAAGAATTTCAAGAAAGACGGCAAGCCGTATAATCTTAATACGGACGGATTGAAGGTTTATACCACCGTTGACTCAAGGATGCAGCGCTATGCGGAGGAATCGGTTTACGGTCATGTGGCGAAATATCTGCAGCCTGAGTTCTTCAAGGAGAAACGCAAGAAACGCAATGCTCCTTTTTCCGATGCGCTGACAGCCAAGCAGGTGAGTCAGATAATGGAACGCTCGGTAAGGCAGAGTGAGAGATATAGGGAGATGAAGGCAGCTGGAGCTTCTGACGAGGAAATAAAGAAGGCGTTCCATACGCCGGTCGAGATGTCTGTATTTACATATCATGGCGATATAGACACCGTGATGACGCCGCTTGACAGCATTCGTTATGTTAAGTCGTTCCTCAGGGCCGGATTCATGAGCATGGACCCGAAGACTGGTGAGGTGAAGGCTTATGTCGGCGGACTGGACTATTCGCATTTCATGTATGACATGGTGATGAACGGAAGACGTCAGATAGGATCTACCATAAAACCGTTCCTTTATGCACTGGCAATGGAGAACGGTTTCTCGCCTTGCGACAAGGCGCCTAACGTACAGCAGACCTATATTGTGGGCGGCAAGCCTTGGACTCCGCGCAACACGAGCCGCAAGCGTTATGGCGAACTTGTCACGCTGAAGTGGGGACTTGCCCAGTCAAACAACTGGATATCGGCCTATCTTATGAGTAAGCTCAATCCGCAGCAGTTCGTAAGTCTGTTGCACGATTTCGGTATCAATAATCCAGATATATATCCTTCCATGTCTCTGTGTCTCGGACCATGTGAGGTTTCTGTTGCCGAGATGGTGAGCGGATATACCACTTTCGTAAATCATGGCATCCGCACAGCTCCGTTGTTTGTAACAAGGATAGAAGATAATGAAGGTAATGTCATTGCCAATTTCAGACCTCGAATGAATGAGGTTATCAGTGAGGAGAGCGCAAATAAGATGCTTGTCCTTCTGAAGGGAGTCGTAGATGGCGGTACGGCCGGACGACTGAGATATAAGTATAACATCCCAGGGGAGATCGGAGGTAAGACTGGTACGACCAACCGTAATTCCGATGCATGGTTCGTAGGCTTCACTCCGCAGCTTGTAAGTGGCTGTTGGGTAGGAGGAGAGGACCGTGATGTGCACTTCGACTCTATGAGAATGGGGCAGGGAGCCACTATGGCATTGCCTATATGGGCGTACTTCATGAAAAAAGTCTATGCTGACAAGACTTTGGGATACGACTCATCCGTCAAGTTCGACATGCCTTACGATTTCGATCCTTGTGCGTTAGACGAGGAAAACAGCACTTTGGGCATCGACGAGGTTTATGAATGACGCACGGAGGAGAATGATGTGTTGGTTTATTGCTTGAATACAATACTTATATAAGTAACGCAATTCCTGCCTGGAATTTCTCATGAGGCTATTCGCCCGTTATTAATGTTTTTTACATCCATATCCGCTTTTTGCGGTTACGATACAGCCCGTTTCGAGTTACGGAACGGGCTGTATCGTGTTTTTATATTGGCTGTTTAATGTCCCGATACATATTTTTGAGTCATCTATATGTACTTTTTCATAATGTGTTTCTGGTTCTTTCGAAATATGGTATGGGGCTTATCTCTTTTTATTCGAAAACAAACAGGGCTGTGAGAGCATATGTTATATATAATAAACGTGAGTTCGACGAATTGTAAGTGTTTGTAAATTTGGTGATTAGCGAAAATTG
>USHV01000010.1 GCA_900554695.1 uncultured Prevotella sp. | reverse complement strand
ATTTTCGCTAATCACCAAATTTACAAACACTTACAATTCGTCGAACTCACGTTAAGTATGTCGCCCGGTTTTCCAATTCAAACACAGATATCGAGTGTCAGTAAAGGTAAGGAAAATATGTACCTTGTCTGCGTTGATGATTTATCGGTTGTGGTGGTAATGATTTATCATGAAGTGATATAAATATTCTGTCCCGATTAATACCGCTTTACGCAGTCGGGACGTTTCCCGATATTCTGAGATACTTGGTGAATAAAACAAACATGCCGTGAATTTCTATTGTCCACGAATATGCACGGGGTTACTGGCAAAAGGTTCTTTCTTTTCAGAATTGCGATGTTGTATGTATATCCCCAATGATTTTCCATAGCCCTCATCTTTCCTCCGTATGAGTCTCACGCCACATAAACAAAAAATCCCCGAACTTGCGTCCGAGGATCATGTCTTAGGAATAGTGGAGCTGGAGGGAGTTGAACCCTCGTCCAAACAGGGAAACCATACGCTTTCTACACGCTTATTCCGGCCTTCGATTTTCGTGCTGCGGCAAGACCCGGACCACCAACCACAACCTTATCCCCTAAAATTTCACCGTCGCGGCGGGGCCCGCGCCGACTATTCCCGATTTAACCGCACCGCCTGTTCGGAATGCTTCGGGACAAGAGCTTCCGGGCGATGTCTCGTCCTGTCACCTTGTGACTGGATTAAGCCAGTAATCTACTGTACTTCGATTAGGCAGCGAGAGCGTAATTGTTTTCGCCAGATAAATTTTCGACTGCTGATATTATGGAGCCGGCAGACGAAGCTCCGCGTGCTTACATACCATTTCAACCCGCTGTCAAATCCGGTCAGCCCCGGGCTTTGCTTATGGCCGCAACGGCCTCACTTCAGGCGAAACATTGGCATCAAGCCACAATTCCATCTTTGCAAAGATAACAATTATTTCGTTCACGGCAATGATTTTTCTTCATTTTTGCGTCATTAACACGTCACACGTAATATTTCTTGATAAAAATTACTTACCTTTGCAACAAAATCGGACAAACTGAGTTATATTATCAGAATATTTAAACAAATTGGTGACAATGATTGAAGAAACACCGCAGGACGGCATGGACAAGGCACAACGCGCCATAAAAAGAGCTACCGACATAGTGTGCTCTGCCATAGGAATGGTGGTGTTGTCGCCGGTTTTCCTGATTATAATGATTCTGATGAAGTGTCAGAAGAATGGTCCGATATTCTTCCGCCAGATCAGAATAGGATACAAAGCCAAACCGTTCGTGATATTCAAATTCCGGACAATGAGCAGCGTGATAGAGGAAAACGGCCCCCAGCTTGTGGCACGGTGCGACAACACCAACTCCACACCCCTCGAACAGTTTCTCCGCGGACATCATCTCGACGAGCTGCCGCAGATATGGAATGTGCTGCGCGGCGACATGTCGCTCGTAGGTCCGCGTCCAGAGCGCAAATATTTCATCGACCAGATAATGGCGGTGGACGACAGTTATAAAATCATCTACAACATGAGGCCGGGCCTTACGTCGGAAGCCACTCTCTACAACGGCTACACCGACACGATGGAGAAGATGATACGCCGTCTGCACATGGACATAGACTACTATCGTCGCCGCTCGCTATGGCTCGACTTCAAGATTGCGGCAAAGACCGTGATATGCATCGTTACAGGAAAAAAATTCTAACATTTATATATGAAAAAACTTATCGCATTTGTCTTTTTCGTAATGCTCATACCTGTATGTGCATCGGCACAGTCGTCGATGACCGACGACCAGGTGATGGAGTTCGTAGTGAAAGAACACGAGAAAGGCACATCCCAGCAGCAGATTGTAACAAAACTGATACAACGCGGTGTTGATATACAGCAGATACGACGCGTAAGAAGCAAATATGAAAAACAGATAAGCAGTCAGGGACTTGGCTATGTGGCCGACAAAGCCATGAACGATACCGAGAACAGAATGCGCACCAACAACGGCAAGACTAAGAACGGTACCGACAACGAAAAGACCGGACTGAAACAACAGAACGACTACTCCAGCTACAAGATATACGACGAGATGTCGCCCGTACAGCAGTATGACGAGACCGACCCGACGTTCCTGCAGTTCCAGAACGAGCTCGGCATGATTCTGCCCACCGACACGGCTACCATGCTAAAGCAGCTGCTGGCTGAGCGCGAGAAGATGAAGAAGCGCGTGTTCGGACGCGACATATTCAACAACAAGAACCTCACGTTCGAGCCTAATATGAACATCGCCACACCTCAGAACTATGTTCTCGGACCTGGCGACGCCGTGATAATAGACATATACGGAGCATCGCAGAAAGTGATAAACTCCACAGTGTCGCCCGACGGCGACGTTACCATCGAGGGATTCGGCCCTATACAGGTGAGCGGACTCACCGTGCAGCAGGCCAATGCACGCATAAAGTCGCAACTCGGAGCACGATACAGCAGCAGTAAGGTGAGACTGACGCTCGGTCAGACACGCACCATTACAGTCAACGTCATGGGTGAGGTGGCTCTCCCGGGCACATATACGCTGTCTGCTTTCGCATCTGTGTTCCACGCACTCTACATGGCTGGCGGAACAAACGATATAGGTACGCTGCGTAACATCAAGGTTTACCGCAACAACAAGCTTGTCAGCACCGTAGATATATACGACTACATTCTCAACGGAAAACTTAAAGGTAACGTAAGACTCGCCGACGGCGACGTGATAACAGTAGAACCATACGACTGTCTGGTGAACATCACCGGAAAGGTGAAACGCCCGATGTTCTATGAGATGAAGAAGAACGAGAGCGTCGGCACACTGCTCAAGTATGCGGGAGGATTCACAGGCGACGCCTACCGCAAGGCTGTGCGGTTGGTGCGTAAGACCGGACGCGAATATTCGGTGTATAACGTGACCGAGTTCGATATGAACACATTCCACGTAGCCGACGGCGACTCCGTGAGCGTGGACTCCATACTCAACCGCTTCTCAAATATGGTTGAGGTGAAAGGTGCAGTGTTCCGTCCGGGTATGTATCAGGTAGGCGGCGACATAACAAGCGTCAGAGCACTCATCGAGCACGCCGAAGGACTGAAGGAAGACGCATTCACAGCGCGCGCCGTGATGCATCGTATGAAGGAAGACCGCACTCTGGAGGTGCTGAGCATCGACGTGGACGGCATAATGAAAGGCACATCGCCAGACATACCGCTCAAGGAGAACGACGTGCTCTTCATACCTACGAAATCCGAAAGACAGATACAACGCACAATAACCATACACGGCGAAGTGAATTATCCGGGCATCTACCAGTATGCCGACAACGAGACGATAGAAGACTTCGTATTGCAGGCCGGCGGTCTGAAGGATGCTGCATCGACAGTGAAAGTGGATGTGGCACGACGCATAAACAACCCCAAGGCCCTGCGACCGGACAGCGTAATATCGCAGACATTCACTCTGGCACTGAAAGACGGATTCGTAATCGACGGCCAGCCGGGCTTCACGCTCATGCCGTTCGACGAGGTTTACGTGCGCAAGAGCCCAGGATACAACGAACAGCAGAACGTCGAGGTGGAAGGCAACGTGATGTTCGCCGGCACCTATACCCTATCGTCGAAGAACGAACGTCTGTCTGACATCATCAGAAAAGCCGGCGGACTGAACGACCGCGCCTACGCCGAAGGTGCACGTATAGAACGCAGACGCACTCCGGAGGAACAAATGAGAGACGAGACTCTGCTCAAACTGGCAAAGGCACAGAGCGGTGACACCATCGACGTGAAGAAGCTCGACATCGGCACAACCTATCCCGTTGGTATCGAACTTGACAAGGCTCTGAAGGAGCCGGGTGGCGACGCCGACCTCGTACTGCGCGAAGGCGACCGCATCATCATACCGGAATACAACGGAACAGTGAAGATAAGCGGCGACGTTCTCTTCCCGAACACCGTGTCTTATGAGAAAGGCAAGAAGGTTTCTTACTACATCGACCAGGCCGGCGGATGGGGCAACCGCGCAAAGAAGAGCCAGACCTACATCATATATATGAACGGAACGGTGGCCAAGGTGGGCCACGGCACGAAGGTGCGCCCGGGCTGCGAGATTGTGGTTCCGAGCAAGCCTAAGAGCGACGGCAAATCGCTCGCACAATGGCTTGCTATAGGAAGCTCCACAGCTTCGATTGCAACGATGATTGCGACAATGGTGAATCTGTTGAAATAAAAGAAATGGAACAAAAAAGAAAAATCAATATAAACATACTGAAACTGTATGAGGCTATAAAGAAAGACAAACGCAAAATGTCTGTTTACCTCACAGTTGCGGGCGTATTCGGTGTGATCGTTGCATTCAGCATACCTAAAAAATACACATCACAGGTAATGCTCGCACCGGAAACATCGAGCAACAGTCTGTTCTCCAGCATGTCTTCGCTGGCTTCCATGGTAGGACTTTATAACGACGCCAATCCCACCGGAGACGCCATATATCCGGAAATATATCCGGACCTCATGGGTTCAACGACATTTATCACCAGTCTTTTCGATATAAAAGTGAAATCGCAGGACGGAAAGATAAGCAGCACGTATTATGATTATCTGACCAATGATCAGAAGATAACATGGTGGTCATACCCAATGATAGGGCTTAACAAACTGCTGAAAGCCATACTTCCACAAAAGCCTTCATATGGTGGTGGGACCGGTATCAATCCTTTCTACCTGACAGAAGAACAGGCCAGAATAATGAAAAGCATACAAAAAAATGTGTTGTGTGGCGTTGATCAGAAGACAAATGTCATAACAATAACCGTAACCGATCAGGATCCACTCATCGCAGCGACAATGGCTGACTCCGTAAAAAATACACTTCAGTATTTCATAACCCAATATCGTACAAACAAAGCACGAACAGATCTGGAGTTCATGGAGAAACTCTTTGAGGAATCCAAAAACGATTACGTAAAGGCAAGACAGAAATATGCCACATTCAGCGATGCCAATACGGAAATAATACTTGAGACAGTTAGATCAAAACAGGAAGATCTGGAAAATGACATGCAGCTGAAATACAACATTTATACTCAAGTGGCACAACAGTTGCAGATGGCTAAATCGAAAGTGCAGGAGAAAACACCGGCCTTTACCGTAATACAACCGGCAACCGTTCCATTGAAACACAGTAATACCCCCAAAGTGTTTATTCTGGCTGTATGGCTGTTTATCGGCGGCATGTTGAGAACATGCATACTTGCTTATAAAAACAGAAAAGAAATAATAAAGTTTGAGTAATGGGATGTGACAATTCATGGAGTGCAGGCAAGGAATGTGCGAAACACATAAAGTTGTATATCACAACAAGTGTTATCGCGATATTTTCCGCATGCCTGATATCACTATCAATCCCTGTGACCTACACTTCACGAACAAAGATATCCATAGACTCAAACGACAAGAATCCTCTTGAAAAAGGCAGTCTCATATCAAATATCAGTTCTGCTCTTACTTCTTCAAAAAGCAACGTACTCACCGAACCTCTGATATACGAGGATATTCTCGAATCTGCAACTTTTTATGAATCACTGAAAAATATAAGCGTAAAACCGGCAGAAAAGGCACGGACCATGCCATATGACGCTTACTTGCGACAACATCACCAATCAGCATGGTGGGATAGACTGACTAGAGCTGACGGCATTGACGACATTATGGAGCGTTGTATAAAGTATGAAGTCAACACAAGAAACGGAATGATAACAATTCAAGTTTCGGACCAGAATCCCTATATAGCATCTCTCATGGTTGATTCCATAACAGTACGCATCCAGAAAGTTATGGAAAAATATATGATACAAAAAGCTGTCACAAACTATAACAACTGGAAAGAACTGAGAAACAGAACAGGGAAAGAATATAAAGAGGCATCACGCAGATATGCAGACTTCATAGACTCAAATGCAAATCTTACACAACCAAGTACAAAAATAAACAGCGAACAACTACAAGCAGAGGTTTACAGAACAATGGCTGTTTATCAGGAAGCGGCAAGCAGATGCAAAGTGGCCGAAATGCAGATACAGAGAACGAGACCGCTGTTTATGAAAATAGTAAACAATACTGTTCCTCTTAATCCCAGCAACCCGAAGTGGATACAGAACATTGCAATATGGTTATTCTATTCTATTATAGGGACAACACTGTTCATTTTATACAGACGGAAATATTTTTCAGACAGCATAAAAGAAAATAATGAGTAAGGACGCAAGATCTTCTCTGTTAAAAAAGAATATATACTTTTCATTCCTAATCAAAGGATGGTCTGGTGTTGTACAATTGCTGATTGTACCTATAACATTGTTGTGTCTTGGTAATTACGAAAACGGAATATGGATGACAATAAGTTCAATACTTATATGGATGGACTCGTTGGACATCGGACTTGGAAACGGATTGAGAAACAAACTGGCAGCGCAACTTGCATCAGATGAGAAAGAAAAAGCCCGTGAAAGTGTTTCGTCAACATTTTTCATGCTTATATTCATTATGGTTCCGACATCACTTCTGCTTATGTCAGCCATCAGAATATTCGATTTTTACAACATACTGAATGTTGACAACAATATGGTGGCAAATCTGAACGAAGCACTAATTGTTGCAATATTGTTTGTCAGCACAACTTTCATATTTAAATTTACAGGGAATGTGTACCTCGGCATGCAATTGCCGGCCATAAACAACGCACTTGTTGTTGGCGGACAAACCCTTTCTCTTGTGGGAGTTTATATATTACACCTTCTTGATATACACTCGCTTACTGCCGTTGCATTTGTTTACACAGCTTCTTCAACAATTGTATATCTGACAGCATATACCATCACATTCAACGTAAAATACAAATGGTTGCGTCCATCATTCTCTTATTTTAATAAGGATGCTGTAAAATCACTCTTCAATACAGGTGTCAAGTTCTTTATACTACAAATATCCGGAATTATTCTGTTTGCATCATCGAACGTCATAATATCCCGTATGTTCACTCCTGAAATGGTAACACCATATCAGGTTGCATACAGATATTTCAGCATTGTTGTCATGTTGTTTTCCATAGTAGCCGTACCTTACTGGAGTGCGACAACAGATGCATTCACCAGAAAAGATTTCGAATGGATAAAAAAATCCAGACGCAATATGAACAAAATAATATATGCAATAATTGCAATACTTACTTGCATGATATTATGTTCAGGATTCGCCTACAAAATATGGGTCGGCTCAAAAGTGCACATTCCGTTGGAATTATCCATAGGTATGGCTTTATATGTATTCACTATCATTTACAGCCTTAGTTATTCATACTTTCTTAATGGTATGGGAGCACTGAAACTACAGCTTTATTTCACGGTGCTGGCAGCAATTCTCTATATTCCAACTGCACTGTTCATTAGTGACAGACTTGGTATAACCGGTATAATTTTCGCATTATGTCTTGTCAATATACCAGGAGCAATTATAAACAAAATACAATTCACCAAAATATTATCAAATACAGATAACAAAATCTGGAATGAATAAAAAAGAATGGCAGAATTAATTATACTTATATTGATATTCCATATTGTCATATTTTGTTTATTCAAAATAGGAGATGCCTTCTCACCATGGATGATTACAGCAGGTATATGGCTTGCAATTATCCTGATGTCTCAGAATGAACAAGGACTGCTTTATCCTCTTGGACCACAATTTTACACATGTGTTGGCATATGGGTTCCAATAATGAGTCTTTCTGGAATACTGACATATTATGCCTTTCCGGAAAACAATAAGAATGTACTGCGTGACAATAAAATAACAATAAACAATACATTTTTCAATTTGTTTCTATTCATAGCAATAATATGCACACCTGTTTATGTGTATCAGGTTTTTAAGGTTGTTATGATGTTCGGAACAGACAATCTATTTAATAATATACGCGTTTTCGCAACAAGTGGACAAAACGAAGGAAATGAGTTACTGAAATATATCAATACTGTCAATCAGGCATTGTATATAATTGCAATATGGAAATATCCGGATATAAAAAGATGGCAGTTCATAGTAATTATAATGGCAAACATCATGTGTGCTGTTGCAATTATGGAGAAAGGCTTTTTGTTCTTTCTGTTTTTTGTCACATTATTTGTGTTATACGAAAAAGGAAAAATAAAAATAAGATCTATTGCTATTGCCGCAATAGTAATCGTATGTCTTTTCTATTATATAAACATGTTAAGAGCTGCAGAAGGCGAAATGAATAATGTTACATTCATGGATTTCTTTGCCATTTATATACTATCACCAGCTGTTGCATTCGAAAAAGTACAGCAGAACCTTACAGATCAGTTCGGAACCCACAGTTTTGCATTCTTTTATGCTGTTCTTAATAAGTTGGGAATCGGACATTTCTATGTAGAAAAAAAACTGCAAGAATTTGTCTTTGTTCCTTTACCAACGAATGTATTTACAATATTCCAACCTTTTTTCAGGGATTTCGGATATAAAGGGATTGCATTTTTTGCATCAGTATATGGAATATTCACAGGTTGGCTTTACCGCCAATGCATGAACGGAGGTTTTATCAGCAGATGCTTATATGCGTACATTGTAGAAATATTAATATTGCAATTCTTTCAAGAAAATCTGCTTATAAGTTTATCTATTCTATTCCAATATTTATTTGTCATGTATTTCACACTACAACAAAAAATAAAGATAAACATATATAAAAATTAAATATAAAGAATGATCGATTTAATTACCGACCATCTAATTACAAACATCACAAGAAAATATGGAAAAAGATATAATGAAACCATCTGTATCGGTTTTAATGTCTACATATAATGGAGAAAAATATCTAAGACAACAAATTTCATCTATAATTGCCCAAAAAGATGTAAACATAAAACTTCTTGTGAGAGATGACGGTTCTTCTGACAACACCAAAAACATATTGGAAGAATATGCAGAAAACGGACAACTGTCATGGTATCAAGGAGAAAATCTGAAACCAGCAAGAAGTTTTCTAAAATTACTTCAGGATTCACCAGAAGCCGATTTTTATGCTTTTTCTGATCAAGATGACGTATGGCTTGAAGACAAGCTTTCTGCAGCTACAACAGCCTTAAGCTCAATAGACCGTCCAGCCTTTTATTTCTGTCAGACCACATTGGTCGACAAAGATCTAAACGAAATATTCACACCCAAAATAAATCCATATCTCACATTTGGAGAATCGCTTATCTATCTCTATGTGAGTGGATGCACCATAGTTATAAACAAACAATTACGAGATATTATAAACAGTTACAAACCACAATGCAATACTATGCACGATGTATGGATATATTGTATTGCACAGGCTATAAATGCATATATCTATTTCGATAAAAAATCACATATACTGTACCGTCAACACGAAACAAATACCATTGGTTTAGGACATAGCGAAAGCTACGAATGGAAACAACGCATAAAACGTGTAATAATAAAAAAAGAACATATGCGCTCAAACAGAGCAAAAGATATTCTTAATGGTTTTGGTACAATGCTCAATGAGCAGAACTACGATATATTATCATTATTCGTATCTGGCAAAACAAATTTAAAGAAAAGATTCAAATTATTATTTGACAATAGATACAACTGCGAGAAAAAGAAAACATTATTATTTTTTAAATTAGCAGTACTGTTAAACACATATTAAATTCTATTAGAATCATCAAGTCAGACAGTTCATTTATTTCCACCAATTAAACAACTATCTTTGGCTTTTACATAGGAAATATGTACCTTTGCATTGGAAAATAGCAACAGGTATAAAGTCTCCATGCTACTTCATTTACTTTCTATTATTAGTCAAAGGTTTTATAAAAGTTATATAAAATGACGATCGGAGCTATCATAGTATTATATAATCCAGACATAGAGCAAACATTCCACTCTCTGAATATTTTATTACCTCAGGTAGATAATGTTTATCTGATAGACAACTCCCGTGAATCGTTTGAAGACAAAATTCCGAAGAACAACAAAATAAAATATATACCATTATATAACAACACAGGTATTGCTGCTGCGCAAAACACTGGTATTCGATATCTTCTTGAAGACCATTGCGACTTCGTAGTGTTCAGCGATCAGGACAGCATCGCGGAGGTTGATACTGTTGGAAAGTTACTTGACACATACACATTTTTAAAATCCGAAAGCATAAAGATCGGAGGTGTAGGAACAAGAGCCATAAACCAGAAAACAGGCATGCCTTATCCCTCGAAATCTAAAGAATACGACAAGATAACAATAAAAAAGAATGGATGTTCCTTCACAACCGCAACAAGATGTAGCTACATCCGTTCGTCCATATCACTAATTGAAACCGAGAACTTCGAAAAGACGGGGCTGTTCGATGAAAGACTTTTCATTGATGGTGTGGATAACGAATGGTGCTGGAGAGCTGCAACTAAAGGATTCAATTTCTTTATAGCGGAGAATGCAAAGATCCGACACATGTTAGGCAAGGAATCAAGAAAAATAGGAAACAAGAACATTTCAATATCATCAGAATTTCGTATTTATTACCAATTTAGAAATTATATTTGGCTTTCCAAAAGGAAATATGTTCCTAAATGGTGGAAATTAAGACATCTGCTCAAATACTCTATAAAAGCATTATATTTTCCATTGTTCGTAAAACCAAGAATAATGTATGCCAAACAAATTTTTAGAGGAATCATAGACGGTTTTATGAATAAATAAAAACAACATTATATCAAGAAGCATTCAATATGAGCATATCCGTTCTAATGTCGGTTTATAAAAACGAACGTCCGGAATATCTTGACAAATCGATAAACAGTATATGGACCGACCAAACATTACAACCTACAGAAATAATATTAATTGAAGACGGGCCACTGCCAGACGAACTTGAACATACAATAAACCGATGGAAAGAACTTATCGGCAATAAACTGATAATACATAAAAATGTAAAAAATCTTGGACTTACAAAATCTCTCAACATAGGTCTGCAAATCGCGTCGTCCGACTTCATCGCCCGTATGGACAGCGATGACATATCCGACCCGAAGCGTTTCGAACGTCAGACAAAATATCTTGAAACTCATCCGGACGTGGCAATAGTAGGCGGAGCCATGCAGGAGTTTAACAGCAGCAATCCGAAACTAAACGTACGACACTATCCGAGAAACAACGAGGAAGTGATGCACACCATATACAAGGCCAGCCCTCTCGCCCACCCCACGGTAATGATGCGCAGCGAGATATTCAGAAACGGACTTAAATATGACGAGCGCTATCGCACGAGCCAGGACATTGCTCTATGGTTCGACGCTATATGTGCAGGATACAAGATAGGAAATATTGACGACATAACATTGTATTTCCGCCGTGACGATGAAATGTTCAAACGCCGCAGCCGGGCAAAGGCATGGAATGAGTTCCATATATATATGAACGGTGTCAGAAGGGTTTACGGCTTATTTACATTCAAATACATTTTTCCAATAGGGCGACTAATATTCAGACTCATGCCACTGCGCATTGTGAAATTCATCTATGGCAGCAAAATAAGACATTATGTAGTGGACAAAAAAACAAAAGGCGCGCAATAATATTTACAATTGCACGCCTTTTACATAATGATTGCCTGAATAATATCATCGGAATCTTATAATAAAGGATTTTTCTCGGATACAAACCATTTTATAAACTGTGCCATACCTTCATGCAAGGATACATGCGGTCTGTAACCAATCTCATTTTCCAGTCGTGAAGTATCTGCATTTGTGCTGTAAACATCACCTGGCTGCATCGGAAGATATATTTTCCGGGCCTCTTTGCCAAGCGCATTCTCTATCTCACTTATAAAATCCATGAGCTTGACAGGATGAGAACAACCTATATTGTAAATGCGATACGGTACATCGTTATCACGTTTTATGCTTTCTTCCGGAGTATCTATTACAGAGATTGTCCCTTCAACAATGTCGTCAATATAGGTAAAATCACGCATCATGTCGCCATTGTTGAACACCTTTATCGGCTCTCCCTTCAATATGGCACCGGCAAACAATGATGGCGACATGTCCGGACGTCCCCAAGGACCATAGACAGTGAAATAGCGCAATCCTGTGGTTGTAAATCCATACAGCTTGCTGTAACAATGCGCCATCAGCTCATCCGCCTTCTTTGTCGCCGCATACAGGCTCACCGGAGTGTCCACCTTGTCGTCTTCCTTATATGGAGTTTCCTTGTTAAGACCGTATATGGAGCTGGACGAAGCGAATATGAGATGGCGTACATTGTAGTTGCGACACGCTTCCAACACATTTAGAAAGCCGGCCATATTACTTTGCAGATAAGAATAAGGATTGGTTATGGAATAACGTACTCCAGCCTGCGCGGCAAGATTCATAACCTTATCAAAATGATATTTGGAAAATATTCTGTCCAATTCATCCTTGTCATCAATTGACATTCTGATGAATACGCAATTATCAAATTCGCTATTCTTTACTTCAGTCTTATCAGCGATTGATTCCGGTTTAATGAATCCACATTCTGAGAGGCGTCCATATTTTAGTCTTACATCGTAATAATCATTTATATTATCTATCCCGACAACAAAATCGCCACGTCTTGCCAGCTCATATAATAACTTCGAGCCAATGAATCCGGCTGCACCGGTAACCAATATTCTCATAACTAATATCTATTGCTTTTATAAATTGTGGCAAAGGTAACGATTTTTCCGTTACAACCGCAATAAAAATCAACAAAACTGCCTTAGCTTCAATCGACAACTTACATTTAATATTATATGTACACATACAGCATGGCCGACATAGATATTTATGTCCAAATAAAACGTCTTTTTGACATTTGTTGCGACATATATAAAACATATCATACAATAATACGCCTATTTGTCAGTTAATATTATAAACTGACATTATTATGGAGAACTATATCATTCTGGTATTGTCTGCTTTCATCATAAGCACCGTGTGCGGATTCATCATAATTCCGTACATAATAAACTTCTGCATAAGGAAGAAGCTATACGACATTCCCAACGCCAGGAAAATACATCAAAACGTGATACCACGGCTTGGCGGAATATGCTTTCTGCCGTGCACTCTGATAGCGTTCATCTTCGGAATATCAATCCTCGACCACCTCACAGGACGCCAACAGCTCACGGTAGGCACATGGTCGGTGATGTTTCTCATCAGTCTTTCGCTGATATACATCATCGGGATAGTGGACGACATTGTGGGAGTAAGGCCGCGGACCAAATTCTCGGTGCAGATAATAGCCGCCGCGCTGCTGCCCATCTCCGGCCTGTACATAAACAATTTCTACGGCATGTTCGGCATATATGACGTGCCGTTCTGGATAGGCGCGCCGCTAACGGTGTTCGTGCTCGTGTTCATCGACAACGCCATGAACCTGATAGACGGCATCGACGGGCTCGCAGGCGGACTCGCCCTACTCTCGCTCGCGGGCTTCCTGCTGTGCTTCATGCACGAGGGCATCTACACATACGCCATTCTCATAGCCGGCCTCATGGGTGTGCTCACGGCTTACCTGTACTTCAACATCTGGGGAAAGGCTGAGAAGGGGCACAAGATTTTCATGGGCGACTCGGGCAGTCTGACGTTGGGTTTCATTCTCGGATTCCTGCTTATCAAGTTTGCCATGCACAATCCCAACGTCATGCCCTACCGCAACAACAGTCTGCTGATAACCTACACGCTGCTCATAGTGCCGTGCTTCGACGTCGTGAGAGTGATAATCACACGTCTGAGAAACCATTATCCCATATTCAAGGCTGACAAGAACCACATACACCACAAACTGATGCGCGCCGGAATGTCGCAACATCAGGCTCTTGTGACCATACTGCTTCTGGCCGTAGCGTTCGTAGTAATCAACACTGCCATGCGCCCGGAATTGCGGAGCGACTTGGTCGTACTGATAGACATCATCGTCTACACTGCCTTCCAACTTGTTACAGACGTATTTGTAAGAAGAAAAGAACGCGGTATGCAGCATGAGGCCGACTACATCAGTAAATGACGTTCCGGCCATACCCACAAGGACACGGCAACCAAACGTCCGGCAGTCTTGCATGATGTATAATTATGCATAAACCGCCAAAGCATGACGCATACTTATGCATTACGACCTCAGAATAAAGCTATTATCTGCAACGAAAACAAATGTGCGTACAAATACGCGAGTCTCTCACACTTCACGCAACACAGCGATAATCATCACATTAGAAAGAATAATCCTCCCATATGCCTTTCCTGCTCATGCAGGAAAGGCTTTTTCGTATCATGATACGGACTTTATCACGTCATAATATGGTGTCGGACGATATTCGGTAGAGATTGGTTTCAGGAAAAAGACTGCGCCATCAATCCCGAACCGGTACAGTTTCTTTCTTCTCGGATGAAACAAAATGGACAACTTTCAATTTATAATCGGATTTTGATTTTTCCGTCTCAGTTTTCTGTTCTACCCCAAAAAAACAGCGCGTATTTGCGGTCTGACTTTCCTTCGGACGCAAATACTCAAAAAATAAGAGCGTTGCGCAAGTTATTGAATACCAACAGCTTATATTTAAGCATCATTTTTCTGTCCTGCAATAAGCACCATTTCGGCATGTGATATTGCCCGTTTCAGGGCCTGAAATGCGCAATATCTCACCCTGAAACGGGCGAAACCACAGGCTAAAACGGGCATAATCGGAATGTCATGTGCATTATTCCGCACTGCACTACAGGGTATATGGTAATGTGGTACAGACTGAAATGGACTTTGTAGTGTATGATTTAACATTTCTTTACACCTCTTTCACGAATTTCATTTGTCAAAATAAAGTCAAGAAAATCTGTAAGTGCAACGTCTTAGTTTTCTTTAAATTTACTTTCATACACACATAAATATCGTTTCTGAAAGCATCGATATGCATGATATAAAACGTTCCGGATGTACGGCAAAACATCACACGCACATCCGGAACGTAACAAACCGGGCACGCCCTGCCCTACTCTGTTCCACTGTCGGCCACTCCGCTATGGGCGGAATGAAGTATTCGCTGCTGCACCGTTAATATTAGTGCATCACAGTTTTGTGAAACTCAGTTTCAGTTCATCTGTCGACAGCACCATCTTCGAACCCGTCAGTTTGTTCACATTGAATGTCTCGTCGAGCGCGTTCACGCCGAACGGACTCAGCACTCCTGCGTCCTCCACAGCCGGGTCTCCGTTCATTCTGTCGTTCACGTGCGGTTCATACAGGCGCAGCGTAGTGCCCTTGTGCTCAAAACGGAAAAGAAAATCGCCCGCACCGTCGTGTCTGTCAATGGTGTTGAGCAAGTCTTTCTGCACCGCCCAGAATATGTATTTGTTGGACAAGTCGGTCCTTCCGCCGGTCGAGAGCGTATCGACCCTGTCGAGATGCCAGTATCCGTCGAGCTTGCCATTGTCCGATGTCTCTATGTCGCACGATACAAATACACTCATGACCAGCCACGCCGTCATTATTACGTATATGTTTTTCTTCATCATTTCCATTGTCTGTTGTCTTTAAATTCACGTTTCACCCGATGTCCTACCGTACGTTTTTCAGAACCATCCGCTCTTGGATATTGTGAGCTGGAAACCGGCGTTGTTGCCGAGAATATGACCAAAGTCCATCGCATAGGCACCCGTCACCTTCCAGTTGTGTCTGAAACTGTATGTGGCCTCAGCCATGAAGCTCACGTTATGCTGCTTCTTTGTGTATGGCATGGCATACGTTCCCAGACCCTCCTGCCACGTGCCGAGCAACCGGTATGACAGATTCTCCGTAGGGCGGCCGTCTATGCCGAGATGGAAAGCCATGAAGCGCGAATCCTTTACCGATATTGTGCCGTCGTCGTTGTATATCGGCGAGCGGTAGAGCGGGTTGCCTATCACCTGTCCCCAGTGCTGCCAGCCGGTATATACATAATGATTATAATAATTGTCTATGCCGCCGATGTGGTCGGATATGTCCTGTGTGTGGTCGTGATACACCGGTCCGCTCTGATACTTCGTGTATATATATTCGAACACTATGTCGCGGAGCCACGTGCCGTATTTCAGGTTCACCTCAGCGCCGAGCATCATATCCTTGAGGTCGTAGAGTATGAACTTGCTCTTTTTCTTCTTCTGCCACTCATCGCCCTGGCCGTAACCGTCGTAGTCGAGCAGGAACATTGCCGAGTGGTCCTCGAAATACTTGTCGGCATAAATGCCCAGACGCCAGCGGTCGCCGTCGTAGTTCACACGCATGAGCCACGATCCCACCTGGTTGCCGGCGATGTTCTTGTAGAGCGTCTCGCCCGCGTCCGCGCCTCCGGGAATGAATGCGTGCCACATGCCTTTCAGTCCGCCCTCGCCTTTCAGGGCCAGCATCGTGCCGTCGCTCTGCGGGCGGTATGCCGTTCCTCCGAACGTGGCGGCCATCTCCAATCCCAGTTCGAGCGACCAGGGCATGAATCTGTCCTCATTGCCTATCTTTATATAGCCCGCCTTGCTGTGGTAGAGCACGTCGTCGGCATACTTCGACTTGCAGTCGGTCACCTTGTGCTGCCAGTTGTCATCGGTCATCTTGCCGTAAGCTATGTGTCCCTTCACCCTCAGCCATCCGTGCGAGAAAGGCAGCACCCAATAGTCGGGCAGCGCCAGACGCACCTGTGGCACAGGCCTCGCATTGATGCCGAGAGTCTGCGATCCGCTGCTCAGCGCGTTGTTCTTCAGTTCCATGGGCTGCTGCTTGCTGCCCACGGTGAGCACTCCGTAGAGCCATCTCAGTTCGGCATAGGCCTGCTGCACCACCACGCTGCTCGTATAGTTCACCGGCACCGCAACGTCAACGCCGTAGCCTATGCCCCACCGTCTTATGGAATCCTGCGCCAGATCGCGCGCCACCATGCCTCTCACATATCCGTTGTTGCTCTCCAACGAGCTCAGTCCGTACTTGTTGGCGTTGAGCCACAACGGTGTCTTGTTGTTGGAGAACGAGCCTTGCGTCTCAACCATGTATCTCATTCCGTGAAAAGGTTTGAGTTTTCCCGGATTGTCAAAATCGGTCCACGCCTGCGCACGGGCCGTAAGTCCTGCCGAAAGCAACAGCCCTATCACATATACATATCTCATATCTATATTAACGTAAAATATCCTACAAAATTACATCACTCGTCCGATAAACACGTATTTTACGCTACATTGTGCAAAAAATGGCTCAAAGTCTGCTCATCACGACATTTTCTCGGCAATAGACAAACCCATATTACATTATAGGGAAATCCCCCGATAATATAGGAAATTTCCCTCTTCCGGCGGAAAAACTCATTGTATCTTTGCATCAGAGAAAAGATAAAGAATGTATAACATCTAAATATACGATTATGAAAAAGTTTATATCTGCCCTTATTATTCTGTTCGTTACGGCGATATCGGCAAACGCGATGAGCTATGAACAGGCACGCGAACAGGCGCTTTTCCTCACAGACAAGATGGCGTATGAACTTAATCTGAGCGAAGAGCAGTATGAAGCTGCATACGAGATAAACCTCGACTATCTTATGAGCATACGCACACAGGACGACCTATTCGGTATCTACTGGCGGCAGCGCACTCTGGACATGAGCTACATACTGCTCGACTGGCAGTACAACACGTTCTGCTCAGCACTCTATTTCTACCGTCCGCTCTACTGGAGCGCAGGCTACTGGCGGTTCAGAATATACGCACGCTATCCGCGCAGAGACTATTTCTACTTCGGTTGTCCGCACTTCGTGGTTGTATATAAAGGTGGTCACAGCTGGAGACACAACGGCGGACACTCATGGTATAAGCGCCATGACTTCAGACCGAAACCGGGTGTAACCCACTTCGGAATGCGCGACGGATTCAAACGCGGCGACTATGGCAAAGGTCACACAGGCATATTCGGCAACAGAAAGAACGGCAACAAGCCTCTCGTTACAAGCCGTCCCAACAACAACGGAGGCAGCTTCGGCAAACGGTCTTCAGGCATAACCAACAAGAAGGACGTACCATCTATCAATGCTTCCAGCTTCGGAGGTATGCGCGGAGGAACCGTAAAGAAGGCCGAACAGAAACCGCGCAACACGTTCACACCGAGAAACGGCAACCTATCTACCGACAGAACGGTAAAGAACAAGTCGTCGTTCTCAAGAAGCGGACGTCTCGGAGGATCGGCAAGCAACAACCGCGACCTGATAAACAACATACGCAACAAGTCGCCAAGAAGCACCGGCAACACCACCAGATCGTTCGGAGGCAACCGTGCGAAAAGCAGCACGCGGGTATCGCGCAGCAGCAACCGCTCGTCGTTCTCAGCTCCGAAGAGCTCGCCAAGAACGAACAGGAGTACGGCATCACCAAGTCGTGGCGGTGGCAAATTCGGCGGACGCCGCTAAGCTGACAACTCCTTCCAAACAAGCGTAAGTGTAAGTCAACATAATTTAAAATTCAAATTCAACGGTATCTGTCTCTTCCATTATTAAATGATAAACATTGATTGATTAAGGACAGACAAGCAGCAGAGGTGCGGATCTATAAATCAAGAGTCCGCACCTCTGCATTTGTCATACGCTCTATCTCGTTCATCGGTTTTCCCCAATAAACACTCTGCACCGCCTTATTCACAATGCCATGTCCCACAGCCAGCACTGTCTTGCCCGGATACGACTTGCGTATGAAGTCGAGAAAACGTCCCGCGCGCTCACGAAGAGCGTCAATCGACTCCACATCGTCGGGCCATTTCTGGTCCTTCAGGTCGGGAATATACTTTCCTGTGAACCCTCCCCAGTCGCGTTCGCGAAGCAACGGAGTGGTGACAACATCCATTCCGTGAGGTCCGGCTATTATTCTGCACGTGTCGTAAGAACGCTTCAAGTCGCTCGAGACAAACGCGTCGATTTTCTCTCCTGCCATTCTGTCTCTCACGGCTTCGGCCTGTCTTATGCCTTCAGGTGTCAGTTCGCCGGGTGTCTGACCCTGCAATATCTTATTAACATTGTCAAATGTCTCTCCGTGACGTACCAAATAAAGTCTTGTCATAATTATTATCCTTATATCGTTTTGAGTTTCAAGATAGCGCAAACGAGTGGAAAGAAAGTTTACTTTCAATTTCCCGAGTGCAGAGTATCTTATGCAAAGATAGTGAAAGGTGAGAGCAACGACAAAACGGAGAAACAAAGTTTTTCCGGATTTGGCATTGCCGAACCGCATCATATCTTATGCAAAGATACTCCAACCATACGACACTACAAAATAAAAAAGCACTCTCCGGCACTTGCAGTGTGCCTAACTTTTCCTATATTTGCATAATATAGGATGCGCCTCGGCACACATACAGAAAGGCCATGCGCACGTAATAACCGGATTAAAAAATACGACACGACAAAGAAACCATAAAAAATTAAAACCATGCAGATAATACAAAGCTCGCTGGCACGCGCCGTCAGCGCAATAATAATGGGCGTACTGCTGATAAAATACAGAGAACAGACCGTCACATGGCTCACCATCGTCATCGGCATATTGTTCTTTCTGTCCGGTGTAATATCCTGCGCGGCATACTTCGTGGCACGCCGCCGCGAGAGCGATGTGCAGCTTTTCGATGCCGAAGGACGCCAACTGAGCGGCTTCAAGGTGTCGTTTCCGCTGACAGGTCTGGGCAGCATAGTTCTCGGACTCATCCTCGCGCTCATGCCCAACGCGTTTATATCATGGCTGATGTTCATCCTTGCCGCCATCCTTATCATCGGAGCGATAGGCCAGTTTGTAAGCCTTGCCGCCATAGCACGCACGTTCCGCGTTGGCATTTACTTCTGGATAATGCCGTCGGTGATACTTCTCGTAGGTCTTCTCGCACTCATACGACCGTCGGCCATTGCCTCCGCGCCGCTGTTTGTCATAGGCTGGTGCATGCTGCTCTACGGCGTATCAGAGAGCGTGAACTCCATCAAGTTCTATCTGCTGCGCAAGAAAATGAAGGAGACAGACGAAAAAAAAGGTGAGAAAGACAAAAGCCTCCTCACCGAAACAAATAAGAAATGACTGGTGGCGCGCGCCTATCAATGGCGACGCACCATTATTCATCGTGGGGCACAATGCCCTCGATATACTTACATATAATGCCTATGCCTTTCAGATTGTCGCCTCCCTGCGGTATGATGACATCGGCATAACGCTTCGTCGGCTCGATGAACTGCTCGTGCATAGGCTTGAGAACTTTCAGATATCTGTCAACAACCATCGACACAGTGCGTCCGCGGTCTATGATGTCGCGCTGTATGTTGCGTATCAGACGCTCGTCGCTGTCGCAATCTACAAATATCTTCAGATCCATCATATCCCTCAGCTTCTTGTTCAGAAGGGTCATTATGCCCTCGACTATAATCACCGGTTTAGGTTCCACATGCACCGTTTCAGGCAGTCGGTTGCACTTCAGATACGAATATGTGGGCTGTTCCACCGGTCTGCCCTCACGCAGTTCGTTGATGTGTTTTATGAGCAGTTTCCAGTCGAACGCATCAGGATGGTCGAAGTTTATGGCATGACGCTCCTCCTCAGTCATGTCAGACGTGTCGTTATAATAAGAGTCGAGCGGCACCACAGCCACATGATGCGGCGGCAGCGACTCCACAATCTTCTTCACAACGGTGGTTTTTCCTGAGCCTGTACCACCGGCTATTCCTATAATCGTCACTTTGTTCATAAGCAGTAGTTTTTATCTTCAGATAATGGTTGTTGCTGACCCGTGTCCCGTTTACGGCGATGTGCCGATGCGTTCAGAGCCCTGTCTCGCGTTCGAACATGGGTTTATAATACTCGGCCTTGCGTTCCACCTTCATTGGATAGGCGCGCGAACTGCTCGGCATGCGGTAGAGCCTCAGCGCGCGTCCCTCAAAACTGAAGTCCACATATTCGCCCACGGCAGGCTGACGACTTATTCCGAAACATCCGGACAGCACGTCGCACGCCTTCTGACCGGTCACCACCACAGCCCTACATTCGGGCAACGAGCGCAGCATGGCCTTCAGATCGACCGGCTCCACCACCTCAAGGTCTTTGTCTGACGCCGTATTCTTGAGACGGCGCACGGCCCTCGCCGTGTCGTAAAGTCCGATACCGCGGAGACGCAGCAGGCTTTTTATGTCATCAAGGCGGAACGTCTTGTGTTCCTGATCGACGAAACGCATCTTGTCGCCATGGAAACATAGCCCGAAGATGCGCCACATGTCGTTGGTGAAATTAGGATAATAGAACCGCATGGCCCAACGCTTCTCTGCCGGAGGGAAGCTGCCCAGCATCAGCAGGCGGCATCCGTCCGGCAGGAAAGGTTCGAAAGGATGACGCTCCACAGCGGGAACGTCTCCGGCCCTTGCGGCATCTGTGTCAGTCGCACTTACTGTCATTTCTGCTCCTTCACCAGATAAACGACAACGGGCAGGTGGTCTGAATATCCGTCGAGCCATATACCTCCGGCCGTCGTACGCTTGGGTTGTCCTTTATATTTACCCTCGGTCTGGAAAAGATATGGCCGTGAGAATATCTGATTCTTCCAATACTTCAGAGTAGAAAAATCCTTGCTACCCTTCTTGTTGAGGAAGTTAGGAGTGAGCACAATCTGGTCGAACAGGTTCCACGAACCGCTATACATAAGCGTGCCGCGTCCTTCTTTCTTCAGAATGTTATACCACGGGTTGTACATATCGCCCTCGCCCACATCCTCGATGTCGGCCTTTGCCGAGAGCATCTCGTGCATACTCTTGTTCATCGGGTCGTCGTTCATATCGCCCATCACGATGACCTTGCCCTTAGGATCGGCAGTCATGAGCGAATCTTTGAGCGCTCTCACCTGTCGTCCTGCCACCTCACGATAGAACGAACCGGCGAAACGGCTTGGCCAGTGACACACTACTATCGTAACATGTTCGTCGGCAAGAGTACCGCTGACGGTGAGAAAACCACGCGTGGTATAGTCTTTATCCATCGAGCCCTCGGGAACATAACGTACCAGCTTGACGTCGCGCACGGTGAACAGAGCCGGATTGTAGAGCAGCGCACAATCCACACCACGCTTGTCCGGACCCTCAACATGAGCGAAACGGTAGCCGCGCTCTGCCAGAGGTTTCTGAGCCACGAGGTCGGTGAGCACCTTGTTGTTCTCCACCTCGCTCACACCTATCACGGCGCATCCCACACCCGGCAGCACGTCGGTGCCCATGTCGGCAAGTGCGCGCGCCATGTTGCGCAACTTGTGTGAGTATTTCAGCCCGTTCCAATGGTAAGAGCCGGAGGGCAGAAACTCGTAGTCGTTCTTGCCTTCGTCATGACATGTGTCAAACAAATTCTCCTGATTGTAGAAGCCCACGGCATAAGCCGAATACTTCTTCTGTGCCGATGCTCCGATGGTAATCGAAAGCCACAGCAACGCCAAAAGCAAAAAATTCAATCGTTTCATATCCTTTTTACAAAATATTATTCTCATACGGATCTATCGACGCCACGTAAAGGCTCTCCGGCCACACATGCGTGATATTTTGCAAATATCGGTAATAAATTTGAATAATCTGTATATTTCATGGAAATTTAATCACAATGGCACATTAATTTTATATCTGCGCAGTACAGTGAGGCGTTAATAGGCCCTGAACGGAGATCATGACACCAGGGATTTATAATTCATCATACATAATTATAAACGCTATCCGCAGTGCGTTTTTTAACATTTTAGCCTCCGAAAATTCGCGTTTTTCCAATCAATGACACCCAAAGGTCGAAAAACAGCGAAAATTACGCATATTCATTAATACACTGAATATCAGAACATTATAGCAATCCGGCATTTTCATGCCTCATCCGTGAGTTTGCGAAATAGGCCTTATTGAGGTGCGAAATAGGCTTTTTCACCACATGAAATAGGCTTTATCAGGCCCTGAAATGGGCTTTATCGCAACACGAAAAAGCCCATATCGCAACACACCGGAGAAAAAACCGGTCGGAAAATAGGTCTGAAGCATGATGAAAAATGGTTTTTAACGGGTTGCATCACACAGATTTCCGGGAAATGAAATGTTAAAAAACGGAGCGTATTAATGTTAACAATGTTAAACATATAAGCACCATAACGCACCCGAAAAGCACTTTCCCGCATATCCAAAACCACACAACACCACCCCACACGTCCACTTTTCTGCCACCCGTCTCAATTATTCCAGAAAAGCATAAACTCCATAATCAAAGGCATTTGCAGCCTTCAATATTCTCATAACAGCCACATTTATTCCGAAAGCGTAAACAGTCTTTCGTAAAACGCATAATTCACGAAAATTTAATCAAAAAAGCTTTTGTCTTTAAAAATTATTTCCTTACTTTGCACCATAAACAAATCATAATTTTCATACACATGCAAAAGAAGCTCAAATTAGCAGTGATAGCCCTTTGTTGCTCGTCTTTGGCACATGCACAGCAAGACTCCATCGGGCTAAAGTCCGCAGCGCTAAGCGAAACGGCATTCACATTCACAGAAGCGCAGTTGGGCGAAGATGACGACATGTCGCAGAACGTGACAATCGTCAACTCTAACACCAACATCTATGCAAGCGAAGTGGGATACCTCTTCTCTCCCGTACGCTTCCGCTATCGCGCTTTCGATCAGAAATTCAACGATGTCTATATCAACGGTGTACCGATGAACGACATGGAAAGCGGACAGTTCCGCTACTCTCTCGTCGGAGGTCTTAACCAGCAGACTCGCAACATGGAATCATCGCTACCGTTTGAAAGCAACAACTTCGCGATGCCGGGCATGGGCGGCGCAAACAACTATAACTTCAGACCGGCAAACATGCCTACCGGACACAGAATAACACTCAGCGGCGCAAACCGCAGCTATACTCTGCGCGGTATGTACACATTCAATACCGGACTGAGCGACAAGGGATGGGCCTTCTCGGGCAACGTCACCTACCGCTGGGCCAACGAAGGATATGTGGAAGGCACGTTCTACAACTCGCTTTCTTACTTCCTCGGCATTCAGAAGGTGTTCGGCGACGGACGCCATTCGCTGTCGCTCTCTACATGGGGCAACCCGACAGAGCGCGCATCACAGGGTGCCGGTACTGACGAAATGTACTGGTTGGCAAACGACAGATACTACAACCCGTACTGGGGATACCAGAACGGCAAGAAGCGCAACTCGCGTATCGTGAACGACTTTGCGCCGACAGCCCTGCTCACTTGGGACTGGAACATAGACGACAAGTCGAAACTCACGACGTCGCTCATGGGAAAATACAGCATGTATAAGAGCACCAAGCTCAACTATAACAATGCTGACAACCCACACCCGAACTACTGGAAGAACATGCCGAGCAGCTATTATGATGTCTGGGACGAGACAGACTTCAACAACCGCACGGAACAGAACCTTGCCGACTGGAACATGGCTTATCAGTTCTGGACCGCTTCCAAGGCAAACAGACAGATAAACTGGGATCGTCTGTACTACTCTAACTCACAGGTTTCGGCACAGGGCAACGACGCAATGTACTACATACAGGCCAAGCACAACGACGCTCTGACCGTGACTCTTGCATCAACCCTCAACAAACAGATAGACAAAGACAAGACATGGAACCTGGGTATCATAGCCGCCACAAACAAAGGCATGCACTACCAGACCATGGAGGATATGCTCGGAGCTACCATCTATCACAACATCAATACCTACGCTTTGGGAACATACGGACGCGATGCCGACGAGATACAGTACGACCTGAACCACCGCGACGCCCTCGTTAAGGTAGGCGACCGCTTCGGATACGACTACGATCTGCTCGTGAACAACGGCAAGCTTTGGACAAGTTACAGCGAGAACTTCGGACCGCTGCACTACACTGTTGCCGCAAAGATAGGATACACATCAATGCAGCGCGACGGTAAGATGCGCAACGGTATGGCCGCAAACAACTCATACGGCAAGAGCAAGACCGCACAGTTCCTCGACGGAGGAGTGAAGTTCGGTTCGAACCTCAACCTCGGACGCGGCAACACCATCACCTTCGGTATAGGCTATGAGCACCGCGCACCACAGGCAAGAACGGCATTCGCATCACCTGAAATCAACAACGACTTCGTGCTCAACCTCAAGAACGAACACGTATTCAGCACAGAACTCGGCTACCAGCTCGAAAACTCATGGCTCCATGCCAACATCAACGCTTACTACAGCTATCTCACCAACGTGACCGACTGGCAGAACTACTACTTCGACGATATCAACTCTTTCTCATACGTGTCACTCACCGACATGAAGAAAGAATACTACGGAGTTGAAGCAGGACTGAGATTCAAGGTGACAAGCGCATTCGACATCAACCTCATCGGAACAATAAACGATGCCAAAATCATCAACAACGCTCACGTACGCTACATGAACTCTACCAAGGCCACATACACAGACGAGACCGTCTATAACAAGGACATGCGCGACTCAGGCACACCGCTCACAGCAGCAAGCCTCGGACTGAGCTACCACAGCGGCGGTTGGTACATCGACCTCAACTGCAACTACTACGACCGCATATACCTGTCATACTCTCCGTGCTACCGCTACGAAAGCACACTCAACGCACGTCAGAACGCAACAGGCAACGTGTTCGACAACAACGGCAACGTAATGCCGTCGGCACTCGAGCAGGCTAAAGGCAAAGGCGGATTCATGCTTGACGGTTCAATAGGACGCAGCATCTATCTCAAGCACGGTTCTCTGTCAATCAACCTCATGGTGACCAACATACTCAACAACCAGAACATCTGCACAGGTGGTTACGAACAGAGCCGCAGCGACTACACCAACTCCGGCAACATCAGAGCATACCGTTTCTCAAGAAACCCGATGAAGTTCTATGCTTACGGTACAAACGGAATGCTGAACATCACTTACAAATTCTAAAAGACGACAATTATGAAAAATATGAAATATCTGAAAGTCATAATGCTCGCACTCTTCTGCGGAATGACTCTTACGTCATGCATGGATGATGATTGGGAAGACCCCAACGGATCTACCATTCCCTACGGCAACAACTCCATTGAGGAGACCAATCTGAAGACCATCGCCGAAGTGAGAGAGATGTATAAGGACAAGATCAACACGTCCTACTCATACGAACAGGTGACCAAACCTATGCAGATAAAGGGATATGTCACCGGCAACGACATACAGGGCAACATCTACAACGAGATTGCCGTGCAGGACGAGACCGGCGCCATCATCATCGCAATAGCTCAGGGCGGAATCAACGGATACCTGCCTGTAGGAACAGAGATACTCGTTGAACTGAACGGACTCTACGTGGGCAACTACGGCAAACAGGCCGAAATAGGAACGCTCTATACCAACAAGAACGGCAATACTTACGTAAGCCGAATGAACAGATTCCTCTGGCAAGACCACTTCAAGATTACAGGCAACTACAAAGTACTCGAACCTGAGGTGTTCGCCGACGGCGACGCAAAGACCACTTGGACCTTCGACAAGGACAGCGGAAAACTCGGTGTGATAAAGAATGTATCCATAAAGGGCGCATCATCAAGCACGACATTCTCCGATCCTAACGGAACCCAGTCCATAAGTCTCAACTTCAACGAGCAGCCAAGCAGCGTCATGATATACACATCGCCATACAGCGACTTCGCCGGACGCACCGTACCGCAGGGCAAATGCAACATAACCGGTATATTCAAGCGCTACAACGACTCATGGGAGATAATCATCCGCTCGATTGACGACGTCGAGGAAGTAAAATAATAAGAACAAAAATACAATAACAATAAAAAGAAAACATTATGAAAAAGATATTATATTCTGTGTTTGCTCTTACAATGGCGGCATTCACATTCACAAGTTGCGAAGACGTACCGGCACCGTACGACGACCCGAACAACAACGGTGGAGGTCAGGAACTGCCGGAAGGCGTACTGCTCGACCAGAGCTTCACATCATCGCTCGGCGACTTCACATCAAAAGCTGCGAGCGGAAACCTGAACTGGTATAACGACTACTCGAGCGCAATGGTTACCGGATTCCAGGACTTCGACGGCGACGGCACAAAGGAGAATCAGGCCGGTGTGACATTCCTCGTTGGTCCGGAAATCGATCTTACAGAAGTAACAGAAGCTTATATCACCATCAACCACGCGTTGAACTACGAAAGAGGTGACATCAACACAAACAACTCCATCGTCATAAGCAAGGACTACGCAGGCGATGTAACAACCGCTACATGGCAGGTTCTGAACTATAATACGGAAGGCCTCAACACAGGTTTCACATTCACTGAGAAGAGCGTGAACATTCCGTCTGAATATATGGGCGGCAAAGTTGTCATAGCACTGCGTCACACATGTAACGAATCATCATCTTCTACATGGGAGGTTAAGAGTCTGAAAGTACAGGTCGGCAAGGTTGAAGAAGAAGGTGGCGGTGAAGGCGAACTGCCAGAAGGTACTTTCATCGACCAGGATTTCTCTTCATCACTCGGCAATTTCACTTCTTCATCAGCCAGCGGTACACTGAAATGGTATAATGACTATTCAAGTGCAATGGTAACCGGATTCCAGGACTTCAACGGTGACGGAACCAAAGAGAACCAGGCAGGTGTAACATTCCTCGTATCTCCGGAAATTGATTTCACTAAAGCAACAGAGGCATACATCACAATCAACCATGCCATCAACTACGAAAAAGGTGACATCAATGCTAACAACTCTATCGTAATCAGCAAGAACTATACAGGAGATGTAAAAACCGCAACTTGGCAGACAATAGAATACAACACTGACGGCATGGGTTCAAGCTTCACATTCAAAGAGAAGAAAGTAAACATTCCTGCAGAATTCATGGGCAGCAAAGTTGTCATAGCTCTCCGTCATACTTGCGACGATACACAATCATCAACATGGGAAGTGAAGAGTCTGTCCGTAAAAGCAGGTTCTGTTGAAGACCTTCCTAGCGGCAACATCGGCGACCTCACAAAACCGAACGGAGATTTTGAGGCTTGGGTTGAAGGACTTCCAAACAACTGGTCAACAACATCTACTGCAGGCAATGCAACTCTTTCCATGAGCACAGACAAGCACAGCGGCAGTTATGCAGTTCTGGTAAAAGGTGATTCTAAATCCAACAAGCGCATTTCTTATAAGGAAATGGAACTCAAAGCAGGCGAATACACTATGAGATTCTATGCTAAGGCTGCTACCGCTGCCGGCGCATCCCTCTGCCCTGGATATGTTCAGGTAACTGACGGAAAAGTAGGTTCTTACAAGTACGGAGAATATTCAAACAATCTGTCAAATACAGAATGGATTGAAGTTACCCACACATTCACAATTGATACAGACGGTACATACTGTGTACTTATAATGAACTCAAAGAACCCGGGCGGCGACTTACTTATAGATGATTTCACTCTTACAACAGGTGAAACCACTATCATTAAATAACAAAATCGCATAAATATTTGGCAGGCTGCAGAATTATTCGTAATTTTGCAGCCTGTTACGTGATATTATATTCTAACAATTATATTTAAACTAAAATGAAAAAAGGTATTCATCCAGAAAACTATCGCCCCGTCGTATTCAAGGATATGTCCAACGGCGATATGTTCCTTACACGTTCTACATGCAAGACTACAGAGACAGTAGAATTTGAAGGTGAGACTTATCCGGTAGTAAAAGTCGAAATTTCCAGTTCTTCACATCCGTTCTACACTGGCAAGAACAAGCTCGTTGACTCTGCCGGTCGTGTGGATAAGTTCATGAGCCGTTACGGTAAGACACGTAAATAAATATATCATTTTATATTTAAGAATATACGGAAAGTGTGTTCATGCGTAGTTGCATATGCGCAGGAATACACTTTTTTTATTCTTCTTGTTTCAGGAAAACAATTATCTCATCCCATAAATACAAACTTATGAAGCAGCTGAAATATCTCATTTATCTGCTAACGCTCGTATTCGCGCTCTATTCATGCAGCAGCGGCGACGACAGCAACGGTGGCGACGGAAGCGGCACAACGGCCGAAGATGTCAACACAAACAGAAATCTCGTGACAACAGACGCGGCAGTTGCCAGACTCGAGTTCCCGAAACTGAAAGGCGGCAACAGCATTGTGCTCGTAAACAGAACGACAGGCGACAAGCAGTACGACCGCGACGAGGTGAACTATTGCGTGGAATGGGACTGTGACAAAAAAGCTCAACGATGGTCGTGCTACCAGATGCACCGCGGCTACACCGGCAACTACAGCCGCGTGGTTGACGGTTACCTGTTCGACCCGAAACTCTCAAGCTCTCAATATCTGGACAAAGACTACTTCTACGGCTCGGGCTTCGACCACGGTCATATCTGTCCGAATGCCGACCGCAAATATTCATACAAGGCCAACGAACAGACGTTCTATCTCACCAACATGCAGCCTCAATACCGCAAATTTAATGGTTATAGTAACAAAGGGAACGACCAGGGCGAAGGCCTATGGGTGAGAATGGAAAATAAAGTAAGAAGCTGGTCGCCCAACGCCACCACCGATACGCTCTACGTCTGCAAGGGAGGAACGATAGACAGCGAAAGCAACATCATCACGAGAATACAGGGAAAACTGATTGTTCCCAAATATTTCTTCATGGCGTGCCTCCTGAAGAACAGCCAGGGCTACCGCGCAATAGCATTCTGGGCAGAGCAAAAAAACGAGTGGAAGACGTATGATAACCTCGCCGACTATGCCATAACAATAGACGAGTTGGAAAAGAAGACAGGTATAGACTTCTTCTGTAACCTTCCCGACAAGACAGAAAAAGAGGTTGAAAGCAAGATTGCGCTCAAGGCGTGGGGACTCTGACGTACGGTGAACACCGCCATGCCGCCATACGCGAAACGGTGTGATGACATATAAAAAAGCGGACATAAGAAATTCAGTGAGGTTAAGCCTCAATAAAAAGATGCAGTTTCAGTCGTGAAGCTGCATTTTTTTATTACGTTGAAAGGCGATTTTCTCCTACCGTAATGAAAACAATATGGGTCACTTACAGATTTTCTGTAACCTGTGATTTTTTAGACTTGGTTTTCTGTCCTACCCCATAAAATAAGCGCGTATTTGCGGACTGACTCTTCTTCGGGCGCAAATACGCGAAACATAAGAGGTTTCCATAATATATTGAATGTCAGCAATTTATGTTTAACGACTATTCTATCGTTTTGCAAAAAGCACCATATTGGCATGCAATATGGCCCATTTCAGGGGCAGAAAAGCACCATATCGCACCCCGAAATGGGCTTTTTAGGACTGCGAAACGGGCATTATCAGAAAGCGAAACGAGTGATTTCGGACTATGCTATGGGGTATATCGAAAGACTATAAAACCCGAAATGGCCTTCATATCGCTGAATTTAACATTCCTTTACATCTCTTTTGCGAAAATATTTTGTCAAAATTTAGTCAAGAAAAATTGTAAGATCGTCCCGCGGGTTTTCGTCAACACACCGGTATCAGGCATAAGAAAAAGCACGAAGAGCTATGGGTCTGACGTGCGGTGACGATTTACCGGTCGCGGCAATGCCGGTTTATCGCCACGCAATAATATGTCCTTTCATGATTTGTCTCCCACGCATTGCATAAACATTTTCCGTCATTCTGTTGCTCTTAATGAATAAATCCAATCCCCGCGAATCTACCAATGAGTCAGGAACAGCGGCACACCGTAGCACACGATAATCCATAATGACACATAAAAAATAACGGGCAGGAACTCAAACACGTTCCTGCCCGTTGCCTTTATACTCTTAACTTAACCATCTTCCGCTCCGTTCTGACGCGGATTATACGTCGTCCAGACTTTCCGTTACCCGTGTGCCTTATCACGTCATCAGCCTTTAGCGTCTTCCATACAGTCCGTTCCAGATTCCGACAGCTGACGTTTAAGGACTCGAGACAAGGTTTCTTACACTCAGATACAGGCTTTCTTACACTCAGATACGAGTTTCTCATATTCCGATACGTCTTTTCTTATGTCTGAAGAAATTCCGTCTTATGCCTCAAGACAGACTTTATCCTGCATCGATATGTTCCGTTTCCCGGCATTATCCGGACTTTTTCATCATTCCGTTCCGGCTCTTCCACTATGCCGTCCGGGCTTTACAGCGTTTCCATCCTGTCTGACTCCGCCCGAACGGCCTTATTTTCCGGATACCCGTTGCCCGCATCACACCGGCCTGCATCCTATTGTCTGCTTCTGAACTTCAGGTTATCCGTATATTTCAGTTTCACGCTGTCGTTTGCCGCAGCGGCCTTTTTCTGAGTCGTGAACGGCAGTGACGGCTTTGCCCATGTCGTGCGTGCGCAGTCGAAATATATCAGCTCGTCGTTGTTCACGCCCTCCATCACACCGCTGAAGTAATCATCGTCGAGACTGAATCCGGAAGTCTGACTGTTTCCGCGCGAGTCGAGCACGAATGTATATCCGCTGTTGTCATATCTTATATTTATGTTTCCGGTCCGCGGATCTATATACCACGCGAAGCGCAACTCCTGACTCTCGTTGCCCACATAGTCCACCTCACGTCCGCGTCCGTTCAGTGAGCGGCTGTTGTACTGGTCGAACTCGAAATAAACATACATATCCACATACACACGCTGTCCGTAGTCGTCGGTATATTCGTTTCTCATCGTACCCTCCCAATGACCGCGCAGAGTGCTTGCCATGAGCTGCATACGATCGGTGCCATAATCGAACGCGTCGTCATACCAGTCATAATCATCATACCAGTCTCCATAATAATCGTAATAATCCCATCCCCAAGGATCATCGCAACTTGTAAACGATAACGGCAACGCTCCGAAAACGAGAACTGCCAATAAGAGTTTCAGATTTTTCATAGCTGTATGTTTTTTATTGTTTTTATTCTACCGCAAAGATATTTAAATATATAATACGACACAATGGTAATTTTCATATTTGTTAATAGGAATTTCCCTAAACTTTAAGAGGAAATTCCTATCATTTAGATTAAATTATGCCAAAAGCATTATTCTTAATCATATAAAATCCTTATCTTTGCCAGACAAAGACAAATCAACACAAAAAAAATGAAAACCGTTTACGATTTCTCAGTAAAAGACAGAAAAGGAAAATACGTATCATTGAAAGAGTATGCCAACGAAGTGCTGCTCATTGTAAACACCGCGACCAAATGCGGTTTCACCCCACAATACGAAGAGCTTGAGAAACTCTATGAAAAATATCACTCACAAGGTTTCGAAATACTCGACTTCCCCTGCAACCAGTTCGGTCAGCAGGCACCGGGCACAGACGAATCAATACACAACTTCTGCAAGCTCACATACGGAACAGAGTTTCCACGCTTCAAAAAACTGAAGGTAAACGGCGACGACGCCGACCCATTATACAAGTTCCTGCAACAGCAGAAAGGCTTCGCCGGATGGGACGAGAGCCATCCGCTCACTCCGGTTCTTGAGAAAATGCTTTCAGAAGCAGACCCTGACTACAAACAGAAACCCGACATCAAATGGAATTTCACCAAATTCCTCATCAACAAGAAAGGTATGGTCGTAGCACGCTTCGAGCCGACAGAAAGCATCGAAAACATAGCAAAACAAATAGAAGAACTTCTTTAAGATTATGGCAAACAGAGAACATACACGCTGCCTCATTATCGGCAGCGGACCGGCCGGATACACAGCGGCCATCTATGCCGGACGCGCCAACCTGCATCCTATGGTTTACTGCGGTCTGCAATCGGGCGGTCAGCTCACACAGACAACCATGGTCGACAACTTCCCCGGCTATCCGCAGGGCGTTGACGGCAACCAGATGATGATGGATCTGCGCAACCAGGCTGAGCGTTTCGACGCTGACGTGCGCGACGGAATAATCGTAAAGGCCGACCTTTCTAAGGCTCCCTACCTGCTCACCACCGACCGCGGTGACGAGATTGAGGCCGACACGGTGATTATCGCTACCGGAGCGAGCGCCAAATATCTCGGTCTCGACGACGAGAAGAAATACAACGGACTGGGAGTGAGCGCATGCGCCACATGCGACGGATTCTTCTATCGCAAGAAGACAGTGGCTGTAGTAGGCGGCGGCGACACCGCGTGCGAAGAGGCCGACTACCTCTCACATCTGTGCAACAAGGTGTATATGATTGTGCGCAAGCCTTATCTGCGCGCATCAGAGGCAATGAAACGCCGTGTGGAGAACAACGATAAGATAGAGATACTCTACGAACACAACACCGTGGGTCTTTACGGCGAAAGCGGCGTGGAAGGTGCTCACGTGGTGAAACGCAAAGGCGAGCCCGACGAGGAACGCTACGATCTGCCCATCGACGGATTCTTCCTCGCCATAGGCCATAAGCCCAACACCGACGTGTTCCGTGAGTGGCTCGACCTCGACGAAGCCGGATACATACAGACCATAGACGGCACTCCGCGCACAAAGATACCTGGAGTGTTCGCCGCAGGCGACTGCGCCGACTCCGTATATCGTCAGGCCATCGTGGCAGCAGGCTCGGGATGCAAAGCCGCTCTTGAGGCTGAGCGCTATCTCGCAGCCACCGGCAAATAACCGTCGGGCACGTCTGCGCGCCACACAAGCGGCCCACAGGATAATCACCCACGGGCACGCGACAACCGAACCATCAACAAATAAATATGCAAAAAGGCAATGCCCCACATCGGGACATTGCCTTTTCTCGTCTTCATTATGTGACGTCGGCGGCACCGCCTGAACAGCTTCTGCTCCACCCCGCCGTCTTTCCTCACCGCCTCAGCATGTCTCCGCCACATTCATATTTTTAACATCAGTTTCTTTTCTTCCCGTTATCCACAGTCCTGCAAAGGTGAGCAGACCGTTGAGCATCAGCAGCTCATAGCCGAAAGTATAGCCGAACACCGTCTTTGAAAGGCTGTCCACCGCAAAGCAGACCACCGGCGAGGCCACCGCTATCCACGGCACCAGGCGTCCGGACACGCCGCGTCTGGTGAGCAGACCGTAGGCAAACAGTCCCAGCAGAGGTCCGTATGTGTATGAACAAAGCACATATATCGCGTCGATCACGCTCGTGCTGTTGAGCGAACGGAACAAGAGAATGAACACCACAAACGCCGCCGAAACGCCGAAATGCACCCTGCGGCGCAGCTTCTCGTCGTCAGGGCGCGACCAAAGATCCACACAACAGCTTGTGGTGAGAGCCGTAAGGGCAGAATCGGCGCTCGAGAATGACGACGCCACAACCCCTACCGTGAACAACACGACCACTGCCATGCCCATCTGTCCCGTGGCGGCGAACATGGGCAACAGCTCGTCTCCCGATGCCGGCAAGGCCACACCTTCCTTCGACGCAAGCGCCACGAGCAGCACACCGAGCGAGAGAAACAACAGGTTGGCAGGCACGAAGGCGAAGCCATAAGTGCACATGTCCTTCTGAGCCTCGCGCAACGACTTACACGTGAGGTTCTTCTGCATCATGTCCTGATCCAGTCCTGTCATCACAATCACGATGAATATGCCGCTGAGAAACTGCTTCCAGAAGTTCTGTTTCGTCATCCAGTCATCGAATACGAATATCCGGCTGTGACTGTCGGCAGCCACCATGTCGGCAGCTTCGCCCATGCTCATTCCCAGATGTCGCGCCACATTATATATAATAAGTATCAGGGCGGCAAACATGCAGAGCGTCTGGAACGTGTCTGTCCACACGAGTGTCTTTATGCCTCCACGCCGGGTGTATAGCCAGATGAGCCCCACCATGGCCACAACCGTCACCACGAACGGCACGCCCAGGGCGTCGAGCACGAAGCGTTGCAGTATGGCGCACACCACATAGAATCGTACCGCCGAGCCTACGACCTTAGACAAGATGAAAAAAGCGGCGCCCGTCCTGTATGCCTGTCGCCCTAACCTGCGGTCGAGATAAGAATATATGGTTGTCAGCCGTAGCCTGTAATAAACCGGCAGCAGGATAAACGCCACGGCAAAATAGCCGAAGATGAAACCGATGCAGGTCTGGATGTAGGTCATATCGCTTGTCAATACCATGCCGGGAACGCTCACAAACGTGACGCCCGATATAGACGCGCCAATCATACCGAAGGCCACCATATACCACGGCGACCGTCTGTTGCCACTGAAAAAAGTGCTGTTGTCTGCCCTGCGGCCTGTAACATGGCTTATGAACAGCAAAATCAGGAAATATGCAAATAAAGTGTATATTATAATCATAAACAGATACAAAGTTAGCTATTTTATCATCAATCTGTAGTTTTTTATAAATAATTTCGTTACATTTGCAACTGCACACTTAAAAAACCAGTAAAAATGAACAGACAAAAACGTTTTCTATTACAAGAGTCTGAAATCCCCACACAGTGGTACAACATTCAGGCAGACATGCCAAACAAACCCCTACCTCCACTTAACCCGGCTACAAAAAAGCCGCTGACACCTGAAGACCTCGCACACATATTCAGTCTGGAATGTAGCAAACAGGAACTCGACACCGAGCATGCCTGGATAGACATACCTGAGAAGGTGCTCGATATGTACAAATACTACCGCGCCACACCGCTCGTGCGTGCCTATGCCCTGGAGAAAGCGCTCGACACTCCTGCCCACATATACTTCAAGAACGAAAGCGTGAACCCGCTCGGCTCACACAAGATAAACTCCGCCCTGCCCCAGTGTTACTACTGCCGCGAGGAGGGCGTGACCAATGTCACCACCGAGACGGGCGCCGGACAGTGGGGCGCAGCCCTGAGCTACGCTGCCAAAGTGTTCGGACTCGAGGCTGCCGTCTATCAGGTTAAGATAACACTCCAGCAGAAACCTTACCGCGGAATACTCATGCGCACATTCGGTGCCACCGTCACCGGCTCGCCGTCTATGTCAACACGTGCCGGCAAGGACATCATAACGCGCGACCCCAACAACTCCGGTTCGCTCGGCACTGCAATATCCGAAGCCATAGAGCTTGCCACAACAACCCCCAACTGCAAATATACGCTTGGCTCGGTGCTCAATCATGTGGCACTCCACCAGACCATCATAGGCCTTGAAGCCGAGAAACAGATGGCTATGGCGGGCGAATATCCCGACACCATCATTGCATGCTTCGGAGGTGGCAGCAACTTCGGCGGCATAGCCTTCCCGTTCATGCGCCACACCATTCTCGAAGGACGCAAGACCGACTACATCGCAGCCGAACCGTCGAGCTGTCCTAAGCTCACACGCGGCAAGTTCCTCTACGACTATGGCGACGAGGCCGGCTACACTCCGCTGCTGCCGATGTTCACACTGGGTCATGAATTCAAACCTGCCAACATACACGCCGGCGGACTGCGCTACCACGGTGCGGGAGTCATCATCTCGCAGCTGCTCAAGGACGGAATGATGCGCGGCATGGACATTCCGCAGCTCGAATCGTTCGAGGCGGGCATCATCTTCTCGCGCACAGAAGGCATCGTTCCGGCACCGGAAAGCTGCCACGCAATAGCGGCAACCATACGCGAGGCAAAGAAATGCAAGGAGACCGGCGAGCAGAAAGTGATACTCTTCAACCTCAGCGGCCACGGACTCATAGACATGCCGTCGTATGACAGCTATCTCAACGGCGACCTTACCAACTACGAGATAAGCGACGAGGAGATACAGAGCTATCTGGCGGATGTGCCGAAACTGGACTGATGACAACTACATTCACAGACATATCCAAACGAAAGTGATAAAATCGAAACAACCGTAACACTTTCAGCAGAACATACACAACAGGTATGTGAAACCAGACAGGAACACATACTCCATATAAAAACAAATAAAGCGGCAGACTCTATTAGAATCTGCCGCTTTACTTTTCATATATATACTAATCAGTCATCTATTTTCTTATCATTCTGAAGCGGTATTTTATTCAATACAAAAACAACTGCCAACCCAATAACAGTTGTCACACCAATATACTTGGCAAGGCTGTCGTGTCCGGTAAGTCCGAGTATCAGACTTATAACTCCGAACATTACTACGAGTATCGCACCGAGAATCTGTCCTCTGCCACTTTGCCTGTAGGTGTTATCAATGATTTTATTATCCGAAGAAATACGGTGGTCAACCTGTTTCTCTGCCATCTTCAATATTCTGTCAGTAGAACCTGGCAATATCTTTTCGTATTCAGCAAAATCCTCTGGAGCCGGCAATGGTCCGCTGTAACTTTTCTGCTCAATGGCATACATGGCTGACATAATAACGTCACGCTTATCCTCCGGCAGACTTTCTAAAACAGCATTCAGATCTACCGGCGCATCAGTAACTTTACGTTCTTTACTAATCTTATCCGGATTGGTTTCCTTGGCTCTATCCATAATATTTTATTTTCTTCTTTTACTAAGAGCCATACGCATATCAGCTCCTATCTGTTGCCAGTCGCTTTGCAAGGCTTTCGCATCACGTCCTTTCATATATCTTCCAAAAGAAACATAGCTTCCGCTTATATTTCCCAGACTGCCAATTCCCCACATAGTAGGATGTTTAGGCAGATTTATCCGCGAAATGCGCAAATTCATTCCTTTCATGATAAAATATTATGTATCATTGCAAAAATATAAACATAAACTCATAAATACAAATATTTTAGCAATTTTTCTGACTTTTCACTACCTCTTTCATACAATAAAAGACTTTCGGTCACATAATAAAAGCACAAAATGGTAAACAGCGCATTGCAACAATGCGCTATATATTAGCAACATCAATACATCGCCACTTTAAACACCTTTCATAACTACATAATTATTCAAACACACACGCCCGAAAGACACCATACGCCACCTTTCATCCTTTTTACAAACAATACTGACAACATCTTAACACTAAAGAAAATGTTTTGAAAAAAATAATAATTATCTTTGCATTGAACAATGGGACGGAAGGCCGCCACACCCTGTTCTCACAATGACAACAAACCAATATAATATTCAAAATATATGAAAGAGAGACTGTTGTTATACCTTTTTCTGACGCTTGGCCTTATGAGCATGAAAGCCGGAGATACCACGTCGATAACAATAAAGGGATACGTGAAAGACGCAGACGGACACGGCATAAAAGGAGTAGTGGTGAACAACGGAACAAACTTCACCAAAACCGACAAGAACGGAGCCTGGACACTGCCGACAGACACACTTACAAGCAAATTCATAAGCATCAGCACACCGGCCGGATATGTGCTTCCGGCTGTCAACGGCATAGCGCGCGGTTTCTACAAAGACGTGCGCACGGCCATGAAGAGTGCCCAGAACACATTCGTACTCAACAAACGCACAAAACCCGTAACACGCTTCCACTACATCGCTATTTCAGACCCACAGCTGCGAACCATCTCCGACCAGAAACGATGGAAAACGGAAACAGTGAAGGACATAATGCACAGCGCCGACTCATTGAGACGCACGGGCGAGGTGATATCGGTGACACTGGGCGACCTCGTGTTCGACAATATGCCATTCCTGAAGAGTTTCGAGGCTTCACTGCGAAGCAACAAACTGACGGCTTTCCAGTGCATCGGCAACCACGACTTCAACAAAGCATACGCCGGAGCGGTGAATCTGAAACCGGGCGCGGTGAATTACGCCGAGAAGAACTTCTGTAACCAGTTCGGACCGCTGAACTACTCGTTCAACATCGGAAAGGTGCACGTGATAACGATCAACAACATCAACTACAAGGGAAACCACAAATATGAGGAGACTATCATGCCGGCCGACATAGAATGGCTTAAAAAAGACCTCAGCTATGTGCCCGACAGCATGCTCATTCTGATAAACATGCACGCACCGGTGTGGAACAATTACGAGAAGAAGGACAACATAACCAACGCCGATGAACTGAAAGCCGTACTGGCAGGGCGCAATGTGCACGTGTTCTGCGGACACACTCACTTCTATGAGAATGTGGTTGTTACCGACAAACTTTATCAGCACAACATAGGAGCGGCGTGCGGAGCATGGTGGACAAGCAACATGAACCGCTGCGGATCGCCCAACGGATATCTGATAGCCGACATCGACGGAACAAACATAAAATGGAGCTATAAGGGCACAAATCGCCCGCCGGAGTATCAGATGCGTGTATATAAGGTGGGCGAGTTCCGTACGCAGAACACATTCGTTGTGGCCAATATATGGGACTGGGATACTCATTGCCGAGTGGTTTGGTATCAGGACGGAAAGTATATGGGACGCATGGAGCAGTTCAGCGACGACGACGAGATGTTCCTTCGCACAAAGCCTCTGCCGGCACAGATGTGCAAGACGCGTCACCTCTTCAGGGCAAAGCCAACAGGAAGATACCGCAACATAAAGGTGGTGTTCACCAACCGTTTCGGCAAGGAGTACAGTCAGACCATCGTGAACGAAGGTCCGCGCCCGGCAATAACGGACTTCAAGATGAAGAAATAAAAACAATACCAAATGCAAAAGCGGCAGCCCTTATGGGTTGCCGCTTTTGTTTAACTGTCGATCTCGCGCAACACCGCCACAGCATCGCCCACAGTCTTCACATCGGAAACTATCATTATGTGCTTGCCTGAAATCTCTTTCAGATTGCACCGACGTGGATTGTTGCCTATGTAGCGCAGCACTTTGTCAAATGCCTGGCTCTTATAGTATGCGCTGGCCGTGTTGGAAACGAACTGCATACGCATGCTGTCCTGCTTCAATATGAGTTTCTCACAGCCTAGACGCTTGCCCAGACGCCTCAGCGGAACCACCTGCAGGAGTTCCTCTCCCTCGTGAGGTACAGGACCGAAACGGTCGATGAGCCGCTGACGATAGGCGTCAAGCTCGCGGTCATCGGTTATGTTGTCAAGCTCGCGATAGAGCAACATGCGCTCGCTACTGCCAGGAACGTAGGTGTCGGGGAAGTACATCTCCAAGTCGCTCTCCACGGCGCAGTCCTCCACAAAGTCGTCACCCGATAGCTGTCTGCCGTCGGCAATCTCTTCGGCATATATGTCGGCGAACTCATCGTTCTTCAGTTCGGTGACCGCCTGATTCAAAATTTTCTGATAGGTCTCATATCCCAAGTCTTCCATAAATCCGCTTTGCTCGGCTCCCAACAGGTTACCCGCGCCACGTATGTCGAGGTCCTGCATGGCCAGATTGAATCCGCTGCCAAGATCGGAGAATGTCTCCAGAGCCTCGAGACGGCGGCGCGCCTCAGGAGTGAGTGCCGATTTGGGCGGCGCCAACAGATAACAGAACGCCTTGCGGTTGGAACGTCCCACACGTCCGCGCATCTGATGAAGGTCCGACAAACCGAAACGGTGAGCGTCGTTTATTATAATGGTATTGGCATTGGATATGTCGATACCGTTCTCCACAATTGTTGTGGAGAGCAGCACATCGTAATCATAATTCATGAATCCCATGAGAATCTTCTCCAGCTCGTCGGGGTTCATCTGTCCGTGACCTATCGCCACACGGGCGTCGGGCACATATTTGTGTATGAGATTTGCTATCTCCGGCAGATTGGATATGCGGTCGTTGACAAAATAAACCTGTCCGTTGCGGCTCATCTCGAAGTTTATCGCGTCGGCTATTATCTCATGACCGAAGGTTGCAAGTTCCGTCTGTATAGGATAACGGTTTGGTGGCGGAGTGCGTATGATGCTCATATCGCGTGCTCCCATGAGCGAGAACTGCAGGGTGCGCGGTATAGGTGTGGCAGACATAGTGAGCGTATCGACGTTGGTTTTCAGCTTGCGCAGCTTCTCCTTTGTCGATACTCCGAACTTCTGTTCCTCATCAATGATGAGCAGTCCGAGGTCGTGCCAAACAACAGACTTGCCTATCAGTTTGTGTGTTCCCACGAGAATGTCTATCTTTCCGGCCTTGAGATCCTCGATGACCTGACGTGTCTGCTTGGCCGAACGTGCACGAGAGAGATAATCGACGCGCACCGGCAAATCATGCAGACGGTCGCGGAAGGTCTGGTAATGCTGGAAAGCCAGCACCGTGGTAGGCACGAGCACAGCCACCTGCTTGTTGTCACAGGCAGCCTTGAAGGCGGCACGCACGGCCACCTCGGTCTTACCGAAGCCAACGTCGCCGCACACCAGGCGGTCCATAGGGCGCGGACTCTCCATATCGGCCTTCACCTCCTGTGTGGCCTTGAGCTGATCGGGCGTGTCCTCATATAGGAAACTGGCCTCCAGTTCGTGCTGCATGAACGTGTCGGGACTGAACGCAAAGCCCTTCTCATGACGGCGTTTGGCATATAGTTTTATGAGGTCGCGCGCAATATCCTTTATCCGTTTCTTGGTGCGTTCCTTCAAACGTTCCCATGCTCCCGTGCCAAGCGTGCTCAGACGCGGCGGGTCACCTGCTCCGTTGCGACGGTATTTGGATATCTTGTAAAGCGAATGTATCGACACGTCAACAATGTCACCGTGCTGATATATGATGCGTATTGCCTCCTTGTATGAGTCACCCGTCGGCACGCGCACAAGTCCGCCGAACTTTCCTATACCGAAATCGACATGCACGATGAAGTCGCCCGGCTCCATCTCTTGCAGCTCTTTCATGGTGAGAGCCATCTTGCCCGAGCGTGCAGTATCGCTGCGCAGGCTGTACTTATGGAAACGGTCGAATATCTGATGATCGGTAAAGAAGCACACGTGCAAGTCGTTATCGGCGAATCCTTCGTGCAAAGTCTTATCCACAGGCTCGAACTTTATATCGTAGTTGCGAGCCTTTATCTCTTCGCTGTCGAATATATCGCGCAGACGTTTTGTCTGTTTCTCGCTGTCGGCAAATATGTATAGCTTGTAGCCCATGAGGCGATAATCCTCAAGCGAACGGGTGAGAAGATCAAAGTTTTTGTGGAAAAGCGGCTGCGGAGTGATATTGAACTTGATGGTGGCATCAGGCGTTCCGGTGGGCTTATGACCTATTTCCACACGTCTGAAAGCCTCGGTCTCCTCCGCGAAACGAGTTCCGCTGACCAGCTGGTTCTCACGTCTCATGTCGCGCATTATCTGGTCCTGCTCGGCCTCAGTAGCTCCTTCAAGCCGCTCCGTGATGGCCTGCGAGGAGAAACCGTCCTTGTATATCTGTGAGACAGTGTCGCGCAGATACATCATATCCTTCACAACCAGAATGGTGTCTGAAGGAAGAAACGATGTGAGCGGCATCTTCTCATCAGTCATACGCGCCAGTTCCGGCACTATTTCTACGGTGTCCCGTTTGTCGCGCGAGAGCTGATCCTGCACCTCGAAGGTACGTATAGTGTCTATCTCATTGCCGAAAAAATCGATACGGAAAGGCCATTCCGAACTGAAAGAATATACGTCCATGATGCTGCCGCGCACCGCGAACTGTCCCGGTTCGTAAACATAATCGACCTCGGAAAAACCGAAATCACGCAATGTACGCTGCACACCGACAAGATCGACAGTCTGTCCGGCAGACAGAGTGAGCGTGCGTTCGTCAAGTCTTTTCTTTGAAACGACAAGCTCGCTCACCGCTTCAGGACAACTGACAATGTATAACGACGAATTCTTCTCGGTCTTTCGGCGAGACAGACGGCTGAGCACCTCGGTGCGCAATATCTCGCTGGCTGCGTCGCGCTGGCCGTATTTCACGGCACGACGGTAGGACGACGGAAAGAAAAGCACGTCGTCCTGTCCCATTATCTGCGTAAGATCGTGATAAAAATAACCGGCTTCGTCGGCATCCTGAAGTATGAACACTACTGTCTTACAGATTTTTCCGGCAACAGTGGAAAACAATACCGGTGCGGCAGAAGCCGACAATCCCTGCAAAAAGAGCGTCCGAACAGAATCCTGACCTAAAGCCTGGATAAGAGCGCCGCATTGTGGCAAGGCGCCATATACGGACTTTATATCGTTTATCTTCATTATTTAGCTATCTTCGGATACTTCCTGAACCAGCCGTCCCAGCGCAAACGCATCACGCCGAAAAATGCCTCGCCGAAGATACCACCGCTCATCTTGCTCGTGCCTTCACGGCGGTTGACAAAGACTACCGGCACTTCCTTAATCTTGAATCCAATCTTATAGGCTGTGTATTTCATCTCTATCTGGAAGCCGTAACCCTTGAAACGCACTTCGTCGAGAGGTATTGTCTCGAGCACACGACGGCGATAGCACTTGAAACCGGCGGTGGTGTCGTGCACCTTGAAGCCGGTGACAAAACGCACATACTGCGATGCGAAATAGCTCATAAGCACACGACTCATCGGCCAGTTCACGACATTCACTCCGCTGACATAGCGCGAGCCGATGGCAAGATCGTAGCCCTCGTCATGGCATGCCGCATAAAGGCGTGGCAGGTCTGCCGGATCGTGACTGAAATCAGCGTCCATCTCAAATATGTATTCATAGTCGCGCTGGAGCGCCCATTTGAATCCTGCTATGTAGGCCGTGCCCAACCCAAGCTTTCCGGAACGCTCAATGATGAACAGGCGGTCGGAAAACTCGCTTGCCATAAGTCGCTTGACAATGGCTGCCGTACCGTCCGGGCTGCCGTCGTCTATCACAAGTATATGGAAGAACTTCTCAAGAGCGAATATCGCCCTGATTATTTTCTCGATGTTCTCTTTCTCGTTATATGTAGGTATAATTACTACACTGTCACTGCGGTTCATCGTCGTATCTTATTATTAACATTGCAAACTTACACAAAAAAACTCATAGTATGCCTCTGTTATATCATAAAATAACTTTATAATACAAAATAAACAGAACGGCACAACGGCTTTTGCGCCGTGCAAGGTCATTGGTCCGGATTATCCACCTCGCCCTGATACTCCGGCACAAGTCCGTCCATCACTACCTTGTAGCTCGTCTCTTCCGCATGCTTTATGTTCTCCGCACCCTGCCCTATCGGCATTATCGGCTTATGAATGGTAAGACGCAACGGATGGCGCAACACCCATTTCATGTCGCGGGTACGTGGCATGACGTTGAACGAACCGTTGATGGTGAGTGGCACGACGGGCAGCTGCAACTCGTCGGCAAGCATGAACGCACCGCGGCGGAACACTCCCATGTGGCCGGTAAACGTGCGTGCTCCCTCAGGAAAGACAACAAGCGACATTCCGTCGCGAAGCGTGTTGCGGGCCTTGTCGTAGGTCTCACGTATCTTGCTCGGACCACGTTTATCCACAAAAATGTGATGGGCGGCCTCGCAGGCCTTTCCTACGAACGGCACACTGCGCAACTGACGTTTCATCATCCACTTGAAGTTACGCCCGAGGAATCCGTAAATAAGGAAGATGTCGAACGCTCCCTGATGATTGGCCACGAACACATAGGAGCAGTTCTTGTCGAGATTCTCGCGTCCTTCAACCTTGACAGGCAGAAGCAGGATGCGCACGATGAACCACGACCACCACTTGCCTGGATAATAGCCCCAGAAATGTCCGTTGCCTATATGACAACCGATGATGACCGTAACGGCCGTAAGCACAGTGAGAACTGCGATGAGAGGAAGTGCTATGCACAACTGATAAGCTCGATATAAATACTTCATTTATGATTTGTTGTTTACTTTATTTTACGTAATGTGAATACTACTATCTCCGGAGAAATACCAAAGCGGAACGGAACAAGGCCACCTACGCCTGTCGAGACATACAGAAAATGGCGGCCATCACTATAGAGTCCGCTGTCCTCAACGCCTGAAAGCTGCGTCGGACGATGGCCGAACATGCTAATCTGTCCGCCATGCGTATGGCCACTGAGAGTGAGACGCACGTCTGCTCCGGGCAATATGTGGCTGCGCCAGGCTACAGGATTGTGCTGCAAAAGCACAATGAAAGCGCCCGGCGATACACCCGATAGAGTCTTTTCAATGTCAGGTTTATGGGTTGAGGACTTTTTACCCTCGTTCTCCTCACCCGCTATGACTATGGAGTCCGAACCACGGCGTATGACCCAATGCTCGTTCATGAGGAGTGTCCAGCCATAGCCGCGCTCACGTGCAATGAGCCTGCGCTCGTTAGCCAGGCACACGGCAGAGTCTGCTTTCACGTATTCGCTATAGTCATGATTGCCAAGCACCGAGAACACTCCGTCCTTTGCCCTAATCGACGAGAGCTCTGTGTCATAACGGTTGAGCTCGTCGGGCAGCATGTTCTGTATGTCACCGGTGAAGACAACGGCGTCGGCATCCGACGAGTTTATTGCTTCTACGGCGCGTTCAAGCACATCCGCCTCGATGGAACCGGCGTGCAGGTCGGTGAACTGGACTATCCTGTATCCGTCGAATGCTGACGGAAGGTCGTCGAAATACAGATTCACATGCTTCACGGTGAACTTACGCACACCTACGGTTGAGCCATAGACAAGCATATATAGGGAGAAAAGCACGAGCACTATGCCCACGAAATTGCCCCAGTTGCGTTTCAGTGAGAAGGCGCGGCGCACGACAAGGCCGACAAAAGAGCAAATGACAAACAGCAGTTTCGGCACTATGATAAGTCCGAAGAGGAAAAGATAGACATTGAGCCATGTCATATTGTCAGGCGCAAAGTCACGTATGACCGAAAGTCCTACGGTATATGCCGTCATTATAATGCCCGGAACCCACCACAACATATGCTGAAAGACACTGAGGTCGGTGCGACGGCGCAGATAGCGGACATACACGTAAACATCCGGCAACACGATTGCCAATACAATAAATATATATATCCTTGCTATCACTATGACATGATTTTTATATGGTCAACATTATTTATATCTCACAAACTGGCGGACAGGAAACGGCGCATCATCCTGACCGGTATGCCACGGCGCGACGCATAGTCGGCGAGCTGGTCCTCTCCGATGGGTCCTACGTCAAAATAGGAGGCACGCGGATGGGCAATCATCAGTCCGGAAACCGAAGCATGCGGCTGCATTGCACCACTCACGGTGAGACGGATTCCTATTTCAGACATTCCGACAAGTTCCGACAGTATGAAGTTTATGCTTATGTCCGGCATTGAAGGATAGCCCACCGCCGGGCGTATGCCGCAATAGCCGGCGTTCAGCATCTCCGGTATTGACAGCTTCTCATCCGCCGCATATCCCCAGTAATGGCGTCTCACCTCCTCGTGCATCTTCTCTGCCGTGGCCTCGGCAAGCCGGTCGGCCAGTGTCTTCGACATTATTTTCAGATAGTCATCGTCGCAATAATCCTTCTCCATCCCGGCATCGACGGTTGTTGCGAAGACACCTATGCGGTCGGCCTTCCCCAAAGACAAAGGACGTATGAAGTCGGCCATGCAGAGATTCGGGCTACCGTCCGTCTTCCTGGTCTGCTGACGCAGGAACGGCACACGTACTCCGTCAATTATTATGTCGTCGCCATCGCTGTTGGCAGGAAACAGTCCGAACACGGCATGCGTATGATAGCGGCTCTTAAATTCGGCCAACACCGTTTCGGCATCAGCCCTCAGCCTGGCTTTTTCGCTCTCAGGCTTACCGGACAATCCCCACGCATGGTAGAAATAAATCCAGTTGATATAAGGCTCTATCTCGCCTATGTCGTATCTCAATACAGTTGTCATCTGAACATCACCTGTTCGCCACGGCTGCTCTCATCAAATTTTCCGTCATCATATATCAAACGACCGTTGCAGATGGTCTTCACCACACGCCAGTCGTATCTGTGGCCTTCCATCGGACTCCAACCACACTTGCTGCGTATGATATCCGCGGTTACGGTCCACGGGCGGTCGCGACCTACGAGCACCATATCGGCCTTGTATCCCTTGCGCAGGAATCCTCTGTCTCTCACTTCGAATATACGTGCCGGATTATGGCACATCAGTTCCACAAGCCGTTCCACGGTAAGCACGCCCTCATCCACAAGTTCGAGCATCGTGACAAGCGAGAACTGAATCATCGGCATGCCCGATGCGGCACGCGCACATCCGCCTTCCTTATCCTTCAGAAGGTGCGGGGCGTGGTCGGTACCTACAGTGGATATGAGTCCTGACGAGAGAGCCTTGCGCAGCTCGCTGCGGTCGTGCGCGGTCTTGACAGCCGGATTGCACTTTATTCTCGTGCCCAGACGGGCGTAATCTTCATCACAGAAGAAAAGATGGGCAATGACAGCCTCGGCAGTGATATTGTCGTCGTGGCCGAACAGTTCGAGCTCTCTCGCCGTACTGACGTGTGCGACATGCAACCGGGTTCCGTAAGTACGGGCCAGTTCGACGGCATGGGCCGACGACCTGAAGCATGCCTCACCGCTGCGGATGAGCGGATGCAGCGCCACGTCGGGATCGTTGCCGTAGCGCGCCTTTGCCTCAGCCATGTTGGCGTTTATGATGTTAGTGTCCTCACAATGCACCATTACCGGCATCGTGGCCGTGCTGAATATCTTGCGCAAGGAGTCGTCTTTATCGACAAGCATATTGCCGGTGCTTGCTCCCATAAACAGTTTCACGCCCGGAACAATGTGCCTGTCGAGCGTCTTTATGGTGTCTGCATTGTTGTTGGTGGCTCCGAAGAAGAAGCTGTAATTCACATGACTCTTCTCCCTGGCTATCCTGAGCTTCCCGTCGAGGGCCTCGAGCGACGTTGTCTGAGGCACAGTGTTGGGCATGTCGAAGAATGTGGTGACACCTCCGAAAGCCGCCGCCGCGCTCTCCGACTCGATATCGGCCTTAGACGTAAGGCCCGGCTCGCGGAAATGCACATGGCTGTCTATCACTCCTGGCAAGACAAGAAGCCCTGTGGCATCCACCTTCTTGTCGTAGTTGCCACAGGGTATTTCGGTTCCTTCATTTATTTCGGCTATGACATCGTTCTCTATGACCAGCGATGCGTCATACACACGGCCGTCGTTCACGATTCTGCCGCCATATATCAGTGTTTTCATTTTTCATTAACCGGTTTAGCCAGTTCGTTCGGTGTAGGTGCGGCGTCAGGAGCAACAGCCTCAGACGCAGTCGGATCAGTCTCCGGCACATCCTTCATTCCGTTCATTATTGCCTGATTCTCCTGAGCCTTTTGGTAATAATCCTTCACGTAGGCGTCGTTCTTGAACTTGTCGGTCGCCTTGCTCATGATATCCTCTATCCACGGTGTCAGTTCCGGATAGCGCTGGCCGGCGGTAACCATGAAAAACACGCCCGGACCCAGCACATTGTTGAAGTTCTCGGTTACGAACGTCGTTATGAGATTATCCTCCTGAGCCGAGAGTTTCTGTGCCTCGACCATAAGCTTGGCGTTCACCTCGTCCATGTTCTTTCCGTCCATTATTGCCCTGTCGTGCGTATGGAGCAGCTCAGCCTTCTGGTTGTTGAGCTGGTTGTACTTGCTGAAGAACTTGAAGAGTTTGTCGTTGAGCGGTGTTCCGCTGACAGTCTGCTGCGTGGTATTGAGTTTTATTGTTATGTTTCCGTCCTCGAGCACGAGCGGCAATATGCTTTCGTCATCCATGAATATGTTTGCCATGCACACCGAATCGAACGTTCCGCTGAAGTTGAACTGTCCGTGCACGACGTCACAAGAGTCTATGTTCTTGAACTCGTTGTCGTTCAAGACCTTCAGATAGAGCATCCGTCCGTCCAGAGTCGAGACATTCGATGTGCCCTGAATGTTATAAGTATTCGCACAAGAAGAAAGTAATACGATAAATAAAACGTAGGATATCAATTTGTTCATAGAATCAGCTTTTTAACATCTGCGGTATCAAAGATAATATGTATTATTGAAGTTCAAGCTTTTTTTTACTCTATTTAATTTAAAACTGCCGTCTTTTATAATTTTTTGTAGCATGTATGTCACTCTTTTGACGACTCTGATGATATGCGGTGCATGGTGTATATCTCAAGTATCGCGGCAATAAGAAGCAGCAGCACCCACTTGTTGAACACATACTGGAAATATACTATATAGTTAGTGAACACCTGCTGCATGAATCTGTATGCATTGTCAACCATGAGGATGCCGGCCAGGACGAAGAATATGTCTGCCGTCGTCATTATTTTCTTGAGTCGTTTCACCGTCATACTGTCGCCCTCGTAGGTCTGCATCATCTGCATCGTGGCAAACATCACCGCACCTATGAGATAAATCCAGCACATTATTTCCTGTTGCCACATAAAGGCGAAGCATCCGGCACCGATCACCATCAATACTCCTCCGACGAGGAATATTATATTCTGAGTCTTACTCAACTGTTTCATCGTTCTCTGTTTCTGGTTTCTGGTCATCGCTCAGCACATAAATATCCTCGTCGTCGGCTTTCATGAAATAGCGTTCGCGGGCTATCTTCTCAAAAGCGCGCGGGTTGGTCCTCAACTCTCTCAGTTGCCTTGAGTCGGACTCGTAGATAGAGCGGTATTTTTCTATTTCCGCTTCCATATCGCTCACCTGCAACTCGAGCTGGACCCGCCTGACGAAACTATTTTCGTCAAGAAAGCCCACAACCAACACTCCCACTACTATCGTAATGACATATTTGTAGTGCCCGATGAGATTGATTATTGGTGCTAAACGTTTCATCTATGATTATTTGGATGCAAACTTAACTAAAAAAAATCATTTTTTGCGTGTTATGATGTAAAAAAAACATAAGTTAGCATAAAATGGTTATGCCCGATACACACGGCATGCCCCATGTCAGGCCATCGCTTCACGGGGAATGGCTTTTTGCGCAGCACACGCGACCATAATCATATAATAACAGCTTGAAACAAATGAAAAATCATTAATCACGCGACACATGTTCACGGCAAAGATTTGAAACCGCTGATTAACAGCATATTACTATGTGTCTTGTCATGACGGATGATTCGGTTGAACTTGGTGTTCAATAAAAATAAAACAAATCGTCATTGGCACTGTATTGTATAAATAAAATCATTACCTTGGGCGGAATATTTTCTTAAATAAGCTCTCATCTGCTTTCCAAACAACAACATCGACAATCTGTACGGGACATTTAAGAAGAGGGAAGCGCATTTCTGTGCATTCATCTGTATGGACAGCACGGTGTGTAACTTCAAACGCATCGGGTTAGAGAACGGCATCATCAATGTCATCCGCTTCTTCACCACACAATGATGAATTGATGTTGCCGCGACCGGAGAATCAACACCGCACGTCAGCGGCATATTCTACGTGCTTTTCATCACGCCTTGAATCTTTGTTTTTACAGAAAACTCAGATGACGTGACAATGTATTTTCTTGATTTTATTTTGACAAAATATTTTCGCGAAAGAGATGTAAAGGACTGTTAAATCCGACGTTATGAAGGCCATTTCGGTATGTATCGCCTTTTGATATACCCTATAACATAGTCCGAAATCGCTCGTTTCGCTTTCTAATAAAGCCCATTTCGCATTCCGAAAAAGCCCATTTCGGGGTGCGATATGATGCTTTTCAGCCCCTGAAATAGGCTTTATTGCATTGCGAAATGATGCTTTTTGCAAAACGACAAAATGGCACTTGAGCATAAATTATTGATATTCAATATATTATAAAAGCCTCTTATTTTTCGCGTATTTGCGCCCGAAGAAGAGTCTGATTGCAAATACGCGCTTATTTTTTGGGGTAGAACAGAAAACTCAAGCGGAAAATCATGGTGTGGATAGGCCATGACGGACTTACCGTCAGCTGCGCTGCGATAACGCTGATTCGGGATAAGACAAGTTGCTATTGCGCTCACCTTTCACTATCTTTGCATAAGACAGGATGCGGTTCGGCAATATCAAATTTAAAAAACAATGTTTTTTCATTTGCTATTGCGCTCACCTTTCACTATCTTTGCATAAAATAATCAATAATAAGTCTTAATCCGACATTAATAAACCAACATAATATTTTCACGAACCGTATGGAAGAATATATCGTTTCGGCAAGAAAATACAGGCCGGCCACGTTCGATTCTGTCGTGGGACAGACTGCTCTCACCACAACCTTGAAGAACGCGGTCAAGAGCGGAAAGCTTGCACACGCCTATCTGTTTTGCGGACCGAGAGGCGTAGGCAAGACTACGTGCGCCCGAATATTTGCCAAGGCAATAAACTGTATGCACCCTACACCCGACGGAGAGGCATGCAACGAGTGCGAGAGTTGCCGCGCCTTCAACGAACAGAGGTCATACAACATCTTCGAACTCGACGCCGCGAGCAACAACTCTGTTGAGAACATCAAGTCGCTCATGGAGCAGACACGCATTCCGCCGCAGGTGGGACGCTACAAGGTGTTCATCATCGACGAGGTGCACATGCTTTCCACAGCAGCCTTCAACGCGTTTCTGAAGACTCTCGAGGAGCCGCCGGCACACGTGATCTTCATTCTTGCCACGACCGAGAAGCATAAGATTCTGCCCACCATCATCTCACGTTGTCAGATATACGACTTTGAGCGTATGACCGTACAGGACACGATAAACCACCTGAAGATGGTCGCCGAGAAGGAAGGCATAGCATACGAGGAGGAGGCTCTCGCGCTAATAGCCGAGAAAGCGGACGGCGGTATGCGCGACGCACTGTCCATATTCGACCAGGCAGCAAGCTACAGCCAGGGCAACATAACGTATGAGAAACTCATCGAGGACCTCAACGAGCTCGACTCCGACAATTATTTCCGCATCATCGACCTCGCTTTCGAGAACAAGGTGACGGACATCATGCTCCTGCTCAACTCAATAATAGCAAAGGGGTTCGACGGCGGAAACCTCATAACGGGTCTTGCATCGCACGTCCGCAATGTGCTCATGGCAAAGGATCCGCAGACCGTTCCGCTGCTCGAGGTGAGCGAGAAACAGCGTCAGAAATACATAGAACAGGCCGCAAAATGTCCGGTCAAGTTCCTTTATAAGGCGCTGAAGATAATGAACGAGTGCGACATCAACTACCGTCAGAGCAGCAACAAGCGGCTGCTCGTGGAGCTGACGCTCATACAGGTGGCGCAGATAACACAGCCCGACGACGACACTCCGGGCGCGGGGCGTAGCCCCAAACGACTGAAATCCCTGTTTAAGAAGATTGTCATGTCCCGACCTAAAGCGGCTCAGCAGGTGGCCGTGGCCGGGAAGAAGCTCAGCTATAAGAACGAAAGAACCGCCGACGCTGCCGACACAGCAAGTGAGCCTACGCCCGGAACGGCGGAAAATCCACGTCCGGCACCGAAAAAACTGAAACTGAACAACATCGGATTCACCTTCGCCGGAATAAAGAAGGCGGAGAGCGAGAAAAAGGCCGTGAAGGAACCGGAGATAACAAACAAGGACGAGAACGAGACCTTCAACCAGGAATTTCTCGAACTGCAGTGGCTCTCGATGTGCAACCGCATGCCTCCAAAGATGGTTGGACTTGCCTCACGAATGCGCAACATGACACCGCGCATCACTCAGGTTCCAAACATCGAGCTGACTGTTGACAACCAGAACCTGCTCGACCAGGTGAACGAGATAAGCGGACGAATACGCGCCACACTTGCCCAGGCTCTGCACAACGGCAACATACACATAGAGTTCAAACTGGCCAAAGCCGAGGATATAGGTCCGATACTCACGCGTGAGGAGTTGTTTGAAGAAATGAAAAAGAAGAATCCTATAATCGAGAAGATGTGTGACATGCTCAATCTGGAGCTTGCCTGACACGTCTTTCACACAATAAAAGACAGCAGATCCGATGTTTCATACACGTGGTTCTGCTGTCTTTTTCGTATCATACACACGCCGGACCCATCGTGTCCGGCGCATATCGTTACTTCATCCCGAATCGGTCATTAGAATTAAGTCTGTATTTTTGCTTTATATTGAGCGCATTTTCGTTGGATTTTTTGCAGACATAGTGGGCCATGTCAAGAAAAATCGAACAAAAAGACGGCTGAAAGCATGAATGCATAATATTATAACCGCATGCGGTCTAATGACCTATTTGTGTTTATATGAGTGGCATGCCGGCCTCAAGACACTCACGTCTCATCTCTTCCGGCCAGATGCTCGCCTGTATCTCGCCTATGTGTGCCTTGTGAAGCATCAGCATGCACAGTCGGCTCTGTCCTATACCACCACCTATGCTCAGCGGCAGTTTTCCGTCGAGCAGCTGACGGTGGAAGTACAGCTGCTTCCTTTCTTCCTTTCCTTCAAGGGCAAGCTGGCGCAGCAAGGCCTCCTTATCTACTCTTATTCCCATGGACGACAACTCGAACGAACGGTCAAGCACCGGATACCATATCAGTATGTCGCCGTTCAGTCCGGTCCTCTTGTCGTCGGTAGGGGTTGACCAGTCGTCGTAGTCGGGCGCACGTCCGTCGTGCTTCTTGCCGTCGGCGAGCTTTCCACCGATACCTATCAAGAACACAGCACCGTATTTACGGCATATCTCGTTCTCGCGTTCCTTCGGCGAAAGTCCGGGATACATCTCGAGCAGATCCTCACTGTGTATGAAATGAATCTTCTCAGGCAAGAACGGTTTCAGTTCCTGATAGGTCTCACACGTGAGATATTCCGTGCGGCAGATGGCCGAATAGATACGCTCCACCACATTCTTCAGATAGTCGATATTGCGCTGCTCAGGAGTTATTACAGCCTCCCAGTCCCACTGATCCACATACAGCGAATGAAGATTGTCCAGCTCTTCGTCGGCGCGTATGGCGTTCATATCCGTATAAACGCCGTATCCCGGCTGCACCTTATACTCCGCCAGAGTCAGTCGTTTCCACTTAGCCAGCGAGTGCACAACCTCGGCCTCAGCCTCGTTCAGGTCCTTTATATGGAAAGTCACGGGACGTTCCACCCCGTTCAAGTCGTCGTTTATTCCGAGACCCTTCAAGACAAACAGCGGCGCAGTAACACGGCTAAGGCGCAATTCGGTCGCAAGGTTCTCCTGAAAGAAGTCTTTTATCAGTTTAATACCTTGCTCAGTGCGTTTCATGTCAAGCAGAGCCTTATATCCTTTTGGTTTTATCAATTTGCTCATAGATTTTCATTTTTAACGTTAATGGCTGCAAATATAATCAATAATAATTGAATAATAGAAAGAAAATAGCGGAAAATAATTTACAAAAAGTCACATCATGTCTGAAATATAATCAATTTATCACATCATGACAAGGGCATCATTTCACATCATTCATCCGGCACCGGCCTCATCATCCTACAGCTATGTGTTTGAGACACACGCAATAAGCCTCATCCACCCTCTTCCAACAGCCCTGCCATCGTCCAACAAAAACAGGGTATTATTTGTGCGTATCATTTTTTTTATATAAATTTGCAGCCATCAAAAAAGGAGGTCCCGTAGCTTAGCTGAATAGAGCGTCAGATTCCGGTTCTGAAGGTCTTGGGTTTGAATCCCAACGGGATCACATAACAGAAAAGAGGTGAATCAAATGATTTGCCTCTTATTTTTATATCCGTTCTGTAAATAATCACAACATAATGCTAATGTCCCTGAACGCCTGAATATCTATGCTTACAATGAGATTCAGTCTGAATAAAAACACAGAATCATACGTTCCATGGAATGAAGACTGTTTAGGACAACATCGAAGAATTATGTATTGATTGAGATACGCAAGATTATGCTTATGTGCTTTTTTCATATGCACATATCCTAACGACATAAATAAGTTAATGGGAAATCATACACCATCAGACACACATTTTATTTTTCATTGTAAACAGAGTTTCAGTTTTCCGCACTTCGCAGCGAATCCACAATCTCCATTATCTCCTTTCCATATTTCTCCACCCGTTTCTGACCTATCGATGGCAGCCTCATCAGTTCGTCGGACGACTTAGGCATGGTATCGGCAATGGCCTCGAGCGACTCCGTCTTCATTATGCAGTAAGCCGGAATCTTAGCTTGCAGGGCCTTTCCCCTGCGCCATGTCATGAGCTTTTCGAGCACTTTCTCGTTGCCCTTACGGCGGGGCGGTGTGCTTGTCGCAGATGTAGAGGATGAGCTGTCTGAAGTTTTCGTATCACTGTCCTTTGCCATGGTCTGTGTCTTGCGGCGTCTGCCCTTTCGTGACTGAGTCGCGCTGCCCTTGCGCTCGTCGCCGTCAACGCCATCCACCAGAATCTTTGTCTTCTCACGCATGTACTTGTTGGCGTCGAACCCATTGTCTATCACGAAGCCCAACAGATGACATTTCTCCGCCAACAACGTTTTGATGTTCGACAGGCATTCATCCACACGCCGTGCCAGCTCCTTGTTGTCTGTGGATATATCGAGTTTCTTCACAAAGATATCGACATCTGACAGCTGCTTCAGAAAATACGATGCGCCCTTGTTTATCCTGTCTGCCAACGCCTCGTCTGTGGCATAATCGTCGGAGGTCATCACCATACGGCCATACTGCTGATGGAACTTGTCGGCCACGACCGACACATCCGACACGAGCCGAGCACTGCGGGCCTTGAACTCTGTGGCTGTGCGCGAATAGCGGCGAGACAGGTGTTCGGTCATTATACGCATCATTGAGTAGAACGGTTCTATGATGTTTGAGAAATCGAACAGATCGGTGAGCAGCGCCACATAGTATCTGCGTTGCATCTCGTGCAGCGCGTTGCTGTCGGGTATGTGTCGGCGCGCGTCGCTGACATATCCGTCCACAGCCTCGTCCCGTATTATTGCCGAACGTGTGAGCGGTGCGCTTAGAACCAGTCCTTCGAGCGTACGGCACCGGCTGAGCGCCACGTATGTCTGTCCGTGGGCGAACGACATCGACGCGTCTATCACCGCATGGTCAAACGTCAGACCTTGACTTTTGTGTATGGTGATTGCCCACGCCGTCTTAACGGGGAACTGACGGAACTCGCCATCCACCACCTCGGTTATCTCCTTCGACTCCTCGTTCAGCTCATACCGCGTGTTTTCCCATGTCTCCGGCTCCACATCAATCTCGTCGCCACCGTCCTTCGGTCTGACCGTAAAACCGCGGCTACCTATCGAGCACACCGTACCTATCATACCGTTATAATATCGTTTCTCCGGCGACGAGTCGTTTTTCACGAACATCACCTGCGCATCCTTCTTCAGCGTAAGCCGTTCGTCGGCAGGATACATATAGTCGGGGAAATGACCTTCTATCTCCGCCACATAAGTGTAAGCCTTTCCCGGCAGCGCGTCGAGCTTCGCGGTGTTGACCCGCTGGGCCTGGGCGTTGTGGGTGGTGAGACGTATACAGCCCTTCACACGGTCGGCATCGAAGTCGGGTATATAACGGCTGTTCAGCACGTCGAGCACGCTCTGGTCGGCCATATTGTCGCGCACACGGTTGAGCAGATCCACAAACTTCGGGTCGGCCTGTCTATATACCTTATTCAACTCAACCACAGCATAACTCATACGTGCCAAAGCGCTGCTGCTGAAAAAGTATGGCGTGGGATAATACTGACGCAGAATCTGCCACTCTTCGTCCTTCACGACAGGCGCCAACTGACCGAGGTCGCCTATCATGAGCAGCTGCACGCCACCGAACGGTTTGTTGCTGTGACGGCAGAACCGCAACACGTAATCAACCGAATCGAGCACATCGGCACGCACCATGCTTATCTCGTCTATCACGAGCAGGTCGATGGAGCATATCACTCTCTTCTTCTCACGGCTCATACGCACCTGTGAGCCCTGTGAACCGAACTTAGTTCCGGGCACGTAAGGGGCAAAAGGCAGTTGGAAGAACGAGTGCATCGTCACACCGCCGGCATTGAGAGCGGCTATGCCGGTGGGCGCAACCACGACAGCACACTTAGACGTGCGCTCCTTCAGATTGCGCAAAAAGGTAGTCTTTCCCGTCCCCGCCCTACCGGTGAGAAAAAGACTTGTGTCGGTGGTCTCGACAATCTGCCATGCCAGCTGTGCTTCCTCGTTCATGATATGAGTTGATTTTGAAAACAGACGCAAAGTTACGCAAAATAGCTGAAAGCACGTCTATGCCACGCTAACAAAAAATAACGCGCCGTCGGCGGTGAAGAGACGGAAAATGAGTAATTTTGCATCCGCTTACAGAAACTCAACAACACACAAAGTCATGATAAAAGCCTTGTTTTTCGACATAGACGGCACGCTCGTGAGCTTCAACACGCACGCCATACCGCAATCTACGGTGAATGCCCTCACACGTGCCAAGGAGAAAGGTATAAAGATTTTCATTTCTACAGGAAGACCCATGCCGCTTATCAACAATCTCGGAGCGATAAGCCATCTGATAGACGGATATGTCACCACAAACGGCGCCTGCTGCACCATCGGCAACGAGGCAGTGAGACTCACACCGCTCGACAACGACGACGTGGCCACACTGCTCGACTATGTGCAGAAGGAAAAGGCGGGATGCCTGGTGATGTGCAACGAGGGTACGTCAATGCTCAACCGTACCGCCGAGACCGACCATGTGCTCTACGACATACTGAACGTTGAGCGCGGAGTAATGTCTATGCCGCTCGACGAACTCGTGAAAAGACCCGTGCTACAGATGACACCGTTCATAACGCTTGAGCAGGAACAGGAGCTCGTGCCCACGCTCAAGGCATGCACAGCCACACGCTGGTATCCTGCATTCTGCGACATAACGTCCAACCAGGCAGACAAGGGCCGCGGACTGGAAGCTGTGGCAAAGGCTGCGGGCATAGCCATCGAGGAGACAATGGCATTCGGCGACGGCGGCAACGACATACCTATTCTGAAGCGCGCCGGTACAGGTGTAGCCATGGGCAATGCGCTCGATAATGTGAAAGATGCCGCCAACTACGTGACAGCCGACATTGATGACGACGGAGTGGCAAAGGCGTTGGAGCACTTCGGCGTGACCGACTGACGCCATAAGAACATAGCTGAACAAGGGGAAAACGGAGCTCTCGGAATATTAAAAAACAATGTATGAAAATATGGAAGAATCCATAATGTCTTCCATAAAAGATATTCCGGCGCGAAAGACGAGATTCTCCGGCATATTCAGCACGACATTGACATTCAGCGATATAAATAAATTCGCCACATCGTTATGAAAAAACGACGGAGCGAAAGAGCCCATCCGACATCACCGGATGGGCTTTTTCACACCCTAACTGCTCTCGTATAGGATGATGAAAACGTGCCCGTCGCAACGTGAAACAGACACAACCAGAAGTCATAACCGTACGGACAACACATCAACACACCACACATTATCCGGCAGAAAGGCATACTTATAAATAAAAAAACGGTATAAATTATTTTTCCACGAGCCGGAAGAAGCGGCTTGAAAATATTAAATCAGAGTCGGGTTTTCATTAATGATTGCCTGCACAACTGCGCTCGTCGCGCCATCGCGCACAGCCGTCGCCACCCGTATAAGCCCCACCCTGCCAGCACGAAGCGCATCGACTGACATGCGCCCACCTGACAAAGAGACGCCGCCGGGCTTCAATTTTTGTCATTTTATTCGTTTTTTACGATGATTATTAGTAAGTTTGCAAATACAATACGCATACGTGCGGACCTCGCACACGAGCACCCCGTTCTTATGCGGAACGACAACGGACAACAAGAAAACATATTTTAGATAATAACTCAAGATGGACATTACTGAACGATTTTTAAACTACACCAAATTCGACACGCAGTCGAGCGAAGAATCCGAAAGCGTGCCAAGTACGTCAAAACAGCTTGTATTTGCTGAATATCTGAAAAAAGAACTCGAAGACGAGGGCTTCAGCGACGTGGAGATGGACGACAAAGGCTACATCTACGCCACACTGAAAGCCAACTCCAAGAAGAACATACCGACAATAGGATTCATTTCCCATTACGACACAAGCCCTGACTGCAGCGGCGCCAACGTCAACCCGCGCATAATAAGAAACTATGACGGAGGCGACATCGTGCTGTCTGAGGGCATCATTTCGTCGCCGGAGAAATTCCCGGAGCTCAAGCTGCACAAGGGCGAGGACATCATCGTGACCGACGGACACACCCTGTTGGGCGCCGACGACAAGGCCGGCATCGCCGAGATTGTGCAGGCTATGTGCTGGCTGCGCGACCATGACGAGATAGAGCACGGCGACATCAGAGTGGGATTCAACCCCGACGAGGAAATAGGTATGGGCGCACACCACTTCGATGTAGAAAAATTCGGATGCGAATGGGCATACACCATGGACGGCGGCGACCTCGGAAATCTGGAGTATGAGAACTTCAACGCCGCATCGGCAAAGATACACATCAAGGGCATAAGCGTACACCCGGGATATGCAAAGGACAAGATGGTGAACGCCGGACGCCTGGCTGCCGAGTTCGCAATGATGCTGCCTGAGGACGAGACGCCTGAAACAACGGAGGGATATGAGGGATTCTACCATCTGCTCGGCGTGCAGGGCAACATTGAGAATGCCACACTGCACTACATCATACGCGACCACGACCGCGAGCGTTTCGAGGACCGCAAGGACTTCATTGAGGACTGTGTGAAGCGCATGAACGAGAAGTACGGCGAAGGAACGGTGACAGCCGAACTGAAAGACCAGTACTACAACATGAAGGAGAAGATAGACCCGAACATGCACGTCATCGACATCGTGCTGAAGGCCATGCAGGACTGCGGCGTACCACCGAAGGTTGAGCCTATACGTGGCGGCACGGACGGCGCACAGCTCTCATTCAAGGGTCTGCCATGCCCCAACATCTTCGCAGGTGGTGTGAACTTCCACGGCCCGTATGAGTTTGTGAGCATACAGGTGATGGAGAAGGCCATGCAGGTGATTGTGAGAATCTGCGAGCTTACGGCTCACTTCAACGACTAAACAGAAGCGTAAATATAAAAGCAGTGCGGCGCATGTACAACCACAACGGCTGTTCATGCGCCGATGCGTTTGAAGCCATGGCGCGACACCGCAGAAAGGCCGTTACCACACAACAGACGACAGACCCGACGCGAAACGACGCATTTAACTAAGACAAAACACGGACCGGAAACGGCACAAAACAGCAAAACCGGAGAACAACTATGTCCGAAATACCAAATTTCATATCAGACCTCGCACTCATACTCATAGTGGCAGGCGTGGTCACAATACTGTTCAAGAAGCTGAAACAGCCGCTCGTGCTCGGCTATGTGGTGGCTGGATTCATCGTCAGCCCGCACATGCCCTACACCATGTCGGTGATAGACAGGTCGAGCATACAGACGTGGGCCGACATCGGAGTGATGTTCCTGCTCTTCTCGCTCGGACTCGACTTCTCGTTCAAGAAGATAATGAAGATGGGCATCTCGCCCGTCATATCCACATGCACCATAATATTCTGCATGATGACTCTGGGCATCATCGTGGGCCACTCGTTCGGCTGGAACCGCATGGACTGCATATTCCTCGGCGGTATGCTGGCAATGAGCTCCACCACGATCATATATAAGGCCTTCAACGACATGGGCCTCAGACAGCAGCAGTTCACCGGACCGGTGATGAGCGTGCTCATACTCGAGGACGTACTGGCGATAGTCATGATGGTGATGCTGTCGGCCATAGCCGTTGGCAACGGCGCCGACGGCGGCCAGATGATAGGCAGCATAGTGAAGATTGTGTTCTTCCTGATACTATGGTTCGTGGTGGGCATCTTCGTAGTGCCGCTTGTCCTCAGGTCGGTGCGCAAGCTCATCAACGACGAGACGCTGCTCATCGTGTCGCTCGGACTGTGCTGTCTGATGGCGGTGCTATCGACAAAGGTGGGATTCAGCAGCGCTTTCGGAGCGTTTGTCATGGGTTCAATCATGTCTGAGACCATCGAGGCAGACAAGATAGAGAAGCTCGTCGCGCCGGTGAAAGACCTCTTCGGCGCCATATTCTTCGTGTCGGTGGGCATGCTTGTCGATCCGAAGATACTTGTGGAATATGCCATCCCGATATTGGCACTCGTAATCACGATACTCGTCGGACAGGCCATCTTCGGCACAATAGGATTCATGCTCGGCGGACAGTCGCTCAAGTCGGCGATGCGCTGCGGTTTCTCCATGGCTCAGATAGGTGAGTTCTCGTTCATCATCGCCTCGCTGGGACAGTCGCTCGGAGTGACCGGCCACTTCCTTTATCCGGTTGTCGTGGCCGTATCGGTAATAACGACATTCCTCACTCCCTACATGATAAAACTGTCGGTACCCTGCTACAGCTACGTAGAACGCCATCTGCCGAAGAGCTGGATAAAGTCGCTCAACAACGTGTCGATGAACAACGCGCCCGTGCAGGAAAGCAACTGGAAGAAGCTCATCACGCAAATGGCGCTCAACACTCTGGTATACTCCATACTCTCAACGGCGTGCATAGTGCTCATGTTCACGTTTTTCCTGCCGTTCATCAGGAAGATAATGCCCGGCATGCACTGGTGGGCAAACGGCATATGCGGCCTTCTCACGGTGTTCGTCATATCGCCTTTCCTCCGCGCCATGATAATGAAGAAGAACCACAGCAAGGAGTTCATGGCGCTGTGGCACGACAACAGGATGAACCGCTTCCCGCTGATATTCACCATTATCGTGCGGGCCGTCATAGCCATTGCCTTCATATTCTACATATGCAACTATCTGTCGCGCTTCACCAACGCGCTGATGATAAGCATAGCCACGGCGATGGTGATGCTCATGGTGGTGTCGAGACGACTGAAAAAGCGCAGCATAAGGATGGAAAAGATATTCGTGCAGAACCTCAGGTCGCGCGAGATAGAGGCGCAGGTGCTCGGCATGAGGAAGCCGCTGTATGAGGGACGCCTGCTCGACAGAGACGTGCACATAAGCGACATAGACGTGCCGGCCGACTCGCTGTGGGCAGGCAAGTCGCTGCGCGAGCTCGAACTGAGCAACCGCTACGGAGTGCACGTGAGCAGCATATTGCGCGGACACAGACGCATAAACATTCCGGGCGGCGACGACAGGCTGTTCCCGGGCGACCGACTGCAGGTGATTGGTAGCGACGAACAGCTGACCACATTCAGCGCTGCGGTGAACAGCAACGTGACAGAGAATGACCCTGACGTGGAACAAAGGGAGATGCACCTCAAGCAGATTGTGATAAAGAAGAACGGAAAATTCAACGGCAAGACTCTCGGCGAAAGCGGAATAAGAGACAAATACAACTGTATGGTGGTGGGAATAGAGGAAGGAAAGGAGAACCTCTCGACCGTCAGCGCATCTTACAGATTCCGTCCCGACGACATTGTCTGGATTGTAGGCGAGACAGCCGACCTGGAAACCGTGGCGAGACACAACCGCGGCGACGAGGGGGACAAACGGCCCGGCGGGAAATAATCGGTATAGGTCACGATAAAAACCGCGGCCTCAAGCCCTGACCGGCGTTGTATCCTTCTTATTGGATGAAACAATATAGGCGGCTTTCAATCTGTAACCGAATTTTGTTTTTTCCGTCTAAGTTTCCTGTTCTACCCCGAAAAATAAGCGCGTATTTGCGGACCGACTCTCCTTCGGACGCAAATACGCGGATTTTGAGCGCTTTTCATAAGATACTGAATACCAACAACTTAATTTTAATGGGTATTTTCCCGTTTTGCAAAAAGCACCATTTCGGCTTGCGAAAGAGCCCATTTCAGGGGCTAATATAGGCCATATCGTGCTCCAAAATGGGCTTTATCGGACTGCGAAACGGGCATTATCGGAAAGCAAAACGAGTGATTTCAGACTATGTTATAGGGTATATTAAAGGACGGTATAGAGCGAAATGGCCTTTATAATGTCGGATTTAACATTCCTTTACATCTCTTTCGCGAAAATATTTTGTCAAAATAAAGTCAAGAAAAATTGTTAGTCCGTCCTTCGGTTTTTCCATAAAATCACTGACATCAGGCGCATGGAAAGTACTGAAAAAATGCGCACCGGCTCTTGTGGCTATGATTTATAAATATCGGTAACGTGAGTTTATCATTATGCCAAACCCATGCCGTAACGGTTTGCACCGGCAGAGTGTCTGCAAGTTTTGCGGGCCTCGACGGCACTTTACGGGCAGAACCATCCACTGCCGGATTCATACTGAACCGTATAAAGTCTGCCAAAGCACCGGACTTCTGGTTTTCATTGATACAGAGAGCCGCTTTTTTACTTTCCGCACCGTAACTCCTGTGGGCCGGAGAAACGGCGGGCGGCATTGACAGAAGCCGACATACAATAAAAGCCTCACCTAAGAAGGCGGGGCTTTATCCGTATGTCATATAATAATGTATGGGCTCAATACCATTGCACGGCATTGCTGTAGCCGCTGCGCTTGTCGTATTTGAGCGCGTCGGTAAGCGTGGATGCGTTGCAACGGAACGTGAAGTTGTAGCTCGTGTAAGGCGCAAGCACAACCGAACAGCTCATGTTGAAACAGTGGAGATCGCGCTGGAGCGACGCCGTCGTCATGGATATGTCCTTGCGCTCGAAGTCGTAACCGCTGGAGAAACTGATGTTCCATCCGTCGCTTATGCGTATGTTGCCGCTGAAGTTGAGTGTCTGGGTGAACCTGTAAGGATAGCGCATGCTCTTGGTGTTGAACTTTCCCGAGGTGTTCTCACTCATGGTTATACCGTAACCGAAGGTGAGCGACCACGGCATGGAGAACTTCATGTATCCGTCGGCATCAGTCTCTGCCTTGCCGCCTCCCGACTTCTTCTGGGCTCCACGCTGGCCTTCTATCATGTCGTCATCGACGTTTGTCTCAATGCCGGTGTCTATTCCTTCCTTCTCCTCGTCCTTTTTGTCATCGTCGTCATCGCCCTTTCCGAACCATTTCTTCAGCTTTTCAGGCGTGAGTGTGAACGAGATGTTCTGTGATGTTCCGCGGAAACGTCCGAAGCGTCCCTTACTCCACTCGGTGTGATTTCCTATGTATGGCTTGCCATTAGCGTCGAGCTCATAGGCGTATGTAGCGAATACGGCAGTCATGTTGAAGGTGTAGTTCTTCCACCATTTCAGCCTTATTCGCATCGAAAGGTCGCTCCACGGCTGTTGCTTGGCAGCCATATTATAGCTCATGTTGGCGCCGAACTCATCAATGATGCTTATCTTCTTAAAACCCGTTGAGTCTTTGTCAGACTTTATTTTCATCTCGATGTTGTTGGAAACATCGAACGTGACGCTTCCTGTCTTTCCCCTTCCCGGCACTCCGTATAGCGCATTGCTGAAAGGCGAATACTCCACAAGCGACACGTTGCCGTCGGCGTCGGTCTTCTGATATGTATCCCAATAGCCGTAGCGGGAGGCACCGAAGTCTGGCGCATAGCTGAAACTTACAGAAGGAGTTATGACGTGGCGTATGGCCTGAATCTTGTCGCCGAATATCTTGCGGTTGGGAACCCAGAATCCGTAAAGCTTCGTTGACATGCTCAGACTGAGGTTCCAGTTATACACATTGTAGAATCCGTATGTCGTGTCGGCAACCTCTGTCTGGCGCTCCTCGTCCCACGAACGCATCACCTTGTTGGTGTACATACGGTCGGTGAAGCTGAACGACGGCGACACATTAATATAATTGAACAGCGTGAAGTTGCCGCTGATAGGTATGGAATGGTTGAAGCCGTTGCGCCAGTCTTTTATGAGGTTCGACTTCATTATCATGTTTTCCTTCGTGTTGATGGAGTTTGAGAACTGTCCGGTGTACCTCATCGAGATCTTCTCATACCAACGTTCCTTGCCGACAGCGTTCTTGCGCTTGAACGGATAGAAACGGCTTATGGAGATGTTGAGGTCGGGCAGCGTGATGGCGAGGGTAGAGTCGACCATGTTCTGCGAGAGGTTGGCGGTAGAGCTGAGCGTCATGCCGATGCTCGAGAATGTCGTGCTCCAGCTGACGGATGATGTTCGCGTCGACTGGGTGAGCGTCTGCGGATTGTAAAGACTGGTGAGGTTGTTGCGCTCATAGCTCGACGTGGCGAAGTTGACGCTTGCCGACAACGAGCTGAAAGGGTTAGCCTTGGAATCCTGACGGTGGCTCCACTGTATCTTGAAGCTCTCCTGACGGCCGTAATCAGGCATGCCCTTCTCTCCGGTACGCGTATCCTGATAGCTGAAAAGGAAACTGCCGCTATACTTGTAACGCTTGTTGTAGTTGCTGGCTGCCGATATTCCCCACGAACCTTTGGTGTATATCTCGCCCAAAAGCTTGAGGTCCCACTTGTCACTGATGGCAAAGTAGTATCCTCCGTCGCGCAGATAGAAACCTCGGTCGCTCTCATCGCCGTAGGTAGGCATAATGAAACCACTCGAGTAGCTCTTGGTAAAGGGGAAGAATCCATAAGGTATGGCAAGCGGAAGCGGCACGTCTGCCACTACAAGATAGGCAGGGCCGAATATCACATCCTTGCCGGGACGCACCTTGGCACGCGAGAGGGCGATGTAGAAATCGGGATGCGGAGCGTCACACGTGGTGTAACGGCCGTGCTGTAGATATATCTCTCCGTTGTCGTTTCGCTTTGCCAGCTCACTGCGCAGGAATCCGTCCTGCTGCTCTGTATATACGCTGCTTATCAGACCTTTCTTGGTCTTGAAGTTGAAAGCCATCGTGTCGCTCTCATACGAGTCCGCCCCCATGGTGAAGACAGGCGTTCCCGTTAGCTTCAGACCGGTGGTGTCGGCAGTGTCGCGTATGCCGGTGGCATGCACAAGACTGCTATCCAGATTCATGTAAATCTTCTCGCTGGCAAGATCCTTGTTCTCATACTTCACGCTGGAGTTGCCATAAAGGAAAGCTGTCTTGGATGTAGCGTCATACACGAGCGAGTCGTCCGCGCTGTACTGCACGGGCGAATTGATGCCCTCGGACTTCTGTCGATTGAGTGAATCGAGGCGTATTGAGTCGTCTATGGCCTTGTTGTGATGATAGATGGCAAGTTCGAGCGAGTCCATTTTCGTAGTGTCAACGACGACGTTGCCCAACGAATCGCGCATGATCGAATCGCTTTGCATCACTGAATCGCTTACTACCTGAATGTTTTCTTTCTTTTTCTGAAAGAACGGTATCTTGGTATCAGCCATCACAAACATGATGGCGAAAAGCAGAAGGGCTATGATCGACTTTGTCCTCATTCAAAATACAAAATTACGTAATAAATAAAGAACAGGCGAGTTATTTCGTTACTTTAACATTATTCGAACATCTCCACCCAACGGCGAAAGCGCGACAGTCCCGCCTCTCCATACTTGGAGATGCTCTTTTCGGCCTGGGCTATTGTCTTCTCGCGGTCAAGATGTGATTTGGAATAAAACTTATCGGCATAGCATATAACCTGTTCTTCGAGCGTCTCGGGCAGGAAATCGGAATGTGGAAGCGGCAGGTCGCGCCCGCATATCTCTTCTTTCGACAGTCCGGCTCCGGTGTGACGCTCACATACACGGGCGTGTCTCGGAAATCCTTCGGCACGCAACATGGCAGCACCTATCACTCCGTGGCGTATGTACGGCTCGTCACCGAAACAGCAGATGCTCGGTGCGTCGCAGCGTATTATGCCTATATCGTGCAGCATGGCGGCCTCGGCTACAAAGTCGCGGTCGAGGTTCAGCTCGGGATGTAAAGAAACAATCTGTAACGCACGACGCGTTACAGATTGACTATGTGTTAAAAGTATTTCCCTTAGTTTGCTATCCTTAGGATAATACTTGTCTATTATTATTTTCCAATCCATTTATCATAGATTACTCGTGAGCACGCTCAATATAGGCGACAACGTCACCTTTACGAACCTTAGAGCCCTGTTTTGCACCGATCTCGACAAGCTTTCCGCCCATGTCGGCCGGCACTTCAACGAACTCACCCCACGGAGCCTGGATGTAGCAGAACACATCGCCTTCTTTGTATTCCTTACCGATGTAAGGCTCTACAGACGGTGCGCACTCGCCTTCTCCGTTGAACTCCCAGAACACCTGGCCTCTTACAGGAGCTACAACAGCATCAGCCTTTGCGTGCTTGAACGCAGAGAGCTGCTCCGGTGTGATCTTGCTGCCGAGCTTGGCGTCCTTTGCCTTCTGCAGATCGGCAAGGAAGTTCTTCTTTGCCTGACCGCTCTTGTAGTTGCGATACTGCTCCGGATGCATTGCAAGCTCGAAGAGTTCCTCATCGTCCTGACCGTAATCCCATCCGTTCTCATCCATCTCCTTCTTGAACTCATCAAGGTTGTTGGGAATGAGTGTGTGCGGATCGGCATCGGTGAATTCGCGTCCCTGTGCCTTTGCAAGCTCAACAAGCTCCGGATCTATTGTTCCAGGAATCTTTCCACTCTTGCCGAGTATCATGCCCCACATGGCGTCGTCCATCATCACGAAGCGTCCCTTGCCCTGCTCAAGCGTGAGAAGGTTCATCAGAGCTATGTTCTTTACATACTGAGAGAACGGTGTTACGAGTGGTGGATAACCAACGCGCGGCCATACATAAGCCACCTCGTCGAACAGCTTGACGAGCATGTCGTCCATGGACAGTTCGCTCTCACCCTTCTTCTTACGTATGTTGTTGATTGTCGAACGTATGCCGCCGAGGTCGGCCATCATACTTCCCATCATACCACCTGGCAGACCGCAGCCGAGCAGAAGTGAGGACATTACCTTGTTCTGCGGGTTGATGAAGTAGCCGAGCCACTCGTCGATGAACTCCTGAGTGAGCGAACGTGCCTTCATGTAAGCGTTCATGTTGATTTCAGGAACGTCGAAACCTTCATTCTTCAACATGCTCTGTACAGAGATGATATCCGGATGTACCTTGCCCCAAGACAGCGGTTCCATAGCTGTATCGATGATGTCGGCACCGTTCTTACATACTTCCAGAATAGAAGCCATGGAAAGTCCGGGACCTGAATGGCCGTGATATTCTATGATGATATCAGGATATTTGTCCTTGATAGCCTTTGTCAGCTTACCGAGCATTGCCGGCTGGCCGATTCCGGCCATATCCTTCAGACATACTTCCTTAGCTCCGGCAGCAATCACTTTGTCGGCAATGTCACAGTAGTATTCAACTGTATGTACCGGTGAGTTGGTGATACAGAGAGTAGCCTGCGGTGTCATGCCGGCCTCTGTAGCCCACTTGATGCTCGGGATAATATTTCTAACGTCGTTCAGACCGCAGAATATACGTGTGATGTCAACGCCCTGTGCGTGCTTTACTTTATACATCAGTTGGCGCACATCATCAGGCACCGTGTACATACGAAGCGCGTTAAGACCGCGATCGAGCATGTGAGTCTTGATTCCTGCTTCGTTGAAAGGCTTGCAGAAAGCTCTTACTGCCTCATTAGGATTCTCTCCGGCGAGGAGATTAACCTGTTCGAAAGCACCACCGTTTGTCTCAACACGAGCGAAACATCCCATGTCGATGATTACCGGAGCGATGCGCTCCAACTGGTCTTTACGCGGCTGGAACTTTCCTGAAGACTGCCACATATCCCGATATACGAGACTAAACTGGATTTTCTTTTTCATATTTTGTATGTTTCTGATTTTTAATTTCGTTCATTCTTTCAAACGTGCAAAAATAGGCAAAAAATTCCAAATAAGCGAGTATATATACTTTTTTTAGTTATTTTGACTACTTCATAATATATTTAAGATGTACGACATACATATTCAAGTGCCTGCCTCAGCATATCCATCTGCCTGCCTCGACATAACGCATCATCAGAAATCGAAGCCCAGATTTATGTAAAAATAAACGCTTTTCGTGCGATTCGACCATCCCAAAGACGCCCCAAGCGGTCCGAACATGCTGTTGTAGAAATAAGCCAACTGGCTGCCTATCATAAGCGGTTCGCGCAAAAGATCGGCAGCTTTGTGCGACATGCAGGCAGCCGAGAGTTTGAGCAACACGTAGTTGTTGGTGGCAATGCGCTGGTAGGCAGCCAACTGCACGGCCACAAACTGATTGTCCACATGCTCGGCATAGCCCACTCCGGCAAACGGCATCTGCTGTTCGACATAAGTGCCGAACCTGTCGCCGCCTATGACATTGGCACAACAAAGCGGTATTACGCTACCAAAGAGCATGCGTCCGTAAGCCATCGGCTGCAACGTGAGACGCTGCGACAGTGGCAAAGCCGTACGCCATGAAGCATTGATGATGCTGAATCCGCGCTTTCCGTTGTAACCGACAAAGTTGTCGGTGTTGTAACTATATGAAGCATTGAAGCGCGAGCCACGCGTCGGGAAATACCATTTGTTCTCAGAATTATATCTCACTCCGGCATAATAAGAGATGTAATTTCCTCCCGCGATTATCGTTTCAAGGTTCTCGTTCTCCACATTCGACAACATCGTGTTGTAGTCGTAATAATCCCACCGCATGCCTATGTCGAGACTGAAATTGCGTATGTTGAAGTTCAAAGGCGACAATATGGCCGAATGTTGATTGTATGTCATATTGAAATCGCGGCTTCCCTTATAATAAAGATTCAGATCGTTGTGTCTGAATATGTACGAAAGCCGCATACGCCCTGCCTTTATCGGGTCGTAAATGAAATCGGTACGAGCCATTATACGCTTGCCCAACCGCAGCGTGAGTCCGGTTGTAAGCGGCGAGCCGGCAGGCGTGAACGAGCCGTTTATCTGCAAAGCCACAATCTCCTCGGTGTCGAACCTCACACCCAGTCCCGCCATAATCATTCCCGCGCGGTCCTTCCGGCTTACCTCAGACAGCGTGTCGGGCAGCATGGCTTCGGGATGAAGCTGCGGCCGCCGCGGCACAAACGTGCTGTCGATGCCTATTATTCGCTTCAGAGCCATGAGCTTGTCCCACTGCCTCATGGCCGCCTCCTCGCCACGGTTCATAAGCGTGTCGATGGCCGAGGCCGTGAAACTTGCCGACGAGTAGCCCGACGTATTGACACAGATGGGCACGTCTGTCATTGCCAGATTCTCGTCGTACTTGTTCTTACAGTTGATGTTTACAATCTGCATAAGCACGTCCGACGTGCTCTTCAGGTCGTAAGCACTCTTCAGATCTTCCTGAACCGTCACTCCTATCACAACGTCGGCACCCATCTGCCGCGCTATGTCAACGGGGAAATTATTGCGCAATCCGCCATCCACGAGCACCATACTGTCCTTCCTCACCGGCGAGAACACACCCGGAATTGCCATGCTCGAGCGCATCGCCTCAGAAAGAACGCCGCTGTGCATGACGTATTCCGAATTGTCAACAATATTGGTTGCCACGCACGCGAAAGGTATAGGCAGACTGTTGAAATCGATGGAATCGCGATAACCTGCCGTGAGTCTGTTGAACAGTTTGTCGAGGTTACGGCCCTCAATCATTCCACCCTGCTTGTTGGTTATCTTGTTCTTGCTGAGCGTGAACGTCTTTGTGAGGAAATAAGTGTTCTGCCTTTCGCGGTTGTCAAGCAGCGGACTGTGTGCCTCCAGCTTGTCGGTGAGCAGGAACGACCAGTCCTGCACCCTCACCATAGAGTCGAGTCTGTGGGCATCGTAGCCTATGGCGTAAAGTCCGCCAACGATAGAACCCATCGACGTTCCAGTGATGATGTCTATCGGTATGCCCGCCTTCTCTATCACACGTAGCGCTCCGATGTGCGCCATACCCTTCGCGCCGCCTCCCGACAACACCACAGCCACCTTCTTGCGGCCGCCGTCGGTTGAGGCATACGCCCTGTCCGGCAACAGCAACGCGGCTGCTGTCATAAGTATGGCAATCTTTACACAAAGTCGTCTGTTCATACTCTTAGGGGTAATTGTGATGATTGGCTATGCGCCGTGAGCACTATGCTATACGTTCATGTCGTGCGTAACGAATCGCTGTTCGGCCAGTTTCTCATACTTCGTGCCCGGCCTTCCATAGTTGGCATAAGGATAGATGCTTATGCCTCCGCGCGGAGTGAACAGTCCTGTGACCTCGATGTATTTCGGGTCCATCAGTCTTATGAGATCCTTCATGATGATGTTCACGCAGTCCTCATGGAAATCTCCGTGATTGCGGAAGCTGAAAAGATAGAGCTTCAGGCTCTTGCTCTCCACCATTCTTACGTCGGGTATGTAAGAGATTCTTATCTCGGCGAAGTCCGGCTGTCCCGTTATCGGACACAGCGACGTGAACTCCGGACAGTTGAACCTAACCCAATAGTCGTTGCCGGGATGCTTGTTTACAAACGTCTCGAGCACTTCCGGCGCATAGTCGTCGGCGTATTTCGTCTTCGCTCCGAGGGCCTTCAGTCCCTCGTCCTTCCTGTTTTCACTGTTGTTGCTCATATATTGAATATTTTCCAAACACTGTAATTTATTCCGTTGTCATAAACATCGGTGTGCTCGTGTGCCTTTGTCATGCGTACCACACGCACCGTAACCGGCAGCACCAATATCTCGTAAAGCGTCTTCAGGACCACCTGCGAGATGATGAGCGACGGCATCTCAGCCAACGGCACCACTCCCGAGAGGGCGAGCGGAAAGAATATCAGCGAGTCGGCAGTCTCACCGAACACCGTGCTGAGCACCGCACGCAGCGAGAAATGACGGCCTCCGTGTGCCACCTTCATGCGGCTCATGACATAGGCATTGATGAACGATCCGGCAAGAAAAGCCACGAACGACGCGGCGGCTATGCGCGGAGCGAGTCCGAACACGGCGTGGAATCCGGCGTCGTTGTCCCAATAAGGCGCGCCGGGAATGGCGTCGGCAAGCGCTCCGAACATCACGAATATGAAGTTCATTGCGAATCCCAGCCAGATGAGCAGCCGCGCCTTGGCATAGCCCCACACCTCGCACACGCAGTCGTTGATGATGTACGACACGGGGAATACGAGCAATCCGCCAGTAATGTTTATCGGTCCGAACGATATTTGCTTTGTCTCAAGCACGTTTGCCGTAATAAGGCAAACGCAGAAGAGCATGCTGAAAAGCATGAACAGCACGCTCACAGTCTTTCTGTTTATGTCCATCTTCTTGTTTTTTAAGAGGTTTACCAAGCACTCTGAATTCAAATTCGGCGGCAAAGTTACACATTTTTAATTGATTAATACCCGCCGAACGGAATAAAATATTTAATTTTGTGCCCGACAAACAAAACAATTTTAAAGTTATAAAGATTATGAAGAATTCAATCATCACAGCTATCCTTGCCTTCTGCTGCATGCCTATCATGGCGCAGACGGGTAGCGGAGACACTGCCTATGAGGTTAAAGGCACATGCCCGACAGACATCGCGAAGGTGTATGTCATCGACTTGATGAAGGGCGTTACAGACAGTACCGAGACAAAGAACGGAACATTCGAGATAAAGGGAAGCAACAAGAAGGACGCTTTCCTCGGCATTGCAGCTAAGGGAAGTTCCAGCTACATCGTGTTCATAAACGACGGAACACCGGTAAGCGCCGACCTTGCCACCATGACGCTCAAAGGTTCTGAACTGAACAACAAGCTCAACGGATACGACCGTCAGATTGACGGCATGACCAGCGAGATAAAGAAATATGTGGCACAGTTCAACGAGGCACAGAAGAGCGGCAAGTCCGAAGCCGAACTGAAGGCTCTCGCCGAAGAACTGAACACAAAATACATAGAGCCTATCATGGCTAAAACCACTGAGCTCACAAAGCAGATAATACGCGACAACAAAGACAACATCATTCCGGCGGCGTTCATCAACAACATCATGTACGACTGCGAACTCGACGAACTGAAAGAGCTGCTCGACCCGAAATATGCCTACGCCAACCACCCAATGGCTGCACGCGCAAAGGCTTACCTGGCCGAGCTCGAGAAGAAGATGGCCATCATCGGCACTCAGTTCAAGGACCTGGAGATGAAGGGAACCGACGGAAAGATGCACAAGCTGAGCGAATATTGCGGCAAGGGAAACTACGTGCTCATCGACTTCTGGGCAAGCTGGTGCGGACCATGCCGCGCAGAGATGCCTAACGTGAAGGCAAACTACGAGAAGTATCACGCCAAAGGATTCGAGATCGTCGGTCTGTCGTTCGACAACAAGGAGGACGCATGGAAGAAGGGAATGGCCGACCTCGGCATGACATGGCCCAACCTCTCCGACCTCAAAGGCTGGCAGTCGGCTGCCGCTGCGCTCTACAACATCCGCTCCATACCGTCGAGCCTGCTCGTAGATCCGCAGGGAAAGATTATCGGACTCGACCTCAGAGGCGACCAGCTGGGCAACAAACTGAAGGAGATATACGGTTTCTAAACCACGAGTACAAACTAAAGGCACACGCCCTGCCCGATGCTTTCACGGCATCAGGCAGGGCGTTTTCAGTTAGCATCGGGAATCCGTCATGTCTTCTTTCATACATATCTGCACGTCTCCAAAAATCAAACCATACGCCCGTGACCGCAACAATATGGAATGAAAACGATTTTATCAACACATGAAGGCCATCGTATAAAATAAAATTCATATATTTGTAACCCATTGACTGATAACATATAAAAACATAAAACCAATATGAGAAAATCTATTATTACCGCCATCATCGCGATGTGTTGCCTGCCTTTCATGGCGCAGACCACAGAGACCGACACTCAATACGAAATCAAAGGCACATGCCGGCCCACGCTCAAGAAGGTCTATCTGCTCGATGCCAACACTGTGAGATTCCTTTCCGACATCATAAAGATAGACAGCGCGGAGACCGTAAACGGCAAGTTCGAGATGAAGGGCAGCTTCAAGAAGGACGCCATACTCGGCATCTTGGGTGAGAATGCACAGATGTGCGTGTTCATAAACGACGGTAAGCCCTTAACGGTTGACCTCAGCACCATGAAACTGAGCGGCTCTGAACTGAACAACCGTGTGAACAGCATCGACCGGCAAATTGACGGTCTGTACGCCGAAATGAGCAAATACATGCAGCAGTATGCCGAAGCAAGCATGAGCGGAAAGTCGCAGGACGAACTGAAGGCGCTGGCCGAGGATCTGCAGAAAAACCACATCGATCCAATAAACGCCAAGATGGAGGCTGTGGTGAGGAAGTCTGTGGAGGAAAACCGCGACAACCTCATACCGGCGATATTCGGAGACAACATAGCCGACAAGTACACAACCGAAGAGCTGCGCGAACTGCTCAACCCGAAATATGCCTACGCCAGCCACCCGCGACTGGCACGTTCGAGAGCGCGCCTGGCCGAGATAGAGCGCAAAGAGGCCATCATGGGCTCACAGTTCAAGGACGTGGAGATGAAGGGAGCAGACGGAAAGATGCACAAGCTGAGCGAATATTGCGGCAAGGGAAACTACGTGCTCATCGACTTCTGGGCAAGCTGGTGCGGACCGTGCCGCGCCGAGATGCCTAACGTGAAGGCCAACTATGAGAAGTATCACGCCAAAGGATTCGAAATCGTAGGCCTGTCGCTCGACAACAAGGAGGATGCATGGAAGAAGGGAATGGCCGAGCTCGGCATGCCGTGGCCAAACCTCTCCGACCTTCAGGGATGGAAATCCGTCGCCGCCACGACTTACGAGATCCGCGCCATACCGTCGAGTCTGCTCGTAGATCCGCATGGCAAGATTGTCGCACTCGACCTCAGAGGCGACCATCTGGGCAACAAACTGAAGGAGATATACGGTTTCTGAGACATGTCAGAAGTCGAGACCATGCGCCCTGCCCGATGCTGTCACGACATCGGGCAGGGCGTTTCATTTTCATCCATACCTGATTATTTAACCCGAATCATCATTGTTTCTTTCTGCTTAAAGGAAACAATATGTGCAGCTTACAATTTAAAATCCTTACCATTCAGCGCTGTTTTACTCTGTTTAAAGAGCTTTTTCCTCTGCTTAAAGAAAACAATACGGACAACTTTCAAATTGTAAGCAGTTTTTTATTTTTACGCCTCGATTTCCCACTCTACCCCGAAAAATAAGCGCGTATTTGCGGACCGACTTTCCTTCGGACGCAAATACAAGAAAAATAAGAGGCTTTCATAAGATATTGAATATCAACAACTTATATTTAAGGGGTATTTCATCGTCTTGCGAAAAGCACCATTTTGGCATACAAAATGGCCCATTTTAGGGGCTGAAAAGCACCATTTCGCACCCTGAAATGGGCTTTATCGTACTGCGAAATGGGCATTATCAGAACGCAATATCAATTTTTTCGGACTATGATACAGGGTATATCAAAATATGTTATTATCCTAAATGCCCCTTCTCTTATACGATTTAACATTCCTTTACATCTCTTTTGCTAAAATATTTTGTCAAAATTATGTCAAGAAAAATCGTAAGCATGGCAAGTGTACTGATTGTAAGTCGGAGCATAACTATAGTCAAAAGTAAGTGAAATGCGAAAAATCATTCAAAAAATAGTATCTTTGCA
>USHV01000009.1 GCA_900554695.1 uncultured Prevotella sp. | reverse complement strand
ATTTTCGCTAATCACCAAATTTACAAACACTTACAATTCGTCGAACTCACGTTAATATATAAATAAGAAAGATTCAATATATAAATAAAAACGGCTCAATATATAAATGAAACCGGCACAATATATAAATAATGTGTGGAAAGAGAAAAGTATTCCTCTGCGTTATGGAAAATCCGAAATAGGCGTCTTTACTCAGCTTTACGATGACCGGAATAGGCCATGCATGGATTGGTCTTATACGTAAACCGTCACTGAACACCGGAAAACCTACCGAAAGGACAGAGTAATATAAAAACAAAACCGTACGAAGTTCGGATAATAATAAACCGATATCGCAGCGACAATCAATTCACCTTCCCGCAACTGACATACTCCACCCGCAATCGCGGCATATACCTCAGGCCAATCGTATAAATTCCTTCCGCCCCGTTTCTCATACCTTATACCGTCACATTTTAAGGAAACCCGAAAGACGAACTTACAATTTTTCTTGACAAAATTTTGACAAAATATTTTCGCGAAAGAGATGTAAAGGAATGTTAAATCACGTATGATGCGGCCCGTCTTGCATCATACCGCATCGTGATATACCCCGAACCGTAGTCCGTAAAAGTCCGTTTTGCTTTCCGATATTGTCCATTTCGCAGTGCGATTAAGCCCATTTCATGGTGCGATATGGCCTATATTAGCCTCTGAAATGGGCCATTTCGTAATGCGAAATGGGGCATATTGCAAAACGACGAAATACCATTCAAACATAAATCATTGATATTCAATATCATACAAAAACCTCTTATTTTTCGCGTATTTGCTCACGAAGACGACTCTGCCCGCAAATACGCGCTTATTTTTCGGGGTATATCAGAAAACTGAGACGGAAAAATCAAAATCTGCTTTCAATCTGAAAGTTGCCCATATCGTTCTTTATCCTGCACAAGAAAACAACTCTTATCAGTGGTTTTATACTGTTTTATTCAGTCTCGGAAAATACTTATAATATATTGAAATCGCGACCTTTCCATTGAAACACCTGCTCACAGAAGTTCTATTGAGCCATAACCTGCGGATGATATAATGATAATGCGCTGACCATATTATGATATGGTGAACACAGAATTATGATAATGTGAGCACAGAATTATGATAATGTGAAAAACGAATGATGATATTGTGAGCACCATATTATAATATCGCGCGCTCCGGACACACGCCCCCGTCGTCATTTCAGCATCACTATGCGCCGCAGTATGAGGTTCTTGTATTGCCTCTTCATGTCGTCGGGCACAAACGAACGGTCTATTATCTCGAACCATTTCGTGATGGCGCGGCTGAATCTCTTTGCCATATTGTCTATCACCTTCTCGTCGATGCCCGACGCCGTTATCGACTTTATGAAATCCGAACGGTGCAGCTTGCGCTTCTTACCGTTGAGCGTGAGGGCCAGTTCCTCGGGGTCGTCGGGCATGATGAGCGCCGTAGCCACCATGTCGTAGGCCGGAGTGAGCGTATATCCCATGCCAATGTTGTTGTAGAGCGAGAAGTTCTTGAGGTGCATGTCGGCGTTTCCGGTTATCCACGAGAACACCACCACCTCCCAGAAGTTCACGAGGTCGAGCTTCGGAGCCGACGAATACTTCTTTATCGCCTTGGCTATCTGCTCGTACGAACCTTTATATTTATATTCCGTCAGACGTTCCGTGAGCTGGCACATGTCCTCCATCGGCACCTTCGCGCCCGTCTCCGTGCGGTCGACACGCCTCGTGATGTAGCACAGTTCGCCGTCGCTGAAGCGTATCAGGCTGTGAGGCACCACGTTAATCTTCACCGCCTCGGCCAAGTGCATGGTGAGGTCCTCAAGCTCGGGCAGCGCCCTGTACGTTCCCGTCTGCGGCTTGAGGATGAACCGTCCCCACAGACCCACTATGGTGAAACGGTCGGGCTGGTTGCGCCCGCCCTTGTCTATGTCGAGCGAGAGCTTGGCCTGCACACCCGTCAGAGTGCTCTGACTGCGCACCACCTGCCGCGCCAGGTCGCCCAACTGCGAGCGGACGTAAGGCAGCGACGGCGCCTCGCGCGTACCGAAAAACTTGCGTGCGCACGCCGGATGATAGTCTGTCTGCCCGTCCTTCAGCGGTTTGTAGCAATGCAGGCATATTCTTTTAGAGTCGCAGTCCATGATTATTGCTTTTTATAAAATACTTCCCGGTCCGCCGCATGGCCAGAAGCGATGCGCCGCCGGAGTCATTCCTCGTCCTTTTCGGGCACCACACTCACCGCCCCTATGCAGTCCTTGCAGCACACCATGAGCAGCGACATGCGGTCGCGCTGGTTTATCTTCCAGCTCCTCTCGGCTATTCCGAGCAGCCAACCCTCGGGTATCAGTCCGTCGAAGAAGGGGAACAGCACAGTGTCGTGATACGGTTCGTCGGTCAGCGGAAGCGTAAGGCTCACGGCCTCAGCATCGTCCGAAGCAAGAAACTCACGGTCGTAACAGAACGTGAAACCGTTTTCGTCCTCCGTCAACCGCCCTGCGAGGCGGTCGTAAAGATATACAAGCGCTGTCTTCATACTCACTGATGTGTATTAATGTTCATGTTCCGGCAGTCATCCCTCGCGCATCCGGACTTCATCTCAAGCGCGTCCGACCTTCATCCCAGGTGCATACGGCAATCATTCACCGCGCGTCCGGCAGTCATTTCTCGCGTGCCCGGCCCTCGCCTCCTATCTCCACGGCACCCACCTGCCGGCCGAAAAGGCTCAGCACCTGGTTTATCTTGTCCATGCGCAAGGTCTGTTTGCCCTGTTCCAACTCACGTACGAAGCGCAGCCCCACGCCCGATTTGTCGGCCAGGTCCACTTGCGTGAGGTTGAACTTCTTTCTCATCTCTTTCACAAAAGCGGCTATTTCCCTGTCTTCCATTTTATACCCGTTTGGGTACAAATATACAAATTAAACACATTCATTATACCTTTTAGGGTATAATTTTATTATTATTTTTAATTATTATACCCTATCGGGTGTATTATTTATATACAAACCTTATTTCTGGAACCACTTTTCCACACACCCTACATAAAAAAGACACGACATCTGCAGTCCGTTAATACATAATCACCAGTATTATGAAATAATAATATAAAGAATACGATTATGTGGCCGAAAAGGCTTAAATTTGCAGTAACCTCTACACAATCATTACTACTTTTACGTAAAACACATGAATAAAAATATCATTATCGTAAAGAGAACCATGCTCGGTATTATGCTGTCGGGACTGTTACTTATGCCCGAAACGATGGTCTCAGCATCAGTACCACATACAGTAAGTCAGACAGAAGTCACCGGTGAAGTAGAGCCTTCGGACATCTTCGCCGACAAGCTTATGACCCGTCTGAAGAAGAAAGTCACCCGTTCGCAGATAGACCGACTGCAGGACGCAACGCTGCGCAACCTTGCCAACAGCATCATGGATGGAACTTACGAAACCGCCTACCGCGTTGCCGAATACGAATGTAATCTGTCCTACGAAACTCTCGCACGCCAATGGAACGCTCCAGGCAAGCATTACGACCAGATTGCTGGCGTCACCGGAATAAACATTCCCGCCATGTCGAGCCAGACAATCGTCGTCGACGGCCTTCCGAAGGACATGAAAGCGGAGCTCAAGACGGTGGAATGGTATGTCGGGAAAGTAGGACAGAACTTCGACGGAGGCTTTCCTGAAATAAAAACATACGAACTGAAGAACGGCATCAATACCATCGGCTATGACGGCGAATGGAATGCTCTGGCATACATCTGCTATTACGCCGACGAGAAACCGGAGAAACGCCCGGCCCTGAAAGTGCATTTCGTCAATGGACAGGTGAACGGTTATCTCTCGCCGGACAAGACAAACGAGGAGATGATGGCCCTCTGCAACAAGGCACCGAACATATGTATGGACGTGCTCGGCCGTAAGGTGCACTCCATATGGACATCAAAGGGACTTGCAAAATACTGCAAGTCGCGCGACGGAAAGCCCGGCTTCCGCCAGTACATGAACGTGCTCGACTCGCTCGTAGCGTGGGAACACCGCCAGCTGGGAATAGAGAAATACGACAGGATACCAAAGAACCGCACCATGGCTTACGTAAACTATACTTATTATATGTATCAGGACGGACTGGGCGTATCATTCCACGTTGACCAGGAACCGCGCGTTCTGGACTGCCGTAACATAGTAGAAAACGACAACGACGCCATCTGGGGGCTCAGCCATGAGTGGGGACACCTGCACCAGATGACACCTTACTTCAACTGGGCAGGCATGGGTGAGGTGTCCAACAACCTGCAAGCGTACTACAACATAATGAAGATGGGCTACCGCACTTCTGATAAACTCGGGCAATGGGCCCCTGCCCGTGCGCAGTTTTTCAACGACCAGGGCTATAGTTCAGGCACGGTTGTAAGCCAACAACGCAAAAACGCCTACGCCGACCGCGACAAATTCGCATACAACGCCAAGCTCCACGCCGCACTGCAAGCCATGAGCGACTCGCTCATAACGCCTTACTCGCGCAATCCTCTGCGCGCCGTGGCCTACTCGGAGGCTCATGACGGTGCGTTGTGTCCGCTCATCATGCTGTTCAATTATTTCACTACGAACGGCGTGCCCGACTTCGCTCCCGACTGGTATGAGGCTCTGCGGCAGAACGACAACAAGAAAGGCTCGCAAATAGAGAAGAAAGGCAAGGCCGACAAATACGAGCTCATAGCCAGCGCTCAGAACAACAACGCCAACGGAAAGCTGGCCGAACTGCGCCGCCGTTTCCCCGAATCGTGCTGGGTGAAGGACAACTACATAACCGAAGACCACTGCGACCCGTCGGAAAACACAGTGCCGTTCATCATGAACTTCATACGCAAGACAAGCCGACTCGCAGGCTACAACCTAATGCCTTACTTCGAAAGATGGGGATATCTGCGGCAGATAGCGCTACGGATAGATGATTACGGAACGAAGTATTACATCATGACGCCCGAAATGTACAACGAGTTCAAGGCCGACATGGACGCGCTCGTCGCATCCGGCGAGATCAAACAGATGCCCGAAGACATGGTTGAGAAAATATCAAACAGCCCTGACTGGTTCCAGCCACAGCCCTATTTCCCCAACTGAACGACACTTAGTACCATCTCAGCATAATATCGGCAGTCCGCATACACATGTTTGCGGACTGCCACAAAAATCTATTCTTTCCTCTTTTCTTATACTTCCACATATTCTGCTCCACCCTTTTTTCTTTTTATCCGCGCTCCCCACAACGCCCGTTCAGCCGCCATAAATGAATAAATATACACTTCTGAAAGTAAAGAATTTTGACAAATATTTTTCGCAAAAGAGAAGTTAACGAACCTTAAATCGGTGAATTACGAGGCGTTTTTCATATTCCGGCGGAGCGTTTTGGAGGGGGTTGCTCTGCGAAATGGCCTGTTTTGCAGTCCGATTAAGCCCATTTCATGGCACGATATAGGCTTTATCGCAGGCCGAAATGGGCTCTTTTGCAAGGCGAAATGGGCTCTTTTGCAAAGCATCGGAAGGCGGATGAAAGTACGCATAAGCGTAACCAGTATGATTATCAGCACTTTACGCAAACCTCTCAAAACTCGCGTATTTGCGTCCAAACGTGCTCTTGCCCACAAATATTCAATTCTCACGCAGTTGAGCATCAGCCGTGTTGCATAAATATACGGTCGTGAGTGTATATTTATACAGAACCGGACGGTGTATGAACACGGCGTTGTCTCCCCGTTTTCGCGCCTCGCTCACCGCCCATATCCCGGCAGACGGACAAGCCACGAAGCCCCGTACCGACCGCCGCAAGACAAAAAAGCCGCAAGGAAAACCATCCCTGCGGCTATATGATAGGGCGCGACAAGCCTAAGCCTGCACGTCAGACGTCGTTCCAACGGTCACAACCGACAGCGTGCTGCCGGCATCAGCCGACCGTGCTTCCACCTTCCTGCACTTCTCAGTCTTGTGTTCGCGGGCGCTTCTCACCTTCTCGCAGTACTCACCCCATGTAGGAATGGTCAGGAAGATGAAAGCGAGCCACACAACGACACCCGCTGCTCCTACAGCCACACTGCGGTATCTGTGGTAGAGACATGCCATCGCAATCGCCAGACCCCAGCCGAGAACAATCGACATGGAGTACACAGGATAATCATCGACATACACCGGTCCCATAAGAATGAAGAAAAAGAAGAGCCATCCGCACACCAAAGCCAAGGCATGGCGACGCTCGTCAAGACCTTTGCGACGCACGTAGCGCATTCGCAACAGAACTATCGCAGCAAGCACAATTCCGGGAAGCGAATAAACCACATCCACATTGTGCACAAGAAACGAAAGCGTGGACAGCATCAGGGCTGCCAACATCATAAAGAAAGAAAGTATGTATCCTTTCATAGGCATATATGTTTTTATGTGGTTAATATATGTGGGTTGTCTTTTTATCCGGTTCTTATTCCGCTGCCGTCGGCCGTATTTGCCTGTGCCGTTTGTAGCCGTACCGGACGCAGGATGCGCCATGCGACAGTTCGGGAACGGCAGTTTCATGATGCTGCACAACGGTATGCAAATTACAGACCGTATCGTTTTCAGTGCAATTTAGCAAAACATCCTCACATAAACAAAAAAAAAGCGACAATCTGAAAGTATTAAGACAAATTAACTTATAATACACTTTCACCCGCCTTCACCGCCGTACAATCAACCCTGTACGGCTGTGCTGTGTCACCGCCGGTTCTCCTCCACCACCTCGCGCAGCACACCAGCCACCTCGCGGGCGCACCGTTCGTCGTTGAACAACCGCTCGGCCAACCGGCGTCCGCGGCGTCCCATCTCACGCGCCTCGTCGGAATGATCCGTTATGTAGCGCACAGCCTTCTCCCATCCGTCCACATCATAGTAGGGCACAGTGATGCCGCAACCCTCCGCATCGAAATCTACCGGTATCTGAGGATTGCGGCTACAGATGATGGGCAAGCCGAGAGCGAGAGCCTCAACAACCGTAGTAAGGCCCACGGTGTATTTTGTCTCCTTGCAGCATATCACCACACAGGCGGCGCGGTCCACCTTCATGCTGAGCTCGTAGGGACACAGACCGTTGACGTAGTGCACCGTGATGTTCTCCGCCGGAGGATTGGCGGCGAACACTTCCTCGTAGTTCACTCCGCCGGTGTTGCGTCCGGTGTATATGTCGAGCCGTGCTCCGGTGCGGTTGAATGCCTTCACGAGCGTAGGCATGTCGCGCAGTTCCTTGCCCGTGGATATGAATCCCGTGCGCTCATGAGTGCCTGCCGCCATCACACGGTCGTAGAATCTGAGATCGGCACCCCAGTGTCCGAGTACCAGACGTTCGGGACGTGCCTTGGGCGAACGCAGCGAGTCGTCGATGAGTTTCTGCGAGAAGAATATCATACGGTCGAACCCACGGTAGAACAGACGGCCGAAACGCTCGCGCCACATACTCGGCGATGTGATGACAGGCTGATGGTGCCATATCACGACAGGACGTCGGAACAGACGCAGGGCACGCAGAAGGACAATGAGTTCGAGGCCGCGGTAATGCGTGGCATACACGGCGTCGAAATGCTCGCGCGAGGTAAGTATGAGCCAGGCATTGCGCAACATCATGCGCCAGCGCGGCAGTCCGAGGCGCGAACGGTGCCATACCACCTCAATGCCGTTGGCAGGCAGTCCTGTCGCTCCGTAAAGGAAATGCGCCGGAAATTCTCCTTTCTCCATGCGTTTGCGTATATACGCTATGTCCTGTGTGTGATAAAAATATACTTTCATGCCTTTTATGTGTATGCCGCGTGAATGTTTCTTTTAAATAATAAGGTGCAGACGGGTGGATATAAAACTTTACTCCACTTTCCCGAGTGCAGCTTGTCTTTTGCAAAGATAGTGCAAACGAGCGGAAAGAAAGCTCGCTTTTGCTTTCCCGAGTGCAGCCTATCTTATGCAAAGATAGTGCAAACGCTCTTTCCGACAAAACAAAACCCTTTGTTTTTGGCCTCTCCCCACCCTTGCCTCATTGCATTAACAGCGCATCCGTCATTCCCCGGATAGGGAAAAGCCCACAACGTTTAGGTTTTTCCCTACTGCATTTTAGGGATATCATTTTGCAGGAGCCATATATTATTCCCATCTTTGCATCAGACAAACAACACAGGGTATGCACAGAGCGGACAACCGTTCACCCTACCGGATTTATCCGGACAAGACAGCAGACCTGCGATTGACAACATGTCACAAATGGTTATAAACCGTTATCAAAACGTAATCGGATTAAACCATACGAGAGAAATAACATCAAACTAATAACAACCACAAAAAACTTACGATTATGAAAAAGGTTATGATTTACATGATGGCAGCATTGATGAGCCTCGCATGCACAGACTCTTTCGCACAGCCGCACAAGCCTAAGAAGGCAAAGAAAGTAAAGAAAGTTGAAGTGGTTGCACCGAGCCACAGAACATTCGGAAGCAGAACCATAAGCGTAATACCTTCAAAAAGTATATACGTCAGCTTCAACGGACTGCAGTTCATCTACGACGAAGGTGGCAGATACTACCGCAAACTCGCGCCGTCAAGATATGAGATAGTGCGCCCGCCGATAGGTCTTCTCGTCGAGAAGATACACAAACCGAAGACTGTCAGACGCAACAAGGAGAAACTTTATCTTTCAGACGGAGTGCTGTATAAGAAGGTGAAGACACGGCACGGAAAGATGTATAAGGTGGTGGGGTTTGTCTGATACATGATTACGGCAGACGTTGACATATGAGATTGTGAGTTCATTGATGAAAGATGATGAGGATGTGCCCTTACGGGTGCATCCTCATCCGTTATATACAGCTATGGCGTATGCTGCGTTATGCGTTTGTTTGCGGTCTTGTCCTTATGCTTGTTCCGCTTCCGACGCTTGTTGATGTAGAGCGCGACACCGGTCCACGGGAGGGTCATGCCGAAGAGAGAGGCAACGAATATGATGACGCGACCGCCCTGTCCGGCTATGCCTCCGGTGTGTATGTCATAGTTCATACGGCGCAGACGGTCGGCAAGACCCTTGTCGGCATACTTTCCGTGATATGCTCCTTCGGGGGTGATTTCCTTAAAAGTGTAGCGGTCGAAAGACATGCGGTCAGCGTCATAATATACAAGCCGGTCGCGCTGAGCCACCACTACGAGAGCCGAGGTCTTGTCTGCCGTGTCGGGCAACGACACCATCATGAGGCGCGGTGAGGACATTGTTCTGTACAGACTGTCTGTGAGCATGTCAGCACGGGTGATGTCGAATGTGGCGGATGAGCCGCCGCCGTCTTTTTGAGAGAGGACGGCTGTGGTGTCCGACTGTGCCAACCGCCACGGCACCTCGCTCTTCCCTCCGGATGTCAGGGCATATATGCCGTCGCCCCACCAGTCAATCGCCCACACCATACCTGTCATGGCGATGACTATGAGCGGCGGCGCGGCGTAGAATCCTATTACGTTGTGAAGGTCGTAAAGCCGTCGTGACAGTCGGGTGCCGGCGTTCCACTTCGGCAGAAGAGCCGCTCTGAGCGCACGGCGGTTCTTCGGCCACCAGAGCACAAGTCCGGAAATGAGGGTCAGGAAGAACAGCAGGGTGGCGTAGCCTACTATCGGGCGTCCTATGCTTACGGGCAGCCAGAGCGAGTAATGACCCTCACCTATGAAGCTCCATATGTCGTGCTGCGGCGTGTGGCGCACGTCAAGGATTCGTCCTTCGGCGGCATCCAGACTCACTGAGGTCACCCCCGAGCTGTCGCGGAATGCCACCTCTACAACTCCTTCGGGCGTGTAGGTGACCGATTCTGGCTGTATGTCTCCAACGGCGGCGGACGAGCGGGCGACGGCAACCGACGGACGCATGAAGCCGTGAGCCTTCGTGACTGACGCCACGGATACTTTCCCGTCAATCCATCCGTTGAGCTTGAACGCCCAAACACAGCCCGTGAGACATACGATGAAGACTATCAGCCCCGTCACAAGTCCCACCCACAGGTGCAGTTTATAGGCAATCTTGCGTATCTTCATTACATTTAACGCCTTTGTTACGGTTTTTATTTGATATCATCTTATGCTTGTCCGGTGTGCATAATCAGAAACGGTACTCCGCACCTATGGACACATTGAACAGACGCTGGGGCGACACCGTGCTCCATCCATTGTAATATTTCTTGTTGAGCAGGTTGTCTGCCTTGAGCGAAATGGTGTAGCGGTCGCCGGTGTATGACAGGAGTCCGTTCACGACAACATATCCGGGCAATGCGAATGTGCCTGTGCTGCGCCTGTTGAGAATCTTGTTCTCGCTTGCGGCGTTGCCTCCCAGACCCACCGACCAGCCTTTCAGCGCACCCGTGAAGAAACGGTAGCTTGCCCACAGGTTGAACATGTGAGCCGGTCCGGCGCTCTCCGACCGTCGTCCGAGATAGTCGCCGTCGGCGGCGTCCTTGGTAATCTTGTTGTCGTTGTAGCTGTATCCCATGATGATGTTGAGCCCTGTCAGCGGGTTGGCTGTGAGGCTCAGCTCCACGCCTTTGCTCCTTTCCACGCCACCCTGGATGGTGTTGAGCGGGTTGTCGGGGTCGGTCATGCTGCGGTTGCCCACACGTATGTCATAGTAGCTTGCCGTGAGTGTGAGCCGCTCGTCCCACAGATTGGCTTTCACTCCAGCCTCCCACTGGTTGGCATGTTCGGGGTCGAGCACCTTCGTTTTCACGAACTTGCCGTCCTTGTCATACACTGATACAGGGTCGTTGTTGGTGAAGCCGTTCATGTAGTTGGCAAACAGCGATAGCCTGTCGGGCAGGGGCTGGAACACCAGTCCGAGCTTCTGGGAGAACGAAAGCTGGTCCTTCACTTCCTCCGTTGCGTACATGGAGCCTCCCGAATAGTTGTCAAGGCGCAGTCCGACGAGTGCTGACAGGTGGCGTGTGATGTCTATCACGTCAGACACATACACTCCGTAGATGGTCACCTTAGCCCTGCTTTGTGTGGCGTTGCCTTCTGCCACGAGCTTGTCTATGGCAGATGCCGTAAGCACACCTGTGTCGCTTCCGTCCGCTAAAGACACTTCTCCGTTTGCCACCCACGGGTTGGCGTTGTTCACAATGTTGCGCTGCAGGAAGTCGGCACCGGCAAGAAAGCGGTTGCGTACGGTGCCGAAGCGGTGGTCGGCATTGAAGTTCTGCTGTATGTTTATTGCCGAGGAAGTGGAGTTGACCTTAGATGCGTAGCGTGTGAAGAGCTGAGACGACGGGTTGTTCCAGAGGTAAGTGTAGTAGCCGTCGCTCCCTGCTATGCTGCTCGACACTATTGTCTGAGAGCTCCAATGGCTGTTGATGTTGTACAAAGCCTGCGCCTGCAGCCCGAAAGTGGGATTGCTTATGGTGAGCTCATCGCTTGTGAAGCTCCTCTTGTATGCCGCGTCGAAGAGTCTGGTGTCCTTGAACTGCACATCCGACGAGCGGTAGAGAAATATCATTGGAGCGACTGCGCGCTCGGGTGCGTAGTATTCGGCGTTGACAAGAAACGTCAGACGGTCGCTCGCGTCGAAGCGGAAGGATGGCGCGATGAACAGCGACCGGCTGAAACCGGCGTCCTGAAAGCTGCGCTGATAGTGGTAGGCTGCGTTGACACGCAGGTGTGCCTTGCTGCTGAGAGGGGTGTTCACATCGGCAGTGAACCTGTTCAGTCCGTGGCTGCCTGTCATATATCCCACGCTGCCTCCGAAACTGTTGTAGGGTGTCTTGGTCACTATGTTTATCAGACCTCCGTAACTTATGAGGTTGCCTCCGTATAGAGTGCCCGACGGACCTTTTATCGCTTCTATCTTGGCAACGTTTGCCGGGTCGAGAGCTCCGTTGCTCAGACCAGCCACACCGTTGATGATGGTGGGCTGTACGGAGAATCCGCGCATGGTGTAATATTCTCCTCCGTCGCTCTGTCTGCCGGTGCTCTCCCACAGACGCTGTACGCCCGGGACATTCTTCAGAGCGTCATTGAGATTCGTGACGAGCTGTTCCTTCAGAAGCGCGCTGCTCACCGTCTGATAGACTTGGGGATTCTCGAGGTCGCCGAGCTGCATCTTCGCCACGGTGTGGCTTGTCGGTGAGGCAAAGCGGTTGCGCATGCTGGCAGACACCTCCACCTCTTTCAGGCTGTATATGTTCATAGTGTCCACTGTGTTGGGAGCGTCTTTGTCTTCTGCATTCTCCGCACCGGCATGCAGGAATGCGGCGAGCGCGACAAGCAGAGGCAAAATGCGGATAGGGCATGTGTGTGTTTTGAAGAGTGTTGTGTGTTTTGTGTGTGATTCCATATGAATAAGTTTGTCGTTGTATTGTTATTATCCCTTATACAAAAAGCACTCTTCCGATGCGTCAGTGCGCGTCTGAAGAGTGCTGCAAAGTTAAGGTACGGGCTTATAACAGACAATACCCAATAATTATGATTTGTATGAGTCGTCATACAGGAAAATGCCGCGTGGAGCCACAAGTTAAGGTAATGGCATGCGAGGTGGCATCCTGTATGGGGCTTGTTGCGGTGCGGGCAGAGGTCTGCCGTGCCTGGAACGTCAGTTTGTTATCTTGAAACCGATGAAGTATGTGCGCGGCTGCACCGGACCGTAAAAGTATCCCGAGTCGCGGAAACCGCCTTTGTCGAGGTCTTTCTGGAAGGCGTTGAGCATGTTCTGCACGCCTCCGTTGAGCTTCAGTTTCACGTGGTCGCTGAGCACGAATGTGTAGTTGAGCTTGAGGTTGAGCTCGAAAAAGTCGGGCGTATGCACGAGCTCGTCTTTCGTGATGTAGCTGTACTCATATCCGGCGGGTATCTCCGAGGCGTCGGGAGCGATGTGCGGCACACGCATTCTGCCCGTATAGACACCCGAGAGCGAGAAGTCGAAGTTGCGCAAGGGCGCGCTCGTGAGTGTGAAGTAGCCGTAGCAGCCTGGCGTGCGGGGCATGTATCTGGTCGGAGCGACGTCAGGATCCTCGCTCCAACTCTCTTTTTTGATGTAACGGCTGCTCTGTACCGTGAAGCCTGCCTGTAGCGACAGTTCCGAGCCGTGGGCTATCTTGCCGTCGAAGTTTATGCCGTACACCCTCGCGCCGTTGCCGTTGCGGCGTTCCTTTATTATGTTTCCAGAATCGTCCGTGCCCGTTTTTTCAAGGACAAACACATCGTTGAGTTGTGTGTAGAACGCTTCCACGAGCAGGTTGGCTTGCCAGTGCCCGAAGCTGAACGTGCGGTCTGCCGACGCGCTGAAACTGTTGGAACGCTCCGGCTTCAGCCCTTCGGCAAGCCTGATGAGCACACCCTCGCCTCCGACGGCGGTCACGTGGAGGTCTTCGTCGTAAGCCTGCGGAGCGCGGAATCCTGTGGACCATGTGAGGCGCGCCTGCAGTTTGTCAGACGGTTTGTACATCACGTTGACGCGCGGGCTGAATATCGGATTGTCTATAAGGTTATGCTTGTCCACCCGGAAGCCTGCCAGCAGCGTGAAACGGTTTATCTTCCACTCGCTCTGGACAAATCCGCCGCCGATGCGCACGTCCTGTCTCATGTCGCGGTTGTAGCCGAGCATCACGTCATGGAGCGAGTTGTTCTGATACTCAATGCCCGATGTTATGACGGCTGGAGCAAAGAGCAGGCGGCTGAAGTTGCCGGTGTACATCGCTCCCGCCACCCATGTGAGGTCGTCGGTCTTGCCGTATGCGTCCGGATTCTGCTGCGCTCCGTAGTAGCTGTTGCGGTCGGTGTGCTGTATGGACGAGTAGAACGACAGCTTGTGCTTGTAACTGTTGAAGAACACATCATACGTAAGTCCACCGCTGTTTATCACGTGTTTGGTCTGCTCGGTGATGTCCGTCTCGAACGGTTCGAGGTCAAACTTGTTGCCGCCGCGGCGGAACTCATTGGTGACATGATACTCTATGCCCAGCCTACTGAACTGCGACGGGCGGTAATATCCGCGTAGTCCGAAGCTGTTCATGTTGAGTTTGCCGAGCTCCGAGAACCCGTCGCCGTCCGCGTCGTACGGATTCCGGTTGCGGTATGACTGATACAGTGCCACGCCATAGGTGTTCTTGTCTGACACGAGCGACGCGTTGGCTCCGAAGTATTGCTCCCACGCCTTGCCGTTCATGTCTGACAGCGTCGATGAAACCTGAAAGGAGTTGTTCACGGGGTCCTTTGTGATGACGTTGATGGTGCCTCCCACTGCGTTGGCTCCGAACAGCGCGGATCCTCCTCCGCGCACAACCTCCACGCGGTCTATCATGTTCACCGGTATCTGTTCAAGTCCGTAGACGCCCGAGAGTGCGCTTACCACAGGACGGCTGTTGATGAGTATCTGTGAGTAAGGGCCTTCCAGACCGTTTATGCGCACCTGAGGGAAGCCGCAGTTCTGGCAGTTGTTCTCCACGCGGAGCCCTGACTGGTAGTTCAAAGACTTGGCGAGGTCGGACGAGTTGACCGCTTCGAAGAGCTTGTTGTTAAGTACGTTCACCACGACAGGTGCGTCGCGGCGGCTCGTCTCGTTGCGGTTGGCTGACACGACAACCTCGTCGGTCACGGTGACATCGGCTGTCATGACAAAGTGTACGTCGGCTGCGAAGTCGCGGCTCACGCTCACTTTCTTCTCCTGTGTGGAGTATCCGAGAAGTCTGACGGTCAGTGTGTATGTCCCGTCTGGAATGTTTCGGAACAGGCAATGTCCGTCTGCGTCGGTCACAGCCGCCTGTCCTGTCTCCTTTATCTTTACAACCGCGCCAGGCAGATTGTCCTCACTGTCTTTCTCTATTACGTGTACGGCTACCGCGTTACCCTCCGTCACCGGTCCGTTTCCGTCGGTACGCGCTGTGCCGTATGCGCTGTACAGTGCCAGCGCAAGCATTAAAATATGGTGTCTCATTGTGTATTAATATGTGTGATAAATGGTTTGTCTGCCGTCGGCGGAATGCTTCCGGCATGATGGAAAGGGCGGTGCTGCCAGACAATGCCCGACATACCGTAATGACATATTAATATAAATAAGGAGGCGCGCGGCTCTTGACGCCATGTATGCAGCCTGCTGCAAGACCGCTTACTGTGCTGTCCTGCAGAAAGACATGGAGCAGATGAAGGCATACATGCAGCGTGGCGGATTCGCCGGGGGCTGTCATCTGCTGGGCAGAGGCATAGGCTATGGAGTGGATTTGAGATGATGAGTGGCTGTGATTGCTGCCCGAATAAGGATGGGAATGGACAATCTTGACTCCGTCAATGACGTGAACGTGTACAAACAACGTTGCTCCTGCCTTGAACACTACGAAGAGTACAAGCAGGAACAAAGATATCTGTATGCGTAATCTTTTGCTCAAATCCGGTTACGTTACATTGACATGACTGCGGCACAGCGGCGTTTCCGCCACGCTGTCGCCACATAATACCTTGACGGCTAAATGTTTATGAATGTGCAAATATACGGAAAATATTTCTGAATACACACCGTAAACGCACGAAAAAAAACACAAATGCGGTGACAGGATGGTGTTTACTGACGGCCTCAACCGTTTCGGTTGTCTTTCACCCTTGTCCTTATCGCTTACGACATTTCGGCCTTTATTCCTTTCATCCAAATCCATACCGCCAAGGCCGATGACTCATTACTGCAAACGTGACCCGTCATTCAGGCCCGTCAGAAAAAACATTCGCGTGCCTTTTCTCCACCGGGCATCACCGTTTTTAACTGAAAAACGAAATATGTACTTACAATTTTTCTTGACTAAATTTTGACAAAATATTTTCGCAAAAGAGATGTGAAGAAATGTTAAATCCGGCATTATGAAGGCTGTTCCGCCCCAAACCGCCTCATGATATACCCTGAACCATAGTCCGAAAATACTGATTCCGCTTTCCGATATTGCCCATTTCGCAGTGCGATAAAGCCCATTTCAGGGGATGAAAAGCACCATTTCGCACTCCAATATGGGCCATTTCGCATGCCGAAATGGTGCTTTTTGCATTGCAAGGAAATACCCTTTAAACATAAATCATTGATAATCAATATGATATAAATGCCTCTCATAATCCGCGTATTTGCGCGCGACGGAAGTTCTGTCCGCAAATACGCGCTTATTTTTCGGGGTATATAAGGAAACTCAGAAGGAAAAAACGAAATCAGGTTATAAATTGAAAGTCGCCCGTATCGTCTTCTTACCGGCTGGAGAAAACAATGCTTATACGGGAAGAAATTCTCTGTCTGTCATGAAGTCTGTCCGCAAAATCAGAACGAAAAGTATGCGTTGCTCCGTTGGAACGCATTATCCGAAGAAACGCGAAACGCATGGTGCGGCAAGTATTTCGGGGTGTATTGCGCCCAGTAATACCTGCACACCATGCGCAGAAAAGTCACTCTACGTTCAATTGAACAGTGTCGGAGACAGACATTAAAAGCGTTTCATAAAAATAATTCGTTAAGACGTTATCTCATCAGAATGTAGGTGTTTCTCTATATTCTCCGCTGACGGTCGGCAAACTTGTCTTCTTTATCTTACGACCTGCGCTGAAGTTCCATGATACGGACAGCTGAACACGTGAATTAGGACTTAAATCACGCCGCATGTAGGTGAAATCCTGTCCCTTGACTTTTATGTTGCCGCGGTTGTAAAACATGTTTGCCCACACTAAACTTACGTCTGCCTTACCCTTGAAAAGCGAGAGACGGGCACCCATGTCAACACTGTATTTCGCGTTTGATATATAACTTGCGTTCCTGCTTTTTGTCTCGGCATACAGGCCGAGGGTAAGTCCGAAATTGTCGCATACGCTGAAATCGTTATAACTGCTGAAGTGTGCCATCGCGCAGTTATATCCTTCCTGATCTACGTGTTCGTTGACATAGACGCCGTAAACCTTTGTATTGGTGTACCAGAAGTTCGTAATTCTGTCGGAATAACCCACCATCACGGTGTGTCTTTGTCTGTTGCCCGTATTCTCCGGACTTGTATAGAACACGTCTTGACGGTCGGCATCACGGCGCATAATCACGTTCACCATGTTGTCGCCGTAATTGAAATCATAGGATACAGACCAGGCATTGTTCGGTGAATAGAAAATCTCGACGTCATAATAATTTTCTTTCCTCAGATCGGGGTTTCCTATGCTGTACAGGTTCTCGCCCTGCCATACCACCGTAGGGAGGCTGTAATTATAATTAGGGAGTGAATAATAGTGTCTGAGTCCTATGGATATATAATGAGACTTCTTCTGGTTGAAAGTCCATTGGGCGAACAACGTCGGGTATATGCCGTCCTCGTAAATTCTGACATTATTTGAATTGTCAAGAAAATCCTTATAGTCTGTATCCGTTCCGTGGTAATTCAGTCCTGCACGTACATACAGTCTGTCGCCCAATTTTGCGGAATATTGCACCCATGCGCCATAGTCGCGGCTCAAGGCATTATAATTGCCGTCCGCTATGTAACTGAACTTTTGTGTTCCGTCATCCTTGTGGCGGTCGATGAGATAGTAAAATTCAGCTCCCGCGCTAAGGGTCATGTTTTCCTTAAAGTTCCAGTACAGACGGGGACGGATGTTGAAATTGTCCATATCTGTGCGTTGGTTTGCCGGGTCAGCATCGCCGTTATAAGTATAGTTAGCGTCTTTATTATCCTTGTTCTTGCTGTATTCGGACACCAAGAGTACGTAACTTCCGTTCTTGCCAAAGCCTTTGCGCAGCTGCATACCGGCACTGTAACTGTTAGATTTCAGGTTGTTGCCGAGCCGCAGTTTGTCTGTACCGGTCGTACTGTTGGTAACCATCTTCTCTTTCAACAGATTAACCGAACCGTAAACATCTATCCTGTCAGTATTGTTGAACGCGTATCTTAACGACAGATTATCGGTCAAAGCCCTGTCCTTGTTTAATACGTCAGTGAAGGTGTGATCTTGTCCATCGCCGTTGTCCTGGTCGTTTTTGCTTACAAAATGACTGTATGGTGTGCCCCGCAACATGTTACTTACGGTAAACTTTCCCTTTGAATAGAGTAAATTGACCCTCGGAGTGCCGTCCACATATCCGTATTTATCCGCCTGACCGGAAAACGACAGTGAGCCGAGCATGCCTCCTCCTTCGCGCAGATATACCTTTACCACGCCGCCCGTAGCATTGACTCCGTAAGAGGCGTCGGCATGCGGAACTATCTCAACACGTGAAATCATTGACGGAGACAAAGCCTTCAGCTGGTCGAAAGATGCCTCCTTGTCGTCTATGTAGAACAGGGTGTTGTCTCTGCCCTGCACCTTTATGCTCTTATCTGTAACGTCAAGGTTGCGGACGTTTCGCAGGAAATTGATGAAAGACTGTCCCTTTGCCAACGGATTGCCGGCCACACGTATTACCGTTTCGCCTGAAGGCTTTATGTCGGTATAACGTCCCATGATCGTAACCTCATTGAGCATGTGTGACGATTCTTGCATCCTTATCTTGCCGAGCGACACGTCGTTGCCCATGTATATGTCTTTTGAATAATCATCAAAGCCAAGGTAGGTTATCGTAACATGGTAATTACCTTCCGGTATTTTTTGCAGTGAGAAGTATCCTTCAGCATCGGCCGAAGCGCGCATTACCGTGACGGCGGAATCGTTTGTAACGGAGACGCCCGCACCTGGAAGAGCTGCTCCGGCTTTGTCAACGACCTGTCCTGACAGGATATACTGATTATTTTGTGAATAACACAACACGCTTATCATAAGTAATGCAAGCATTGTAAATGTACATCTTACCTTCATATTTTCCTGATTTTATAAATCATATCCTTATCCAAGGATTTTATAATTCCAACACTTTATATTTCATCCGAAGCGAAGTCATAAAATTGTTTTTTATGACGTATGATTCCCGCCTCGCTGAATTTCTATTCAGCAAGTTCCTTTTATGTGTGTCAATATGTGCTTAAAGATGTAATGAAGCGCACACGTCACCAAGTCTCAACCCTGTCGAAGGTTGAAACCAAGCCCAAAATGATACTTCCCCTTTCCTCACTCATCCATCCGGTGAGCCGAGAAAAGCCGCATGCGGCGGCAGATTACGCAGTCTTATTGCTGACCATTGTTTCCGCCGCCCTTCACATCGTCGTTGGTGATGGTGCGGGCTGCCTTCTTCACGCTCGCCGTAAGCTTGCCGATGCGGAAACTTACGCTCACTCCGTAACGCATGGAAGTATATTCATACCAGCTGTTGGAGGTGAAGTTGGTGCTCTCGAGTGTTGACGTTGATTTCCTTTTCGGGGTGAAGAAATCGTTTGCGAACAGCGATATGGTGAGGCGTTTGTCTATGAACGACTTATAGACATTCACTCCGTAGTTGAAGTAACTGCTGCCCTTGCCCTGGAGAGAGATGTAAGGCGTCTGGCCCGAAGTGCTTATTCCGATGCGCCAGTCGTAGGGGAATGTCTGCTGAAGACCGGCATAGTAGAACATCATCCAGCCGTGGTTGCTCAGTCCGTTGCCGTCGGACAGATAGTTGTAACCGCCGTTCAGATTGGTGTAAAAACGCGTGTTCGTAGTGATGTTCCAGTTGACATACGCGCTGAAGTCGAGGCTTCTGGTCTTTCCTATGTTCTTGTATGTCTGATACATCACGTCCTTTCCCGTAGGATTCAGCAATCCCGGAATTTCCGTATCGTTGATGTATTGCGACAGATTTTGAATGCTGTTGTTGGTGAACGCATAGCGTGTGGAGACGCTCAGACTCAGATTCGGCGTGAAGTTGTTGTACGACAGGCTGAACGCATGGCTCTTCTCGCTGTCCAGATTAGGGTTACCCTGACTTATGCTTGTAGGGTTGCTGTCGTCTATATAAGGGTTGAGCACATATATGCCCGGGCGGTATATACGCATGTTATAGCCGAGACGGAGGTTCGACATGTCCGTAATCTTGTAGCCGACACTCGCAGAAGGCACCAGGTCGTCGAAGTCTTTGCGGAAGTCATCGCCGCGTCCCAAGAGATATTTCACGTCCTGAATGGTGTGCTCATAACGCAATCCCAGACGGCCGGAGAATCTTTTCAGCTTGATGCCATAGCCCACATAAGCCGCCAGAATGTCGTTGTTGTGTCTGAAATGCGAGCTGTAATCGTCGGAGAACACATACTCTCCGTCGCTTCCAGCCTGCCTCTGGTAGCGGTCGTCGTTCGACTTATTGTTGCGCATAATGTATTTCAGACCGGCCTCAACGGTGTGTATCGTGTCGATAGGCGTCGTGAAATCCACCTGGAAAGTGTTCTCCAACGTATTCTCCTCGCCCTTGTTGCGCTGCTCGTTCATGCGGTGCAGGAAGTCGAGCCAGCTGTCGTCGGCACTCATGTCCGAGTAATAGAAACTGCCGTCAGAGCTGTCCGGATTCGAGTTTATCCTGTAAGAGAAGGTCAGCATACGGTCTTTCACATGGAAAAGTCGCTGATAGTCTATGCCGCCGTTGATGGAAGACCAGCTGTTGTTCGTTATATTATGCGACGTGTAACCGTATATAGGGTTGCCCGTAAGAGGCGATGTGGCATTGGTGGTGTTTGTGGATCTGCCCTTGTTTCCACCGCCATACATACCGAAAGACATGCTTACCAGACGCAGCGTGTCAATCTCGTAGCTGGCTTCCAACGAACCATACTGGAAGTTGGATCTGCTCTTTTGCGAGCCGGTCGACTCGACATCCGACGAGTTTTCGTCTATCTCGCCTATGCTCTCACGCTTGCTCCAGCTGTTGTTACTGGGTCGACGGTTGGTGTTGCTGTAGTTATAGTTTACGCTGACAGTGAGCTTTCCGCTCTTCACAGTGCCGAACAGTCCGCCTCCCTGTCCGCGGTTGTTCACGTTGGCAGACGCCGTAGCGGTGTATCCCACAAGGCCGCTGCCCTCGGTTATGATATTAAGTATGCCGCCCACTCCCTCGGCATCGTATTTCGGTCCGGGGTTGGTTATCACCTCAATACGCTTCACGCTGTTTGCCGGAAGGCTTTTAAGCACCTCCTTCGGGTTGTTGCTCATCATGTTGTTGGGGCGTCCGTTGACATAAACCTTGAACGAACTGCTGCCGTTCACCTTTATGTTGTCATCCCCATCTACCGTCACGAGCGGCACCTTGCGCAGCATTTCGAGCATCGTGTTCGACTTTGAGTCAGGGTCGTCGGCTATGTTATATTCTATCTTGTCGATGTCCGACTTCACCAACGGTTTCTGCACCACCACCTCGACACCCTTGAGCTCGTTGGCGGCATCGTGCACATACATTGTTCCCAGATCCACCGTTCCACCGTCGGCCGGAGCCTTGAATTCCCTGACAACAGGCTGACGGCCCATCGATGTGAGCGTCGCTACGTAGTCGCCTGCACCTTTCAGGTTCATCACAAAACCTCCTTTCTTGTCTGTCACCTGCTTTGCCACAGGTTCCGACGGCGTTTTCTTGCTTGCCACCGACACCGTGGCATACGCTTCTCCGTCATTGGTCAGCGAGTCGAGCAGTACACCTTTCAACTTGAAAGACACGGCACCGGTCTGCGCCGCCACCGTTGAGCAGATGACAAACATCATCATCAACATTCTCGTTCTGAATTTCATCTCTTCAAATATTTTAGTTTTTATTTTCTTTATTTCGTTTTTTGGGTGCTCTAAAAACTTATACGCAAGAGACTGTCAAATATAAACAACGGATGCATTATATTTATATTTTTTTAACAACAAAACCATTCCGCGATACATCTCCGCAAAACCCGTAAACACTTCTCACACAAGCCTCACCGCAACATACCGGAACTTATGCCACGACATGCCGTAACTCACGCCGCAACATTACGTAACTCATTCCTCGACAACATGAAAAACAGTCGCCGGATATAACTTATCGGCCGTTCAGCTTAATTTTGCTTACAGATTGAACAATAAAGCATCATAATTTTGATAAATCGTAATTTACATATAAAATAAATAATTATTTAGGCCGGCAATCCGCAAGTTTCTTGCCAATTTGTCGTATTTTTGCAAATGCCTTTATTAAAAGGTGGAACAGAACAAATAAAAACAGACAAAATGAAAAATCCAGTCAGATTCACCAAGATGCACGGTGCAGGCAACGACTACATCTATATCGACACATCGCTGTACGAAATACCGGACCCGGAAAAGACCGCAATAAAGCTCAGCGACCGCCACACGGGCATCGGAGGCGACGGTCTTGTGCTCATAGGAAAGCCTGAGGCAGGCATCGACGCCGACTTCTCAATGCGCATTTTCAACGCCGACGGCTCCGAAGCGATGATGTGCGGCAACGCGTCAAGGTGCATAGGAAAATACGTGCACGACAAGAATCTGACACAGAAGACAACAATACGCCTGAGCACTCTGTCGGGAATAAAGATCCTGAAGCTCAGTCTCGACGCCGAAGGAAAGACCGAGAGCGTGACGGTGGACATGCTTGAGCCCGCACTCTCGTGCCCGGCTCAGTATGACGAGACGTCGTGCGGACGGCTGACAGCAGCATTCCGCACATTCAACGGCACATTCGTGTCGATGGGAAACCCTCATTTCGTGATATTCACCGATGATGTCGAGAACATTGACATCGTGAAATACGGCAGCGAGCTCGAGCACAACGCAGCGTTCCCGCAGCGTTGCAACATCGAGTTTGCCCAGATAACAGGAAAAGACACAATAAGAACAAGAGTATGGGAGAGAGGAAGCGGAGTGACCATGGCGTGCGGCACGGGAGCATGTGCCACGGCTGTGGCGGCCGCTTTTACAGGCCGTGCCAGCCGCAAGAGCACCATCGTGATGGACGGCGGCGAGCTGCACATTGAATGGAACGAGGCTGACAACCACGTATATCTGACAGGAGGAGCCGAATTTGTGTTCGACGGCGAGATTTATCTTTGAAATAACAAACATATAAAAACATCATATATATATGGCATTAGTAAACGAACATTATCTGAAACTGTCCGACAATTATCTCTTCGACGATATTGCCAAGAAGGTGAATGCCTTCAAGCTGTCACACCCTAAGGTAAAAGTGATAAGCCTGGGAATAGGCGACGTGACCCGCCCTCTGTGCCCGGCTGTCATCGAAGCAATGCACAAGGCCGTTGACGAAATGGCATCGGCTGCGACATTCAGGGGCTACGGTCCGGAACACGGATACGACTTCCTGCGCGAAGCAATCATTAAGAACGACTTCCTGCCGCGCGGAGTGCGTCTCGACATAGACGAGATATTCGTGAACGACGGAGCAAAGAGCGACACAGGAAACATCGGCGAGATTGTAAGATGGGACAACAGCATAGGCGTGACCGACCCTATCTATCCCGTATATATCGACTCCAACGTGATGTGCGGACGCGCCGGAGTGCTCACAGACGGCAAATGGAGCAACGTGAACTACATGCCCTGCACAGCCGAGAACAACTTCACACCGCAGATACCCGACCACCGTGTCGACATGATATACCTCTGCTACCCGAACAACCCTACGGGAACAGTGCTCACCAAAGACCAGCTGCGCCGCTGGGTTGACTACGCCCTGGAGAACGACACGTTGCTGCTCTTCGACGCCGCATACGAGGCATACATACAGGACGACGACATACCACACTCAATATACGAGATAAAGGGAGCGCGCAAGGTGGCCATCGAGTTCCGAAGCTACTCAAAGACGGCAGGATTCACCGGCGTGCGCTGCGGATACACCGTAATACCTAAGGAAGTGACCGCAGCCACTCTCGACAACAAGAACCGCGTGGAGCTCAACCATCTGTGGAACCGCAGACAGAGCACCAAGTTCAACGGAACAAGCTACATCAGCCAGAGAGCTGCCGAGGCCATCTACACTCCGGAAGGAAAGAAACAGATAAAAGAGACTATAGCATACTACATGGACAACGCGGCATACATGCTCGAGGCGCTCAAGAACGCCGGCATGGAGGTCTATGGAGGCCGCAACGCGCCTTACATCTGGCTCAAGACGCCGGAAAACACGCCGAGCCGCAAGTTCTTCGAGCAGATGCTCTACGCCACAGGCGTTGTATGTACTCCGGGCGCAGGCTTCGGACCGAGCGGCGAAGGATACGTGAGACTCACCGCCTTCGGACGCCGTGAGGACTGCCACGAGGCCATGCAACGTATAACAGCATGGGCCGGACGCTGACCACTGCCGACGGCTACATATGCGACGCACCGATTATAAATGATATGCCAAAACGGTGCGCCGCATTTTTTGATTATATCAGAACGCCTACAATGGCGGTTATTTGACAAAAAAAACTTAACTTTGCACCGTGGCAGCCCTAACGCCACACGTTGCAAGCCTGTGCATGCAAGCTGATGCACGAAACAAAACAAACATAACAACTCTTAAAAACAATGGCAAACTTAAGATTTGAGGTTGTGGCCGAAGCTTTCAAGAAGAAGCCGCAAGAAGTCATTCCTCCTGCCGAACGTCCTTCGGAATATTTCGGCAAGAATGTGTTCAACCGTGCGAAAATGTACAAATACCTGCCGCGCGACGTATATGAACAGCTCATCGACGTCATTGACAACGGCACACCGCTCGACCGTTCAATAGCCGACGCAGTGGCCGAAGGAATGAAACAATGGGCTGTGGAGCGCGGAGTGACACACTACACGCACTGGTTCCAGCCACTTACGGAAGGTACTGCCGAGAAACACGACGCTTTCATCGAGCACGACGGCAAGGGAGGCATGATAGAGGAATTCTCAGGTAAGCTGCTCGTTCAGCAGGAACCCGACGCAAGCTCTTTCCCGAGCGGAGGAATACGCAACACCTTCGAGGCACGCGGCTACTCGGCATGGGACCCGACTTCACCGGTGTTCATCATCGACGACACTCTCTGCATCCCTACAATCTTCATATCATACACGGGCGAGGCCCTCGACTACAAGGCTCCGCTGCTGCGCGCCCTGCACGCAGCCGACACGGCAGCTGTGGCTGTTTGCCATTATTTCTATCCCGACGTGAAAAAGGTTATCTGCAACCTGGGATGGGAACAGGAGTATTTCCTCGTTGACGAAGGACTCTACTCAGCACGCCCCGACCTGCTGCTCACCGGACGCACCCTCATGGGTCACGACTCGGCAAAGAACCAGCAGATGGACGACCACTACTTCGGAACAATTCCGGAACGTGTGCAGGCTTTCATGAAAGACCTCGAAATTCAGGCCCTCGAGCTGGGCATACCGTGCAAGACCCGTCACAACGAGGTTGCGCCCAACCAGTTTGAGATAGCACCTATATACGAAGAGACAAACCTGGCCGTAGACCACAACATGCTGCTCATGTCGCTCATGAAGAAGGTTGCGCGCCGCCACGGATTCAGAGCACTGCTGCACGAGAAACCATACGCAGGCATCAACGGCTCGGGCAAGCACAACAACTGGAGTATGTCAACCGACACCGGCATACTGCTCCACGCTCCCGGAAAGACTCCTGAGGACAACCTGCGCTTCGCAGTGTTCATCGTCGAGACACTCATGGGTGTATACAAGCACAACGGACTGCTCAAGGCCAGCATCATGAGCGCCACAAACGCACACCGTCTGGGCGCCAACGAGGCACCACCGGCAATCATCTCTTCGTTCCTCGGCCACCAGCTCAGCCATCTGCTCGAGCACATAGAGAAAGCCGACAAGCAGTCGCTCTTCAACGTGGAAGGCAAACAGGGACTGAAGCTCGACATACCTGAGATTCCGGAACTGCTCATCGACAACACCGACCGCAACCGTACTTCTCCATTCGCATTCACAGGTAACCGCTTCGAATTCCGCGCCGTAGGTTCTGAAGCCAACTGCGCATCGGGCATGATCGTGCTCAACTCGGCCGTGGCAGAGGCTCTCAACAACTTCAAGGAGCGCGTTGACGCACTCATAGCCAAAGGCGAGGACAAGATGAGCGCAATAATAGACGTGCTGAGAGAAGACGTGAAGACCTGCAAGCCTATCATATTCGAGGGCAACGGATATTCTGACGAGTGGAAAGAGGAAGCCAAGCGCCGCGGACTCGACTGCGAGACTTCGTGCCCGGTAATCTTCGACCGCTACCTCGACGAGGACAGCATCAAGATGTTCGAGAGCCTCAACGTGATGAACCGCAAGGAGCTCGAGGCACGCAACGAGGTGAAATGGGAGACCTACACAAAGCGCATACAGATTGAGGCAAGAGTAATGGGCGACCTCACCATGAACCATATCATCCCAGTCTGCACACACTATCAGAGCCAGCTGGCAAAGAACGTACAGAGCATGTACGACATCTTCCCCAAGGAGAAGGCCGACGAGCTGACAGCACGCAACAAGAAGATAATAGAAGAGATAGCACAGCGCACACAGATAATAGAGACCGGAGTGGAGGAACTCATCAATGCACGCAAGGTAGCAAACAAGATAGAGAACTGCCGCGAGAAGGCGATAGCATATCACGACACCGTAGCTCCGAAACTCGACTCCATACGCCGTCACATCGACAAACTGGAGCTCATCGTTTCTGACGAGCTGTGGACTCTGCCTAAATACCGCGAGCTGCTGTTCATAAAATAATATGTGAGCCTACAGAAAAATATCATACTCATGACGCTTTCCGCTGCCTTACGGGCGGCAGAAAGCGTCTTTTTTTATGCCATAATTCCACCGCACTGCAGTCCGCAGGCAGCGCTCCGGCAATCATCATCCGGCGCACGGAATAGCCGGAGACGGGAAATGAATATTTATGCAAAACTCAGCGGCGGATGAATATTTATACATCGTCAACTTCACGAGAATCGAATATTTGCGTGCAAAGGCTCCTTCGGCCGCGTACAGCCCATTCTCAGAGACTTTACGCAACGCACTGTCAGTCAGCGCAATACGTTTTTTTGTCATTCCATCCGTATCTTACCGCCTTGCGAAAGAGCCCATTTCGTCACTCAATAAAGCCCATTTCAGCACCTGATAAAGCCCATATCGGCATGCAAAAGAGCCTTTTCCGAAAGCCGATAAAGCCCATTTCGCAATCCGAGGCTCAAAAATCGGGCTCACGAACCGGAATTTTTCGACCCGTGAAAATGCGAAAGAGCCTTTTTCGTTTGCGCATTAACATTTGTTCACTTCTATTTTACGAAAATATTTTGTCAAAAAAAAGTCAAGCCGGAAATGTATATTTATGCAGTTCGAGACATTTTCAAGCCACTTTGACCCGCGCCCATCAAAAACTCAGGCGACAATTTGCCGTTGTGCCGACGAATTTATATATTTGCATAATCATGACCACATGATTATCAGCTATTCATAGAAACACCATCCACAACCACACAGAAATGTCACAGATAAAGAACATCGTATTCGATTTCGGAGGAGTGCTCGTCGATTGGAACAGCCGCTACTACTACCGCGGCTACTTCAACAACGACGAGCGAATGGAGTATTTTCTCGCCAACGTATGCAACGACGAGTGGAATCTTGAGAACGACCGCGGACGCACCTATGCCGAAGGCGTAGCCGAGCTCAAGGCCAAGCATCCGGAGTTCAGCGAGGCGATAGAGATGTTTCCGTTGCACTGGGGAGAGATGTTGCACAGCGAGAAGCCCGAGAGTGTGGCGCTGCTGCGCATACTGAAGAACGAGGGCTACCATCTGTACGGCCTCACCAACTGGTCGGCGGAGAACATACACGTGGCTTACGAGCGCTTCGACTTCCTGTCGCTTTTCGAAGGCGTGGTGGTGTCGGGCATCGAGAAAGAGGTGAAACCCGAGCCGCGGATATACCACATACTGCTCGACCGATACAACCTGAAGCCGGAGGAATCGATCTTCATCGACGACAAGGAGGCCAACATAGCCACCGCACGCCGGCTGGGAATGCACGGCATTGTGTTCAAGAGTGCGGCGGACACGGCACACCAGATAAATGTGCTCACCGGCAGCACGGCACAGACAAAAGACTGACAAGCAGGCGTCGTGCGCCCACTCCGCATAAGGCGCACGGCCACACCCACCCCTTCAACCGCCTAAGAAGGCGGCACGGCAGGCGCCGACTGCCGCAAACAACGGCACCATAATATGCCCCAAGAGCCCGAAAAAGCCGCCGTTAAGACGGCAGAAGTACCACTTACCGACAAAAAGGACAATCGCGGAAACCTTTATTTCCATATTTCGCAATTTTGATGTAACTTTGCCAAAAATTCCATAAACATGCCAAAAGTTGTGAAAGCACTGTGCGACGCGCTCTCATTAGCTGTCAGACCGATAAGCGCCAACGCATCTTTTTTCTTCTTCATGTATGCACTCGGATGCGTAAGCTCGTGGGCAGTGCTGCCCGACAGCCGCGGAGCCAAGGTTTACGATAATCTTTATCTCGAACTGCTGCTCGACACCTACGTGGTGTGCATCGTGCTGTCAATCCTGCCTCTTGTCGTCAGACGATGGGTCAGAGGCTTACTCTATGTGGCTCTCTACGCCACATCCGTAATCGATGTATATTGTTTCGTGAAGTTCCAGTCCACGCTTACACCATCAATGCTCATGCTCGTCGGCGAGACAGATCCGCGCGAGGCCGGCGAGTTCCTGCGCTCATGCGTATCGCCGGGAGTCATAACGAGCAGCGTGGGATGGGTGCTCCTGCTTCTCATAGTGCACGTGCTCACCGCCCTGCGGCTGAAGTTTCCACACATCATACCCCACCACATTGAGCAGAAACTCTGCAAGATCGGCAGACAGACAGCGGCCTTCGCGTCGAGAAGCATGACCAAGGCCGTGACCGGACTCGTGATAGTGGTGATGGTGATATGGGCTGCCGTAGTGTCGGCAGACAACAAACAGGCCACATGGAAGCTGATGAGCGGCACAAACATCGGCGAGGTGGAACACACACTCACCGAACAGGGACATGCCCAACTGTATCTTCCCGCCTACCGCCTCGTGTTCAGCGTGTATGCCAACTCGCTCGCAGCCAAGCAGATAGACAAGCTCATAGCCGGCATAGACAAAGTGAAGGTGGACAGCTGTTCATACAAGAGTCCGACCATTGTCCTAATCATCGGCGAGAGCTACAGCCGCCACCACTCTGCCATGTACGGCTACACCATGCCCACAACGCCACGCCAGCAGAAGCTGGAACGCCAGGGACGGCTCGTGAAGTTCACCGATGTGGTATCACCACACAACCTGACGAGCTTCGTGTTCAAGAACGTATTCTCAACACGTGTGGAGGGACAGAAAGGCGAATGGTGCGACTATCCGTTGTTCACCGAGGTGTTCCGCAAGGCGGGCTACCACGTGACGTTCCTCACCAACCAGTTCCTGCCCAAGGCACGCGAGGCCGTCTATGACTTCAGCGGCGGATTTTTCCTCAACAACCCGACGCTCAGCGCCGCGCAGTTCGACACGCGCAACGACAGGCTTCACACCTACGACGAGGGTCTGCTCGAGGACTACGACCAGCTGAAAGGACAGGGAGGAGAGAACAATCTCATAATTTTCCACCTCATAGGACAACACGTGAGCTACCGCCAGCGCAGTCCGAAGGACCGCAAACACTTCAAGGGCGACGACTACAAGGAGCTGAAACCCAACCTCGACGCGAGGGAACGGCGCATCCTTGCCGACTACGACAACGCCGTGCTTTACAACGACTCTGTGGTGGACTGCATCGTGGACCGATTCGAGCACGAGGATGCCATCGTAATATACATGCCCGACCACGGCGAGGAATGTTACGAAGGCGACATGCACTTCTTCTGCCGCATGCACTCGGCTGAGATAGATGCACGCCTGGCACACGCCGAGTTCGACATCCCGTTCTGGATATGGTGCTCACCGAAATACGCGCGCCGACGTCCCGAAGTATTCAAGGCCATTGTGCAGGCACGCAACCGACGGTTCATGACCGACGCCCTGCCGCACCTGCTATTCGACCTGGCGGGCATATCGGCACCGTGTTACAACAGCAAGTACGACCTGATTTCGCCCGACTACGACGAGACAAGGCCGCGACTGCTCAAGGGAACGACCGACTACGACAAGCTGAAAGGCATCTGACAATAAGCCCGCACGCGGCGCCACCATAGGCGGACGACGGGCAAAAGAACAAACAACCACAAACTGAATATGCTGAAAATAAATAACGACCAACTGCTTTCGCGCACCGAATGTTCGGCTCTACGGGCAATAGCCATCGCAGGCATCGTGCTCCACAACTACTGCCACTGGCTGGGATTCGCCGTGAAAGAGAATGAATATACATTTGACAAGGGGCGCAGTCTGGGACTGATGAATGCGCTCTTCCAACCCGACATGAACCTGCCGGTGCATCTGCTGTCGTTCTTCGGACACTACGGCGTGCCGGTGTTCCTGTTTCTGAGTGCCTACGGACTGGTGGCAAAATATGAGCACACACCGCATGTGCCGATACCGAGCAAGATGTCGTTCATGCGCACACACTTCCATAAGCTGTTCGACATGATGATTGTCGGCTTCGCCATATTCATAATGGTGGACGCCATAACGCCCGGCTCACACCACTATGCCGTGCCCGACATCATCGGACAACTGGTGATGCTCAACAACCTCATGCCCAACCCTGACAAAGTGATATGGCCCGGACCATACTGGTTCTTCGGTCTGATGCTCCAGGTCTATGCCGTTTACATACTACTGCTAAGGCGCAAGGGCTGGCTTACGGCAGTGGCCGTAGTGGTAGTTTGTTGGGGTCTGCAGGTGGTGTGCGCCCCTCAGGGTGAGACGCTCAACCGTCTGCGCTACAACTTCATAGGCAGCATGCTGCCCTTCTGCGCCGGACTTCTATACGCCAGATACGGCCGTCCGATGTCTCATGCGTTCTGGGTCGGCATGACGATAATATCATACATCGCCGTGATTGTCTTCGGTCTGAACTTCCAGACATGGCTGTGGGCACCGCTGTTCGTATGCTCCGCCGCCGTGGGAACGGTGAAGCTGCTGCCCGTATATGCCAACATCAAGCTCTCGCATCTGGGAAAGCTCTCTGCCGCGCTGTTCGTCATACATCCCGTGGCACGCAAGATATTCATCGACATCAGCCGCCGCGGCGACGTATATACCGGATTGCTGCTCTACATCATAGCCTGCGTGGCTTTGGCATGGGCGACAAAGATTATCATCAAAATGGTGAAAACACGCTGACGGCACGCACTGCCCAAAGGCGTAAAAACATATTCTGAAGATGTATTCAAACTCAAACAGTCAGGAAAATACAGGCGGAACGGACGCAGGAATTCTGTGTCTGGCAGACATAAGCCGCTTCAGAGGCGAGCTCATGGGGCTGGCGATGCTCTTCATCATACTGTTCCACGTATGGGTGAGACGCGACGATCCGTTCTTCGGACTCCACCGCTGCGGCAACGTGGGAGTGGATATATTCCTGTTTCTGAGCGGTGTCGGACTGTGGTTCGCATGGACACGCAATCCCGGCCTGCGCAGATTCTACACCCGACGCTTCGCCCGCATATTCCCGGCATGGTTCATCATGGCGTGCCTTTTCTACGTGCCCGACTTCCTCGGACGCGGACGTTACAGCAGCAGCGTGGGCGACCTGATAGGCGACATCACCATAAACCTCGACTTCTGGATGCACGACGAACTGACGTTCTGGTACATACCGGCAATCATGGCGCTCTACATAGCCGCGCCGCTTTACATGAAGCTCATCGGCGACAGACCGGTATTCAGATGGCTGCCGGTGCTCATGGTGGTGTGGTGTGTCATGGTGCAGTGGGTGACGCCCATACATTCGGCTGTCGGTCACATAGAGATATTCTGGAGCCGCGTGCCCATATTCTTCATAGGCATCAACGCCGGACAATTTGTCTTGGAGCGCCGCAGCCTTCAGCGTGGCTCAATGTCGCTGCTTATCGTGGCTTTTGTGATGACGTTCGGCACGTGTCTGTATCTCGAACAGGCGTTGCACGGCGAGTTCCCGCTGTTTGTCGAGCGAATGATATACATTCCGCTGACATTCACTACGGTGATACTGCTCACACAGTTGCTGGCCCATACGCCCGACAAGATAAACGCCCTGCTGCGCGGAGTGGGCGCACTGAGCCTGGAGTGCTATCTCATACACAGCAACTTCGTGCTCGTGCATCTTCATCCTCTGCACCTAGGCTACTGGCCCACATTCCTTCTCACCACAGCCATAACGCTTCCGGCGGCATGGCTTCTGCAGCGCATAGCGTCGCCCATAGTACGCTTGCTGCTGCCGGCAAAAGGCAAATAAGATAATAGAAAACAAAGAATACACATCTGCTTATATGAAAGAGATTCTGAAACTCATCCGTCCGCAGCAATGGATAAAGAACCTGTTCGTCTTTATCCCGATGTTCTTCAGCAGCGAACTGTTCGACACAGAGATGCTCATAAACGGTCTGATAATGTTCGTGGCGTTCGGTTTCACCGCGTCGTCGATATATTGCTACAACGACATAGTGGATGCCGACGACGACCGCAACCACCCGGAGAAGTGCCACCGACCGATAGCCGCAGGCACGGTATCGGTGGGTACGGGCTACAGGATTATGGCCATCACGTTCATACTGAGCATCTGCACGGCGCTCACACTGCCCGCTCCGGTGATGCCTTCGGCCATGGCTGTGCTGGTGTTCTATTATGTCCTCAACCTGGCTTATTGCTCGCGACTGAAACAGTATGCCATAATCGACGTGTGCATCGTGGCATTCGGATTCGTGCTGCGCATCCTCGCAGGCGGTATCGTAGGCGAGATAATGCTGAGCAAATGGATTGTTCTGATGACATTCCTGCTCACGCTGTTCCTCTCTTTCGCCAAAAGGCGCGACGACGTGATACGGATGAACGAGACCGGAGAGGCTCCGCGGAAGAACACTACGCGCTACAACCTCACCTTCATCAACCAGGCCATCACCATAACGGCGTCAGTAACGCTCGTATGCTACATCATGTACACCGTGTCGCCTGAGGTCACCCGACAATTCGGAACGGACAATCTGTATCTCACATCGGTGTTCGTGTTGCTGGGACTGCTGCGCTACATACAGATAACGGTGGTAGACAAGAAAAGCGGCGACCCTACGAAGGTGATACTGCACGACCGCTTCTCGCAGTTCATACTTATTGCCTGGGGACTCACGTTTCTCATAATGATTTATCTGTAAACACAGGATGACATCTGTAAAAAAGGATTTGAATGAGCCGAAAACAAGGATACACGTCCTCGATTTCGACGGAACGATAACGTCAAGCGACTCGCTCATCGCCTTCATAAGACACGCGAAGGGCGACCTTGCGCTCATGACAGGACTGCTGCGCTATAGTCCGCTGCTCGTGATGATGAAGCTGCGGCTCATCGACGGAGGCTCTGTGAAGGAGCGTCTCTTCGCCCATCTATTCAAGGGAATGCCGGTGGCGCAGTTCGACAAGATATGTAATGACTTCGCAAACGAATGTGCCGAGATACTCCGGCCGGCGGCAATGCAGCACATAGGCGACGCTCTGGCAAAGGGCGAAAGGGTCTGTGTGGTGACGGCAAGCATCGGCAAATGGGTCGAACCATTCTTCAACAACCGCTTCGGAGCCGGCCGTGTGAGGGTGATAGCCACGCAGGCTGAGGTGAAAGACGGGCTCATCACCGGACGATTCGCCACTCCCAACTGCTACGGCAAGGAAAAAGTGCGCCGTCTGAAAGCCGTTCTGACCGACCGCGACAGTCTTCACATCATTGCCTACGGCGACAGCCGGGGCGACAAAGAACTCTTTGATTATGCAGACGAACGATTCTACAAACCATTCGAACAGTAGCCGACGCGAACGACTGAACGAGATACTGCGGTTCGGCATAGTGGGTGCAACCGCCACGGCAATACAATACGGCGTATATGCTCTGCTGCTGATGCTCGTCAGTCCGACGTCCGCCATGACCATAGGCTACATCGTCAGCTTCGCGTTCAACTTCATAGCTACCACCCGTTTCACCTTCCGTGTGGAGGCAAACGCACGCCACGGCGCCGGATTCATAGCCGCACACGCCGTAAACTATGTCCTGCAGATGGTGACGCTGAATCTTTTCATCCATCTCGGAGTGAGCAAACACTGGGCACCTATTCCCATGTTCGCCATCTGCGTACCCGTGAATTTCCTGCTCGTAAGGTTCTTCATGAAGAAATAAGACATAAGCGTCGCGACACGATAATCGTTCCGATTAGTCTCAAGGCCAATCCCATCGCACTGCAGGAAAGGCTCTATCACATCTCAATACAGGCTTTATGAGAAGATAAAAAAGCTTTTATCGCGCACTGAAAAAGTATTTATCAGAGACTAAAAAAGGTTTTATCCGAGGTTTAAAAAGGCGTTATCATACCCCGAAAAAGTCTTTATGAGAGACTGAAAAAAACTTTATCAGAGGCTAATACAGCCTTTATCGCGACGTCGGAAAGGCTTTGTCGCGACACGACAATAATTTTGATACATCGTCAACACAATTCTGAAGCAACATCAAAAAGATGAAACTGAAAGACAACAGACTAATAAAGGCGGCTTCACGCATATTCGGACTGCGCCGCGAAGAGCGTCTTTTCGCAGCGATAATGCTGTTTCTGCTCGTAGCACTCAACTCACTTGTCATCATAAGATACTTCGACAAGTTCACTCCTATGGTCAAATATTATTGGCCATTGTTCATCCGCAACTTCCAGATATCGGGTTTCGATCCAATCACCTATTCCGTGGTGAGCGACTGGACGGCCGGTTACAACGTCTATCGCCATCCGCTTCTGGCGTTCTACATGTACGTGCCGTATCTCATAAACCAGCTACTGATGAAACTGACAGGCATCAACTGCGCCATATTCATCGTAGCGGCGATACAGATTTTCTTCGGTTTCTACGCCATGATATTCCTCCGCCGCATACTGCGCGACATAGTAGGACTGAGCAACAACCTTGCCTCGCTCCTGTCGTTGTTCTGCTATTCATTCGCGTTTGTCATGCTTTCGTCAATGGTTCCCGACCATTTCATCATCTCAATGATGCTCATTCTGCTCACCCTTCACCTGTCAGGGCAGTGGATGAAAAGCGGCCGACGCATGGACGCATGGCACACCATAGTGCTCTTTCTGCTCACCGCCGGCACGTCGCTCAACAATGGTCTGAAGACATTCATGGCTTCCCTGTTTGTCAACGGCCGCCATTTCTTCCGTCTGCGCTATATTCTCCTGGCGGTGATAGTGCCTTCGGCGCTGCTGTGGACATGCAGTCGTCTGGAGTATGACAAGATAGTATGGCCGCGCGACATGGCACGCAACGAGGCGAAGGCTAAACTGAAAGCCAAGAAAGAAGCAGCACAAAAGCAAAAGGAAGCGCAGCTGCAGAAGGAGCAGAAAGCCATGGCACAGGCAACGATAAAAGTCGCGTCGCCCGGTGATACGGCCGCCGCAAAACGCGACACAGCCTCAACACACAGCGACACGACTGCTTCCGCCGCCACAAAACCGGCGCAGAAGAAAGACGCGAAGCCCAAAACCGCAAAGCAGGGCAAGCCAATCAGCAACGGAGAATTCATGAAATGGACCGACATCTCCACATCGCGCACCATGTCGGCAGTAGAGAATCTCTTCGGTGAGTCGATCCAGCTGCACAAAGACTACCTGCTGAAGGATGAGTTCCGCAAGCGTCCTATGATTGTGCATTACAGCAATCCGCTCAATTATATAGTCGAGGCGATAATCGTCCTACTGTTTGTCGCTGGTATATGGTGCGGCCGCCAGTCGCGCTTCATGTGGCTCGTCATGTCATACTTCCTGCTCGACATGGTCCTGCACATGGGCTTGGGCTTCGGCATAAACGAAGTATATATAATATCTGCCCACTGGATATACGCCATACCTATAGCCATTGCATACATCCTCGCCGCCTCAGGCAGACGCCTGCGACGCGCTGTCGGCACCGTGGTATTCCTGCTCACGTTCTATCTGTTGGGCTATAACATCACGCTCATAGCGTCATATCTGTTATAAAAGAAACGCTTATAACACAGTCAAAAAGATGAAAACAATATTCAAGATAAGAAAAGGTGAACGGCTGTTCGCACTCATTTCGATGATGGTATTCATCCTGTTCAACGGTCTTCTGATATACAGCAAGTTCGACCGATTCACCATCGGCGCCCACGGAGGCTTCTGGACGATATTCTACAATCACCTCAATATGTCGGGCTACGACGTGTTCTCGTGCATAGCGGTGTCGTGCCTGCGCATCCACTACTCCACCCTGCGCCACCCGCTCTACATCGTCCTGCTGCTGCCTCTATACTGGCTGAATAGCTGGCTGATGGAAGTGACAGGCTTCAACTTCGCCGTTTTCTTCATCGCGGCAATCAATGTGTTCTGCGCCACCTACGCATCAGTGTTCATGCTGCGCATACTCCGCGAGCTGGCAGGCTTGTCACGGCGCGACGCCATCCTGCTCACCGCCATGCTCTACGGCTTCGCCCACGTGCTCATAGCAACCATGGTGCCCGACCACTTCGGCATCTCCATGTTCCTGCTCGTGGCTACCATATACATCGTCGGCACAAAACTGAAGGAGCGCAAGCCCATGTCGCCATTGCTCACCGGCACGCTTTTCTTCCTGTCGGCAGGCATGACGCTGTCCAACGGAGTAAAAACCGGTCTGTCACTTCTTTTCACCAACGGACGCAAAGCCTTCTCGTGGCGCTACGTAGTGGCCTTTGTCATACCACTGCTGCTCTTCGCCGGAATCATCTACTGGCAGCAACAGGCCATCATTCTGCCGCAGTCGCAGAACATAAAGAAGATAGAAGACAGTCTGAAAAAGAAGAATCCGAACTTCGGCGACAAGTTCAAGGCTCACGACGAATGGGTAAAGAAGCAGAACGGAAAGGCGATGACGAAGGACGTTCCGCTGCTTGAGTGGAGCGACATGACCACTCCGCGCCTGCAATCAATAACCGAGAACCTCTTCGGCGAGTCGCTCCAGCTCCACCGCGACCATCTTCTCGAGGACGTGCAGCAGACACGTCCCGTGTTCGTGAGCTACCGATGGGCTGTCAGCTACGTTGTCGAGGCACTCATAGTGCTGCTTTTCGCCGCCGGAATATGGTACGGCCGTCACTCGCGCCTGCTCCATCTTGTCCTGTCGTGGTTTGCCTTCGACATGACCATGCACATCATCTTCGGCTTCGGTCTCAACGAGGTTTACATCATGGCTGCCCACTGGGCGTTCGTCATACCTATAGCCGCGGCATTCCTCTTTAAGAACTCCGGCGCACGGCTCAGCCGCTGTGCACGCATACTTACGCTTCTGCTCACCCTCTGGCTGTGGGCTTACAACGGATGGCTCATAGCCGATTATCTTGTATAATGAAGCAAACGAAACAACGGTAAAAAGCACAACGCTATGACAAACGCAGGAAAACAAGACAAAGAGAAGCGCCCCGTGCGAATCTTCCACATCGTAACCCACTTCGACATGGGCGGTGCCGAGAAGGTGGCGGCAAACATAGCAGCCTCTCAGACGCCCGGAACCGAATATCACATGGTGGAGGTCATGCGTGCCTCGACACCTTTCACACACGAGTTCATCGCCGGACTCAGACGTGCCGGCATACGCTTCCACCGCGCCCACATGCCCGACATACGTTTCCACTTCCTCTTCGAGCGCATTGCCGCGCTGTGCTTTCCGCTGTGGTTTCTGCCCGTTTATCTGCGCTGGCGACCCGACGTCATACACGTGCACACCGAAACTCCTGACATGAGTCTGCGCGCTTTCTTCCTACTGTTTCCCTGGCTTCGCCGCTGCCGCATAGTGCGGACGGTGCACAACACACGCCTCTGGACAGGTCAGGACAAGCTGGGCCGCCACATGGAACGCTTCTACCAGCGCGTCGCACACAACGTGGCCATATCGCCGTCGGTGCAGTCGTGCTACGCCAAAGCCTACGGCCTCAGCCTGCCTATCATATATAATGGTGTGCAACCGGTGGATCAGAAGCCATACGCCGGCATAAAGAAAGGGTGCATCAACGTGCTATTCGCCGGACGCTTCGAGCAGCAGAAGGGCATAGTACACCTCGTCCGACTGCTCCACAGCATGGCCGGCGACCGACGCTACCACTTCCACATCATGGGCGACGGCTCCCTGCGGCCCGACGTAGAGCGCGCCGTGGCACAGTGCGACAACGCCACTCTCACCCCGCCCATGTTCGGACTGTCCTCTGTTCTGGCGTCGTTCGACTGTCTGTTCATGCCCTCCGAGTTCGAGGGCCTCAGCATAATGTCCATCGAGGCGAGCATGGCGGGCCTGCCCGTCGTGGCAAACGACTGTCCCGGACTGGGCGACACGCTGCCTCCATCGTGGCCGCTGAAGGTGAGCGGAAACGACGACGAGGCCTTCCTCCGCCTGTTCAGCGAAGTCATACCACACTCCGACCTCCGCTCGCTCGGAGCAGAAGCCAAGGCATACGCCCTGTCGCGGTTCGGCATAAGGCTTATGCAGACAGAATACGAAAAGATTTATCTGGGCTGATAATAGTCCATTATTTGTGGCCGTCGCGCCCCGTCCATTTGTTCAGGCGGCGCTTCACAGCCCGCGCTATGATGCCGAAGTTGCCATAGCGTAGGTTGAGCAACAGTTCCTCAACCGACCTTCCTATCTTTATCCACGGGTGTCCGTAGCCATAGGTACGGTATGTGCGCTCCTTATACTCCACATTCTCAATGACATAACGCGGATGCTTCAGCGGGAAGTCCACCTCAAAGCGTCTCATGGTGAACAGTCGGCGCAGACGTCGCGGCATGGTCTCCAGGCTTCCCGCAAAATGGGTTGAGCCCTCGGTCGCGCCGCGGTTGTTTATCATGTTGCGTGTCGGCATGATGGCGAGCCCGCTGTTCATCACCATTGCCGACCAGAAAATGGTCTCATAATACTCCTTGCCCGACGCGCGGTGGTCGTAGCATGCACGCAGGGTGTCGGCGCAATAGCGGCGCTGACGCATCACTCCGTTGAGCTGACGCATGGCAAACTCGTCATCGAGGAAGGCATAAGAGGCGTCCCAGGTGTCGATGACGCGCCGCCACGATGCCCATCCCCAGATTGAGAACACCGACGTGAAGAAGTAGTCGCACGGCACTCCCGGCGTCACCTCGTCGCTGTTGAAACCGGCTATCATCGTGATGCGCTCGTCATTTTCGTAGCGGTCGAGCATCTCCTTACAGAAAGGAAAGAACGACTGCGACGGCACGTCGTCGTCCTCGAGTACGATACATTTATCGACGATGGAGAACGCCCATTTCTGCGAGATGTACTCCGACGGGTCACAACCGTAGTTGCGCTGCTGATACATGCGGTGCACCTCACACTCCCAGTCGATGTCCTCCACCACGCGGCGGCATCCCTCTATGCCAGCCATGTCGGCCTCGCCACGCGGACCGTCCTGATAGAGAAAGAGGCGCGAGGGCCGTGCCTTTCTCACTTCGTCGAACACTTCCTTGAGCCGTTCGGGGCGGTTGAAGAAAAGAATCAGCACCGCCACATCCACCTTTGCCGGTTGTTTATCCATAATCTCAGACTTTACTTGATGTTGATTATACGCCCTGCGCCGCACATTCGCGTTCAGAGCACCTTCTCCATGCACACCATCTGCGGCGTGAGTCCGCAATGCTCGTAGAACTTCACGGCCGAAGGGTTGCAGCTCCACACGTGCAACGTCACATTATGACAGCCGCTTTTGCGTGCGAACCCGAGCACATAATTATATAGCTCGGTACCGATGTGCTGTCCGCGATGCTGCTCGTCCACACACAGGTCGTCTATGTAGAGAGTGGTGACAGGCTCGAGTATGTGGCTGTCGTCATTGTGTTGGAACACACAGAAGGCGTATCCCTGTGCCACGTCGTCAGCATCGGCAGCCACGAAAACGGGACGGCTGTCGTCTGCCAATAGCGCAGTCAGCTCCTCATCTGTATATTTACGTCCGAGCCTGAAGAGGTCCGGGCGTCCTTCATGATGCACGGCATTCACCTGACCGAGCAATTTCTTTATTTCAGGAATGTCCTTTACTGACGCTCTACGTATGTTCATGATTTCAAGATTTTAATAAAACAGTATAGCGCAAACGAGCGGAAAGAGAGCTTGCTCACTATTTCCCGAGTGCAGCTATATCTTATGCAAAGATAAGACAAAAAAACGACAAAAGTCCCAACACACGGTCCTATTATGCCAACCACACCGCCGCCAATGTTAAAAAAGCCACATACGTACAACGTATATGGTAAATTTATACTAAATTTGTGTGCGGATAATAAAACTTTACTGTTATGAACGTCATCAGATTCATAAAAGACTGGACGCTTGCCATAGCCATTGCCGTGGGCGCCGCAATCTATCTCACATTTGCCTTTACTCCCGAACTGAGCGACGCCGCCGACTTTTTCGCCCCCATTCTCGACGCAATGCTCCCGATGTTCATGTTTCTCGTACTCTTCGTAACCTTCTGCAAGGTCGATTTCAAGAAGCTGCGCATAGTGCCGTGGCATCTGTGGGTGAGCGCGTTCCAGATACTTACCGTGGCACTCATAAGCGGTATTGTGATAGATTTCGACATGACCGGCAACAGCCTTGTGCTTATGGAGGCCATGCTCCTGTGCATCATCGGTCCGTGCGCTGCGGCGGCAGCCGTGGTGGTGAAGAAGATAGGCGGCAACATGGAGCAGATGACCACCTACACGTTTCTCTCAAACTTCATCACGGCCATACTCATTCCTATATGCTTCCCGCTCATAGACAACAGGGCAGAAATGTCGTTCTGGGAGTCGTTCGCGCTCATTCTTTATAAGGTTTGCATGGTGCTCGTTGTGCCGATGCTGCTGGCATACATAGTGAAACACTGGATGAAGCGGCTTCACCGCGCCATAATATCGGTGAAGGACCTGGCATACTACATGTGGTGCGGCTCGCTGATGATTGTCACCGGCACCACCGTCAAGAACATAGTACACGCCGACACCACCTGGACATTCCTCGTCACGATAGCCATCGTGGTGTTCGTCCTCTGCCTGATGCAGTTTGCCGTGGGCAAGTTCATAGGCCACTATTTCGACAACGCCATAAACGCCGGACAGGCACTCGGACAGAAGAACACGGCGTTCGCCATCTGGATAGCCTACACCTATCTCAATCCGCTGTCGTCCGTAGGACCGGGATGCTACATATTGTGGCAGAACATAATAAACAGCATTGAGATATGGGCGCACGAACGCAGGCAGCGCCAGATAGAGAATAAAAAATAACAGCAACGTCGCAAGCATCCGATGCTTACGGCGTTGCCGCTTTATTACGATATATCGAGGGGCGCCTGACGCGCCCGCATCCTCATTTCTTATTTTCCGGCAGCGTAACGCTCAGCCTGCTGACGAATGAGTTCGGCATCGTCGAAATAGTCTATGCGCATGGCGTGGCGCACCTCGCTCATGGTCTGCGCAGCCACCTCGCGTGCCTGTTCGGTGCCGCGACGCAGTATGTTGTATATCTCCGGTATGTCCTTCTCGAACTCGCGGCGACGCTGACGCATCGGTTCGAGCATGTTGTTGATTATGGTGTTGAGGAACTTCTTGCACTTCATGTCGCCCAGTCCGCCGTGGCAGTAGTGACATTTCAGCTCGTCCAGACAACTGTACTCCGGCCAGAACTGCGCAAAGTCATCGTCTGTCGAGAATGCGTCGAGATAGGTGAATACGGCGTTGCCCTCCACCTTGCCCGGATCTTCCACGCGCAGGTGGTCGGGATCGGTGAACATGGAGCGCACCTTCTGCCATACCTCTTCAGGCGAGTCGCTCAAATAGATGCAGTTGCCGAGGCTCTTGCTCATCTTCTCCTTGCCGTCCGTACCCGGCAGACGGCGTGCGGTGGCGTTCTCGGGCAGCAGGATGTTCGGCTCCACAAGAACGTCGGCGTATATCTGATTGAAACGGCGCACCAGCTCGCGGGTCACCTCAAGCATCGGCTCCTGGTCCTCGCCTGCCGGCACTGTGGTGGCCTTGAACATGGCGATGTCGGCAGCCTGGCTCACCGGATAGCAGAAGAAGCCCAGCGGAATGTTGGCCTCGAAGTTGCGCATCTTTATCTCTGTCTTCACCGTAGGGTTGCGCTGCACACGCGAAACAGTGATGAGGTTCATCAGATATGTGGTGAGCTCTGCCAGCTCGGGTATCTGGCTCTGTATGAAGAGCGTGCACTTCTCCGGATCGAGTCCGGCAGCCAGATAATCGAGAGCCACCTCTATGATGTTCTGACGTATCTTTTCAGGATTGTCGGCATTGTCGGTGAGGGCCTGCACATCGGCCATGAACACAAACATGCGGTCGTAGTCGCCCTCGTTCTGCAGCTGCACTCTACGGCGCAGCGAACCTATATAGTGGCCCAGATGAAGTTTTCCGGTTGGGCGGTCACCGGTAAGAATTACTTTTCCCATTTGTTTTTCTCTTGTTTTGGTTGTTGCTTCTCTGAGGCGGAAGCCTCCGGTGCGACAAGGCACCACGCGTGGCTACAAAGTTACAAACATTTTCCGACATACGGCAAACAACTGACACGTAACACGAAAATAAAACCGAATGTGCAACTTTCAGATTGTAACCGGATTCTGATTTTTCACTCAGAGTTTTCTGATATACCCCGAAAAATAAGCGCGTATTTGCGGGCAGAGTCGTCTTCGGGCGCAAATACGCGGATCATGAGAGCTTTTTATATTATATTGATTATCAATGATTTATGTTTGAAGGATATTTTCCAGTTTTGCAAAAAGCACCATTTCGCAATGCAATAAAGCCCATTTCGGAGGCTGAAAAGCACCATTTCGCACCCTGAAATGGGCTTTATCGCACTGCGAAATGGGCAATATCGGAAAGCGGAATCAGTATTTTCGGACTACGATTCGGGGTATATGAAAAGCCGATATACACAGAAATGGCCTCCGATATGCCGGATTTAACATTCATTCACACCTCTTTTGCGAAAATATTTTGTCAAGATTTTGTCAAGAAAAATTGTAAGTTCGCCTCCCCGGTTTCCATCAAAAAAGCTGATGTCAGGCGTGAGAAAAGGCACGGAAATATTTTATCAGATGAACCGGAAGACGGCCACGCGGTTGTGATGAAGGTTTAACGGTAATGGCAATGTGGGTTCATCATTAATACAACGGGAGTTTATTATTGATACGATGTGGGTTTATTATTGATATAATATGGATTCATTATTGATATAACGTGGATTCATTACCGTGAAAAGAATGATATATTGCCATAAAAAAATCAATTTATCATTTTATAAAAATTGATTCATCCCTACGCGATACTTCTTCCCTCATTGTTCATACAGCCCTATGTTGTCAGTGCATTTTCCGCCTTTCCATTGTTATTTACGAATAAAACCATGTTCCACTCTATTTTCTATTAACCACACTCAACCGCAATGCATATTCATGCAAAGCGCGGGAGACGGTGCTGGAGTGCCTGCGGAGCGGCGGCGAAAGGAAAATATTTCGGCGTTTTTCTTTGATTATTAGCCGATAAGCAGTACTTTTGCGTTGGTTTCGGACATCTGTTATATGGCGAAACCGGCATAATCCTGAACTGACAGTATGGAATCACTGAAAGAAAAAACGGCAAAGGGACTGTTCTGGGGAAGCATGAACAACGGCGTGCAACAGATTGTGGGCGTGGTGTTCGGCATCATTCTCGGACGTCTGCTCTCGCAGTCCGACTACGGCATGATGGCCATGATAAGCGTGTTCTCGCTCGTGGCCACGGCACTGCAGGACAGCGGTTTCCGAACAGCCCTCACCAATCTGCACGACCCTAAGGACAGCGACTACAACTCGGTGTTCTGGTTCAACATCATAGTGGGCACGACCATGTATCTCGTGCTCTTCTTCTGCGCGCCGCTCATAGGACGCTACTACAACTCGCCCGACGTGGTGCCGCTCTGTCGCTATGCCTTCCTGAGCATAGTCATAGCGTCGCTGGGCACGGCTCAGTCGGCCTATCTCTTCAAGCGTCTGCAGGCCAAACAGCAGGCAAAGGCGGCCATGACGGCCGTGCTGGCGTCGAGCATCGTGGGCTCGGTGATGGCGTGGCAGGGCATGGCCTACTGGTCGCTGGCCACGCAGGGACTGGTCTATGTGTCGATAAACACGTTCATGCAGTGGCACTACTCGCCGTGGCGGCCGTCGCTGCGCGGCATCAGCTTCGCTCCGGTGAGGCGTATGTTCCGCTTCTCGTTCAAGATTCTGGCCACCACAATCATGACCCACGTCAACAACAACGTGCTCAACATTCTGCTGGGCCACTACTTCACGCCGCGCGACACGGGCGTATATAATCAGGCTTATCAGTGGAACACCAAGTGCTACTCGCTCGTTCAGAGCATGGTGGCGCAGGTGGCGCAGCCGGTGCTCGTGGATCTCGACAACGAGCGCGAGCGTCAGATGAACGCCTTCCGCAAGATGATGCGCTTCACGGCGTTCATATCCTTCCCGCTGTTGTTGGGCTTCGGAATGGTGGCGCGCGAGTTCATCGTGTTGGCAATAACCGAGAAATGGCTGCCCAGTGTCTATCTCATACAGATTCTTTGCATCAGCGGCGCGGTGGTTCCGCTGTCCACTCTGCTGTCCAACATGATTATAAGCAAGGGCCGTTCGGGCACGTTCTTCTGGTGCACGTTCTCGCTCGGCGTGGCGCTCATAGTGCTCATGCTGCTCATCTGGCCGTTAGGCATACGTGCGATGGTCATAGGCTATGTGTGCCTCAACGTGGCGTGGCTGTTCGTGTGGCTCTTCTTCGTGCGCCGGCTTTCGGGCTACGGCGTCCTGATGTTCCTGCGCGACACCGTGCCTTTCGCGCTTGCGGCGGGCGGAGTGATGGCGCTGGTCTATGTGGTTACGTCGCCCATAAGCAGTCTGTGGCTGCTGCTCGTGGTGCGCATAGTGCTGGCCGTGGTGATATACTACGCCGTGATGAAGATTGCGAGAGTGAAGATACTGGACGAATGTATGTCGTTCATAATGTCAAGAATAAGGAAAAAACACTGAACAACATGACTGAAGGCAAGACGGTGGCGGTGGTGATGTGCACCTATAACGGCGAGAAGTTCCTGCGCGAACAGCTCGACTCCATACTGCGACAGACCTATCCCATAAGCGAGATAATAGTGCAGGACGACTGTTCGACGGACAGCACCGTGGCGATACTCCGCTCTTACGCTGCCCGCGACGGCCGTGTGAGGGTGATTGTGAACGAGCATAACCTGGGGTTCAACCGCAACTTCAGGAGCGCGGTGATGAAGGCAACGGCCGATTTCGTGGCTATATCCGACCAGGACGACGTGTGGATGCCGGACAAGATAGAGCGTCAGGTGGAGGCGATAGGACAATACAACATCTGCTACTCCGACCATCTGCGCGGCACTACGCTTGAAGGTGCACACACGGTGAGCCCGCGCTGCTCGCTCGAGGCTCTGATGTTCGGAGGTTTTGCGGGCCACACCATGCTTCTGAGGCGCGACTTCGTGCAGCGCGACGATGTGTGGATGGACGGCATTTACTACGACTGGAGCCTGGGACTGAACGCTTTTTTTCACGGCGAAAAGGCAATAACGCACATCGGCAAACCGCTCAACTGGCACCGGTCGCATCCTCAGGAGGCGGCGCTGTTGCAGAGTCTGAGCGTGAACCCTGCACCGAAGAGCCGGCCCACGTGGCAGCCTTACGTGCTCGGATATGCTCATTTCCGCCGCCTGCAGCGCAAACCGGCGTGGCAACGGCTCTACTCGCACATTCTCGAAAACACGCGCGGCCCTCGCTTCCATATTCATCACACCATGGCAAGACTGATGCTCAGCCGCAGTCCTCTGGCCATGCTGCGCCTCTGCACGATATGTATGAAGCACCGCCGCGACATATATCCCAACGCGACGAAGACCAACGGAATAATGGGAATGGTGCGCGGCTTCTGCTGGCCGATGATATTTGCTTACCGATGCTCGCAGTTCGACCTGTGAGGTTCGGGGCACGCCGTGCGGCGACAACATTGTCCGCGGCAGACATTATTGTCTCGTATTACCTCCGCAGTCACCACTTTTTCAGCATGGCGGGGCGTAAACTCGAAGTTTTTGTCTATATTTGCATTATGTTATCTGCATCCGGAAAAAACGCAGTACAAACATTTATGCAACATAAACTCTATAAACACAATCTGCTATGATCAAGAAATTACTATTCATATTTTTGCTGCAGATGTCATTTGCAACATGTATTTGTGCTCAGAAAGTCATAGACTGGAGAGCCACACGAGACAGCATAGCAAAGCACGCAGACAAATTTCTGGATGTGGAAGGTTTGAAACTGAAACCTGGTCTGACCATGAAAAGGACTATGGAGATATTTGAAGCCATCGGTTGGAAAACCGATCCGTTCTATGAAGTTGAAGACGATGATAGCCAAATGCATATTCTAAAAGGAGAATCTTTAGGAATAAAGAACTGCGAAATGTTCATAACACCAACAGAAAAAGACAAAAACATTGTTGGCGTCATAGGGATAGTCTATACTGAAAGTAATTCTTTTAAAAAATTGAAAGAAACATATGACAGAGTGAAAGAATCTCTCTCTGAAAAATATCATGTGTTATCAAGCAAGGAATATTTTAAAGACAAGGAAACGGAAAACTCGACATCGAATAAGGAAAAGCTTAAAGCACTGGCTCAGGACGAAGCCGTTTTTGAAACAACATTTACCATTTCTGACAATGTGGATTACAATGTCCTGGGATATGCTACACTTTTCATAAATCATTATGGGGACAAACAGGGAAGATTCAATAGTGTTTCCGTGATATATTCTACATCAGACAGTTTTATTGAAAACATGGAGGACGACCCTGATTTTATGTTTCTCAAATAAAAAGGCTAATGTAAATAAACATAAAAACAGCCTTGTCTGTTCACTGAAAATAAAGAAAATACAATACAAATGAAACAAAATATCGCCGTAATACTGGCCGGAGGCGTTGGCACGCGACTCGGCATCTCGACACCGAAACAATTTTACAAGGTGGCAGGAAAAATGGTGGTGGAACACACCATCGACGTTTTTGAGCGCAATCCGAGGATTGACGAGATTGCCATTGTGTCGAACCCGATGCTCATTTCCGACTTCGAGAACATCGTGCTGCGCAACAAATGGCGCAAGGTGAAGAAGATTCTCAAGGGCGGAAAGGAACGCTACGACTCGAGCCTATCGGCTATCAGGGCTTACGAAAAGAGAGACGTGAACCTGATATTCCACGACGCGGTGCGCCCGTTGCTCAGCCAGAGAGTGCTCGACGACGTGATTGACGCGCTCGGAAAATACGAGGCGATAGACGTGGCTGTGCCGTCTGCCGACACGATAATTGAGGTGGAAGGCGACTTCATAAGCAACATACCCGACCGCTCAAGACTCCGCCGCGGACAGACTCCGCAGGCTTTCGACATCAACGTGATAAGAAAGGCATACGAACTGGCACTGAAAGACCCGGCGTTCCGCACGACGGACGACTGCGGAGTTGTGCGCCGCTACTTGCCGGAGACGCCGGTATATGTGGTGCGCGGCGAGGAAAGCAACATGAAACTGACCTATAAGGAGGACACATACATGCTGGACAAGCTGTTCCAACTGAAGAACACGGAGGTGGGAACGGCTATGCCCGACGCCAGCCATTTCAAGAACAAGGTGGCCGTGGTGTTCGGAGGAAGCTACGGAATAGGCGCCGACATCGTGCGGATGCTGGGCGAACGCGGCTCGATAGTGTTCGCATTCTCGCGCAGCATGGGCGGTGTGGACATAGGCGACAGGCAGTGTGTGATGGACACTCTGGCTCACGTGGCGGCAGAGACAGGCAAGATAGACTTCGTGATATGCACTGCCGGCATACTGAACAAGGAGCCGTTGGCGTCGATGGACTACTCCGTGATAGAGAATGCCGTGCGTACCAACTACATGGGAACGGTGAACGTGGCGATAGAGTCGTATCCTTATCTGAAACAGACGGGCGGACGTCTCATATTCTTCACCTCAAGCTCGTACACCCGCGGACGCGCTTTCTACAGCATATATTCGTCAACCAAGGCAGCGATAGTGAACTTCGTGCAGGCCGTTGCACAGGAATGGGAAGGCGACGGAATAAAGATTAACTGCATAAACCCGGAGCGCACGAAGACGCCTATGCGCCTGGCGAACTTCGGAACAGAGCCCGACGACACGCTGCTGAAGCCGGAGAAGGTGGCGGAAGCCACGCTACGCACGCTCGCATCTGACTATACGGGACAGGTGGTTGACGTGAGACGCGCCACGCCGGAGAACAAATGATGAACTGAAAAGACAAACAAGTCACAATGAAAAATAGTTTTCTCGAGGAATACAAGCGCAGAACGCTGAGACAATGTCAGCTGAAACAGCTCGGCATACTGGAAGAAATAGACCGAATATGCCGCAAGCACGACATATCTTACTGGCTCGACGGCGGCTCGCTGCTCGGTGCCGTGCGTCACGGAGGATTCATTCCGTGGGACGACGACATCGACATCGCCATGAGCCTTGCCGACCTTGAGCGGTTCAAAAGCGTCGCTCAGAAGGAGCTGCCTGCCTCTCTGACGTTGCAGACACCACAGAGCGAGGACACGAAAGAGCCGATAGTGAAGGTGCGTGACCTCAATTCGTTCTTCGTGGAACCGGGCGACGACTTCAGCGCCAACTACGAGAAAGGACTCTATGTGGACATTTTCCCGTTCATAGACTATCCGGACGTTTCAAAGAAATTCGTGAAACGGTATGGCCGCGGCATATCAAAGTGCTACTCCATACTGCACAGTCCGCACAGATATTCGCTGCGCTCGGCGGCCGAACTGCCGTGGTTCGCCGCGCAATACGCGCTTTACAGCCTTGCGTGGAAACTGGCTTTTATGTTCAGAAAGAAGGGAACGTATATGTCGAACACGCTCGTGAACAACGGATACGGCATAATGCACCTGAAGAAAAGCATCTTCCCGCTCGGCACGATAACATTCGAAGGCCGCACGTTCAGCGCGCCGTGCAATCCCGACGCTTACCTGCGCGACCTGTACAACAACTACATGCAGATACCGCCGAAAGAGAAACAGAAGATTCACTCGGTCTTTATCATGCCTGAACTGATAAAATAACGAGCTCGTTGCCACCTATGCTCGACGCCATGGTTGAGAAGCTGCTGCCTGCCGAACCGTAGATGCGGCGTGTGAGCGAAAGCGTCCACATATCGACAAGTCCGCCGCGTATGCCGGCCGTATTGCCGCGTTCGGCGGCGTCGGAAGGTGTTATTATGCGGTCGTCGAAGACGTTACGCATCTGCTGTTTCACCTCTTCGCTGTCGGTGGCGAGGAATATTCGCAGGTCGGGGTGTTCTTTCAGCTCGCGCTGTCCTGCCTCGACAAACAGTGTTGTAGGGCTTTTCTCTATCGACTCGGCATTGTCGGTGCGGCGTATGTGCATTCCTATCGTGTAACCGGAAAAACTCTTGCGGAACGCATCAACGCGCTCCATGACCTCGTCAACGGGGCGGAATATCTTCTTATAAAGCGCCGTATCCCACGTGCCAAACTCCTGATAACAGCTCATGTAGCACCGCCTGCCACGCAGCCATGCCTCAAAATCAAAGTTTTTCTGCTTCAGAGGAGTGACAAACTGCTCGTATATCCTGGCATCGAAAACAACACTCTGAAACGCCTTTGGTATCCAGAAGTTGCGACGGCGCGGCCTGTCGTTGACGAGAAAATCCAGTCCGCGCGCCTCACGCAGGGCAAAGAGAGAACTGTCAACGGGTTTGAAGATGTCGCGGAACGGGGCATTCAACGCCCAGTCGCGAAACCAAACGACCTGCATTCTGCCGCCTACGGTGCGGCACAAATTGTATGCCGACACAACGGCACGCATTCTGTTGGCCAGTCCTCCGGCCGGTACCAACAGCAAACTGGTTTTATTCATAACGGTGATACTTATTTAACCGAAAGCCGGAACGTGCATCATCACGACACGCCCGAATACTCCCGGAGGCTTAAAAATCAATGCAAAGATATGCAAAATAACACTCAATAGCCCTTTTTAGTGTCGATTATTTTGTAATGAATGAATGATTTAGAGCAAATATAATTATCTTTGCATAAGACATGCTGCGCTCGGCAATAGGAGAACAAGCTCTCATTGCACTCGCTGGCAACGTCTTTGCATAAGACATGCTGTGCTCGGGAAGGACAAAACAAAATATGTTTCCGCATGCAGCCACTCTATATACATATTATATTACTGCACCGGCACTACCGGGACTCGCCGCCAAACAACATACTTAATAAACACGGTAAAAGGGCGACGGACCGGCTCCTGACTCTCGTTTGACAAGAATGATGAACAAAGAACAGAACATTATCACAAGATGGATGAACGGCATCGCTTATGAGGTGGCCTTCTGGAACAACGTGTACAGATGGAAATGGACATTCGACGGTATGATGAACTGGTCGAAATATGGTGGCGTGATAACACTTGAAGGGTTCGACGCCAATGCTTTCCTGGCCAAGGCGGATAAGCCGAAAGTGCTCGATGTGGGCTGTGGAATGAGCTACGCTACCGGTAACTACATCATGCGCAACGGACAGTTGGCACCGCTCGACATACACTACGTCGACCCGTTGGCTGGCTACTTCAACAGAATACTCGCGCGCCACCGCCGCAAACTGCCGAGAATAGAATTCGGAATGGCTGAATATCTGTCGGCATTCTATCCCGCACACGATGTGTCTCTCGTGATAATACAGAACGCACTCGACCACTCCGCCCACCCCATGAAAAGCATATACGAGAGCATCGACGTGCTGAAGAAGGGCGGATGCCTATACCTCAACCACCACATAAACGAGGCGGAGACCGAACATTACAAGGGATTTCATCAGTATAACATCTGCCGCGAGAACGGAAAGATGATAATATGGAACAAATCGGAGCGGCACGACGTGGCTGAACTGATAGCCGGATTTGCCGAGCTTACCGTCGGACTGACTGGCAACGGACATGTCGCGGCCGTGATAAGAAAGACCGGTGACGTGCCGCAGAGCCTTATAAACGATAAGGGCGACAAGCGCGAGCTGTGCTCGATACTTATGGATTACGAACGCTCGACCGACAATCCGTGGCACGGACTGAAGAACAGCGCCACTTACTGGAAATACAACATTGTGCAGTTTTTCGTGCAGGGACTGCCATGGACACTGAAGATGAAACTGAAAAAACTCATCAAACAAGCCTGAACAAAACAATGATAAGCATCATAATACCTGTTTACAAGACTGCGGCAACGCTCGACAGATGTGTTGACAGCATTGCCACACAGGAGGACGTAGATTACGAGATAATACTCGTCGACGACGGTTCGCCGGACGATTGTCCTGCGATGTGCGACAGATGGGCCGAAAAAGACAAGCGCACGAGAGTGATACACAAGCCTAACGGCGGACTGAGCAGCGCACGCAACGCTGGCATTGAAGCGTCAAGGGGCGACCTGCTGATGTTCATTGACTCCGACGACTACATAGCCCCCGGCACGCTGCACGACCTGAACGGTCTGGCCGAAAAGCATCCCGAATATGACATTATAGAGTTTCCCATCAGCCGCGAGAGAGCAGACGGCACTGAGGAAACGCTGACCTTCGAAAACTGCGAATACCGCGACATGGACGAATACTGGCTCTCATGCCGTGCCTATGCCCACGCTTACGCCTGCAACAAGATATACCGCCGCAGGATGTTCGACGAAGTGAGATACCCGGAAAAGATGATTTTCGAAGATCTGCACACCCTCCCCCTGCTTCTGGAGAAAGCCGGTGTGACGGCCACAACATGCACGGGAACTTACTATTACTGCTGGAACAGCGGAGGAATATCCAACAACGCCGACGGCAACGCCTGGCGACAGCTGCTCGCTACGCACCTGAGGATGCTGGAAAAGACGCGCCGCCACACGCCAGAATGGGCCGACTACTACATGCACGTGCTCAACATCCAGATATACACCACCGAACTCACGGGCGACCGTCCGCTGCTGACAACCATCAGACAAAACTTCATGAGCGTAGATAAGAGTTTCCGTCTGAAAGCCATTCTGCTCGACATAATGGGCGTGAACACCCTCTGCCGTGCCAACAGACTGCTGCGCATCATGTCCGGACGCGGCCGTCGGAAGTAAAAATTATTACACTACGGCCGTACAGTGTAATATTGTGTAACGAATCGTTTTGTTCGTTTTGTTTTTTCATCCTATATTTGCAGCGTCCGGACAAGAACAAACATGTCTAACGCAAAAAAACTGATGTATTATGAAAAGAATACTTATGATGGCGCTTGCCGCAATGATCATGGTATCGACGGCAGCCGCACAGACCACAAAAGAGAATAAAGAGAAAGTGTATGAAAAGTGCGAGGTGCTGCCGGAATATCCGGGCGGCCAGCTTGCCATGTATAAGTTCCTGAGCGAAAACCAGAAGTATCCGGAGGAAGCGATAAAGCGCGGCGAGGAAGGACGCGTGCTTGTGAGCTTCGTTGTTGAGAAAGACGGTTCGCTGACCAACTTCAAGGTGGAGAAACACGCCACCCCGACGCTCGACAAGGTAGCTGTGGAAACAGTGAAGAAGATGCCGAAGTGGAAACCGGGAATGAACAAAGGAGAGAAAGTAAGAGTACAGTTCGCCATTCCTATCACTTACAGAATGAACTGAGAATGAACCGCAGCGGCACGATAATCACACTCCTCGCCACAGCCATACTCATGGTGGCGTGTGGACAAAGGAATAAGTATGACAGCACAATCATACGCGCCGAGAGCATGACCGACACCGATCCGCACGGCGCGCTGACGCTGCTCTACGGCCACAAGGACAGTCTGTGCGCCGGCCCGGCAGACAGTGCACTCTACGAGTTGGCATACACCGAAGCGGTGCACGGACTCGATGTGAAACTGACGAACAGCCGGTATATAAGCGAAAGTGCCGCCTACTTCGACCAATGCAGTGACAAACGCCGCAGGGCAAGGGCGCTGGTGCAGCTTGCCTTGTGTCTCTACTACAACGGACAGCTGCACGACGCCGTGCTCAACCTGAAGATAGCGGAGGAAGCGGCGGCCGGTACAGACGATAGTTTTCTCAGCTTCAGGGTTGCCGCGGCGCTGGCACAGATTAACATTGTGACGGGACATCACGACCTGGTGATGAAATATCGCCGTATGGAACTCGACGCGGCGCAGTGCACCGGAAGCACAGACCACGTGGCACGGGCGTGGAACGACATGGCGACGGAGTATATGCGGATAAACCGTACAGACAGTTTCATGATGTGCATGAACCATTGTCGGCCGCTACTTCCAAAGGCAGGCCCGGAGGTGCAGTCGCTCATACGCACCAATCTGGGCTGTTACTATATGAACAGCGGCGACACCGCGCGTGCCAACCGGTTGCTGACGATGGCTTATGTGGGTTGTCCTGACCGTATGGCGTCGCTCCGTCTGGGCGACATATACGCCGCTGCAAACGACATGAAGAGGGCTGAACGGATGTGGTATGACGCTGCCGACTCCGACGTGCCGGCCATAAGCAAGAGCGCACTGAAGAAACTCATAACACTCGCTCGCATAAAAAACGACGAGAAATCGCAACTGTTTCTGAGCGACAGACTCAACACTGTGTACGACCGCGACGTATCCACCGAGACGGCAAGCTCGCTCGTGGAGTTGCAGAACAACTACGACAGCCGACGGAGCGAACGTATCTACCGTGCGCAGATGATGCGTCTGGGTGGCGCGGCGGCCATACTGATAATAGCACTGGTGGGATTTCTGGTTTATCACCGCCGCAGAATGAGCCACTACGGACGTGTGATAAACAGGCAGAAACTGACATTGAAGGAACTGAACGCCGGCTACACGCGCGACCTTGAGAGCTATCGCGCCCTGCGACAGCGGCTCGACGAACTGCAACAGGCAAGGGAGAAGGACGTCAGACTGATTGAGGAGAAGACGCACGAACTTGAGAAAATGCAGGCGCAACTGGCGGGATATCAGAACGACCGGCGCAATCCGGAACAGTGGAATATGGAGGACCGGTTGATAAACGCCGACTGTGTGTATGCCCTACACCGCCTGGCTTCAGTAGGACGGACGGCTGAAAAACAGGACTGGGACGCGCTTCATCAGCTGACGAACAGCTACGACGGCAGACTGAACACGCTGTTCGCCGAGCACACCAAGCTATCGCCCAACGAGATAAACATCACGATACTGACACGCCTGCGGTTCATACCAACGGAGATTGCGGTGCTGACGGGCATGTCGTCGCAGTCGGTCACCAACACGAGGGCGCGTCTGCTGCAAAAGATATTCGGCGTGAAAGGTGGCGCAAAGGAGTTCGACGACCGCATAAGAAACATTTAAACGACATACCGGAAACGCAATAACATAGCCTCAAAAACCGCTTCACGTCAAGGAATAACGAACAAATAAAATTGGTCTAAAGGAAATATTACATACAGAAACGCAGAAGTGTATATTTATACGGAAGCGATTCTGCAAACGAATAAATATGCAATCATAAGGCCTGAAAAACTCCGTCAGAACCTTCGGACGACCGATCGGACACGGATTCCAGACTTTTCGACTTTTCATTTAAATCTCTGATACACAACTGTTTGCGCACAAACGTGCAGCAAAAACAGCTTATTGCTCTTGTGAAAGAGCCTGTTTGAAGGTGTCGGAAAATGCGTTCCGCACCCTCAAACAGCCTTTATCATTCTCCGAAATGGGCTTTATTGTGCTCCAAAATGGCCTATATTGCGCTCCGAAATGGGCTTTATCGCACCCTGAAACGGGCTTTATCGTAGGCCGGAAAGCACTCTTTCGCAAACCGGACTGCTGCATCATATACAAAAACCGACATTCTAACACAGCGTGCCATCTACTTTTTCGTATCGTCATACTGCGATTTTATGTCCACATTCCGGTGTCCGGAATTGCACTGAAAAGCCCTATTTTGCTGCGAATGTATATATTAATCCGGTTAAAACACATAATTCGCGCCATTTCACTTCGTTTTCATCATTTCGTGTTACTGCTTCGAAAACGGCTTAATCGCACCGAAAAGCGATTGCCACGTGGCCGATTTCCCAGTTTCTTTTTCCGGATTTCGATTTACGGATGAAGTTTTTTCTGACGTCTATTTTGCATAATTATGCAAAACACGGACATTGTATGATGTTCCATACACCCAATAAATGACTGATATTTCCCTTTCATTTACATACCCGTTACTGCACGGACAATTGTCATTCGAGAGGTATTGGCAGACAACTTGCGATGCTTCAGCCACTACATACGCCGCACACGGCACATCGTTTTGCTGCTATACCGTTGTTCTTACATCCGCCGTCAGAGCAAGGCGGGCAATTCAACGATGTCAGATATCTGCCTGAGGCGTTCGTGAGCGAACTCTTCCGTGTGTTCATATTTCCACGTTACGTGGAACGGAACATACACCGCCGAAGCACCTATCGACAGCATCGGCGCTATGTCGCTCTTGAAAGAATTGCCCACCATCAGCAAACGACGCGGCTCAACACGCAGCGTACGGCAGAGCGACAGGCAGGTTGCCTCGGTCTTGTCGGTCACAACCTCAACGTGAGAGAAATATTGCGACAGTCCGGAACGCATCAGTTTACTGTGCTGATCGAGCAATTCGCCCTTGGTGAACACCACGAGCCGATAGCCTTTCAATGCCTCGAGAGCCTCACGCACGCCGGGAAGCGGAGTGGCGGGAAGACGAAGCAGCGACTTGCCCAGATCCACAATGCGCGCCACATCGGCAGCAGCCATGCGGTAACCGCTGAGCCGCAGGGCGTTCTCCACGAGCGAAATGGTGAATGCCTTGCCGCCGTATCCAAGCAGGGACATATTGGATGTCTCAACGGCGAAAAGCTCGTCGGACACCGTTTTGGCGTCGGCGTATGGCGAAAGTATGTCGCAGTAGCGGCGCTCCACGTCGGAAAAGTGCGACTGGCAGTCCCAAAGCGTGTCGTCGGCATCGAATGCTATGACGTATATATTTTCGAATTTTCTCATTATTATATATGTTGTGGTCGGGCGCCGTGCGTGCTTCCATCAAACCAGGGGAAGCATACGGCGCAGCGAATTGCGGCGTTCAGCGGAACTGTCTCTCCGCCCAGTCGCCGCGATCGAGATTGCGGTAGGATATGGCTTCGGCCAGATGTTCGGGCTTCACCTTCTCGCTGCCGGCAAGGTCGGCAACGGTACGCGCCACCTTCAGTATGCGGTTGTATGCGCGTGCCGACAGACTCAGCCGCTCCATGGCAGTGCGTAGGAGGGCAACGCCCTCGGCGTCAGGCTCGGCAAAAGTGTGTATCATGCGCTCGGACATCTGCGCGTTGCAGTGCACTCCCTTGTAAGGGCGGAATCGTTCTTCCTGTATCTGACGCGCGGCGATGACACGTTCGCGTATGACGGCGCTCGATTCGCCAGGCGCTGTCTTCGATATGTCCTTGAAAGGCACGGGAGTTATCTCTATCTGAATGTCTATTCGGTCGAGCAACGGACCGGATATCTTGCTCATATACCGCTGTATCTGACCAGGAGTGCACACACAGTGATGGGTCGGATCGCCGTAGTAGCCGCACGGACAAGGGTTCATCGAGGCGACGAACATGAACGAACAGGGAAATTCGATGGTGTATTTTGCTCGCGAGATGGTTATCTTGTGGTCCTCCAAAGGCTGGCGGAGCACCTCGAGAGTGGATTTGTTGAACTCGGGAAGCTCGTCGGCAAAGAGCACACCATTGTGCGCAAGAGATATCTCACCGGGCTGCGGATTGACGCCACCACCCACGAGAGCCACCTCTGATATGGTGTGATGCGGCGCGCGGAACGGGCGTTGCGATATGAGCGAAGTGCCGCGTCCGAGCTTTCCCGCCACGCTGTGTATCTGCGTAGTCTCGAGACTTTCGCTTAGCGAGAGCGGCGGAAGGATGGACGGCAGACGCTTTGCCATCATCGACTTACCGCTTCCCGGCGGACCTATCATAATCATATTGTGGCCTCCTGCGGCCGCAACCTCAAGCGCACGCTTCACGTTTTCCTGTCCGCGCACGTCGGCAAAGTCGAGGTCGAACTTGTATTGCTGCTCGTAGAATTCGCGTCGTGTGTCGATGACCGTAGGTTCGGGATGCTCCTTACCGGTGAGAAACGCGATGACATCGCGTATATTCTCCATGCCGTAAACCTCGAGATTGTTCACCACGGCGGCCTCGCGCACGTTCTGCTTAGGCACTATCAGTCCCTTGAACTTCTCGGCACGGGCACGTATCGCGATGGGCAACACACCCTTGGCAGGCTGCAGATTGCCGTCAAGACTCAGCTCGCCGACCATCATATAACGGTCGAGCTCTTCGGAAACAATGCTTCCCGCCGCAGCAAGAATGGCAATGGCGAGAGGCAGGTCGAAGCTGCTTCCCTCCTTGCGCAGATCTGCCGGCGCCATGTTTACGGTTATGTCGGCATGCGGAAACTTGTATCCGTTATACTGAAGGGCGGACGCAATGCGGTCGCGTCCCTCACGTACGGCCGTGTCGCCAAGGCCTGTGAAGTGGTACATCACCCCACGGTTGAGGTTCACCTCAATGGTAACGGTCGTAACCTCAAGGCCGTTCACGGCGGCACAATAAGTCTTTACGAGCATCTAAAAAGGTTTTATGGTGTCAATCAATTATTAAGCTGATCCTTCAGCTGCTCCATGTTTAGGTTGCGCGCGACCACACGTCCGTTCTTCACGACGATGTTGTCGGGCACATAACTGAATGCCAGTGTTCTGAAAAGTTTGCCGTTCACCATGTCGCCGTCACACACAACATCGACATTGAGCATGTTGTTCTTAATTATATTGCGGCAGTCGTCGATGGATGCATCCACCGAAAGACCTATCAATGTGAAGTTTTTCCCTTCGTTGTCTCTAAGCAGCGACAACTGGCGGAGCATGTTTATGCTCTCATAGCACCACGAAGCCCACACGCATACAACGGCAGTGGGTGTGGCAGAAAGGCTGGCAGCGGTAAGCGTCTTGCCGTCGATGGTCTTGGCAGAGAAAGCGGGCACCGGCGCACCTATCTTTGAGCTGCCGCGTCCCTTTATCTGTTGTTGCAGCTGACGGAGATATCCATATTTGCTCTGATGCTTTATCATCAGGCTTATAAGCTCGTCGGCCACGGCGAAGTCGGGATTTGGCGACTGTATGAAGTAGCGTCGCACGAGATAAGCTCCGACCATCGACTCAGGATGATCGAGGACGAACTGGCGTGCGTATTTCCTCGCCTCGGGAGGCGAAGCTGATACAATCTGCTCGCGGAAGGAGTTCATCAGCTTGTTGTCGTCTGTTCCCTTCACTTCCATCTCCTTCAGATTGGACGCGCTTCCCTTTATTTCCACCGTCTTGCCCGGCTCTGCGAACACCGGCTGTTCGGTGAAGTTTGGGAATATAATCATAAGAGTCATCGGGCGGCTGCACGGTATCTCGTAAGTGAAACGTCCCGCCTCGACCTTTATCGTGTCGATTTTTCCGTTGTCGCCGTCAGGACTGTAAACATAAAACTCACCCTGGTTGAGGTGGAGCAGACGACCGTCGATCTTGAAATGTTTATCGTCGGTCGAGCACGACACCAAAACCAGGGTGAGCAGAAAGAAATATATGAGTTTTCTCATTTACTTCAGTATGGACAGTTCCAAGTCGTTGTCAGCGTATGCCTTCAACGAAGGATCTTTCTGAAGAGCCTCTTTCAGATAAGAAGAAGTTGCGAACTTGTTAGCCTGACGAGCTGCAACGATAGCGTGCAGATAGGCAGTCATTCCGTTCTGAGCAGGCACTTTGTCGAGAGTAGCGGTAGCTGCGGCGTAGTTCTTGTTAAGGAGCTGAGCCAGAGCAGCGCTGTTGGTATTCACGTCACCGAAGTCTTTTTCAGCCTGAGCGTAGTTGCCTTTAGCGATGTTGAGCACACCGAGAGCGTAAGAAACATTCTCAGAGCCGGCAGCCTTTGCGATGTCTGCCTCAGCCTCTGAAACGTTTCCGTTGATCAGGTTGATGAGTCCGCGGTTAGCATAAGCCTCAGCAGCGTTGTTGTCTATGCGCAGAGCTTTCTCTACATAAGAAGCGGCAGCCTCTTTGTCACCCTTAGCCAGGCTCAGAGAAGCCAGGTTGTTGTATGCGCGGTAGTCGCGGTCGTAGAGCTCGGCAGTCTTCTTATAGATTTCCTCTTTCTTAGCATTGTCGTCAACGAGAGTTGCTGCATAGAGCAGTTCGTCAGCGCTCAGCTTTGTAGGATCCTCAGCATACTGCTGCTGTATCTGCTCGTCGCTGCGTCCGATTGTCTCATAGTTGATGATAAGACGTGAACGACGGAGTTCAGGCAGGATGCCGTCAGCCAGCTCACGGAATACGGCCGACATGTTGCGGATCTGCTGTTCGCGCTCCTCCGGGTCCTTATACATTGACAGAACGCGCAGAACTACTTCCTTGTCCTGAAGGTCTGAAGCCTGAACGAGCTTCTGGAAGCCTTCCCAGTCCTGTGCTGTGTAATGAGCGTCAACGCCTGTGCTCACGTTAGTCTTCTTGAGCTGGTCTTTTACATATTTCTCAGAAACGTCCTGACGTTTAGAAGCCAGTTTGTCGTTGAACTTAACACCACCTTCCGGTGAAGCGTAAGCCTGAACCTCAACGTTCTGTATGTTGAGACCCTCGCGGTCGTCGTTGATCTTCTTCAACATCTTAACGAACTCAGTAACCGAGTTGTTCTTCAGCTCGCTCTTGCGCAGGTTAGCCTGGTTGATGAGGAACTTGATGTTAGCTTCCTGCTTCTGTGCTCTTACGCGCTGGAATGAATCAGGAGCTATGCAACCGCCGTCTGTGAGGATGGTCTTCTTGTAAAGCTCTGAAGTAGAGATTACTCCGGTAGCCACTTTCACTGCCGGCACGTCATAAGTCTTCTTGCCCTTGCGTGCGTCGAAAGTGAGATACAACTCGCTCTGCTGCATTTCAGGCACATAGTCGAAGCTTGTCTTCATTGTGTAACGGCCACCCAGACGATATGATATGGTCTGATTGTTGCCCATAACCTTTTCTCCCTGGAAGGTAGCGCTTTGGCCTTTAGCCACCTGACCGTTGGCATAGCGCAGCTCTGGGGTTACAGTAACAGTCGCCTTTTTCTTCATGTACTTCTCCGGGAACATTCCACTTATCGTTGCCGGCACCTGTCCTGCCTGTGACTCAAGCGGGTTAGGAGTTACCGTAAAGTTATCAGCTGAGAGTGGTCCCATCTTTGAGCATGACGCAAAAACAAGTACGGAGCATGCTGAAAGGGTATAAATCAGATTTTTTCGCATAATAAAAGTTTGTTAAAATAAGTGCCGCGAGCGGGACTCGAACCCGCACAGCCATTTCTGGCCAAGGGATTTTAAGTCCCTCGTGTCTACCAATTCCACCATTGCGGCATCATTTTTGCAATATCGGTCGCGGTTTTACGGCTTGCCACACAGCATTTCTGTGTCTCGCCGCACGCGCCCGGCGGCCTCAGGCCTTCAATTATATTGCAAATGCAAAGTTAAGGTATTAAATCATAACATCCAAAACAATTTACACAATTTAATATTTTGGAATGGCATAAAATTCACTGTATGACTCAGAGAAAAAGAAAAAAATGACTGACAGCATGCCATTCTTCATGTCACAGCCATGCCGTCAGCCACATATACTATACATTTTTATATCTTATGTAAGAATGATTCCAATCGTACAATTCTACTGCGCACGCAAAGAATTAATACGTTCGTTACAGGTCCGTATTCTGTTCTCTGTACTTTCTATAACGCTCTTCAGATAAGCAGAATTAGGATCCTTTAGCTGTTGCGCCTTGTATTTTGCGAGCTGGCTCTCAGCATCCCGTCGCCTTGCCTCCCATTCAGCTATCTGCGAAGCTTTTCTTGATGATGAACCGGAAGACGACGATGTGCTCACCGCTGTGCCTCCGCTGTAAGTCGCAGCAGCTTTTCCTGAAGAGCCGGAGCCACCACCTCCGGTGACAGCATTGGCCGCACCCTGAATAAAGGCAGAGAGTATGCCACCCCAGAAAGCCGCGTTCTGCTGACGCTTCAGCTCCTGTTGACGCTGCAGTTCGGCCGCCTGCGCTGCCTGACGCTGCTTGAGGAGTTGCATTGCAGCCTCATAGCGTTTGCCAACGGCAGGTATCTCAGCAACATTTTCCAATGCTATATTGCGCCATCTGACGGCATCTTCCTGATAAGTACTGTCCTCTTTAAGATAAACATCAAACAGTTCAACAGAAGTGTTATACTGTTCTGTCGCGAGATCAAGGTCAAATCCCATATTTTTCAGAAAATCATATGGCAGCTCATTTTTCTCAATGTTCTCACTTATCATGTTAGCTATTGTTACATTATACAAAGCCTTATTATATAAAGCCATTGCAGTAAAAAACTTCGCCCATGGTTTGTTTACACCTTCTTTAGCATAAAAAGATATAACTTTATCAAATTCCCTTTTCTCATAATATTCTTCACCTTTATCGCGGTATATTCCCTGCTTTACCATTTCTGCAGTATAGTCCTCGAATTTACCTAATTCTGTACGCTTCACTCTCCATCTATCAGAAGAAGGTTCGTATGTAACATCATTAAAAAGAGCAGGGATACCTTGATTCTCAAAGCCGAATATAAATCCGCCCATTTTATATTTCATGCCTTCTTTCACTGTATAAGTGCACCAGTTGCGTTCCTTTCCATATTTCACCTTGAACTTATCATCATAATATGATTCACCATATATGGTCAATAGTTCCGCTCCATGCGCCACCAACTGTTCTCCAGACTGTGAAAATAATCCACAAGCGGTACTGAAAGGTGTTCTTATAGTATAATGAGTATATTCACTTTTAACATATAATGTTTCCGTTCCCGTAATGAAATATCCAGGAATATACGCACACCTGTCCGTCATTATGCTGTCGCGCAACACCTCACCTGTCATTGAATATATACGGCTTATGTTTCCCTTGGCATAAATAACGGCCGGCGCAGCCTCGTGATATACCACCACGGAGTCGCCGGTTCTCGTATCCTGATTATCATAAGCCCAGCTTTTCCCCTCCTCTATCGCAGGACAGAAGATAAAGTTCGAGTATTCCGCCGGAACGATTACCTTGCCCGAAATGTCTGCTATACCTATTCTGTCAAAACCATTAACAAGGGTGAAAACCTCTATACTATCGAACACCGTACTTTTGTTTATGCCGTAATAAACCGCCGGCAGAATAACGTTTCCATTAATATCTGCACGTCCGATACGTTTATCCTTCGACGTGAGAAGCATGTAGTAAGTTCCGTCATCCTCCTGCCTTATCTCCACTTTCTTCAGTCCGAGCGACTTCTTCAACTCCTTCATCTTGTCCTTATGAGCCTTTTCAATGTCTTTAAGGCTCTGTGCCGGCGCCGCCACACACAATGCGAGCAACAATAATTGAATAAAATATCTGTTCATAACTAAATCTTTATGTCTTTCCTTAATCATTGATGAAAAACCGCAACCGCGGCAGGTATTAGCCAGACTGACATCCGCGGTTGCAGGAATCATTGCACTTTTCTATACAAAAAACTGAATTATATGATGCAGCGAAAATAATAAAATAATGTCATTAACGCAACCGGCCTCACCCGAACATGTGTCCGGAATGAGGCCGATAGTGCTCAGGCGGTTGAAAAAGATGCCTGAACGGTAAATTATTTTATGCTGACGTAAGCGCTGACACAACCATCAGTTGGTCACAGCCACTACTCCAGCCGGTGTGTATGAGGCATGATAGCGTGTGAGCGGATTGCCCTTGTCACCCTTGACAATGTTTCCGCCGGTGTTCATGTTGTACTCACGATGACACGTCGGACATGTTGCGATGCCCGTAGATGCCACGCTCAACGGATGGCTTTTCACCGGAACCATGTCCGGATTGAAGCAGTTAGGGCACTCGGCGTCGTAGGCATAGAACACGGCTGGCACGTCCAGATTGCCATATCCGAACCAGATGGCATTGTTCATGCCAAGCAACACGGTGGTGCGTTGGTCCTCGGCGGTGAATATCACATCGTCGGTCATGTTCTGGTTTGTGGAAAATCTGTAATACTGCGCGCCACCTTTCAACACCGTGGTCACCTTACAGAATATGCCGGTGCCGCCGACCGCGCTGCTGAGCGATGGCGAATGAGAATGTGTCGCGGTGTTGAACACGAAGCGGCACGGACGGGAGCTGTACTCCGACATAACCCCGTCGCACGACGGAAACATAAACGCCATAACCGCGGCGCACGCAACTGCAAACAATCTTTTTCTCATTTCAACAATTCCTTTTCTGCATTCTCGGCACGGTCGAAGCCTATTGCGTCGTATATGCTCCTCATATACTCGGCTATGCGGTCGTTGCACAGGTTGCCCATGCTGCCCTCATGCGTATGGTGAATGTGGTGGTCGGCATGATAAGTGCCGTTCTCTATCTCCATGCCCACCTTGCGGTAAGCGTCGCGGAAAGGCATTCCGGCTGCGGCGAGACGGTTCACCTCCTCTACGGAGAACATCGGGTCGTACATCGGATTGTCGAGTATCGAGCGGTTCACCTCCATCTTATTGATAATGTATGCCGCCATGCGCAGGCAGTCTTTCAGCTCGCCGAACGCCGGAAGGAACACCTCTTTTATTATCTGCAGGTCGCGGAAGTAGCCCACGGGCAGGTTGTTCATTATGAGAGTGATCTGTGCCGGCAGTCCCTGCAGCTTGTTGCACTTGGCGCGAATGAGCTCGAACACGTCGGGATTCTTCTTGTGCGGCATGATGGAGCTGCCCGTAGTGCACTCCTTCGGCAGCTTCACGAAGCCGAAGTTCTGGCAGTTGAACATGCACGCATCGAACGCCATCTTCGACAAAGTGCCTGCCACCGAGGCCATGGCGAACGCCACGTTGCGCTCTGTCTTGCCGCGTCCCATCTGCGCATACACCACGTTGTAGTCCATGGAGTCGAAGCCCAGCAGGCGCGTGGTCATGCTTCTGTCGAGCGGGAACGACGAACCGTAGCCCGCGGCAGAGCCGAGCGGATTGCGGTTGGCCATGCGGTAGGCGGCCTGAAGAAAGAGCATATCGTCTGCCAACGACTCGGCATAGGCGCCGAACCACAGTCCGAACGAGCTTGGCATGGCTATCTGCAGATGGGTGTAACCCGGCATAAGCACGTCCTTGCACTGCTCGCTCTTCTCCAGAAGCTCGTTGAAGAGCGTCATCACCTCATCGGCCACCTCGTGCAGCTCGTGGCGTATAAAGAGCTTCAGATCCACGAGCACCTGGTCGTTGCGCGACCGTCCGCTGTGTATCTTCTTGCCCATGTCGCCCAGACGTCGCGTGAGCATCAGCTCCACCTGCGAGTGGACGTCCTCAACACCCTCCTCTATCTCGAAGCGGCCTTCCACGCAGTCGCGGTATATCTTTTTGAGTTCGACGAGCAGGGCGTCCAGCTCGTCCTTCTCCATGAGTCCTATCGACTGGAGCATGGTGATGTGAGCCATCGATCCGAGCACGTCGTAGCGTGCCAGATACAGATCGAGTTCGCGGTCACGTCCCACTGTGAACCGCTCTATCTCGCGGTTCACCTCAAAATTCTTTTCCCAAAGTTTTGTAGCCATCTGTCAGTTTTCTTTCTCCGGCCCGTACGCCGAAGCGTTTGTTATTCGTAGTTTATAGCCTGCAGCACGTCGGCAATCTTCTCGATGCCCTGCTGCAGCGGTTTCTGCACCATGCCCTTTATGAACGGATTGAGTTCGGCCTTGATAGTGAGCTTCATCTTGCTCGATGTCGTTGTCACCGGCAGAATCTGAATCCACAGGTTGAAAGGCACGGGGCTCGACTCCGTTTCGAACTTGATGCACTTGGGCTCTTCGCGATTTACTATGCGCAGTTTCACGCTGCCTGCCGGCGGCACACTGATGGATATGGAGTCGTTGTCGAAGGTCAGATCCTTTATCTTGTCCTCCGGTATGCGGTTCTTCACTCTCTCGATGTTCTCGAGATTGCTGAGCATGTCATACACCTTCTGCTGCGGAAACTGTATCTGGCGTATGCTGCTTTCGAATGTTGTCATCGACATGATATGTGTTTGTTTTAGTCAGGGCAGGCCACGCCCGCCCCTACCATTATTACTTGCGCCACTCAGACGGGTTCTTGCGCCACTCTGCCAGCACCTCTACGTCGCTCTCGGCTATGTAGCCTGTAGCGAGTGCCTCGGCCACGACGTGGTCGTAGTCGGTCAGAGTCTCCAACTGCACGCCTGCCTCAGCGAATGCCTCGGCTGCGACAGGGAATCCGTAGGTGTATGAAGCCACCATGCCCACAACCTCGTAGCCTGCCTCGCGCAGTGCAGCAACGGCCTTCAGACTGCTGCCGCCGGTGGAGATGAGGTCCTCAACCACAACTACCTTGGTGCCCTTCTCCAGCTCGCCCTCGATGAGGTTGCCCATGCCGTGGTCCTTTGCCTTGCTGCGCACATATACGAACGGCTTGTTCAGCTCGTCGGCAACCAGCGCGCCCTGAGCTATCGCTCCCGTTGCCACACCTGCCACAGCCTCAGCCTGCGGAAAGTGTTCGAGGATGGTGTGCACCAGCTCGAGCTTCACGAAGTTGCGCAGTTCGGGATAAGACAGAGTCTTGCGGTTGTCGCAATAGAACGGTGATTTCCAGCCTGATGCCCATGTGAACGGGTCGTTTGGCTGCAACTTTATTGCCTTCACATTCAGAAGTTTCGATGCGAAGTCTTTCTTCAAATTAGCCATATTGTATATTTTTTAATTATTGTCGTTTATGAATGCAAAGTTAAGCTAATTAGCCCGAAAGTCAAAATAAAACGTCACGACATTAAAAAATTTTGACAAAACACCTGCGGCTCCGCCTTCAATTCTGTGAGCGCAAGGGCGTCCGGAATGGCCCTTTCCGCAATTTTCCTACCCCGTAAAAACGAAATCGCAACGCAGTGGCGAACCGACGGCGATGCGAAAAAGGCTCTTTCGCACTACGAAACAGGCCATATCGGAGCACGATATAGGCCGAATCATAAGCCGAAAGAGCCCATTTCGGATGCCGAAACGGGCCATATCGCAACACGGAGAAAACAGCACAAAAGTCAACTGACTATGTATCAATAGTTTACGAAAACCTCTCAAAATCCGCGAATTTATGGCCGGACACACCGGCGGACGAAAAAACGCGAGCCTTGAGGACGAATAATGGTAAAAAATTTTGACAAAACAACATGACGGAAGAAAATCACGCGCGCATTGTAAAAATGTAATCACGCGCACAATATACACACCCGGAGAGCGTTATAATCATAAACACGACAAGCCGGCAATATTTTAATAAACCAAACGCCAAGCCTATGAAAGCAACATTTTTCATTCTGTCTGTCTTTCTTCTGACCGCATGCAGCGACCTCGACCCTCGTTACCCGACAACAGACGAGGACTCAGAGGAAACCTTAGAGCTGCGCGAGAAATACACAGACAAGGTAACCGGCAAATGGTATCTGAAACAAGAACCGCAGGAATACTACTTCAAGCAATTCGAAAGACTGTATTACATCAGTCTGGAACAATATTACGAGTTTCATGAAAACGGCGAAATAACAGGCCGTGTGATAATGAAAGCCAAAAGAGCCGACGGCAGTCCGTCTGCAACAGGAGGCGAATGGTTCATCTCCGACTATCGCCTGAACGGTTCATGGGGACTCATACACAGAGCATCCGACGACACCGATCGGCTCAGATTCGGAGTGCATCTCAGTCAGGACGATACCGACGACACCCTCATGCTGCCTCTCTTCAGCAACACAGATCTCCATCTGTACCATGCTGACGACGACATTCTCAGCATTGAGTCACCCGTAACATTTCTGAACCAGACAATAGTGATGCACCGTGTAGATGGCGAACCGGCAGACATGGGAAGTGATGCGGACGCTAAAAACTTATGACAACAAATTAAATATCAGCAAATGAATAAAGCACTGACGATATTGATATTACTCGCTACGCTGACGTTCGTCTCCTGCTACGACGAGCCGCCCAGCGACGGCGAGCTGACACGTGAACTCTACGAGAAGTATCACGACAAGGCGATAGGCCAATGGTATGTGATGCAGGACAGCCTGCCGTGCATCTACGAAGAGAACAATCAGGCGTATTTCCTGAATCTCGAGCAATACTACAACCTGAAAGCCGACGGCAGCATGGACGGACGGCTGAGGATAAAGGCATGGCGTATGGACGGCTCGCCCACCGCCTCGGGCGATGAATGTTTCGAAGGCGACTACACGCTTAGCGGCGAATGGAGTCTGGTGCATGAAGGTTACGACTATCTCCGGCTCAAAGTGAATCCCGTTTCCGACAATCCTGACGACATACGCATGGTGGAAAGCATATACACCACCACGCTTCTCGACCTGGAATACATCACCGACGACAAGATGCGCATACAGTCACCGCTCGTCTTCACACACTACATTTTAGAGTTGCAGCGCGTGAACGGACTGCCCGACAAGGCGGCAATGCCATGAGACTGATGTTTGCTCGTATTTTATTTTGAATATTGCGAGGTTTGTGTTAACTTTGCATCCACAATCATCTTCATAAAATCATGAACATCGAAAAAGCTTTATGCAGTTCGGTCATCAAGGCCGTGAAGGAACTGTACGGACAGGATGTGCCTGAAAAAATGGTGCAGCTTCAGAAGACAAAACGTGAATTCGAGGGACACCTCACACTCGTGGTGTTCCCGTTCCTGAAAATATCTCACAAGAAGCCCGAAGAAACAGCCGAAGACCTGGGCCGCTGGCTCAAGGAGAACGAGAGCTGCGTGGCTTCATACAACGTGGTGAAGGGATTCCTCAACCTCGTAATATCCAACGGCGCGTGGATAGGTCTGCTCAATGACATCAACGCCGACCCGACCTACGGCGAGCGCAAGGCGACGGAGAAATCGCCGCTGGTGATGATCGAATACTCATCGCCCAACACCAACAAGCCGCTCCACCTGGGACACGTGCGCAACAACCTGCTGGGATGGAGCCTCGCAAAGATAATGGAGGCCAACGGCAACCGCGTGGTGAAGACCAACATCGTGAACGACCGCGGAATACACATCTGCAAGTCGATGCTGGCATGGCTGAAGTGGGGCAACGGCGAGACACCCGAGACAAGCGGCAAGAAGGGCGACCACCTCATAGGCGACTACTACGTGGCCTTCGACAAGCACTACCGTGAAGAAGTTGCTGAGCTCAAGGCAAAATACACGGCCGAGGGCATGGGCGAAGAGGAAGCCGAGAAGAAAGCCAAGGACGAGGCTCCGCTGATAAAGGAAGCCCACGAGATGCTCGTGAAATGGGAGCAGGGCGACAAGGACGTGCGTGCCCTGTGGCAGAAGATGAACTCATGGGTATATGCAGGCTTCGACGAAACCTACAAGGCGCTCGGCGTGGGCTTCGACAAGATATACTACGAATCAGATACTTACCTCGAGGGAAAGGCAAAGGTGGAAGAGGGACTCGCAAAGGGTCTTTTCTTCAGAAAGGACGACAACAGCGTATGGGCAGACCTCACTAATGACGGACTGGACCAGAAACTGTTGTTGCGTTCTGACGGCACCAGTGTGTACATGACGCAGGACATCGGTACAGCCGAGATGCGTTTCCGCGATTTCCCCATCGACAAGATGATATACGTCGTAGGCAACGAGCAGAACTACCACTTCCAGGTGCTCTCAATACTGCTCGACCGCCTCGGATTCAAGTGGGGCAAGGAACTTGTGCACTTCTCCTACGGCATGGTGGAACTGCCCAACGGCAAGATGAAGAGCCGCGAGGGAACAGTGGTGGACGCCGACGACCTCATAGCAGAGATGATAGAGGATGCACGCAAGACAAGCGACGAGCTCGGCAAGTTCAAGGATATGACCGAAGAGGAGCGCAACGAGATTGCACGCATCGTGGGTCTGGGCGCGCTGAAATACTTCATACTGAAGGTTGACGCACGCAAGAACATGCTCTTCAATCCGGAAGAGAGCATCGACTTCAACGGCAACACGGGCCCGTTCATTCAATATACACACGCCCGCATACGCAGCATCCTGCGTAAGGCCGAGGCTGAAGGCATAAAGCTGCCGGAGAATCTCGACGCCGACATGCCGCTCAACCAGAAGGAGACGGAGCTGATACAGAAGATGAACGAGTATGGAGCCGTAGTGGAGCAGGCCGGAAAAGACTATTCGCCAAGCGGCATAGCAAACTACTGCTATGAGCTGACCAAGGAGTTCAACCAGTTCTATCACGACTACAGCATCCTGGGCGCCGACAACGACAAGGAGAAGACCGTGCGCCTCGTGCTTGCGGCCAACGTGGCAAAGACCATCAAAAACGGCATGGACCTGCTCGGCATTGAAGTGCCGGAACGCATGTAAGGGTTCTGCCGGACACATAAACAAGGTGCGCAACTCTTCATCATGCCTCAGGCATGCCGACGGGTTGCGCACTTTTCAATAATAAGAAGCAATGAACAACCAACCGCTTAATCCCCCCGACTACCGTCATGACACCGTACTGCCTCTGCCACAGGAGGTCTCGGCGCAGGCATGGGCAGTGGATGCCGCCTGCTCGGGCAATCCCGGACCGATGGAATATCGCTGCGTCGATCTTGCCACAGGTGCCGAGGTGTTCCACTTCGGACCGGTGCACGGCACGAACAACATAGGTGAGTTTCTCGCCATAGTGCATGCGCTGGCACTCATGGAGCGCGAAGGCATAAAGGGAAAGTGCATCTATTCCGACAGCCACAACGCCATGCTGTGGGTGAAGAAGAAGCAGTGTAAGACCAAACTGGCACGCACGCCACGCACCGAACAGCTATACCAGATAATAGCACGGGCTGAAAACTGGCTGCGCACACACCAGATCAACACACCCATACTGAAATGGGAGACGCAGAAATGGGGCGAGGTGCCGGCTGACTTCGGCCGTAAATGACACATGCTTAACGGGAATTACCATACCTATATTATATATATAAAGCAACCAATGACAAAACCTGAGAATATGACAACAAAAGCATTCATAACCATCTGCGCTGCCGCCATGCTCGCGGCATGCTCGGGTCATTGCAACAGACACCACGGATGTGACGGACAGTGTGCGCCGGCAGACTCAATGAACATAGTGCTCGATCTTCACCGCCACGTAAAACCGCAATATGTGGCAGCCTTCAAGGCTGCGTTCATCGAATGTAAGCAACAGACGCTGAAGGAGCCGGGATGTCTGGACTACGGCGTGTATCAGGCCGCTGATGACAGCACTCACCTCTTCATACACGAGGAATGGAAGAACCAGGCCGAGCTGGACAAGCACGGACAGACCGCTCATCTGAAGAAATTCGTGGCAACGACGAAAGACATGTGCGCAAGCAAGAAGGACCGCCGCATAACGGTATGTCCGAGAGTGCAGGCAAAATAGCGGCGGCAAACGGCGCAAAACACGCCGACATGCGCCGACATCATAGGCACATCCACACGCCTACCACTACGCCTCAACACCATAACGACACGCAAACAGGACGTGTTTTGTTTTTTTAACGGGCATGGCGCACGTTCCGTCCATGCTCGTTTGTTATTATATTATAAGCGACGTCGCATAAACGACGCCCCACCCCGAAAGACCTGACAAGTATTCATAAATAAAAACAAATACCTATTATGACAAGAAAAAGCCTTTTCATCGCACTGCTCATGGTGCTGAGCGTTGTGTCGGCATCGGCGCAACAGAAGTCGCTGCACCAGCTGCAGCAGGACTTTGTCGACCTGCGTTTCGGCATGTTCATCCACTTCAACATTCCTACTTTCGCGCCCGACGACTGGCCAGACCCTGACCTGCCGGCATCGGTATTCAACCCCAAGAAGCTCGACTGCACGCAGTGGGCAAAGGCAGCGAAGTCGGCCAACATGTCGTACGGATGCCTCACGACCAAGCACCACAGCGGTTTCTGCATCTGGGACACAAAGACCACCGACTACAACGTGATGAACTCGCCGCTCAAGCGCGACGTGGTGCGCGAGTATGTCGATGCTTTCCGCAAGGCAGGACTGAAGGTAATGCTCTACTACTCTATCCTCGACACGCATCACCGAATCCGTCCGCACATGATAACACGCGAGAAGATTGACATGATAAAGGCTCAGCTGAAGGAGCTGCTGACCAACTACGGTCCCATCACGGCACTCATCATCGACGGATGGGACGCCCCATGGTCGCGCATAAGCTACGATGACGTGCCCTTCCCGGAGATTTACAACTACATAAAGTCGCTGCAGCCGGAGTGTCTGGTGATGGACCTCAACGCCGCGAAATATCCGCGCGAGGCTCTGTTCTACACCGACATAAAATCATACGAGCAGGGAGCGGGACAGAAGATCTCGACATCTGAGAACCAGCTGCCGGCACTGGCATGCCTGCCCTTGCAGAAAAACTGGTTCTGGAAGGAATCGTTCCCGACAGACAAGATGAAACCGGCGGAGGAGATGATAAACGACAACGTGATACCATACAACAAGGCTTACTGCAACTTCATACTCAACGTGGCACCAAACCGCGACGGTCTGATGGACGACAACGCGCTGGAGGAGCTGCGCAAGATGGGCAAGATGTGGAAAAACGACGGCCGTGTGGCTGAGCTGCCGGAGTGTGACGCGCCGATAACGGAGCAGAACATAGCCAAGAACAAACCGTCTGAATCGTCGTGGAGCTACGACTACGGCATCATGGACTTCGCCAACGACGACGACTTCGTGAGTGCATGGACCTCGAATCCGAGAGTTGAGACACCGTGGTGGAGCGTTGAACTGGGCGACGGAAAGACCATCGACATGGTGACGATAACCGAGGAAGAGGGCGGCGTGATGAAGGAATACACGCTGGAATACCGCTCAGGCGGCACATGGAAGACGCTTTTCAACGGCGAGGCAAAGACGCAGAGCCGTGTCAAGATACACCGTTTCGCACCGGTGAAGGCCGATGCCGTGAGAGTGACCGTCACACGCCACGACGGCACTGTGAAGATAGCTGAGCTGGGAGTCTATACTCCTTACACGAAATAAAATAACTTTTCACAAAGAAACGGCAATGTACTGTCAATGGACAGACATACAAAACAAACGGCATTAATATGTCGTCTGTACATAATGAACGTATTATTCAAATAAGACAAAACGTCTGAACTGCAGATAATGATTCCGGCCTGTATGCGTAAAATACTTTTTTCCGCATACAAGCCGGAACTTTATGATCGGACGAAAACGATTTTTTGAAATAAAAACATACAGCTAACTGAAACACATCTGCTCTAACAGAGTTTGAATTTAGATGCTTTCACGCTCCCACAAAGCGCGAGGGGAGCAGCGAGAAAAGGAACGACAGCGACATGTGATGCTCCGGAACCATGGTGGCGGCATGCTCTATGTGCGACATCATGCGCACGCTGCAACAGCTCACCCAGTGGCGGAACTCAGGGTCGGGAGCATACTTCGACGAGAAATCGAGCAGACGGCCCAGGTCAAAATCGTGACAAACGATGCCCGCTCCGCAGCGGCTCGCGTCATAGGCGTTGCAGTCCTGCTCAATGTGTGCCGGCACCATGAGTATCGGCTTGCCCAGATACATGGCCTCGCACACCGACTCGAACCCGGCGGTTGTGGCGTAGGCGCGACATCCGGCGAGCGACTTGAGGAAGGCCTTGTCGTCTATCTGATTGAACGTGAGGTTGCGGTCCACCTTATAAACCTTGCCCACGCCCTTCTTGTCCCAGAAGAAGTTGAGCGGCACGTCGGGGTTGTTGCGGTGCCAGCGGTTGATGCTCTCGCCGAAACCGGCGTTCACCATGTAGCCGTGCAGATAGTCGCCGGCCACCGCCTTGGTGTCGAGCACGTCGCGACGAAGCAGCGGCGGCACCACGCTCACGCCCGATTCTCTGTCGTCGGGCATGTTTCTGAACGACAGGGCGAGCTTGTCCTGCGCTCCGATGCAGGTGATGCGTGTGAACATGCGCAGGAAGAACAGACTCACGGGGCTGCCCTTCGGAAACTCGAAACCGTCGTGCAGGAACAGGTATTGGTGGCCTATGCTCACCTGAGGCACCTGCGGACGGAACAGCAGATAGGTCAGTCCGGTGAGCAGTTCATAGAAATTGATTACGAGGTCGGCCTTCGTCTGTTCTATCCTGCGGCGGATGAAAAGAATGCTCTTCAAGTAAGTAGGTATCTTGAAGATGTTATATGCCACGCTGCGCGTGAGGTTGCTGCGCTTGTTTGAGGGTGTCGGGAGGAAATTAGGGCTGTCAAACAGCTTTATCTCCGTGTTCATGCTGCGGCTGAAGAAGTCAGGAAGGCTGCGCGCTCCGCTCTTTCCCACGAGCACCTCCACCACTTCGTGGCCGTTGCGGCGCAACATGGCTTCCATTGTTATGGCCTGCGTGAGATGTCCGCGGCCCTCGCCCTGCACGATAAAGAGAATTCTCATAGATTGTCGTGATATAGTTAATGTTCCATTTTACACAATGTAAAATTATTCCTTGCTTATTACGCCGGCGTTTAATAAGTGTTACATTTATATTAAATGTCCTTATGCCGTGCGTGTCCATAGGTTACGATCGTGTTGCCGTCGTAGGTCTTCGAGCCCGTCACCTCGATGTCCTGCGGCAGTTGCGGAGCCTTTGTCCCATCGCCGACAGCCACGGGAGCTGTCTCCACACGTATCTCGTCCCACATTCCCGACCCGATGAACGTGGCGTGGGTGAACGCTCCGCCCTCCACCAGCAGCGACTGCACACCGCGACGATAGAGCTCGTCGAGTATCTGCGGAACAACAGGCCGGTCGAAGTCTAGGCCCGGGAAGAAGGGCCGGCCGCGGTCTATCACGATGCGCAGAGGGTCTGGCCCGGCCCAGTGGCGCACGTTGAGCTGCGCGTTGTCGCGCTCGGCTGTCACGCGGCCTATGAGTATGGCGTCGTGCTCGGCGCGCAGCTTGTGGACAAGCATCCGCGTGAACGGTGTCGAGAGAGCCACGGGGCGGCAGTGGTCGTCGATGAATCCGTCGGCCGTCTGCGCCCATTTAAGGGTGACGAAAGGCCGTTTCCGGCTGTTGAAGGTGAAGAACACACGGTTGAGTTCGCGGCACTCGCGCTCCAACACACCCACCGTGACGTCGATGCCGGCGTCGCGCAGCTTCTGAATGCCGCGCCCGCTCACCTTGGCAAAGGTGTCTACACACCCCACAACCACACGCCGCACGCCTTTCCTTACAATGAGGTCGGCACACGGCGGCGTCTTGCCGTAGTGGGCACACGGTTCCAGACTCACATACATCGTGGCTTCGGGCAGCAGCCGTTCGTCCTCCGGCGCCACCGAGGCAAAGGCATTCACCTCGGCATGTCCCTCGCCGCAGCGCACGTGATAGCCCTCACCAATGATGCGTCCACCGGCAACTATCACCGCCCCCACCATCGGATTGGGACTGGCGTTGCGGCGTCCGCAGACTGCGAGTTGCAGGCAGCGGCGCATGTACATTTCGTCTGTTGTGCTCTGGTTCATATCAAAATTATTAAGTATCTTTGTGCGGGCAAGTCCTTCCAGAGTGCCCGGCTTTCCGGCATCCGGCCCTAAGCACACGGCCGTACCGGTGAAGAAAAAACAATATCAAGACAAAAAATCACTGATAAAGACATCATGACGTACAGAGAACTTTGGCAGGCTCTCATTCCGGCCTACGACGAACGCGAGGCGAAAAGCATCGCACGCATGGTCTTCGAACAGCGTTTCGGTCTGAGTCTGACCGACATTTGTATGGGCAAAGATAAACAATTATCCGAAAAAACGCACAGTGAAACGGAAAAAATTGCGGAGCGCCTGCTGCAAAACGAGCCAGTACAGTATGTTCTCGGATGCGAGACCTTCTGCGGACGCACGTTCAAGGTGCGGCCGGGAGTGCTCATTCCGCGGCCCGAAACGGCAGGACTCATCGAGCTGATGAAGCAGCTGCGCGACCCGCTGAAACCTTCGGCAGACATCCTCGACATAGGCACGGGCAGCGGATGTATTGCTGTCACGGCGGCGCTCGACATACCGGGGGCCGACGTCACGGCGTGGGACATAGCCGACGAAGCACTTGCCACGGCTGCGGAGAACGCCAAGGAGCTCGGTGCGCAAGTGCGGACCGTGCGTCAGGACGCACTCTGTCCACCTGAGGACAACGGACTGTGGGACTTCGTTGTGAGCAATCCGCCATACATCTGCGACAAGGAACGGGCGGAAATGAGCCGCAACGTACTCGACCACGAACCGGCCACAGCTCTGTTTGTACCCGACGACGACCCGCTCAAATTCTATCGTGTCATTGCCCATTACTCGCGTCTGGCGCTGCGGCAGGGAGGATGGCTGCTATTCGAAATAAACCCACTGTATGCCGACGATATGATGACGATGCTCACAGATGAACATTTTGACCGTATAAGCATATCCGACGACATGTTCGGCCGCAAGCGATTCGCCATGGCGCAACGACCCGACCGTCCCACAACTACGGCATGACTGAATAAGAAAAACAACACTGACAATGACAGAACGCAAGACAATAACCGAAGAACAGGCCCTGCGCCGGCTGTCGGCCCTCTGCTCCAAGGCTGAGCACTCCACGGGCGAGATGGCCGCAAAGCTGCGCGCATGGCAAGTGGACGAAGACGCGCAGCAGCGCATAATCGACCGTCTGAAAAGCGCGAGATACGTGGACGACGAACGCTTCTGCCGCTCGTTCGTGCACGACAAGATACAGTTCGATAAATGGGGACGCCGCAAGATTGAGATGGCACTATACAAGAAAGGTGTAGGACGCGATATCTATGCACCCATACTCGACAGCATCGACGACAGTGAATATGCCGAAGCTTTGCGTCCGATGCTCGAAGCCAAGCGCCGGAGCATAAAGGCACGCAACGACTACGAGCTGAACTCGAAACTCATAAAATATGCTCTCTCGCGCGGATTCGGTATGAACATCATACGCATGTGTCTCGATGCGGCCGGCGACTTCGATGTGGACGAAAGCGATGAACCTGATTTTTAAAATAATACGCCACCTCACCGACATCATGGCCCCGCGGTCATGCGCCGTATGCGACCGCCGTATGTCGCCGGACGAAAGCGCCATATGTGCACGCTGCGACATGCGTCTGCCGCGCACCGGCCACGAGACCGACATGACGGGCAACGAGATGGCACGCCTGTTTTGGGCACGCATAGCCGTAGAACGCGCCGCTGCCATGTGGCTATATCAGCCCCATTCGGAGGTGAGCACCTTGATATACCGGCTGAAATACGGCAACCGTCCGGAGCAGGGACGGCAGATGGGTATCGCTGCGGCACGCGAACTGAAGGCCGCCGGATTCTTCGACGGCATCGACCTTATTATCCCCGTGCCGCTGGCCAGGGAGAAAATGATGCAGCGCGGCTACAACCAGAGCGAGGAGATAGCACGCGGCGTGGCTGCCGTGACGGGACTGCCGGTAGTGACCGGAGCCGTAACACGCATACGCAACACCGAGAGCCAGACAAGCAAGACGGGTGTGCAGCGCGTGGAGAACATGGAGGGAGCGTTCCGCCTGATGCGTCCCGATATGGTGGCAGGGCGCCACGTGCTCATCATTGACGACGTGGTGACCACAGGCTCAACGGTGTGCGCCTGTGGTAAGGAGCTGATGAAGGCAGGCGGAGTGAGGCTCAGCGTGATGGCGCTCGGATTCACCCATCCTTAACACAGGCCGTGCAGAGCGCATCTCTATATGCCACCGGCCTCACATCGCCGTCGTAATCCCCTGCCCTTCACGCCCGACGGTCAATCCTTTTCAGTGCATAGAACCGTATATTTATGCAGATACGAAAGTAAAAAATTTTGACAATTATTTTTCGCGAAATAGAAATCCGACGCGCCTTCTCTACCCCATCATGACGCGCCGGAAAGTCTTTTTCGCAACGTTACGCACCACTTTCCGACGGGGTAGAAAACAGGTTGTCGCGCGAAAGAGCCCATTTCGGCTTGCAATATAGGCTTTATTGATGGCCGATAAAGGCCATTTCGGAGCACGAAAGAGCCCATATCGCAAGCCGAAATGGGCTCTTTCGCAAACCGTCTGAATCCGTTCCGATACGTCAAAACGCACAAACCGCTGACTATCAAGCAAATGCGTAAAGTGCTCAAAACTCGCGTATTTGCGGCCGGAATATTTTTTCTGCAAGACAGAGGCACTCTCGTGAAGTTGACGATGAATATTTATGCAACAGCCAAAGAGAAAATGTATAAATATACATAAATCCGAATGGCTGTGAACACATCGCCATATGTCACATACAGACGTCCTGAAACGCCAGACAAATGACACAAGAATATGCCGAAAACAAAAATCTGTAACAAAACGACATATTAATAATGAATTTTAAAGAAAATAATTTATATATTCCTAAAATCCGCAACTATCATCCAATACACGATTAAGGGTAGATTTATGAGTCGT
>USHV01000008.1 GCA_900554695.1 uncultured Prevotella sp. | reverse complement strand
GAGGTCTTTTTCAAAAATATTTCGTAATGTTGCACTCGCTGGTTGACTCTGCCCTTCTTATCCCGATAATTAAAAACTAAAAATAACTAAACAATTTTTTATGAACAACAAGAATCAGTGGAGTAAAAGGATGGCGCGTGGTTTCATGGCTCTCATGCTTGCCGTGGCCCCCATGCAGGGTGCGTTCGCACAGGTCACTCTGAATACTCCGAACACCACGCTGGGTGTGGTTATAAAGAAAATCCAGGCACAGTCGAAATTCAAGTTCTTCTATGAGGATGAACTTGCTGATATGCGCGTGAAAGCCATCGACGTGAAAAACGCTTCGCTCGAGAAGGTCCTCACTCAGTTGCTCAAAGACAAGGGCGTGACGTTCAAGGTGGAGGATAAGGTGGTATATCTGAAGCGTAGTGAGCAGGCTCCGCAGCATAAAAAGACCAACACGACGAAAAGAAAAATCACGGGACGCATACTCGACGAGAACGGTGAACCGCTGATTGGTGCGAGTGTAACAATAAAAGGAACCACCGACAGAGCCGTGACAGACATTGACGGCAACTACACGGTGATGACTGATGCGGAGAATCCTGTGGCTCAGTTCACATATCTCGGATACAAGACTCAGGAGCAGGCTGCCGACAAGAGCGGAGTGGTGAATGCCAAGATGGTGCTCGACTCACAGTCGATCGACGAGGTGGTTGTCACAGCGCTCGGCATAAAGCGTGAGAAGAAGATGCTCGGATATTCGGTGCAGGACATCAAGAGCGACGCGCTCAACACCACCGGCGACCCGTCTGTCACAGGCGCTCTCGAGGGTAAGGTGGCCGGATTGCAGATGAATACGGCAAGCACAGGACTTGGAGGTTCTACCAAGATAACCATCCGTGGTAACTCTTCGCTCACCGATAACAACCAGCCTTTGTGGATTGTTGACGGTGTGCCTTTCACCGACGACCAGACATCGGAGGCTTCGGCATACGGCGGATACGACCGTGGCGGTACTTCGTTCGACATCAACCCTGAGGACATCGAGTCCATATCAGTGCTCAAAGGTCCTAACGCTGCTGCGCTCTATGGTTCACGTGCCGGTAACGGTGTGATTCTCGTGACAACAAAGAAGGGCTCTCACAAGCAGGGATTCGGCGTCACATACAGCGGAAACTTCACATGGAGCCAGGCTGCAGAGACTATAAAGATGCAGAAAAAGTATGGTCAGGGCTCAAACGGAAGAATTGTTCCGCTAGAGGATGAAAATGGCAATAAGATAGCCATCACAGGCGAACTTTCATTCGGTGGAGAACTCGACGGTCATCTCGAACCGTCATGGCTTGGTGAGATGATACCTTATAAGTATTACGGTGACAAGCTGAAGGATTACTTCAATACCGGTTTCTCACAGTTCCACACAGTGGCATTGGGCAACACAACAGAGAAATCACACTTCCGTGTGTCTGTAGGATTCAACGGCAACAACGGTCTTTTCAAGGATGAGACGCTCGATAAGCTGACCACCGACCTCAATGCCGGAACAGTGATAAACGACTATCTGTCGTTCGACGGTAAGATTTCGCTCTCTCACATGAAGGCAAAGAACCGTCCTTATACAGGTCTTAACGGTGAGGTGGCACAGCTGCTGCTCATCCCTGGTAACGTAAGACTGAGCGACCTTGCCAACAATTACACATCGGCAGACCGTCTGCATCAGAACTGGTTCGGTCCGGACCAGCAGTATTCCAACCCTTACTATGTACGCCATCGCTTCCAGAACTCTGACGAGAGATGGAGAGCATTCGGTTACTATTCTGCAAACCTCAACCTGACAGACTGGCTGAAGTTCAACGCAAAATACTCATTCGACTATTACCGTACACGTATACAGACGAGTGATCTCGGACTGGGCGACCAGGCCATAAGCACTCCCGACCAGAGTTGGCAGGAGGCACTGACCAACGATAACATGCAGCGTGGCGAGGAAAACCACTTCGAGCAGAACATACAGTTCCTCTTGATGGGTGACAATCAGCTCACTCCGAAACTGCGTCTGGGATATACCGTCGGCGCAAACATAATGTATCTGAATTATGAATTGCTCAGTGTCGGAGTGCAGGATATGCTCGATAAGGACAACTGGATATTCAATACAGGTTATCGTCTGGTTTCCGCCGACAACGACGGACACGAACGTGCCATGTATTCTGTATTCGGTTCGGCACAGCTCGCCTACGATGAGTATCTCTCACTCGACATCACCGCACGTAATGACTGGTCATCCACACTTCCGGCAAAGAACAACTCGTTCTTCTATCCGTCGGCAAGCGTTAGCTATGTATTCTCAGACTTCATGCGCTCAATCAACAAACCGCTGCCGTCGTGGATTACATTCGCAAAGCTGCGTCTGTCTGCCGCACAGGTAGGTAAGGACCCGTCGCCATACAGCTTGTACAATACGCGCAAGTTCACTTATGATATGGGAATCCGTCAGCCGGTTGTAAACACTATCATGATGAACAGAGATCTGAAGCCGGAGATAAAGACTTCTTATGAGGCAGGACTCGACATGAAGTTCCTTGATAACCGTCTCGGATTCGACTTCACCTATTATTATAACAGCACAAAGAACCAGGCGATGCTCGTTGATGCTTCCGCTCCATGGACACAGCAGTGGGTGAACGCCGGTAAGATAACCAACTCGGGTGTTGAATTCATGCTTTACGGTACACCGGTGAAGACAAAGGACATGACCTTCGACCTGACAATGAACATCGCTCACAACCGTTCTACAGTGAAAGAACTTGCTGAGGGCGTGAACAGAGTTTATTTCAACGGCGACCCGAACATGCCTGTAAAGGTAGGTGCTGTGGCCGGCGGAAAGCTCGGCGACATCTATGCCAACAACCTTATGAAGCGCGACGACAAGGGAAACATCATTGTCGGCTCAAACGGTCTGCCACAACCGGAGAACGGCGACGGCAATCTGGAGCAGTATCTGCTTGATCATCCTATCGGAAACATACAGCCGGACCTGCTCATGTCCATCACTCCGTCGTTCACATACAAAGGCTTCAACATTACGGCTATGTTCGACATGAAGTTCGGTGGCGACATCGTCTCAGTGTCAGAAGGTATGGCTACGGCTGTCGGAACGTCTGAACGCACCGCTTACCGTGGCGAATTCAAGGAAATAAACGGCGTGAAGGATTACTATCTCGTAGTTCCCGGCGTGAAGGAAGACGGCACTCCTAACGATATTCCTGTAAGTGCGCAGTCTTATTATTCTACCATCGGTCTGTACAAATCGCAGAAAGGATATGCCGAGGAGTTCGTTCACGACGCTTCGTACATCAAGCTCAAGGAACTGTCAGTAGGCTACTCATTCCCGCAGTCGGTGCTCAAGCGCACTCCGCTCACATCGCTCAGACTCTCGTTCGTGGCACGCAACCTGTGCTTCCTGATGAAACATACACCGGGCAATCCTGACGGAGGATATGACACTACAATGTTCTCACAGGCTCTCGACTACATGGCTGTGCCTTACACACGTACATTCGGTTTCTCAATAAATCTCGGATTCTGATGCCGTAACCGGACATACGATTGTAAAGAAGGACATTATCCATAAATAACAAAGAAGCAAAAAGCAATTCTTAAAATTTAAAACAACAATGAAACGCAAAATAATATTCAACGGATTCCTGGCACTTACCATGGCCTGCACCGTCAGCTCGTGTTATGATCTCGACGAGATGAGCCACAATCCTTATGAAATAGAGGACAACACCGGCGCGGGAGGTGACATAGACAATACCGAACAGGACAACACGAAATATGCCGACGTGAACATCGACTTCACCGTCAGCAAGGAAGACTCTGCCACACTCAAGACTGCGCTGGCAGACGCTCCGGCTACATTCCGCAATTTCCTTTATCAGGGATATTACAACGATTATCAGATAACAACTAACCTGAGCCACGACATCTATGCCGGATATGTGGCAAACAACCAGCCGAAGCACTCGCTCAAGACGCCTGACTACAGTTATGGTGACGGATGGTCGGGACAGCGCTGGGCACATTTCTACAACGAGCGCAGCTCGGAATACCGCACGCTGTTGAGGGCTTACAAGTTTAATGACAATCCTGGAAAATACAAGAACATGTTCTATATCACACGTATATATTATGTGTTCCTCGCCCTCGCCAATACCGATACATACGGTGCAATGCCGTTCCGCGAGTATGCCCAGGCACGTATCCCCGAGACCAACAACGTGAAGTATGACACCCAGGAAGAGGTTTACGACGCCATGTTCAGAATGCTTGAGCAGGCAGTTGACAGCATCAATCCAAACGATGCGTCGCAATATAAAATAGACAGTGATGACATCTGCTACTTCGGCGACGTGAACAAGTGGCTGCGCTTTGCCAACACATTGCGTCTGCGCATGGCTCTGCGCATCTCTAACGTGGCTCCGGAGAGAGCAAAGCAGGAGGCAGAGAACGCGCTCAACAACCAGTACGGACTCATGCAGAGCAATGCTGACAACATGCAGACCGTGCCTAAGTATGCGCCGATAGAGATGGGTGGAAACGATTCAGGAGGCGACGAGAATGCTCTTGCCATGTGTTCTGTGGCATACGGAGGCGAGAGTGTGATGTCGTGGGACCTCGAACAGTTCTACAGAAACCTCAGTACTGGCGGTGGAAAATATCAGATAAAGACAGGCCGCACAGGCTATGAGGAGAAGACCATAGACCCGAGATGTCTCGTGTGCTGGTATCGTGCCAAGATGACTTCCACGTCAATAGCAGCCGGAGAAGAGAGCTTGCGCGAGGACTTCGTGGGCTGTAAGCGTGGCGCACAGGCTCCCGACATCGACATGGGTGTGCTCAATTACAGTATCACCCGCACCGAGCCGAAACCTGCCTCGAAGAATCTGAACAAGGATTATTGGTTCAATTACTCCCGTCCTACCGTATGGCTCGGCTATTCAGAGTCGCTTTTCCTCAAGGCTGAGGCTGCTCTGCGCGGATGGACAGGACAGGATCTCACGATGGATGCCGAGGGTTATTTCCGTGCCGGAGTGCAGGCATCAATGGATTATTACGAGATCGACTCGAGCGCGGCACAGTCATATATCGAAGGCCTGAAGGTGCTTAACGACGGTACTTTCGCCAGCGGTGACAAAGAAAAGATACTCGAGGCCATCATAACACAGAAATGGATGGCTGTATTCCCCAACGGAAACGAAGGCTGGGCAGACTTCCGCCGCACGGACTATCCTGCTCTTGCCAACCAGCTCACCAACGTTTCCGGTGGCGATGTGCCTGAAGGAAAGATGATAAAGCGCCTGCTCTATCCTAACAGCGAGAGCTCAAACAAGTATTTCAACGAGCACAGCGAGCTCCAGGCTGCCAACACTCAGGGCACAAGGTTGTGGTGGGACGTTGCCGATACCAACGATGCCAATGGTAACAGACAACAACCCAACAACTTCAGAACTACCGGCTCAACATTATCGAAAATAATGAAGTAATTGTAATAGTACGGTTTTTTTAGTGTTATTAATTGTAGAAGGGACGAGCTTGTTTTGAAAGTCAGTCCCTTTTTTTGTGCCCTTACGTTTCTTACATATATCGGATATTCGCGTTTTCAGGGAAAACCGACGGGGCTTGCTTACGATTTTTCTTGACTCGATTTTGACAAAATAAATTCGCGAAAGAGATGTAAAGGAATGTTAAATCGGACGTTATAAAGCCTTTCCCGCTCCATACAGCCCTCTGATATACCCTATATCATAGTCCGGAATAATGGATTCTGCTTTCCGATATTGCCCATTTCGTGGTGCGATAAAGCCCATTTTAGGGTGCGATATGGTGCTTTTCGGCCTCTGAAACAGGCCATTTCGCAAGCCGAAATGGGCAATATCGCAATGCAGGGCAATATCGTTCAAATATAAATCGCTTATAATCAACAGGTTATAAAAACCTCTTATTTTTCGCGTATTTGCGTCCGAAGGAGAGTCCGTTCGCAAATACGCGCTTATTTTTCGGGGTAGGACAGAAAACTTAGAGTGAAAAATCAAAATCCGGTTACAAATCGAAAGTTGCCCATATTGTTCCCTTTTCAGCAGAAGAAATAACGCCTATTCTGGATTAAAACCATATTTTTAAATAAATATAGAAAAAATATAAGATTGTGGTAAGTATTTTCTTTTGCGGGGTTGTTATGATTATGTAAAGACTGAAAACCGACCTTGCATCTCACGGTGCTACTGACTGCGATTAAAAACTGAAACTATAATAATATATTAACTTGTTATTAATCTTTTAATTTATGAAGATCAAAAAACTACTTGTCATGACGTTATTGTCGCTTCTCGCGACGACAGGCGTCAACGCACAGCAGCCTTATGGTGGCTGTTGGCATCCCGATGACATCAAGAACTGGTCTCCCGAGACCGATCCTGATGCCAAGTTCAACCGTGCGAAGGTTCCTTTGGCAGCACGTTTCAAGGAGCCGGAGCTCATGAAGGCAAACAAAAATCAGTTCTATGAGGGACAGATTTGCAATGCCACAATCTTGTATCCGACATGTTCTATGTGCCCGTCGCAGGGCGACAACAACTTCCTCGGCTATCAGCCCACTTACTGGCAGTATATGGATAAGCTGGTTTACTGGGCAGGTTCGGCCAGTGAAGGTATCATCATACCGCCTCCAGCAGGAGCGACAGACGCCGCACACCAGAGCGGTGTGAAGTCTCTCGGACAGATTTTCTTCCCGCCTTCTTATTATGGAGGAAAGCAGGAGTGGGTTCGCCAGATGCTTTCAAGAGAAGACGGAAAATACATATATGCCATCAAACTCTATGAGATAGCAAAGTATATGGGCTTCGATGGCTGGTTCATAAACGAAGAGAGCGGTGGCGGCTCCAATTCTGAGTGGGTAGGATTCATTCAGGAATTCAACCGTATTGCCGACGAAAACGGTGACACACAGATGGAAATACAGTGGTATAACGCCAGCATGACACCTAATAACACAATCCTGACTTCTCACAAGAACACATCCCAGTTCCTCGAGTATGGCGCTACCGGCGACTATCGCGGATATGCTTCCAAGCTCGGATGTACTGAGGCAGAGACTTTCTCGAAGATTTATGCCGGTGTTCAGGTGGTAAGCTCAGGCCACACAGGATATGCAGCATCCCTCAACAACGCCATGCCTACAAGCGGACACGTAGGTTCTCTCGACCTGTTCTGCCCGGAAGAGCGCATTTGGAAGGACAATGTGAAGAACATCCTCGGCACAAAGGACGACAACGGACAGCGTGCTTATGATGCCATCACCAAGACTTTCAAGAACGAGGAGCAGATGTGGGTCAACCTGCAGGGCGATCCTTCTTACGTGGCTGAGTCCGGTTGGCCGGGACTGTCTGGCCGTATGCTTGAGCGTTCGGTCATCAGCTCTATGCCTTTCGAGACATCTTTCTGCGTAGGTGTTGGTAAATATCGTTTCGTAGAAGGCGAGAAGCAGGGCTCACAAGACTGGTATCACAGTGGTGTGCAGAGCATCATGCCTACATGGCGCTGGTGGATTGAGAATAAGGGCAACCTGACAGCTTCAATCGACTGGGACGATGCTTACAACTTCGGTAGCTCCATCAAGATTACCGGTACCCTCACTTCAGGCGATCACCTGATGCGTCTTTACAAGACCATGATACCTGTCAGCGCAGGTGGTACACTCCGTCTGGTTTACAAGACCAACACAGCCGGTTCTGTAGAGGTGAAACTCGCTACGGAAAGTAAGGTTGACGGTGAGATGGTCACACTCTCAAATCCTACTACATCTGAGAAGAACGGATGGACAGTCGCTGAATACGACCTGTCTTCTCTCAACGGCAAGACCGTATATATGATTGCTCTTAATCTGAAGGCTGCTGCCGATGTCAATGCTTATGAGCTGTCACTCGGCGAGATGGCAATGCTTCCTGCCGGCTATGCTCCTGCTGCTGTCACAATAAGCAACCTCGCTACTACAAGCGTCCTGGGCGAGGAGAAGGGTGACATACGTCTGACTTGGGATTATGACTACACAGCTGATTTCGATCACTTCGACATCTACACAGTTACAGTTGACGGCACACGCGTACTCGTAGGCCAGACACGTGACGAAGGTTTCTACATTCCTACATTCGTACGCAACGCAAACGACGCATACGTTAATGTTGAGGTCGTTCCTGTAATGAAGGATATGAAGCAGCAGAGCGCACAGACACTGAAGGTTGACTATCCTGCTCCTACTATTCCTGCTGTGACATTCAAACTCTCAAAGAGCTATATCAAGGTGGGTGAGACTGCCACTATCACAGCCAACGGTACAGGCAAGCCGACTGCATGGGAATGGATTCTTCCGGAATCTCTCGAACTCGTTGACGGTGAGCTGACAGACAATGTCATCACAGTCAAAGGTTTGAAGAGCGGCCGCCAGACCGTCACCGTGAAGGCTACCAACGTCGTAGGTACTTCAGAGACAACTCAGGAAGTGCTCGACGTAATGGACGACAGTGAAATAAACGAGGTTTACAATGTAGCTCTGAAGAAGACTGTTGTTTCTTACAGCGGTTCTACAAACGAGAGCGAAGTTCCTTCTAAGATCATCGACGGTGTTACTTATCCGTCAAGCACAAGCGACAAATGGTGCAACGTCAGCGCCGACAACTGGGTTATATTCGACCTTGAGGGTGCTTACCGCATCTATGGCTTCCGCATCTATGATGCTAACTCAGGTCCTGAGAGCGGCTGCGACCAGATACGTTCTTACACAATCGAACTGTCTAACGACGGCGAGCACTGGACAACAGTGGTTGACGAGGAAGACCGCGAGTCTGAGACCATCAAGACAGATTACATCGCTCCGTTCAAGGCACGCTTCGTACGTCTGTCTCCGCACGTCAGCGGTACACTCCGCATATGGGAATTCGAGGTTTACGGAAAGGACGATGTCAATATGACAATCGACGTCTCACCGGCCGACCTCACGCTGAATGCAGGCGAGACACAGAACCTTACTGTTAAGTACAACCTCAATGGTGACGAGCGTGCTGACGAGTTCACATGCAAGGCTGTGTCTTCAAAGGGCAACGTAGTAATCGGTGAGATAACAGAGAACGCTGCTGAGAACACATTCACTGTGCCTGTTACAGCCAACAAGATACTTGGTGTTGACAATGTGAAGATCACTGTTAACAACGGCGGTTCATACAAGGAGAGCACTGTAAACGTTACAGTAGATTCTGAGGAACGTCCTAACGTACTCGCCGGAACAGAGGCAACTCTGCGCCACTACAAGGAGGACTACTCATTCGAGGCTCCTTACGACGAGTTCAAGGTGAACACTCTCACCGACGGCAACAAGACAGAAGAGGGTTGCCTCGCCATCGAGACACCGTCTATGTACAAGCAGGACTTCTGGTCTATATTCACTGCTCCGGAAGGAAAGAACTGGAACCTCGCGAAGGTTAAGGTTTATATCCCGGGCAACAACAAGGGCGTGAACGACAACGACAAGGAAGGAATCGTCAACAACGAGATAAGCATCATGATGGGTAACGACCTTACTCGTCTGACAGCTGTCAAGACATTCTCTAACCTCGACGAGGTTTCCGAACTTGAGTATGTTCTTCCTGAATACAAGAGCTGCAAGTATCTTGCAATCGTATGTACACTGAATCCGTACTTCTATCCTTCACTTGCTGAGGTTGAGGCTTACGAACAGTATGAGGAGGCAATACCTGTAAACGGTCCTGTTGCCGTAAGCGGATGGAACTATGACGTGATTGCCGAGAGCACACCGTCTGCTCAGTTCACCAATGGCGTGCTCGACGACCAGGGTTGGGTTCTCTACAGCTCATCGGTACAGTCTGAAGGCGCTATCGCCGGCGACGACCACATCGTGACAACAGCAAACGGCACAGAGTTCAAACTGGCTGACTACGATCAGAACAACGGTCTTGTACTCAAGTCTTATGGCGAAAGCAAGGACCTCGTATTCGACGAACCGGCCAACTGTGAGGAGATCTACTTCCTCGTGATTTCTGCAAACGGCCAGTCAACTCTCAATGTTGTGGCTAACTATGATGACGACACTCAGAGCGACATGGCTACATACTATCCGCAAGACTGGTGGAGCAGCTATCCTTCTGGTACAGAAGCTGTCTATGGCATAAGCCGTATCATCACTTCTGGCGAATCAGGCTATCAGACCGACGAGATTGACGACAGATATCAGTTCCGTCTCTATGAATACACTCTGCCTACTGACAAGAGCAAGAAGATCAAGTCTGTTACATTCACATCAATGAAGAGCGGCAGCTATCCTACAATCCTTGGTATTGCCAAGAAGGGCTACATGGTTCCGACGGGCATCGGTTCTGTAGAGTCAGAAGCAGGCGTACGTGAGATATCAGGCATCTACACCATCAACGGTGTTAAGCTGAACGCTCCGCAGAGAGGTATCAATATCATCAAGTACACTGACGGAACAGCGAAGAAAGTAATGGTTAAATAATCGGTTTTTCTCATTACTGGTTTCAGCTAATTTAAGGTGAGGGCATCGGATATGCCCTCACCTTTTTTGTTTCCGGTCCTTTCCTGTCGCCACAATCCGGCTTTATGGCTTCCGCGATGCCTCCGTCACGGTCGTCTTCTCATTGGTAATGGGCTATGTCGGTAGCTGTCGCGTCACTCATATTTGGGGCAGTTTGGGTCTGAAACATAGGATACTATGTTGCGCCGTTGTGATAAATTTTGTATATTTGTGTCCATCCGGAGGATCCGTACCTGAACTGTTACTATAACTGAGAATATTATGAAACACCCATTTGGGGCTTTCTGCCTGATGTTCGCAGCACATGCCGCATTGGCGCAAGGCACATACGACATCACAAACTCGCTCGTGATAAGAAACCACGACTGCACGCTCACACGTCTGTGTGCGGTGATGCCCGTGCCTGAGAGCAACATATATCAGGACATAGAACAGTTCCGTACGACTGACGGCGATATATTCCGTGCCGCCAACAACGACAATATGTACCTGCGCACCGTGCTTACCGGGACGTTGCCTGCGCCGGGCGATTCTCTTGTTATCACGGAACGGTTCAGCGCGACGCTCTATCCCATGCGCATAGACATGGCGCAGTTCACGACGATATATCCTTACGACACCTCCACCGAACTTTACAAGAGATACACATCTCCGATAGGCAGTTACGTCGATATTGTGCATCCCGACATCGTCCGAGCCGCCGACTCATTGTGGAACGAGGCCGTGGCCAATCCTTTGGAATATGTGCGGCTGTGCTATGAGCATGTGGCCGCCAGATTAGGTTATCTCAATCCCGACACAGGCATACACGCCATCACGGAGACAATGGCCGCCGGTGGAGGCGATTGCGGAAATATTTCGGCCGTCTATGCCAGTCTGCTGCGCCGTAAGGGCGTGCCTGCGCGCCTCGTTGTCACGGTGCGTCCCGACGGCACACACCACGTTTGGAACGATTTCTTTCTTGAGCGCTACGGATGGGTTCCGGTGGATGTGACGATGAAACACGACCATCCCGACGGCGACTTCTTCGGTTATTGTGCGGGCGACGGCATTGTCATGTCGTTCGACCTGTGTTCCGAGCTGTCCGCCGACGGCCTCACGCCTTTCACGGCCGACCTTCTTCAGACCTTCTTCTACTGGTATCGGTGCAGTGCAGGCTCGGAGGTGAGCGCGGCGCAGAGAGTTGATGGCCGCCGCACGGATAACGGATTCAGTGTCAGTGTGCGTGCCGGCGCGGACGGAAAGATGGCTGTGGAGTGGAGCAGTGCCGCAGGAGCGACGGGCTACAGGCTCAGTGTGAGCGATAGTGGAACTGGACGCGACGTTGTCACACAGACTCTTGGCTCCGACTGCACGTCGTGCACTTTTGACGGACTTCAGCCGGAACGTACATACGACGTGAACGTGACGCCGTTGCGGCGATATGACAACATAGTGGCGGACATGGCTTCATGCACTGCCGGCATACGCCTTTGAAGGTCGCGTCTTGCGACTGTCGGCGTCTCGTGAGCGCGGTGTGAGACATTACGTGGAATGAAAACAGATTATAAACCTAAGATATGAGAAAATTATTCATGTTCCTTTTCCTGATCCTACCGCTCAGCGGTGTGGCGCAGCAGGTGGCACCTTTTAAAAACGGTGACCGTGTAGCATTCGTCGGAAACAGCATAACCGACGGCGGACACTATCATTCTTACATTTGGCTCTATTACATGACGCGCTTCCCCTGGATGCGTATGCAGATGTTCAACTGCGGTGTTGGCGGCGACACGGCCCTCGAAATACTGCGCCGTATCGACCATGACGTGTTCGCCAAGAAGCCGACCGTGCTCACACTGACGTTCGGTATGAACGACAGTGGATACTTCGAGTACAACGGAGACAATCCTCAGGCGTTTGCCGACAGCAAGGTTTCGGAGTCGCGCCATAACTTTCTCGAGATAGAGAAGAAACTGAAGGCGCATCCGTCGGTGCGCAAGGTGATGATTGGTACGTCGCCCTACGACCAGACATCGCGGTTCAACAACGACATATTCAGGCGCAAGAACGACGCCATGCGCCGCATCATAGCCTTTCAGGACTCGGCTGCGCAGGCCAACAATTGGGAGTTTCTTGACTTCAATGCTCCCATGTGTGCCGTCAATGCACGTTTCCAGACCGTTGACTCCACGTTCACTTTGTGCGGCAACGACCGCGTACATCCCGACAACGACGGCCACATGTTCATGGCATATCTCTTCCTGAAGGCTCAGGGAATGGCCGGAAAGAAAGTGGCTGAGGTGTCTGTCGATGCCGCCAGACGCAAGGTCCTGACTGCCGACAACTGCAAGGTGACAGGACTGAAGGTGAAGGATGGCAAGGTGACGTTCGACTATCTGGCGCGCTCTCTGCCTTATCCACTCGACACGGTGGCGCATGGTTGGGGCTTCACCCGTCCGCAGTCGCGCATCACTAAGATTGTTCCTGAGTTCATGAAAGAGATGAACAGCGAGCTGCTCACCGTGAGCGGACTGTCCGGCAACCACCTGCTCACCATCGACGGTGAGCCTATCGACACGCTCACTGCCGGCGAACTCGCAGCCGGAGTGAATCTGGCCGATTACCGCTACACACCGCAATATCGTCAGGCTCTGGCCATCATGAACCTCAACGAAGAGCGTTGGGAGATAGAGCGACGCTTCCGCGACTACGCATGGCTGCAATACAACTTCTTCATGAAGCGCGGTATGCTCGAGGCAAACGACGAACGTGCCGCCCGCACTTTCCGCGAAGGACAGAAGAACGACGCCTGGGTGGCAGCCAAGCGGGATTTATACAATAGGATGATACACAAGGAAGTGCGCGATATGTACACGCGCCAGATGGACATGATTGTCGATCGTATATACGAGATAAACCGACCGCTGAAGCACCGTGTGGAGCTTCTGCCGGTGGAATAAGAATAAAAAAGCGGGACATCCGCAAGGCTTTCTCCGCGTGGAGAGGTCTTTTCCGGATGTCCCGTATTTTGTTTTTGTGCGACAGTATGCTTAGATCACTGCGTCTGTGGCGGTCATCTGTTCCAGCGAACCTTCCTTCACCTGAATGCAGATGTAGCTCACTGCGCTGTCGGCCGCTGCTGCCAGCTGTCTCTTGACGCTCGGAGCAACGCGCAACCAGTCGCCTGCTTTCAGCTCCACGGGCTCGCCGTCGAGTGTCATTACGGCCTTACCGTTTAGCACGCCGTATATCTCCTCGTTCTGTTTGTGGCTGTGAACGAACGGTACCGACGCTCCTGCCGGCATGTTGTTGATTGATATTTCCGCGCCTGTGAGTCCCAGTTTGTCATGCAGTTCGGTTCTCGGTGCATCGCTTACTGACAGTTTCTGATATTTATCCATGATTGTTTGTTTTAATATTATTATACTTATTGTTTCTTTACGTCCGCAAAATTACTTAATGCTTTGCAGCCCTGCAAGACGTTACATCGTGGAAACAAAGTATCTATTCGGAAACTGTTGCTGATTATCAGCAGTTTACACGTCACATGTTTATGTATTATTAAGATTTTGCCGAAGCCCTTTTCTGCTTCGCCGCACGATCGCGCAGTATGTCCTCCATGTTCTTTATGGCCCACTCTGTCAGCGGTTGCATGGCCTCGAGCATATCCAATCCCCGGCCGGTGAGCGTGTATTCCACTCTCGGCGGTATCTCCGGATAGGCGGTGCGACACACTATTCCGTCCTCCTCAAGCGTCTTTAGCGATGCCGACAGCATCTTGGGCGTGGCATCGCCGATGGCGTTTCGCAGTTCGGTGAATCGCATCGGCGACTTCTGCGACAGCGCGTGCAGCACCAGCATCGACCATTTGTCGCTCACCCTTGCCAGTATGTTTCTTATCGGGCAGTCGGGATATATGGCGTTGCAGGCCTCCTTATATGTTTTCAGATTTACGTTTTTGTTCGTCATATCTGCAAAGATAGCGTTTTTTTCGTAAACGACGAATGTTGCTGTGTCAGTATTGCCGCTGTCCGTTCGTCTTCCGTCCGCTCGTCGTTATTGGGTATATGCTCTGCTCGCAGTGTAGAGCATGTATGAAGAACTGTCATATATTGATAAGTCACAATGAGGAAAATAATGATAAAAAACAGGTAAAAAACATCTTTTCAGTAAGCGAAAACACCGTATTATTTGTTATATTTGCAGTTATAAATAACTAATTTATGAAAACAAAATCTATTTCCCTCTTATCAGCCATTGCAGCACTCTTCATCGGAACTGCAAACATGGCGCAGGCGGCCGTAGGAGGTCTTACGCGCTACGTCAATCAGTATATAGGCACGGGAGGCCACGGCCATGTGTTTCTCGGTGCCAATGTTCCTTTCGGACTCGTACAGCTCGGTCCTACACAGATAACCCGTGGATGGGACTGGTGTTCCGGATATCATTACAGCGACTCTGTTCTGATAGGCTTCGGACACATGCATCTCAGCGGCACTGGTATAGGTGACCTGGGCGATATAGCCTTGCTGCCGATATCCAATGCCTCACAGCGTCAGCTCATATTCTCACATTCCAACGAGAGTGTTAAGCCCGGCTACTACTCGGTGAAGCTCACCAATCCGAATGTCAAGGTAGAACTTACCGCCACACAGCGCGTGGGCTTCCACCGTTACACCTTCGACGGCAACAGCGGCAAGGCTTTGATGCGCCTCGACCTGGTGCAGGGCATCGGATGGGACAAGATGAGCGACTGCCTGCTGACACAGGACAGCCCGACACGTATCACTGGATTCAGACGCTCTGAAGGATGGGCTAAGGACCAACGCATATATTTTGTGATGGACTTCTCGAAGCCGGTGACGATGGAGAACCGCGACAGCACAGGCATAGCCATATTCTCAGTGGAGAAAGGTGAGCCGTTGCTCGTGAAGGTAGCACTCTCGCCTGTAGATATAGACAAGGCCAAACTGAACATGCAGACCGAACTGCCCGGCTGGGATTTCGACGCTACCGTCAAGGCTGCCGACGACGCCTGGAACAAACAGCTCAGCCGAATCGTGCTGACCGACAATAACGACAAGCGCAAGGAAATATTCTATACGGCGATGTATCACCTTATGACCGCTCCGTCGCTCTTCTGCGATGTAGATGGCGCATACCGTGGTGCTGACGGCAAGGTGTATAAAGGCGACTTCAAGAACTATACAACCTTCTCGCTCTGGGACACTTACCGTGCCGCTCATCCGCTTTATACGCTTGTATTCCCGGATATGCAGAGCGACTTCGCCGAGACATTCCTGCACATCTTCGACCAGCAGGGCAAACTGCCGGTATGGCATCTCATGGGTTGCGAGACCGACTGCATGGTGGGCAATCCCGGTATTCCGGTTTTGGCAGACCTCGTGCTCAAAGGATTCGTAAAGGACAAGGAGCATGCTTTCGAGGCCATGAAGACCTCGGCTATGCTCGACGAACGTTCGCTCGAACTGCTCAAGCAGTATGGCTACATTCCTTATGACAAGGAACCGACCAACGAGACCGTGGCAAAGGCTTTGGAATATTGTCTGGCAGATGCCGGCGTGGCAAAGACAGCGAAACTGCTCGGCAAGACCGACGACTACAACTATTTCCTCAACCGCAGCCGCTCTTATGCCAAGTATTTCGACAAGCAGACCGGATTCATGCGCGCCCTTTCGTCTGACGGAAAGTTCCGTACGCCGTTCGATCCTATTGAGGCCGCACACCGCGTGAACGACTATACAGAGGGCAACGCATGGCAATATACATGGCTCGTGCCGCACGATGTCCACGGACTTGTGAACCTCTTCGGCAGCGAAAAGAAGTTCGTCACCAAGCTCGATTCACTCTTCGTGGTCGAGGGCGACCTCGGCGAGAACGCCTCACCGGACATCAGCGGACTTGTAGGACAGTATGCTCACGGCAACGAACCGAGCCATCACGTCATTTATATGTACAACTATGTGGGTCAGCCATGGAAAGCTGCTCCGCTGCTCCGTAAGATGATGAACGAGATGTATTTCAATGAGCCCGACGGACTTTGCGGCAACGAGGACGTAGGACAGATGTCGGCATGGTATATACTTTCCACCGTCGGCCTCTATCAGGTTGATCCTTCAGGCGGACGCTACATCATCGGTTCTCCGCTCTTCAACCGTGCTGACCTCAATGTAGGCAACGGCAAGACCTTCAGCGTAGTGGCACGCAACAACAGCGACCGCAACATCTACGTGCAGAAGGCTTATCTCAACGGACGCGAATACAAGAAGTCGTACATCGACTACGCCGACATCATGGCAGGTGGCAAGCTCGAACTCGTGATGGGCAGCAAACCGTCGAAGTGGGGAACCAAGACTGCCGACCGTCCATGATGCTGAGGCGTGAGTGGGAAAAGGAAATAAAGAATTCACAGAAAACAAAATAGAAAGGTATAGCGAAATGAAAATGAATTTGAGTTCGCAAATCGTCCTGAACAATGTTCCCGAACAGTTCTACCGTCCCCGCACGGCAGTAGAACGCTCGGAGATGACGAGATGCGAGAAAATAAGCACGGAGATATTCTCCAAGGCCGAGGAAGGCGTTACGCTTATTGCCGACACCATCGAGGCCGAAATGAAACGTTGCAAGGCCGAAGGCCGCAACTGCGTGCTCGGACTGGGCACCGGACAGTCGCTCGCCTCAGTTTATGCCGAGCTTGTCCGCCGTCATGAGGAGTGCGGACTGAGCTTCGCCAACGTTACGGTGTTCAACGCTTACGAGTATTTCCCGTTGAGTCCTGAAAGCACACACAGCAGTCTGGGACAGCTCCGCAAATATATTCTCGACCATGTGGACATAAAGCCAGAGAACATATTCTCGCCCGACGGCACGATAGCCCAGGACGAGGTGCTGCACCACTGTCGTCAGTATGAGCAGCTGATAAAGGACCAGGGCGGCATAGACATAATGCTGCTGGGCATCGGACGTATGGGCAACATCGCCACAAACGAGCCGGGAAGCGCGATTACTTCAACGTCGCGCATAATACTTATCGACTCAACATCGCGTGAGGAGATGACTCTCAGCTTCGGCTCTCAGGAGCCTGTGCCGCCGTGTTCAATAACAATGGGAATCAGCACGATACTTTCGGCACGCAAGGTGTTCCTCACAGCGTGGGGCGACGACAAGGCCGACATCATACAGAAGACCGTTGAAGGACACATCACCGACGCCATTCCGGCTTCGTTCCTTCAGACACATAACGATGCGAAGGTGGTCATCGACCTGGCAGCCGCCGCTAAACTGACACGTATCATCCACCCGTGGCTCGTCACAAACTGCGAATGGACCGACAAGCTGATACGCTCGGCGCTGGTATGGTTGTGCGGCGTGACAGGCAAACCTATCCTGAAGCTCACCAACAAAGACTACAACGAGAACGGTCTGAGCGAGCTGCTCGCGCTGTTCGGATCGGCATACAACGCCAACATAAAGATCTTCAACGACCTGCAACACACCATCACCGGATGGCCGGGAGGCAAGCCCAACGCCGACGACACATACCGTCCGGAACGCGCCAATCCTTATCCGAAGCGCGTGATCGTGTTCTCGCCCCATCCCGATGACGACGTTATATCGATGGGCGGAACGGTGAACAGACTGGTGAAGCAGGGTCACGACGTGCACGTGGCATACGAGACGAGCGGCAACATTGCCGTGGGCGATGAGGAGTTGACACGTTTCATGCACTTCATCAATGGTTTCAACCAGCTCTTTGCCAACGATGCCGACCAGGTGATAAGAAACAAGTATGAGGAGATAAAGGCGTTCCTTGCCAACAAGAAGCAGGGCGACTGCGACACGCGCGACATCCTCACCATCAAGGGACTTATCCGCCGTGGCGAGGCACGCACGGCATGCACCTACAACCACATACCTCTCGACCACGTTCATTTCCTCGACCTGCCGTTCTACGAGTCGGGTAAGATAGAGAAACTGCCTATGTCGGAAAGGGATGTGAACATCGTGCGCAAGCTCATCAGCGACATAAAGCCTCACCAGATATACGTGGCCGGCGATCTTGCCGACCCGCACGGCACTCACCGTAAGTGCACCGACGCCGTCCTTGCAGCCATCGACATGGAGAAGGAGGCAGGCGCAGAGTGGCTGAAAGACTGCCGTATATGGATGTACCGCGGCGCGTGGGCAGAGTGGGAGATAGAGAACATCGAGATGTGCGTGCCCATGAGTCCTGAGGAACTCCGCGCAAAGCGTAACAGCATCCTGAAGCATCAGTCGCAGATGGAGAGCGCTCCGTTCCTCGGCGACGACGAACGTCTGTTCTGGCAGCGTGCCGAAGACCGCAACCGCGCCACTGCACGGCTGTACGACAAGCTGGGTCTGGCATGCTATGAGGCAATGGAGGCTTTCGTGGAATACAAACCGTGATAAAGCAAAATAGATGATAAAGGCGTTTCCTGCGCCGTATATGATAAGGGCCGCGAACCGTTCTTGCGTGATGCAGACAGGTTCACGGCCCTTTCTTTATGCTCCTGTCTGTCTTGTCGCTTAGGCAAAGCGTTCTTTTTTTATATAATATATCAAAGTCTTTAGGGGGAAACTTGCGGGACTGACTTACGATTTTTCTTGACAATATTTTGACAAAATATTTTCGCAAAAGAGATGTAAAGGAATGTTAAAACATACAGAATAAAGGATATTCAGTATAATACCGCTTTTTGATATACCCTGTATCATAGTCCGAAAAAGTACGTTCGGCGTTCCGATAATGCCCATTTCATCATGCAATAAAGCCTATTTCATAGGCCGAAAAGCACCATATTGCACCCTGAAATAGGCCATTTCGCAAGCCGATATGGTGCTTTTTGCGATGCGATGAAATGTCCTTAAAATATAAATCGTTGATATTCAATGTTTTGTATAAACCTTTCATAATCCGCGTATTTGCGTTCGAAGACGACTCAGTCCGCAGATACGCGCTTATTTTTCGGGGTATATCTGGAAACCCGGAGGGAAAAACTGAAAACCGGTTACAAATTGAAAGTGGACTATGTTGTTCTTGTTCGGACATACGAAAACAACGCTTATCAAGCATTTAAACCGGAGCTTTTTACAGAAACCAATCACCGTCGGTTTTTCTACCGGTTCGTTCTGCGGCGGGCTAAATATGATACGGGTTTCTTATATCATCCATACCATTTCTTATCACAGCTTCTGTACATACATAAAAAACAAGCCGTGACAACAGCTGAAAAGGCTGTCACGGCTCCGGCGCACCGTAATGCGCCTTGCAGATGTCTGTAAGTTATCCTGTGGGGCGGAGTCCCTTGTCTTGTATCATTCTGCTTCTTTCACCACGTAATAGAGCACGTTGGCAGCGTGTACGTCGGCAGTGCCGTCGCTGAAGAGTCCTGTGCGTGCCGGAGCATTGCTCTTGAGGCTCACCGTGGCAAGCTCGCGGTTGTCGGCAAACACGTGTATCGTCTTTCCGCGACGGTCGATGCGCAGCTGGCATGTGGCTGCGAAGTCGCGGCCGGTCTTTATGCGATAAGTGTTATGTCCGTAGTCGCGCGGGTTCTTGTTTATCAATCTCAGTCCGCGGGTGCATACCGGTGCGAACGTAATCTTCTGCCAATCGGGGTGTCCCGAGTCCTTGGTCTCGTATTCAATCTTGCGCCATGTGTCACCGTCGAGCCAGTAGAAGTCTATCTGCGAAGCCACGTCTGTGCGGAATCTGCGCTTCGCCCGCAGGTTCAGACTGAGGTCGCGGGCGTATGAGTTATTGCCCGGAGCGAGCCGTGGCAGCAGTATGGAGCTTACATAAGTGTCGCTGTCGAAGCGGTATTGCTTCTCGAAGCTGTCTGAATATTTCACGTCAGGATAGTGTATCTCGGTGCGCGCCAGCGGCGTCTCGCTCGTGGTTGTCTTGCCTTTCACGCAGTTCTCGGTTAATAGCATGCGGCGCACGGCGTCTATTGTAACCCGCACGTAGTTCTTCTCGTCCTGCCATGCGGCATATACACCGTAGCGTCCGCGGTCGGGCGTGGCGTTGTCCAGCTGCACGCTTATTTCGTAGCTTGTCGCCGCGTCGCCCTTGAGCACGTCCGCCTGACCCAGCTTCAGTCCGCCGTCGTCTGCCGTCAGTCCTTCCCATCCGCTGAAGTGGTGGCCGTATTCGTCGTATCCGTCGTTGTAGGACAGATATTCTACCGTGCCCGACACATCCACTGCGCGGTTGTCCTTATCCACACTCTCGTGGTCGCACACCAGAACATTATCTATCCATACGGTCAGAATGTCGTGGTTGCGCTCTATGCGCCACACGTGACCGGCGTCCTTGCTCATCTGCGATGGCAGGCCGATGCGCTTGCCTCCGATGCTCACGGCCTGGTCGGAAGAGTGTGCGGCGAACGTCACCTCAAGCAGATAGGCGTCGCTTACGCTCACACCGTCGAGACTCGTTCCCGCATGTTGTGGCATGGCTGGCACGGGATGGAAACCTTCGGTGTCGGGCGACGTGATGCCGTCCACGTAGAGGCGGCCGCCCGTGAAGTGTATCCGGTCGATGTGCTGACTGCGTTTCCACGCCTTGTTAGCCATGTACACGAGCCACCATTCCCAGCCGTTTGGACCGCGCACGATGCTCGGCTGGCCCGGGGTGAGCATCAGGTCGCCTGCCTTGGCGTCGGCCATGTCGTAGAGGGCGAGCGCCACGAGCTGCGAGTTCTTGCCCGCGCGCTTCACGGTTATTATGTTCTCGCCCTTCTTCACCAGCTTGTTGTCTATCGGTATAAGGCGGTAGTCGGCCTTCGAGCCCGCGTTCACCACGTGGCCGTTGAGTGCCACCTCGCATCCGCCGCGCTGTGCCAGCTTCAGATAAGGACGGTTCTTCATGGCGTGGTCGATGACGAATCTTATTGTGTCGGCGTCGAGATTCACCGGATTGAACGTGCCGTTGCCATAGACAATCAGGTCGGTGTTGTCGTTGTCGAGCGGCTCGGTGTCAGGCCCTACCACTGGCCACGGATACTTTCCGCCCGGTCCGAAACCCATGGGCGAGGCCGCCTCGCATACGCCGAGCCTGTAGTTGCCGTATTCGGGAGCCGTGTGGTTGGCGTTATACATCATGTAGTAGCGTCCGCGGTATTTTATTACGAAAGGTCCTTCGGCCACACGGTTGTCCATCGTCTCCCACGTTTCTGGCTGCGAGCTGAACTGCTGCACGGCGTCGCCGGCGAAAGAGAAGTCGCTGTTCATGAGCCGTGCCCAGATGGTGTTGCCGTCGGTGAACTTCACCATATACAGATAGAGCCGTCCGTCCTCGTCGCAGAACACCTGCGGGTCGATGCGGTTCTCGAACCACTGGTCCTTGCGCACCTCCTCGAACGGGCCGTTTATGGTGGGCGATGTGGCGTGGGTGATGTGCACTATGTGGCGGTCGTCGCCCCAGTAATTCACGCTGAACAGCAGGTGGAACAGACCGCCGCTGTAGGTTATGTCGTCGGCGTGCACCTGATTGTTGCCGGCTCCTGTGCCGTGGGTCCAGTCGTTGTCGAGGTCGAACACGTGTATGCGCTTGTTCCAGTCGGTCAGATTGTCGCTCACGAAGAAGTCGCCATAGGTTGCCACTCCGCCGAGATAGTATTTCCCGGCATATTTTATCACTCCGGCATCGGCAATGCCTTCGAGCACGGGATTGCTCACGTTCTGTGCTCCGGCCGCCGTAACGCATAGCGCGGCAAAGGCCGCTGTCGCGGTTTTCAGTAGGTTCTCGGGTTTCATTCTCATAACGCAGTGATTTTTATATGTTTATAATCATGTTTGTATAGCATTTTTTATCCGGCTCCGCCATCCCCTCCGTCGTCCGTCGGACTCTTGCCCGAAGCCAGCAGCCACTCAGTGGGGCTTGTGCCGAAATGTTTCTTGAATGTCTTTGAGAAGTAGTTGGGGTCGGAGAAACCGGTGCGGTAGGCAGTCTCTGAAACGTTGTAGCCTTCGCGCAGCAGGCGGCAGGCCATGTCGAGACGTTTCTTTCTTATGTAGTCGCCGGTTGACATGCCCATGAGGTTTTTCATCTTTATGTGCAGCAGCGACCGGCTTATGCCCAGTCCGGAAGTTATGTCGCCCACGGAGAAATCGTTGTTGGATATGTTGTCCTCTACTATCTTTCTCATCTTTCCGATGAACTCCTTGTCGAGCATGCTCAGCTGTGACGACTCGATGTCGGCGCTGTCCGACTCGGCTATCTCGCTGCGCATGGCGTTCTGCAACGATATTATGTTCTTTACCTGAAGCTCGAGTATGTGCGGGTCGAAGGGCTTCTGCACGTAGGCTTCGGCACCGCTCTCATATCCGCTCATCACGTCGTTGCTCTGTCCTTTGGCCGTGAGAAGTATCACGGGGATGTGCGATGTCGCCATGTCGCCCTTGAGAGTGCGGCACAGCTCAATGCCGTCCATGACAGGCATCATGATGTCTGATATGACAAGCTGCACAGACTCGTTTCTCGCTATCTCCAGGGCGTCGGCGCCGTTGGCAGCAGTAAAGATATTGTAATTTTTCGAGAAATAGTCCTTCAGGAAGGATATTAATTCCTTGTTGTCGTCAACAATCAGGATGGACATCTTGTGTTCATCAGCCACGTCGGTCTTCGGCTCGTCGGCCTCTTCGCCTATCTCTCTGACTGCCGAGAGCTTGTATTGTGACAGCGGTACGATCACCTTGTCGTCGCTGATGAGGCACGCGGGGTCGAAATTGCGGCTCTCGACGTTCAGCTCCACCGTGAATGTGGCTCCGTGGCCCGGTTCGCTCTCCACGCTTACGGTGCCCTTGTGTATCTCAGCCATTCGTTTCACGAGCGCCAGACCTACGCCCCATCCGCTGCTGTTCATGTTGTATCCGCGCTTGGTCTGGTAGTATTTGTTGAATATGTTTGCCTGTTCTTCTTTCGCAATGCCTATGCCGGTGTCTGCAACCACTATTTGCAGATATCTGTTGGTCTCGTTTCCTTTGTTAATGATGCGTGCCTTCACGGCTATCTTTCCGCCCTGAGGCGTGAACTTCATGGCGTTGGATAGCAGGTTGCTGATGATTCTTTCGACGTATGAAGGCGAGAACCACACATCCTCTCCGTTGTCCTCGCAGTCGCTTGTGAGCGTCTTCTTCTTTTCCTCGGCTATGTGACAGTAGGGCGCGATAAGGTTTTCGATGAAGGCGAGCGGGTTTCCGCGTTGTATGTAGAAGGGAAAATTGTTTGTCTCAATCTGGTTGAATGTTACCAGTTCGCCGATGAGCGTCTCCATCTTTCCGGCGTTTTTTATGGCAAGGTCGAGATATTTGCACGACTCTTCGCTCAGTTCCTTGCGCGGAATGCTTTTCAGCGGTGCCACGATGAGCGACAGGGGCGTGCGCAGCTCATGGGATACGGTGGTGAAGAAATCGAATTTGGCACGGTCTATCTCCTCTATTTTCTTCTTCTCCATGTTCGCCATCTTCACCTCGTTCTTTTCCTTCAGTCTCATTGAGAAGAATGACCAGATGGCAATTCCTCCTATACATGTCAGTATGGTGTAGATAAGGTAAGCCCATCCAGAACGCCAGAACGGAGGCTCGACTATAATCTCGATGACTTTCTCCGGATTGCGTTCCCATCCTTTGTCAGAGTTGTTGGCGCGTATGTGCAGCTTGTATTTACCCGGAGGAAGATTGTATCCGGAGAACTTACGGCCCGACCCTACGTCGTGCCAGTCTTTGTCCATACCCTCAAGATATATCTGATATTCTATCGAGTTGGTGTTTCCCGGCATTATGACACCATACTCGATGCTGAAATTTCGGGCCTGTCCGTAAGACAGTCTCAGGCAAGACGTCTTGTCGAGTTGTTCTGTGAGAGGCGTGTCTTTGGTCGAGGCGTTCATCTCCACATTGTTAATGGTGAGTGTCTTGAGATGAACAATGAACGGCCGTGTGCCTGCCTTGACATTCCGCGGATTGAAACAGATGAGTCCGTCAACGGTGCCGAACATTATAGTACCGTTGCTTGTCAGCAATGAAGACGAGAAATTGAACTGATTGGTGGATAGTCCGTCTTCGGTAGTAAACTTGACGGTGCTGTTGTGTTTCTGCAGATACCGGAACAGTCCTTGGCTTGTACTTATCCATAGATTGTTGTTCTTGTCTGCTATCACGCTGCATACGGTGCAGTTGGACGGGAAGATATTATTGCTGAATGAGCCTATCTTTCCGTTCTTTGTGTTCATATATTGAAGTCCGTAATTGTTGGTTCCTATCCACAACCGTCCGTTCCGCTCGTAGAAAAGACAGGTGACGTAGTTGTCTTTCAGTCCGGAACGCTTGTTGTCGTCGGTCCAATGGGTCACTTTACCTGTCTTTGCGTCCACCTTGAAAAGTCCGTTGTGCGCGGTGCCTGCCCATAGATTGTCTTTGTCGTCGGTGATCATTGTATATACGAACACCTTGCCAAGCACATTATGTGCGAAACTCTTGAAGCTGTCGGTAGCGCCATCATAATACCTCAGTCCTAAGGTAGTGGCAACCCATAACCTTCCGTTGCGTTGTCTGATGATGGAAAATATGGAGTTGGCGGAGAATCCTTTGTTACATTCATACTTCTTCCACGCGCCTGTTTTCAGGTTATAACGGAACAGACCGTTACGGAATGTACCTATCCACATCTCGTTTGACAGGTTGTCGTATAGCAGACTGTGCACGTTTGTGCCGAGCTCGCGGATTTTATCAAACACGTGGAATGTTCCCGCGTTTGAGTCGTATATGTTTATTCCGTTGTCCTCGGTGGCTATCCAGTAAACGCCTTTTGCCGTCTCAACCATCGTGCGCGGAACCTTGCCTTTGATGCTTTGCGGAGTGAAACCGGGCTCGAAGCAGGTGAACGGGTCGTTGTTGTTGAGCATCACATCCACGCCACCGAAGTATGATCCTATCCAGATGTTGTTGTTATTGTCGTTTATGATGGCATAGATGGCGTTGTCGCTCAGCGAGTCTTGTGACAAAGGGTTGTGACGTAATATCTCAATCCGTCCGTCTGGATTGATTATCGTCACGCCTTTTTCAGTGCCGAGCCATATGCGTCCGGCCTTGTCCTCTGTTATCACTCTCACTGTTCCGTCCGACAACTCCGACGCAGGATATATCTTTTTCTGCCCGTTCTTCATGTTGATATACATCACACCTTTTCCGTTGCGTCCTATCCACAGCCTGTCTTTAGAATCGAACAGCATCTGGATTATGTCGTCCCAGCCGGTCATGAAGTCGGAGAAATATGAGCGGTTGATGTGGGTTATCCTCGTCATTGACGGATTGTAGTAGAATATAGAAGTGCTTGTCGCTACATAAAGATTGTTGTGTCTGTCGGTGGCAAGCGACAGAATATATCCCGATTCCAGCGCGGGATAGGTGGAAAAACGGTTGTTGTGCTCGTCGTATATGCTGAGTTGGTTGCCTCCGCATATTATTTTACCGTTGCGTGTCTCTATTATTGAAGACACATTGCCCTCAGGCTTCTGATATGGTTCGAAGTCGTCCGTTGCCGGACAATATCTGCACACTCCATCCTGTGTGCATACCCAGATTCGTTTTTTGCTGTCAACAAACAGCTTGTATATGAAATTATGTATGAGTGAGCGTGGGTTTCCTTGTTCGTGGAAATAGGTTTTTATGCTGTATCCGTCGTATCGTGACAGTCCGTTGCGTGTGCCTATCCAGATATTTCCTTCCGCGTCTATGGCAAGCGCCTGTATCTGCTGATGAGGCAGTCCGTCCTTGCTGTTGATGTGACTGAACCGCATGTTGCTGGCACTGGTGTGTCCGAGTGTCATGAGAGACAGTAAGGCGATTATCAGGATGGTTCTCATGAATGTATTGTTGATGAGGTTATGGTTTCTGTTTGTGTGCGTTAAGATACTACGGCAGATGTTTTCTGTCGTAGTATCTTGTTTTATTAGACATTGATAAAAGAATTTTCAGAGCACTATCTTGCGGCTTACCACATTTCCGTCGGCAAGAGTCATTCTCACTATTGCGAATCCTTTATGTCCGACTTGTGTCTGAAAATTGAATCCTGGATGTTTCATCGTTGTAATGATACGTCCGTCAGCTGAGCATAAGGTCATGTTTGTAACTTCGCGTTCACTGCTCACCGAAATGGTATTGCCGTGTGTCCGCACACTTATATTCTCATCATCTGTAACGGAATGTCCCTTTATGGCGTCAGTCGTTTCATTACCAGTAATTCTAAATTCCATGTATGTCCATGAAGCGTTGCGCTGTGCATCGGGTATACGTTCTGTCTTAGTAGTGGTCTCTCCGACGTCTTCAACTTCTATTGTAGCAGCCATGCGTTGACCTTTTGGTGCTTCGCTCTTGCCTAAGACGCTCCAAGGCAGTGCGGCTTCTACAACATACGATGTGCCGGCAGACTTTACTTTTAAGTTTATCTGCGACGCGTCATCCGATTTCCAGTTGCCGTCTTCGCCGTGCCAGGCTTGACAAACGGAATCACGTCTGAACGAGAAACAATATATACCTTGTTGTGGCGACGTAGCCGAAACATTATCAGCGTCTATCATCAGACGTACATTGTCTGTGGTCTGTCCTTTCTTTACGTATGTACGGTCGGAAATACGGGCAATAAAATACAACGAATCTTCGTCGTGGGCAAAGTCAGCTATTATCTGTGTTCCGATTTGTGTACCGAGCTTTATCTGCGATGATGTGGAACGCATATAGCCTTCGTCTCTCGACAGCACACCGTCGATAGCAGGCTTTCCGTATGGAGCCTGTAGGAGTCGGGTTGGGTATCCTTTTATCATTTCAATCTTTCCGTTCACTCCTCCCACGGCAACGACAACGCCGGTATCTATTACTGCCACCGAGTTCCACAGCACCTGGTCGGACACGTTTGTGATGAACGGATTGGACATGGCCTTGAAGTTTCGTGCATTCTCGTCGCCAACGGCGGTGAACATAGTAGTAGTCGAACCGTGGTTGTATGTAGATTGCCAGGAAAGAACCGTCTCACCCCAAGGCAGTACTCTCAGATAAGGCGCGCCGCCTTTGGCCAGAGGACAGAAATTGAAGTCGAGTGTCTTGTCTCTATTCTCGCTTTCTCCCGTAACACTGTAATGCACCCAGTTCTTTTCCAGACTGCATCTTACGGTCGTAGGGAAGAAGTCGTTATATCCGGGCCACCCGTTGTCTTCGATGGCTACGACTATTGTCTGCTGGTCGTTCAGCAATACCGGTGAAGGCATGCCGTCTCTGTAGCCTGCTCTGAAGGAAATTGCACTGGGATTACCCCAAGTCTTTCCGCCGTCGAACGACCTGCACATGGATATCTGCTGCTCGTTGCTGTTGGTGTATGGGCCTTCGTCTGCGAAATAAACCTGCAGCTCTCCGGACGGCAACTCAAGCATTGATGGTTCCCAGCATCCGTCGTTGAATGTGTGTTGTGCGTCGTAGATGAATATCTCGTCGCTCCATGTCTGACCGTTGTCGGTGCTTCTTTTACATCTTATTCCGAATTTCCGGTCTTCAGTATAAGGCTCACTTGGCCGCGGATTGTATGCCACGATTATTGTTCCGTCTTTCAGTTGTATGAGGTCAGGCACGCAATTCGGAGTGTTGTTTGTGTTTGTGACTATCTTCACCGGACTGCTCCACGTGTTTCCGAGGTTGCTGCTGAACGATATGTTGATGCCTCCGCTTTCGCAGACAGCCATCAGTCTGCCGTCCTGTAACTGGATTATACGTGAATAACCACCGGAACTGAACACGGTCTTTCGTGTTGACAGATCCCAGAATATGCGTGAGCCGCTATACGGAGTCACATCCTCCGCCATGACGGAGAATGTGACTGATAAGAGAAATAAGACAATAAATTGTAGTTTGCGCATTATAAAACAATTATTTATAAGTTATGTTCAGTATTACAGTTGACGTAGCCGTGATGTTCGGATTGTCGGCATAAGTCCGCTTCAACGTATATGTCACGTCTGTCTTTGTCAGGTCTATCGCCGTTCCCGGCTGTATTTCTGTATCGCCTGCATAGAATTTCACGTCATCGTCTATGCTGAACTCCGGTACAACGTTGCTTATATCTGTGCCCTGTGGCAGACTGAATGTGTATGTCTGCAGGTCCTGATAGAATGCGTTTCGCGTCAGTGTGGCTTTCTCTCCGTTTATGGAGATGCTCGAAAACTCAGGATATATGAGCGTGTAAAGCTTATAGTTGCGCTCGTCTCCGGAGTTGGCCACCACATGGATGTCGTGCACCTGTGTCAGATCATAATAGTTGTTGATGGCGTAAGGTTCATTGTCAACATAAATCTTCGATGAATCCGACGCTATCTCGAACGACAGTCTCTGACGTTTTGCGTTGAGGGTTATCTCACGATTGTTGTAAACCTGTTTTGTTGGAACCCGCATTACCCAGTTCACATCGTCGATGAGTTCGGCATAATATATGTTCGGTGTGATGCTCGACGACACTTTGTCTATCGTTGTCACGTCATCGGTCACGGTCACCTCGAATGTAGTTATGTCAGTCTTCATGTTTCCGCCGAGATACGTGTCGTATGTGGTTGCGATGCAGACCACTTTGAACGTACCTGGCACGGTGTACGAATAAGTGAAAAGTCCTTTGTTCATCACGAAGCCGGTGTTGCTTTCGTTTCTCAGATCATAGTCGTGTCCATCGTCACCGGTGAATATCACCACCTGGTCGGCTACACCGTTGAAGTGAATCTCCATCGACTGGTTGATTTCCAGCTTGTCCGTGTTCACCGTGATGCTGGCCACCGGAGTGCGTGCCTCCTCGTTCTCATCGCTGCATGCAGCAAAGAGAACGACTGCCATGACCATTATTATAATGTTTGATATTTTCTTCATTTCAGACATTGTTTTAAAGTTTTCAGACTGTTGTTATGAAACACATTTAGTAGCCCGGGTTTTGTTCCACTACTCCGTTAGACACGTCTATCTCTGTCTGCGGGATCGGGAACAGTTCGTTCTTGCCTTTTACGAAATACAGTCCGCGGCTGTTTGGTCTGCTGCGTCCGAAGGTGTGGAGCACCTCTGCCGCACGTCCCTGACGTACGATATCGAAGAAACGGTCCCACTCATAGGCGAGCTCCATGCGTCGCTCCTGCCATATCTGGTCTCTCAGATATCCGTAGCCTCCTGCCACATACAGTTTGCTGCTGTTGTTGATGGTGTTCACCTGTGCCTTGCATCTGTTTAATTGGGCCAGCGCATTCTCGCGGTCGCCACATTCGTTCAGTGCTTCGGCATACATGAGTACCACTTCCACAAATCTTATCATTCTGCGGTTACGTCCGTTGTCACCGGCATATTGCGGTTTGTCTTTCTTCGGAGTGTACCATTTCAAGGATACGTAGCGTCCTTCACCGCCCTGCCATATCTCACCGTCAGGAGTGTTTCCCTGATGATGGATGAGGAAATCCTTGCGGATATCCGTTCCGAACAGACCTGAAAGAATTTCAGATGTGGCGTACATCTTTACCGATCCTACATCGAAAAATTCTATGCCCGCGCCTTCGTTTGTGTCACCACTTGTTCCGTCGGCACTCTCTTTGAATACAACTTCGAATACTGATCCGCGGCAGAATTCGCCGTCGCCATACCATTGATATACGTATGCCCATTTGTCACCATTGTGCAACGGAGCTCCGTAATAGTCGGTGTAATCCAGTGAATATATGTTGTTGAGCGCATCCATTTGAGTGTCTGCCGTCTCGTAGGGATCACTTGAGGTGTTCAGGTCTTTCGGCTTGAACCACAGTCTTTGTCTCAGAGCCTCCCAATCCTCCGTTCCGTCATACTTCAGAATCTCGCCGTAGGTCATCGGGTCGCCTTTGACGAAGTAGTCACCGATGCGTTTCATCTCCTGCCATTTTTCTGAAGGGACACCGGGTTTCGCCTGATACATGAGCACTTTCATCAGCAGTGCCACCGCAGCACCTTTCGTTATCTTTCCTGTTTCGTCCGACGGATACACTGTGGGCAGTATCATTGCCGCCTCGCGCAGGTCTTTTTCTATGTACGCATAACATTCCTCCAGGGTGTTGCGCGGTATGACAAGCTTCTGCACGCTTTCGTCCTCAGGCCTTATAGGCACTCCACCGAAAGTCTTGACCAAATTGAAGTAATACAGCGCACGCAGGAATTTGGCTTGTCCGAGAATCCAGCGAATGCCCTGATAGGCCGTATATTCGTTTGTCGATATATGCACACGACCGATGTTGTAAATCACCTGGTTGGCTCTGTGTATGCCTTTGTAGTTTATATTCCAGCGTTGCAGGATCCAAGAGTTTGAAGTGTTGAAACGGAAGTTCACCAGTTGTCCCATGTGCGATGACAGTCCTTCGTCGGTTCCGAGCACGTCGTCGCCGCACGCCTCGCCGAATCGCCACTCCTGATCGTTGTACGAGTCGCTCTGCAATATGTCGTACGCGGCATTGAGCGACGTCTGCATCTTGTATTGTGTGTCGTAGTAGTTCTTGTCGGTTGCGTAGCCTTCGACATCCTTCTCGAGGAAGTCGCTGCATCCGCATACCAACAATGCACATGCTATAAACGATAAATTGCAAAATATATTCTTCATAAAAGTATAGTTTAAGATTATATTCCAAGTTTTATGCCGAATGTGAACGACCGTGCCTGCGGATAGTTTCCCTGATCCACACCCATGCTGAGGTTGTCGCTTTCGGTACCTATCACTTTTCCTACTTCAGGATCGAATCCGTCGTATCCGGTGAAAGTCAACAGGTTGTATGCAGTGAGCGACAGCGCAAGGTTGGAAAGTTTGAGCTTGTTGAGTATGCTCTTCGGGAATGTGTAGGTGAGTCGCAGCTCTTTCAGACGCAGGTATGATCCGTCCTGTATGAAGAAGTCGCTTGCGCGGAAGTTACGTGCCTCGTCGTTGTTGCGCAGGTCGGGCACGCTGGCGTTGAGGTTCAGCGGGAAGAACTCGCGTCCCGATGCGAGCTGTCCTGACCAGTGCTTCTCGCGTATGTCGGCGTATACGTTGCCGTTGGAAGCGTTATACAGATAGTAGTCCATCACGTTGAATATCTTGTTTCCGGTCTGTCCCTGGAAGAAGATGCTCAGGTCGAAGTTCTTGTAACCCACCGACATCGGTATGCCGAATACGAAGTCTGGCAGCGGCGAGCCCAGATACGTACGGTCCTCGGCAGTGATGCGTCCGTCGTTGTTCAGATCCTTGAATCTGAAGTCGCCCGGAAGTGTGGACTGCTCCCAATAGTTCTTGCCTGCGTCATACTGTGCGCTGGCCTTCACTTCGTCGTAAGTATTGAATATACCGTCGGTCACATAACCGTAGAAACTGCCGATAGGCTGTCCTACAGCGGTCTTTGTCACGTAGTCGGCTATGCTGCTTTCACTCAAGTAAGAGCCGTATATGGGCTCGTTGCCGGTACCGAGGCTCACCACCTTGTTCTTTATCCATGAAAGGTTGAAGCCCACTTCGTAGCGCCAGTCCTTGCCGATGTTGTCGCGCCATTTCACGTCGTACTCCCAACCGTAGTTGCGTACGGCTCCCGCATTTGTCATAGGAGCGGCGTCGAGTCCTGCCGAGCTCACTGTCGGCACGCGCAGCAACATGTCGCTGGTCTTGCGGTTGAAGTATTCTATTGTGAACGTCAGTCGGTTGTCGAACATACCGAAGTCGGCTGCGATGTTGAAGCTTTCGCTGCGCTCCCATTTTATGTCGTCGTTGCCGAGCACCATTGCCGTTGCTCCGTTCTGCAGCGTGTGGTTGCCCAGACCGTACGGATAGTTGTAGCCGAATGTAAGATATGTATAGCGTGAGAGCACGTCGATGCGGTTGTTACCAAGGATACCGTAGCCCACGCGCAGCTTTCCGAGCGACAGCCACTTCTTGAATCCCTGCATGAATTTCTCGTTAGAGAATTTCCATCCCAGTGATACTGACGGGAAGAAACCCCACCGGTTGCTCTTCGAGAACTTTGACGAACCGTCGGCACGGATGTTGGCTTGCAGCAGATAAGTGTCGTTAAAGCTGTAGTTTATACGTCCTATCAGACCGATGGCTGTCCATTCGTTTGGCAGTCCGTAGGTCTTGTCGCCAGTGTAAGCGCTTGAAAGGAAGTGGAAGTTCGGGTCGTTGCTCGGCGTACCTTTACGTTCAGACTGCTGATAGTCATACTTGTATCCCTCGGCAGTCTGTCCTGCCAGCACCGTGATGCTGTGATGATTGTCGTTCCACATGAACGTGAGCAGGTTGTTTATCTCCCACTTGTCGGTGCGGCTCTGGTTTTTATATACGGTGGTGAGGTCGGTCATGTTGAAGTCCTCGTTCAGTTTTCCCACCTCGTAGAAGTTGTCGTCGGTCTGCGGTACCATGTAGTATGAGGCCTTGAACTGATATGTGAGATATTTGCAGATCTTCGCGTCGAGACTCATGTTCATGTCCAGACGGTTGCGGTGCATCTGCTCGTGATTGCGCGCAAGCACTGCCACCGGGTGCGACGACGACCAGTATCCTTTAGAATCATACATATATGTCATAGGCGACTGATAGAGAGCCTGCTTCAGAATGCTTGACGAGCCTTCGGGCACACCGAGCTGTTTCTCGTAGGTATAGGCCAGGTTGGCAGTCATCGACAGCCATTTGGCAAGCTGGGTCTTCACATTGAGACGCGCGTTGAAGCGTCTGAACTCAGATGTCTCCACGATACCTTTCTCGTTGTAGTAGCTTGCGCTCGCCATGTATTGTGTCTTGTCCGTACCTCCCGACACCGACACACCGTGCGACTGTTTGAATCCTGTGCGTGTGATGGCGTCCCACCAGCTTTTCGGCGAGTTGCTCATGATGGTGTCGAGCAGATAAGCCTTGTGATCGTCATAGTAATAACTGCCGTCGCTGTTTTTCGACATATACAGCTTGCCGTCCGAAGAATAAATGCTTTGGTCGTTGATGTAATCGAGCATGAGTGCGTAGTCTTCTGTTCCCATGACGTCTATTTTCTTCCACGGACTTGATATTCCGACATATCCGTCGTAGGTTATTTTCGTCTTTCCGCTCTTTCCGCTCTTTGTCGTTATGGCCACAACGCCGTTGGCGGCACGCGAACCATAGACCGCACTCGAGGCAGCATCCTTGAATATCTCCACGTTCTCTATGTCGTTGGGATTCAGATAGTCGATGTTGTCAACGATGAATCCGTCAACCACATACAGCGGGTCTGAGTCGTTCACCGTTCCTGTTCCGCGTATCTTGATGGTGGTGTTGCTTCCCGGCGCACCTGTGTTCTGTATGATGTTCACGCCTGCGGCACGTCCCTGCAGTGCCTGTAGGGTTGACGATACCGGCTGGCTGTTTATGTCCTTTCCTTGTATTGACGATATGGAACCCGTCACATCGCTCTTTCGCTGTACGCCATAGCCTATGACGATAAGCTCGTCGAGCATCTTCGAGTCAGACTCCATTGTGACGTTTATCCTCGTCCTTTTGTTCACGGCAACCTCCTGCATGGAAAATCCCATGTATGTGAATTGCAGTGTGGCATTTGCCTCCACGCTGATGGAATAGTTACCGTTTATGTCGGTTATCACGCCATTGCTGACGCCTTTCTCCTTCACGGTGACACCCGTCAGCGGCTCGTTGTTCTGTCCGTCCACCACGGTTCCTGTCACCTTTATCTTCTGGGCATACGCTGTCATGGCAAACAGTGCGGCCACCAGCAGCATTGCCAGTCTTGTGATTTTGTGTTTACGCATAAAAATCCGATTTAGGTTTCTGTTCTGAGTATCAAGTATCAAAGGTTGACAGTCCGGCAGTCCGTACAGCCATGCATCAGACTGCGGCATGCTGTCCGTGTCTCCGGACTGTCTGTCTTCGTTGTTGTGATATGCCGGAATCATCGTCCCGGCAATCAATCCTTAACCGATCAACGTACTACGACTTTTTTCGTACCTACTACGTACACGCCCTTTGCAAGTCCTTCGGTGGCCTTGTCGGCATCTACGTTGTGACGCAGCTGAACACCGTCGAGGGTATATACATTCACGACAGACTCGTCTTTGGCGTTGATGTCCTTTATGGCGTCTGTTCCGGCAGCTATTTCTGCAGGAGTGCGATATTCCGGTTCGAGATATCCCATGTCGCTCACACCATCCCATCCCGGTTTGGTGTATTTGTAGACATACACTTTCTTGGTGGCGTCAGATGCGAAGCATATTGTTCCGCCGAGGTTGCGCAGAGAGTGTACAAAGTCGCCTGTCGGCACGATGTGTGTGCATACTACTGGCACGCCGTCCTTGCTGTCGAGACGATAAAGTCCTGTTCCGTATCCGGCCGACACGTCGTTGGCCTCGTTCATCCAGTAGAGCGATCCGCCTGCTACGGTCTGTTCCTTAACCCAGTCGCACAGTGTGCCTGTGCAGAAGTCGTATTGCAATACCACCTTCTCGCCGTCGAAGTAGTGAAGCTCGCCTCCGGTCTGTCCGAGAGCAGCGTCGAAACCTTCGGATGCGCAGAACATATATACGCCGTCGAATATACATCCCGGATCCGGGAATGAGTTGTTGTCCTGTGACGGCTGGCGTGTGAAGATGTCGTAGATTTGGTAGTCGCCTTTCTGCATGTTGGTACCTGCGAACTCATAACCCATGTTAGGATTCCATCCGCGGAACCAGATGCGGTCCTTGTAAACCTCCCATCCTGTGCCGAATGTGCTTGAGCTGTAGCCGATGCCACCGTCGTTCTTGCCCTCGTGAGCGTCGTATATCATGTAGGTGTGCTCGGTTCCGCTCTCACCCGGACCGTTGAGTCCTTCGGCCACGAGACCGTCCGATGTCCAAGGCTCCGAACCATAGTCGGGTGTCCATGCCTGGAAGAACACGCGCTCGTTGTTGTAATTCTCCAGATTGTCGAGTCCTGCGTTGCGTGTATAGCCCTCTTCATATCCGGCCTGACCCTCTCCGTAGCGCTCCCAGTTGATGTCCATCACGCAGTATGTGCCTTCAGGTGTACCGTCGGTCACCCAAAGCTCCTCGCCTGTAGTGCCGTCCTTGTTGTCGGCTTTGAAGAATACGCGGCGTCCCACACGCACATAAGCCGTGTGCAGCGTAGTGTTGTCCTGTCCCGGCCAGCGCATGTCGCAGTCGTAGAGGCGGTAGGTTCCTTCCGGCGTACCGTCTGTTATCCACAGCCATTGCTGCGGTCCGCGCACGATGTCGTATTCGGCACTCTCGTCGTCGGTAGCCGCGAACACGGCGTGATGCTCATCCATCTGTATGAAGGCCTTCGGGTTGCCGTCGCCCAGTATGTAGGTGTCGGCAAGCAGAATGGTGCCTTCCTCTGTTCCGTCAGAGATGTAGGTCTCGCGGCCGTAGTCGTCGGTGTAGGCTGAGAACAGCACCTTGTCGTTGAATCTCGAGATGTAGCATGGTTCCGAACTGTTTGAACCTGGTATGATGTCGGCCACCATGTGAGTACCTTCCTTGGTGCCGTCGGTCACCCAAAGTTCCTCACCGTGCTCGCTGTCGGATGCGGCGAAGAAAGCCTTGTAGCCTTTCTCCGGTGATCCTGCCACCACGAGGTTCTTCTGTTTATCCCATTTGCGCTCTGGGTTGATGTTTGCTGTCACTCCGTCGGGAAGCAGGTCGATGAGTTCGCCCGAATCCTGTGCAACGGCATTGCCTGCTAATGAAAGCATGGCGGAAATGAGTAAAAGTTTTCCTCTTTTCATGATTGTTAGTTTTTAGTTATTAATATTGTTAGTTATAGCTGAGCCTCAGACATCCTGCCGGATGCAGTGGCTTAGATTTCCAGGTAAATAAAAAATGTGTCGCGCATTACCGCTTTCGCTGTATCAGAGTAGGTATGCGGTGAGCCAGATCAGATGTCTCCCGCAGTTGTCGTCATGTTGCTTCTGTTTGTATGCGGTCGACTTGATTTGTTGCAAATTTATTTATGAAATAATAAAGTGTAAGGTAATAATGTTTAGATTATCTGTCTTTTTGTTTTGCCTCCCGATTTTTTTGATTCCGGCCTGTGCGTAAGTGTTTATTATGGCAGTGGGGTTCTCTGTTCCGGCGCGCCCGTCGCGGTGTGTTGCCGGCTGTGTTTCATAGTGTTGCGGCGACGCAGACGGGTCTGTTAATGCGCATGCCGGTGGTGCATGAACGTCGCTGAATAAAACAGAACGGCTGCAATGTCTCCGATGGAATGGGCGGTTTGATGAAAAAACAGCCATTTCATCGGTGTGCGTATGGCGGGGAGTGGTGTGGCGGACGGTTGTCGTAGGCGGGACGAGATGCTGTGTCCCATGTTGCGGTGACGGAATGGCTGAACAGACTTTTCGGGCGCGTTTCCGTATATTTATGCAGAAACGGGAGTAAAAATTTTTGACAAATAAAATTTTCAAAATAGAAAAACGGAAAGTCGCGGCTACCCCGTTGAGACCTGCGAAAGAGCCTTTTTTGGAATGGTCTGCACAAGATTCCGGCGGAGCAAAAAACCGGTCATCGTGCGAAAGAGCCCATTTCAGAGTGCGAAATGGGCTCTTTCATGCTGCGAAATGGTGCTTTTTGGCCATCAATAAAGCCCATATCGTAACCCGAAATGGGCTCTTTCGCAAGCTGTTGAAATCTGTTCCGATGTGTCGGAAAGTGCAAACGGTTGACTGACAGACTGTTAGCAAGCTGCCTCAAAACTCGCGTATTTGCGGCCGCAAAATCTATTGTGCGTTCCGCGGGCACTCCTGAGGACTTGACGTTTTGTCAATGTGAATATTTATTCATCAATATGTATATTTATGCAACTGCGTGTTCCGCCTGCGTGGCGTGACTTTCGTCTGAGGGCAGTGAGCCGGCAATATTGTGCGCTTCCGGTGGTTGAGAATGATGGAAGAAACTGTTTAAAGTAAACAAAATATTAAAAAATAAATGTAATAAAATTAAAATCTGTAAAAATGGGCGATTTTTTTTACCATATTAAAAGGTATAAGTAAAAGTTCTATCTAATTTTGCACCTTATATAAAGTGTAAAGGCAAAATATGCAAGAAAATTTAGTCATCGTGGAGAGCCCTGCAAAGGCTAAGACGATAGAGAAATTTCTGGGTTCGGACTATAAGGTGATGTCATCTTACGGACATATCCGCGACCTGAAGAAGAAGGAACTGAGCATTGACGACAAGACGCTGACGCCTGACTATGTCATACCGAAAGACAAGCAGGAGATAGTAAAGAAATTGAAGGAAAATGCGGAGGCAGCCGGCAAGGTCTGGCTGGCTTCCGATGAAGACCGTGAGGGAGAAGCCATATCGTGGCACCTGTGTGAGGTGCTCGGACTGGACGAGAACGAGACCAACCGCATCGTGTTCCACGAGATAACCAAGCCAGCGATTCTCGCAGCCATAAAGTCGCCGCGCCGCATAGACATGAATCTGGTGAACGCGCAGCAGGCACGCCGCGTGCTCGACAGACTTGTGGGATTCAAGCTCTCGCCGGTGCTCTGGCGCAAGGTGAAGCCGGCTCTGTCGGCAGGACGTGTGCAGAGCGTGGCTGTCAGACTGATAGTCGAGCGCGAGCGCGAGATACATAAGTTCAAGAGCGAGCCTTACTACCGCATCAACTCCATATTTGCCGTAACCAATCGCGACGGTTCTGCCTCAGAGGTGAAGGCCGAGCTCGACAAGCGTTTCGCCACCCACGAGGAGGCTCTTGCTTTCCTCGAGAAGTGCAAGCAGGCCGATTTCAACGTCGAGTCGGTGAGCAAGAAACCGCTCAAGCGTGCTCCGGCGGCGCCGTTCACCACCTCCACACTTCAGCAGGAGGCAGCCCGCAAACTGGGTTTCTCGGTATCGCAGACCATGATGGTGGCACAGAGACTTTACGAAAACGGATTCATCACATACATGCGTACCGACAGCGTGAACCTTTCTTCGCTGTGCATCAACGCCAGCAAGGAGGAGATAACATGTCTCTACGGTGCCGAATACAGCAATCCGCGCCAGTATCACATACACTCTAAGGGCGCGCAGGAGGCTCACGAGGCCATCCGACCGACATACATGAACAACACTTCGGTGGAAGGAACCATGCAGGAGCGTCGCTTGTACGAACTGATATGGAAGCGCACGGCTGCATGTCAGATGGCCGACGCGCAGATAGAGAAGACCACGGTCACCATAAGTGTGAGCGGCACCGACGAGAAGTTCATTGCCAACGGCGAGGTTGTGAAGTTCGACGGATTCCTGAAGGTGTATCGCGAATCGACCGATGACGATGACTCCCGTCGGGATGAGTCGCAGCATATGTTGCCCGAACTGGTGGAGGGCGAGCTGCTCGCACGCCGCGAGATAACCTCTACCGAACGCTATTCGCAGGGACCTGCACGATATACGGAGGCAAGTCTCGTGCACAAGCTCGAGGAACTGGGCATCGGACGCCCGTCAACCTACGCTCCTACAATAAGCACCATACAGCAGCGCAACTATGTTGTTAAGGGTGATAAGAAGGGCGAGGAACGTGCCTACACGGTCGATACACTGCGCGGACTGGTCGTCTCGTCGGTACGCAAGACCGAGATGGCGGGCAACGACAAAGGCAAACTGTTGCCTACGGACATAGGAACGGTGGTGAATGATTTCCTGATGGAGAACTTCCCGGTGATAATGGACTACAACTTTACCGCCACCGTAGAGCACGAGTTCGACCGCATAGCCGAGGGCAAAGTGCTGTGGACAGACGTCATGCACCACTTCGACAAGGAGTTTGAGCCTACTGTCGATAAGGTGATGAACGCACGCAGCGAGCACAAGGCGGGCGAACGTCAGATAGGAATAGACCCGAAGACCGGTCATCCGGTGTTCGTAAAGATAGGCCGTTACGGTCCTGTGATACAGATAGGTCAGGCCACTGACTCCGAGAAACCGCTCTTCGCGCAGCTTCCTGCCGACAAGAGCATGGAGACAATAACTCTCGATGAGGCTCTCGAACTGTTCAAGCTGCCGCGTGAGGTGGGCGAGTTCGAAGGCTCGCCGGTGGTTATCGGATCCGGACGTTTCGGCCCATACGTCATGCACAATAAGAAATATGTGTCACTGCCCAAGGATGAGAATCCTCTGACCACGACTCTCGAGACGGCTGTCAGACTGATAGAGGAGAAGCGCAAACAGGAAGAGCAGCGCCACATAAAGTCGTTTGACGAGGACGACAAGCTCGAGGTGCGCAACGGAAAATACGGTCCTTACATAGCTTACAACGGCAGCAACTACCGCATTCCGAAGGAACTGCACTCCAAAGCAGCCGAACTGACGTATGAGAAATGTATGGAAATAGTGAACGCTACGCCGGAGAAGAAGAAAACGGCATCACATCGCAGAAAATGAACCGACCGATAATATTTCTTGGATATATGGGTGCCGGCAAGACAACCGTGGGCAAGGCGTTCGCGCAGGACACCGGAAGACGGTTCTATGATCTTGACTGGTACATAGAGAGTCGCAGGCACCGCACCGTCAAACAGATCTTCGACGAAGTAGGCGAGGACGGTTTCAGACGCATAGAACGCAACATGCTGCACGAGGTAGCGGAGTTCGAGAATGTGGTGGTGAGCTGTGGAGGTGGCACGCCTTGCTTCTTCGACAACATGGAATACATGAACAGCCGCGCCGTGACCGTATATCTCAAAGCCACGCCCGACGTGCTTTTCGAGCATCTGAAGATGGGACGCACGGTGCGTCCGCTGCTCATTGGCAAGACGCCCGACGAGGTGAAGGCGTTTGTCCGGCAGCAGCTCGAGGTGCGCGAGCCTTTCTACTCGAAGGCGTTGCACACTTTTGACGTCAGCCTGCTCGACAATCATTTGAAAATAAAGAACACCGTGGCACAACTGCGCGAGTTGCTTTGCATCTGACAACAGGGCCGTAAGGCAGACCGGAGTTTTGCCGGCTGTGTCACAACAATAAAATAAATATAATTCCTAAAGCCTACTTACGAATAAAAAACGACATCAATGAAGAAATGGACAATTGAAGACGCGAAGGAGCTGTACAACATCAACGGATGGGGCACTTCTTATTTTGGCATCAACGACAAGGGTGATGTTTATGTTACACCATGCAAGGACGATACGCAGATCGACTTGCGTGATGTTATGGACGAACTTGCTCTGCGCGACGTTACTACGCCGGTGCTGCTGCGTTTTCCCGATATTCTGGACAACAGAATAGAGAAAACGGCTAACTGCTTCAATATTGCCGCAAAGGAATATGACTACAAGGCCGAGAACTTCATCATCTATCCTATAAAGGTGAACCAGATGCAGCCCGTGGTGGAAGAGATTATCTCGCACGGACGTAAGTTCAATCTGGGACTCGAGGCCGGTTCAAAGCCCGAGCTGCACGCCGTCATCGCGCTGCAGTGTCAGAGCGACTCGCTCATCATCTGCAACGGATATAAGGACCAGAACTATATAGAGCTGGCGCTGTTGGCACAGAAAATGGGCAAGAGAATATTCATTGTTGTCGAGAAACTCAACGAGCTTGACATCATTGCCAAGGCCGCGCGCAAGTTCAATGTGAAGCCGAACCTCGGCATAAGGATAAAACTTGCGTCGAGTGGATCGGGCAAGTGGGAGGAGAGCGGAGGCGACGCCAGCAAGTTCGGACTTACCTCGAGCGAGCTGCTCACGGCGCTGAAGATACTCGACGAGAAGAATCTGCACGACTCGCTGCGTCTCATCCATTTCCACATCGGCAGTCAGATAACCAAGATACGCCACATACAGACGGCGCTGCGCGAGGCTGCGCAGTTCTATGTCCAGCTTCACAAGATGGGCTATAACGTCGATTTCGTGGATTGCGGTGGCGGACTTGGAGTCGATTACGACGGCACACGCTCGCCCAGCAGTGAGAGCTCGGTGAACTATTCAATCCAGGAATACGTAAACGACTGTATATATACTTTTGTAGATGCAGCCAACAAGAACGGCATCGATCATCCGAACATCATAACCGAGAGCGGCCGGTCGCTTACCGCCCACCACTCGGTGCTCATAATAGATGTGCTCGAGACGGCGTCGCTTCCTGAGATGTCGGAGGACTTCGAGCCCAGCGAGAAGGATCATCAGCTTGTCAAAGACCTTTACGAAATATGGGACAACCTTAATTCACGCACCATGCTCGAGGACTGGCACGACGCTGAACAGATACGCGAGGAGGCTCTTGAACTGTTCTCTCACGGCATTGTTGACCTGAGGACACGCGCCGAGATAGAGAGCATGTATTGGAGTGTGTGCCGCGAGGTGAACAATCTGTCGAAGTCGCTCAAGCACATGCCTGAGGAGCTCAAGCGTCTGGACAAGATCCTCGCAGACAAGTATTTCTGCAATTTCTCGCTCTTCCAGTCGCTGCCCGACTCGTGGGCCATCGACCAGCTGTTCCCCATAATGCCTATACAGAGGCTCGGCGAGCGTCCTACACGCAACGCGACGTTGCAGGACATCACGTGCGACTCCGACGGAAAGATAGCCAACTTCGTGACCAACCGCACCATATCGAATGTGCTGCCGGTGCACACGCTGAAGAAAAACGAGGATTATTATCTCGGAGTATTCCTCATAGGAGCCTATCAGGAGATACTCGGCGACATGCACAACCTGTTCGGCGACACCAACGCCGTGCACATAAGCGTGAAGGACAACGGCTATCACATAGACCAGATATTCGACGGCGAGACGGTGGAAGAGGTGCTCGACTATGTTCAGTACAACCCTAAGAAACTGGTGCGTCAGCTCGAGACCTGGGTGACAAAGAGCGTTAAGCAGGGTAGGATATCGCTCGAAGAGGGCAAGGAGTTCCTATCTAACTATCGCTCTGGACTTTACGGATATACTTATCTTGAATGAAACGATAATGATTTCTCACGGGCAGGACGGTTATCACCGGCCTGCTCATCGTATAGCGCCTGCCGGTAGGCTTGTCTGACGGGTGCTTTCGGAATAAAATAAACGGGTGTTATGAAGAATATAACGATAGTTAAGGTAGGCGGAGCAGTGGTGGAGGACGAGGCACGCCTTGAGGTTCTGCTCCACGATTTCGCGGCTCTTGAAGGACCGAAACTGCTTGTCCACGGTGGCGGAAGGCGCGCTACGAAGGTGGCTGAGGCTCTCGGTGTAGAGAGCCGTATGGTGAACGGACGCCGCATAACGGGCAAGGATATGCTTGAGGTGGTCACGATGGTTTACGGAGGACTGATAAACAAGAACATCGTGGCGCGTCTCCAGGCACGTGGAATCAATGCCGTGGGGCTTACGGGAGCCGATATGGACGTGATAAGATCAGACCGCAGACCGGTGGTTGATGGCGTGGATTTCGGATTCGTAGGCGATGTGCGGCGAGTTGATGCCGACCGCCTCAAGATGCTCATAGACGCCGGAGTGACGCCTGTAATGGCTCCGCTGACCCACGACGGACGCGGAAGCATGCTCAATACGAATGCCGACACCATCGCTTCTTCGGTGGCTACGGCTCTCGTAGGACACTATGACGTGACGCTGGTGTATTGTTTCGAGAAGAAGGGAGTGCTGAGCAATCCCGACGATGACGACAGCGTGATAGAGCAAATCACCCGTTCCGACTACGAGAAATATGTCGCTGACGGGACGATATCGGGCGGCATGATGCCTAAGATAGAGAATGCGCTCAATGCTGTTGACGCCGGAGTGAGACAGGTTGTGATAACATCTGTCACGGCCATCGGTTCAGGCAATGGCACGGTGATAAGCAAGTGATTAGGCTGAAAGCCCCGTCCGGACAGACAATCCGCTCCTGACGGATTCACGACATGCTCATAAAAAACAATCGGTCTGCTCATAATAAATAAATGGTCTGCTCATAAATAATGTACGGTTCATTCGTAAAAAATATATGCTCCGCTCATAATTAATAAAAAGAGCTGACTGAAATAATAAAAGGAGCAGACCGACCGACAAAGTGTTGAAATACATACAAATACGCTATATCATTGCTGACGTGACACGGAAAGCATAATGTTAAAAAGCGTAAATTATCTCAGAATACTGTAACTTTTAATTCCTACAAACGTCATTTAAACAGATATCAGATGAGAAATATCAGTTTCCGCAACGATGTTCTGCCGCTCAAAGACATTCTTTATCGGCTTGCATTGCGCATAACGATGGATCCTGAGGAAGCAAAGGATATCGTCCAGGACACACTGATTAAGATCTGGAACAGGCGGGAGAGCCTTAGTGAGATTGAATCAATAGAAGCATTCAGCCTTACTATTTGCCGGAATCTGGCGCTCGACAGAGTCAGGATGCTCAAAGGAAAGAACAATACGCTCGACAGCGGATATGTAGAGAAAGCCGACAGCGCGTCAGACCCCTTGGAAAAAACAACTCTCAAGGACCGACTCTCGATTGTAAGGCAGTTGCTCGACAATCTGCCCGAGAAGCAGAAAAGCTGTATGCAGCTGCGCGATTTCGAGGGAAAGTCATACAAGGAAATAGCCGCCGTGATGGGAATAACCGAAGAACAGGTAAAGGTAAACATCTTCAGAGCCCGTCAGACGGTGAAACAGAAAATCAAGGAATTTGACAATTATGGATTATAAGTATATAAATCAGCTTCTGGAACGTTATTGGGCGGGGGAGACTTCGCTTGAGGAAGAGCAGATACTGCGCTCGTTCTTCAGCCAGCCGAACGTGCCTGAAGAGCTGAAACAGTATCGTTGCCTGTTTATATATGAGCAGACTGAGCCTGCGACAGATGTCCTTGGCGATGACTTCGACGAGCAGCTTATGTCCATCATCGAGCGTCCGCGTCCTGTAAAGGCGCGTGTACTCACCATCGGCCAGAGGTTTGCCCCGTTGTTCAAGGCGGCTGCCGTAGTAGCCATAATACTCACACTGAGCAATGCAGCGCAGTCTTCGTTCCGCGATGACGACTATACCAACGTTACGAGTTTCGAACGTCCGGTTCAGGGAGTCTCGGTAGCGCTTAACGATTCTGCCCGCACAGACACTCTCAAACAGTCGGGTCTGAACAACATGAAGTTCGAGACACCGGCAATATTAAAGTAGATTTTTTCTATGCTTTCTATATAATCATGTTTAGTAAAACAAAAGACGAAACTGTGAAGTTTCAAGTTCTCTCAAATTTTTCATAACATACTAACGTTGAAAACCGCCGGTACATTTTAATTATGTGCCGGCGGTCATTTTTTTGTATGGCCGTTTCCGTGTGTTCGGAGGAGTGCTTCTTGGCGTACGGAGGAGTGCTTCCGCGTGTCTGTGGTATTGTTCCCTCATATTCAAAGATGTGTTTCCATGCTTGATGAAAATGCTGTCGTGCTTGATTTCATTCACAAATGATTATATGATAAAGGAATGTTTACATACGGTGCAGGGCGGTTATATAGAGTGATGGTATGGGGCTCGCACAATGATGAATTCGTGCTGCCGCAAACGGCAGGTCTTTTCCGCAAGACAGAAAGCTGCTTTCCGTAGCTCTTTTGACGCCTGCTACCGATATATTTTAGAACAAATCGGACGGTGAGCTTACAATTTTTCTTGACTTTATTTTGACAAAATATTTTCTCAAAAGAGGTGTGAATGAATGTTAAATATCGTCTTATAAGGCCTATTCCTGTCCGTAACGTCTTTTGATATACCCTATGTCATAGTCCGAAAAAGCTCGTCCCGCGTTCTGATATTGCCCCATTCATCATGCAATAAAGCCCATTTCAGGGGCCGAAAAGCACCATATCGCACCCTGAAATGGCCCATTTCGCATGCCGAAATGGTGCTTTTTGTAACGCAGGAAAATACCCATTATACATAAGTTATTGCTATTCAACGGTTTATGGAAACCTCTTATATTTCGCGTATTTGCGTTCGACGTAGGATAAGGCCGCAAATACGCGCTTATTTTTCGGGGTATGTCAGTAAACTGAGGGAAAAAATCGAAAACCAGTTACGGATTGAAAGTTACCAATATAGGTTTCTTTCGGCAGAAAGAAAAAGCGCGGATCAGTCGGCTATACCGCAGTATTCCGTTAAGACTGGTCCGTGCTTAGATTTCATTTGGCACGTTTTAGTGCGTTCTGAGGCTTATTTCTTCTTCAGCCTTGCTGTCAGTTGAAAGATTGACGGAATGAGCACACAGAGCGCGCAAACGGCCAGTATGGCAATCTTGCGTGTGTCTCCGCCACAAAACTCGCTCATCGTCATGCTGTATGTGCCCGGCATCAGTTTCATCATGACATACACAATGGTGTTGTTGGTCCAGTGGAATATCACTCCGGGCACAATGCTGTCGGTCTTATAATACATCCATCCCAGGAGCAGACCTATAAGCGTCGCGTTCACACCTTGCGCCATGTTGCCGTGCACTATGCCGAACAATACCGCCGAAACGGCTATTGCCACCCAGTGCATGCGCTTGTCGAACATCTTCAGAAGTGCGCACAGAATGGCTCCGCGGAACACTATCTCCTCAGCCACGGGGGCTATGATGCCGATGGTAATGTATCCGAATTCATGGTTTATCATGTTTGCGTATATGCGCACGGCATCGTCGCTGATGCGCAGACCGCAGAAGTCGAGCAGGAGCGACGACAGAGGTATTATGCCGATGGCGGCTGTTATGATCCACACGAAGGAGCTCCACGGACGCGAATAGATGTAATTGCGCGACATCACTGTCCACCGTCTCCACGCGAACAGGGCTATGGTGATGGCGCTTGCGACAAGCGAGCTGACTATGAGTGCCGTGGCATTGAGGGTGATGTCCTTCACAATCATGCGTGTGCACAGCATCACCGCGAACTGTATGATGACGAAAGCCACGAAGCAAAGGGCCGCCTGCATGGCGTATTGCACAGTTGTTTTCATTCTTCCTTATCTTTGTTGAATTGTTGTTCTACCATCTTTTTGTCCATGCACAGCTGCTCCTGCAGTTGTGCCTCATTGTCGAACTTCTGCTCTCCGCGTATTCTGTGGATGAACGATACGAGCATCAGTTTGCCGTATATGTTCTCGCTGAAGTTGAAGATGTTCGTTTCCAGCGACACATCGTTGCCTCCGAACGTGGGTCGTGTACCGATGTTCATCATTGCAGGACGCATTGCCAGGCTCTGTTCTATGCGTGCGGTGACGGCGTATGCTCCGTATGCCGGTATCATCTGCACCACGGTTGACGGGTCAAGGTTGGCGGTGGGGAATCCCAGTTTGCGTCCCTGCTGAAAGCCTTTTTTCACTATTCCCGATATGGTGTAGGGATAGCCGAGACATTTTTCGGCCATCTCCACCTCGCCGTCCTGCAGGAATCTCCTGATGACCGACGAGCTTACGTTGTATCCGCACAGGGTGAACGCGTTGGCCTGAATCACCTCTATGCCTGCCTCACGGCCGTAACGTACATAGTCGCCGAACCCTTCGGCGCGGTTGTGCCCGAAATGATTGTCGTAGCCTATTATCAGTTTGCGTACGTTCAGCTTGTCCTTGAGCACGTTGTTCATGAAATCCTGCGCGCTCATTGCAGCCATCTCACGGTCGAAGGGCAGCACCACGGCGTTGTCGACACCCGTCTTCGAGAGCAAGAGCAGTTTTGAGTCAGGCGTGGAAAGCAGCTGCGGAATGTAGTCGCTGTTAAGCACCTGCCGCGGATGACGGTCGAAAGTGATTACGGTGGATTGCAATCCTGCCGCACGGGCTTCATCGGTCACCTGTCTGATTAGATACTGATGCCCCCGGTGCACCCCGTCGAAGAAGCCGATGGTGGCCACGCACGGCTGCATCGGAAGCATGTCGTTTTTCAAATATACTGTATTCATTCCAATCTGTTTATGCCTCGCATGCTGTTGCGGAGGCATCACTTTTATTTATTCTTATTAAAAAGTCGTTTCACGCCTCTTATTATCTCACCGATCCAAAGCACAACCGATGTGCCGGCGATTATTCTGAACCATTCGTCGCCGGTGAGCGGAACGGTGCGGAACATCTTGCCTCCGAATGTCACGATGATCCACTGTCCCACGAGGATGATGCAGAGTGTGAGCAGCAGTCCCGGATCCTTCAGCAGCCCGTGGAAGGCAGAGTGGTTGGTTCCGAGCGTCTTGGCGTTGAACAGGTTCCACCATTGTATCATCACGAATGCCGTGAAGAATATTGTGAGAGCCTTGACACTGATGCCGTCAGGACCTGAACAGTACTTGTCGCAATAGATGAGCATTCCTATCATCACGCAGAAGAAAAGCACTCCCAGAATCCATATGCCGTAGGCCATGCTGCGGTTTATGATGAAGTCGGTCTGCTTGCGGGGCTTGTCTCTCATCACTTCGTGCGAAGGAGGAAGCGATGCCAGTGCCATGGCTGCGAACGTATCCATGATTAGGTTCACCCAAAGTATCTGTGTGACGGTGAGAGGCAGCGCCGTACCTATGATCGATCCGCCGAGCACAAGCAGCAGAGCCGTCACGTTGACTATGAGCTGGAAGTAGATGAAACGCTGTATGTTGCGGTATAGAGAGCGTCCCCACATCACGGCCTTTACGATGCTCTGGAACGAGTCGTCTATCAGAGTGATGTCGCTCGCGTTCTTTGCCACGCTCGTACCCGAGCCGAGCGACAGTCCTACATGGGCGTGGTTGAGTGCCGGAGCGTCGTTTGTTCCGTCGCCGGTGACGGCAACCACCTCGCCGTGATCCTGCAGAAGCTGTACCAGACGCTGCTTGTCTGTAGGACGTGCGCGGCTCATCACCTTGAGCGATTCCACGCGCTTGTAAGCCTCCTCGTCGCTCAGCGCGGCGAAGTCGGGACCTGTTATCTGGTCCTCGGCAGGCGTGTCGGCCTTCCATATACCTATCTGACGTGCTATCTCAACGGCTGTTGCCGATGTGTCGCCGGTAACGATCTTCACCTTTATGCCTGCCGAGTGACATTCGCCTACGGCAGCCGGAACGTCCGGACGGAGCGGGTCGCTTATCGCAGCCACTGCCTGGAGCGTGAGACCGGACACATCCATCTTGTCGGTCTGTTTGCAGGCGAATGCCAGTGTGCGCATCGCCTTGTTCTGATATGCACGCAGCTGTGTTGTTATCTTGGCCTTCTCTTCGTCTGAGATGTTGCAGAATCCCATCACGATCTCTGGCGCTCCCTTTACGAACAGCCATGCCTTTCCGCCGACTTTTGCCACAGTGGCCATGTATTTACGCTCTGTCGAGAACGGCAGACGGTCGATTATCTCGCCTTCCTGGCGCATCTTCACGTAGTCGCCGCCCTTGCTCTTCAGACGCAACAGCAGCGCAGCCTCAGTAGGGTTGCCTATGCCTTTGCCGTCATTGTCGATGTTGGCGGTAGAGTTGAGTGCTATTGCGCTGTCAAGCAGCTCCTCATGGCTTGTCACAGCCATGTCGGCCACCTGCATACGGTTCTGTGTCAGTGTTCCGGTCTTGTCGGTGCATATCACCGTTGCGGCGCCCATCGTCTCGCAGGCATGCAGCTTGCGCACCAGGTTGTTGCTCTTGAGCATGCGTCGCATGTTGAGTGCCAGAGCAAGTGTCACGGCCATCGGCAGACCCTCGGGCACTGCCATGACGATGAGTGTCACGGCCATCATGAAGTAGTTGAGCGTCACCTCGGCCATCGACAGATAGTCTGTGCCTTGCCATAGCGGGTTAGTCAGTATGTCGTGGACGAGGAATATGACGAAAGCCGCTACCGATACGGCTGTTCCTATCTTGCTTATGAGCTTGGCGAGTTTGCCGAGCTGTATGTTGAGAGGCGTCTTGACGTCGGTCATCTCCGTGGCCTTGCGTGCCACCTTACCTATCTCCGTCTCGTCGCCTACGGCAGTAACGACAGCCACTCCGTTGCCGTTCATCACCATTGTAGAGCGCAGAACGGTGTCCGACGGATAAGTGGCCTCCTTGTCGTTAGGCCGATCTTCGGTCACCACATGCTTGCTTATGATTGGCTCACCCGTGAGCGACGACTCGTCTATCTGCAGGTCTGTTGATGCGATGAGGCGTCCGTCTGCCGGTATCTCGTCGCCCACCTCGATGATGATTACGTCGCCCACTACGACTTCTTTGCGCGGAATCTCTGTCACTACGCCGTTGCGTCTCACCTTGACAGGCGATTCCTCGCCCAGTGCCGTGAGCACATCGAATTTCTTGGCGGCGTCGCGCTCGAAGTAGAATCCTATTGTCGTGGCAAGGATTATCGCCAGCACGATGCCTATTGTCTCTATGAAGTCGTTGTGAAAGAATGCCAGCGCGAGCGAAGCCACAGCCGCTACGAGCAGTATTCTGATTATCGGATCATTGTATTTTTCGAGATAAAGCCTTAGCAAAGAAGTGCGCTTAGGCGGTGTAAGTACGTTTTCGCCGTGTTGTTTCCGGCTCTGTTCCACTTGCTGGTCGTTCAGACCATTCGAAAGAGATTTCTGTTTTTCTGTTTCCATATAGTGTTTAAAAAATGAGCGTATGTCTTTACGTTGTCATTAATTGGGTGTAATGTCTGTATATATTTATTTAAAGATATTGCCAACGAGCGGAAAGGAAGTTTACTTTCAGTTTTCCGAGTGCCGCTATATCTTATGCAAAGATAATGCAAATAGGGTGCAGCGCAAAATAAATTTATTTATTTTTAAGATGTATCCGGGACAGTGACGGTCGTGTTTACATTCTTTTGTGTGGCGTATGGCCAATGCTTGGCGGAGAGAAACTCATGCGTGTGCCATATTGTCACCACTGTCTGAACAGCTCCACACCGAATCGGAAGCCTATGCCGTCGAACTTACCGTTCTTCTGCGACACGAATATTCCGGTGGAGAACAGACGGGTGGTGAAGCCGTATCCGTATTCCATGTAAGGATGAAGGTCCTTCACCGTGAGCGCATTGACGTATATCCGCTCCTTCTCTATGAAATGACCGGCCAGCGGAATCCATGCCAGTATCATCAGCGGCGACTCATATGTGAGGTTTGTTCTGACGTAGTATTGCGACGAGTTGTACCAGTTGGAGTTGAGCAGTTCGAAATCGCACGCCCAGTCGTCATACCATCCGCCCGGCAGGTTGTTCTCGTGGAAGTTGGTGTAGTCGAGAAAGAACCGGTCCTTTCCGCGGTGAGTGTAGAATCCTGTGCCCGCTCTCATCTGCAGCGATTGCAGTGCCGAGATGTTCCATATGTATTGTCCGTCTATCTCGTAGCGCTCATAGTCGAGGTTGGCACCCAGCAGTCCCTTGATGCTCCGCTCATAGTTGGCTGTCAGTACAGGCCCTCCGAACCCCAGCGGGCGGTATTCCACCTCGAGCATCGGCGCCACGGAAGTGTATGTCGAAGGCATTCCCAGACTCATGAAAGCCTTTTCGTTGAGTGCCGATCTGCGGTGTATCATCATTCCGGCTTGCAGACTCAGCTTCTCGGACAGGTCGTAATGTCCCGACAGTCGTAGGTTGAAGTCGTTGAAATAGCTCATGTTTTTCATTTTGGAAGCGGCAGAGTCGCCCACCAGACCCTTCACGGCCTCGAGCACCCTCGAGTTTGATATGCGGTTTCCGTTACCGATCTTGAACTGCACATATCCGTTGCGTCGCCGGTTGAAATAATAGGTCACGGGCAGATCGAAGTATAATCGCTTCTGCTTGAAGGAGTATCCCGCCTTCAGTCTTGTGGATATCAGACTGTTGGAAGAGAAGTAATAGCTGCCGCGGACATCGAATTTGTACACGAAACCCTTGTTGCCGCTATATCCGAAGTAGAGCGGATTGAGCAGTGGGTTTATGCGTACCGAACCCTGATTGTTGCTGCCGAAGTTAGACTTTATGCGTCCGAGCAGGTGCTCGCCCACGTTGTCCCACAATATGTCGGTGAGCTTCTGCTTCTTCTGGCGTGACGTAGTGTCAGCCGCTATTGCCGTCCTCAGACTGTCCTGCTCGTGAAACAAACGCCGTTCATGAGGCGTCAGCTCCACAGGTCGTATGCGGTTTAGCAGTGCTGTGTCGTTCTTGTTCACCACCGAGTCGGTGATGAGTCGCGGCAGACCGTGCATCGACGTGTAGTCCACCGATATGTCGTTGCCCAGGAACTTGAACCTTGCGCTCAGTCCGCATCTCTCGGGTATGAGCGTCCTGACGCCCCGTTCGCCCATGTTTATGTCCATGGTGAACTTCACCATGTCGTATTCTCCCTCAACGAACATGCTGATTATGCGGCCCGCCGCCACGTCAACCGTTGCAGTACCCTTCACAAGACGCGTGTTGTCGAGCTTCGGTCTGAAAGATATGTGCGCCGTCCCGTCGCCGTTGTCTCTCACCCGATAGCGATAGTAACGCCTGTTGCGGCGATAGAATGGCGACAGGATGTTTTTGTCGATGAGCAGTTCTCCGTATATGTCGGGAATAAGATACTTGAGCATTGTCGGCATGATCTTCCTGCTGTGCGGTATGGTCGAGCGCGAGAGGATATTAGTTACGTCCATGTCGTTCATGCTTCTGAACACCATCTTGGCATAGCTCTCGCCCACATATTCGCGCTTTCCGCCACGCGCCACGGCAAGCATCGACGGCACAGCCATCAGTATTGCGTTGCGCCTGCGGGTCTTTATGTCGAACTTCATGTACGAATACAGCTCGTTAGGCGCGAATTTCACCGTGTCCATAGTGGCGGCATAGGCGAACACGCGCTTCATCAGCAGCGCGTCGTCTTTATTGGATGCCTTCGTGCGACAAGCCGTAAGGCACAGCAGACACAGCATGATAAGAAAGCTCCGGGCCGTATTCATCATAGGCAAAGATATGCAATAAATTTATAAAAACGATAAATCGGCAGGGAATATGAATTATTTTTTGACTACCGTCCGCCACGAACCGGTCTTTTGCATGTTATCCGAATACTTGTCGGCATGGCACATGCTTTATTTATATCGTCCTTTTCTCGTTTTATGATTGCAACATTTTGATAATTAATGATATACATGTATGCGGCGGATTGCGGCCTGTATCGCGATGTGTGGAAACAAAAAAAGCAGTTACTCAATGATGTAACTGCTTTTGTTTGTGGGCCAACCAGGGCTTGAACCTGGGACCTCCAGATTATGAGTCTGTTGCTCTAACCAACTGAGCTATAAGCCCGAGAAAACCTGTTTGTGAGGATTTCGGCTGCAAAGTTACACAGTTTGAGGCAAACTACCAAATATTTTTCGAAAAAAATGATGTTTTTTCTGTATTGTTGATACGTTTTTGTGACGTTATGGCGTGTTTCCGACGAATTGTTCATATGTACACGGTCGGTTTTTGTGTCGGAAGACGGTGTTACAGGTCGTGTGCGTGGCGGGAGCGGCTTAACGTTTTCATGGCAGTGTAGGGTATGAGAAACGGCGTATGTGAATATAATGAATCATAAAATGAGTGAATGTTAAAAATAACCTCGCGAGAATCGTTTTTTTCGAGCAGAGATACATTTGGCTGAAAAAAACGAGAAAATAAGAGGTTTGCACAATGCATTGATAATCAGCGATATAGTGCGAATGTGGTTTTTGATGACTGCGTACCGTGCTGCGAAAGAGCCTTTTTCGGCATGCGAAATGGCCCATTTCGCATGGTGATTAACGCTTTATCAGCCCCCGAAATGGGCTTTATCGTGGTCTGATATGGGCAATATCGTAAACTGAAGACGGGAAAAGCGATGTGCAATCATTGCTTTTCCCGTCTGTTTTATGGTTTTCGTGCTGTCTCCGTTTTCTGTTTTGCGATTTGATACGGAGATTTTTCAGCACTGTCATTTAAGTTAAAATTTAACATTATGCGTGCCGCTTGCGCTCTCATTTCATGAGCACCTTCATGCAGTCGTCGCCGCTTTTCACTATGAATATACCTTTGTCCGGTATTTCGGCCTCGGTAACATCGCTGGCAATCACCGTGCCGTCGGCATGATATATGGTCATGGGCAGCTCGGAGCAGATGGTGTTTTGTCTCACGTTCACCTTAGTGTTTACGGTTGTGTTGTCGATGATTCCCGTCGAAACATGGGCGTAGCGCGAGTTCTGCGCAATGATGGTTTTTGTCAGTTCGAGTCCTTTTACGTTGTATATTCCCGATTTGTCGGTTCCGGCATAGTCCATCATGATTATTCCTGTTGCGCCGGGCTCGTTGTCGGGCGAGCTGATGAAGTCTATCAGTGCCTTGCTGGTGTTTGACGCATTGATGCGGTAGCCGTCTGAACTTGCGTTGAGCGTGTAGCCCGACGCATGGTTTATGCACCATCGTGTTGAGGTGGCAGCCATCCTCACCTTGAGCATGTTGAGCATCGTGGCGTTCTTCTTGTCCGCTCCGTCTGTGCCTGTGCAGTCGTAGAAGTCCTGCACGAGAGCCCGCTCAGTGCGTCCGTCCGGTCCGCTTATTACGGCTTTTGTCTGGTCGAGATAGTTGTCGCTGTGGCTCCACGAGTTGATGTATGCCCCGTGAGGACCGTTGTCGTAGGTGTCGCGGCTCATCACAAGAATCTTTCCTCTTAGGTCGGCTATGGTGAGTTCTGGCTTGAATTCGGCTATGTATCCCGCCAGAGCGTCCGACGTGAGACATTTGTCCATCAGTGCCGCCCATTGATTCTGTATGTCGCTGTTGGCGTCGCTCTCGTGTCGCATTATCACTATGGCAAACTCTCCCGGCGCTTCCTTCAGCTTGTCGCGCAGGGTTATGAGCGCGTCCTCAAACGACATCGCGGTCTTTATAATGCCGTGATAGATGTGCAGGTAAGTGCCGTTGTCGCCGTTCTCGACCGTCGGGCGCAGGTCGAAGGCACGTATGCCGCAGTCCCACTGCTGGCTTATGGTGAGGTCTTGTGTCTTTGCCGTGGTGTTGCCCAGGAGCAGTCCGATAAATCCGTCGAAGCCCTCGCCGGTGGCGGAGTCGTGGGTTCCCGGTATGGACATGTCGCTCACGTATATGTTGTCGGCCATCGGCGTGATCCAGTTGTCAGCCGAAGCCGTTCCCGCGGTAGCCATGAAGGCAAATGCCGCCGTAGCGATGCGTATGAGAACCTTTCCCATGGTTTATGATGTTTGGCGTTTGTCAGATGTTGTCCACTGCGCCATCTTGTGCCGGTTGCTGCCCGTTTTTCATCTGTTCGATGAACATTGACAGTCCGTGGCGCACGGAACTTAGTCCGAACAGTTCGGTGTGTATGTCGTCGATGTCGGTCCAGAAACATTCGGCAGCGTCGTCGCCGGCTTTGAGTTTCGATGTGTCCTCAACCTCGCAGAGGAAGAACAGGTCGAGCGTGGGTATGTCTATGCCGCTGTATAGGTAGGTGTTTGGCAGGCTGAACAGATATTTCGTACTTGTTACTTGCAGTCCGGTCTCCTCCTTTACTTCGCGCACCACGCCCTCTTCTGCGGTCTCTTCGGCGTCGGCGAATCCTCCGGGCAGGTCGAGCGTGCCTTTGGCTGGCTCTCTCAGGCGGCGCTCAACGAGCAGCCTTCCGTTGCCGTCGAGTATGAGAGCCACGTTTGATGAAGCCGGATTTACGAAATATTCGAATCCGCAGTTGTCGCATTTGATGCTTTTCTCGCTGTTCTGGTCGAAGTGACTGCTGCCACATACCGGACAGAACTTGAATTTCTCGGTTATCTGCATGATTATGACGGGTTGATTGTAGTTTCTCTTTTTTTATTCCGGCCAGCCTTTAGTCGGTCGTTTATTCTGCAATATTATGAAAAAAAAGTTATCTTTGCAAGTAAATAGTTTTAATATTTATCAAGACAATATGAGATTGAGAATTATGGCATTGGTGCTGGCAGTTTCCGCCTCCTGGCTCACTGCATCGGCCCAGAGAGTGTTTGATATGGACTTGTGGCAGGGCAAGGCGCGTGTGGAGAATGAGGACAAGGGCGACACAGCCAAGGTGCGTGTGTTCCTGCCCGACGAGAAGACGGCTACGGGCCGCGCGGTGGTGATATGTCCCGGAGGTGGATATGAGCATCTGGCGCTCGGACACGAGGGCTATGACTGGGGTCCGTTCTTCAACGATATGGGCATTGCTGCCATAGTTTTGAAATACCGTATGCCGCACGGCAACCCTGATGTGCCCGTAAGCGATGCCGAGGAGGCAATCAGAATGGTGCGCCGCAACGCCACCGACTGGAAGATAAATCCGGATGATGTGGGCATCATGGGATTCTCTGCCGGCGGACATCTCGCATCGACCATAGCCACACACTCAACCGGCGACGCTCTGCCTGACTTCCAGATATTGTTTTATCCTGTGATAACCATGATGGAGGGATATGCACACCAGGGCTCGCGCGACAATTTGTTGGGCAAGGATGTGAAGAAAAAGACGGAGCGCATGTATTGCAGCGACATGCACGTCTCACGCACGACACCGCGTGCCTGCATCATACTGAGCGACGATGACGACGTAGTGCAGCCGTCTAACGGCGTGAACTATTACAGCGAACTGTTCCGTCACGACGTTCCGGCAGCGCTCTATGTATATCCTTCGGGCGGACACGGCTACGGACTGCAGAGCTCTTTCAAGTATCACGTAGAGATGATGCTCGACCTCAGGGCGTGGCTGCGCAGCTTCTGACGCGCGGCCGTCACGCCAACATCGGGGCTAAAGAAAAAGCAGGGGGCTGAGACAAAACGGTGTCTCAGCCCCCTGCTTTGTATATGGCGGTGCGTGACCGCTACGTATCATCGTCAGAGAAGAGCCTTTATCTCTGCGTCGATATCCTTTATCTGAGCGTCGCGTTTCACTACGTTCACGTTCTTGTTGAGAAGGAAGAACGTAGGCACTGCCTGCACGTTGTAGTTGTTGAGCACGCTTGCGCTGTTGTCGTCCACGCGTACACTTATCCACGGCAGGGCTGCGGTCTGTGTCTTCCAGAAGTGTTCGTCGGTATCGACTGAGACCTGATAGATCTCAAGTCCGAGCTTATGATACTTGTTGTAAATGTCGCGCAGCATCATGATGCGGTCTGCCGAGCCGTCGGCAGAGAAGAGATGGAAGTCGAGCAGCACCACTTTGCCCTTGAGGTCGGACAGGCGGCGCATGATGCCCTTGTTGTCCTTGAGTGCTATTTCGATGATGCCTGACGTGTCTATCACTTTCGGGTCGAGTCTCTTTGCCTGCTCACTTCTTATTATGCGTACGTTCTTCATGCCCTCAAGCGCGATGTTGTGGAGGTTGGCTCCGCGTTCGGCTTTCGGATAGAACGTGTCCCAGCTGGTGGCTACGGCGGCAAACACCTTCACGTCGTCCTCGCTGTTGCGCGGATTGAAGATGAGCATTGTCTGGTAGCCCATGTTTATTGTCTGGAAGAGGGCGAAGTAGGCATAGGCCTTCATCGGCTCCTTGAAGATGTAGTCGTTCTTTACCTTGTACTTGTAGGCGGCAACAACCTTGTTTATGCTGTCCGTCACTGCCTGCACGTTGAGTGTCGGGTCGGCAGCTATGGCGTTTACGTTGCGCTGCAGCTGCATCTGCATGAGAGCGAGCTCTTTTATCTTGGAGCAGTCGTATGAGCCTTTCACGTCATATCCTGACGCCATGGTGGGGTAGGAGGCATTCACCTCTATGGTCTCGGTAGAATCCACAGCGATGTTTATTATCTGTCCTGCTATGCGCAGACGGTAGAACTCCGGCGTGCCCTCGTCTTTCCCGCTGAAGGAGAACGAACCGTCCCCGGTGAGTTTTACTGAGTCGGTTGTCACCGGACCGTTGAGGCTCATGTGTTCAAAATACAGTATTGAGTCTTTGGCGTCGGTTATGTTTCCCGTAACCTGAAACTTCTTTTCGTTGCACGACGATATGGCCATCACCGCGGCTATTATTGCTACAAAGGTGATGTGGCTGTATCTATGGTTTATCTTCATATAGTGTTTTGTTTTCGTATTCAGTATGCAAACTTACACATTTTTTTTCGTATATAAGGCTCTTCGGATGATATTTTTTGCTCATACGTTGAAGGGCAGACCGTGCAGGCCTGCCCTTTTCGTGTTATTGCGTGTCCGGCGTTGAGGCTCAGTATTTTATTTTGATGAGCTTCACTCCGTGCGACGGGATGAAGTAGCGTGTGTCGGTGGTGCTGAGGTCTTTCTGCCGCCACAGGTCGCGGACGTAGCTCAGGCTCGATATTCCGAGCTTTCCGAAGTAGGAAGAGAAGTCCACCGTGGCGTTCTCGCTGCCCACGTTGAATATGCCCACGGCGTAGCTGCCGTCGGCAAGCGGACGTTTCCATATCTGTATGTCGCCGTCGAGCACCTCGCGTTTGGCCTGACGGCCGAGTATGTCCTGGTTCACTGCGTTTACCTCATTGTTGCAGAGCAGTCCGATGGTGAAGTCGTCCATGCGCGAGATGTCGCAGCCGATGAGCATGTTCGAGGCAAGGAGTGACCACAGCGAGATGTGTGTATATTGCTCTTCGGGGGTGAGGCGTGTCTCGCGCAGGTTTGCGCTCCAGCCCACCATGCCCACGATGAGCATGTCGGGGTCGTTCCAACAGCCCGGCTCGGCGTAAGGATAGAGCTCAGCCTGTCTCACGAAGCCTATGTCGTAGAGCGATTCCCACGTGTCTGTTATGTCGCCCGTGGTGCGCCATGAGTTGGCATCCACGGCGTGTCCCCACTTCCACACGTCCGCCATACCATACTGGCAGAGGCTGTAGAAGATGTCGCGCGGCTGCTCACGCAGATATTTCTGCATGTGGAGATAAGGTCTGACGTAGGCCGCCACGCTGTGGTCGCGCGACTTGTCGAACTCGCGCGAGTAGCCGCACCAGTCATATTTCAGGTAGTCTATGCCCCAGCTGTTGTATGTCTTGGCGTCCTGCTCCTCATGACCGAGCGAACCGAGATAGTTGCCGCAGGTGCGATCGCCCGGCGAAGAGTAGATGCCGAACTTCAGACCGTTGGAGTGTAGCCAGTCGCCCAAGCCTTTCATGTCGGGGAACTTCTCGTTCACGGCGATGGTTCCGTCGGCGTTGCGCTCCGGAGCCTCCCACGCATCGTCAACGTTGATGTAGCTGTAGCCGTAGTCGGCGAGTCCCTTGTCTATGAGGGCACGTGCAGACGACATCACTTTCTCCTGCGAGACGCTGAGTCCCCAGCAGTTCCAGCTGTTCCAACCCATAGGCGGCGTGAGCGCGATCTTGTCGCCCACCTTTATCGTGAACTTCTGTTCGGTCTTGCCTTTGGCGTTCTCGCCGATGAGTGTCAGCTCGTAGTCGCCGCGCTCCTTTATGCTTCCGCTGATCACACCTTTGTCCGCATCGAGGCTCAGACCTTCGGGCAGGTTGACTGCCGAGAACTTCATCGGACGCTCGCCCGACATAGGTATGCGGAAGATGACGGGTGAGCCGGGGCGCACTCCGTAAACCAGCGGACCGTTGTAGCGCGGCGTGGCCGGTGCTGCCGGGGTGAGAATGTATTTCGGAATGAATGTGGCTGTGTTCTTCTTGCCGCTTACGGCGTCGGTGCAGGTGACGGATATCTGCACGCAGCGGCTTCTGTCGTAGGCCAGGTCGAACGATTTTGTGCCGTTGCCCTTTACAGACAGCTTCTTGCTTATGTGTTGCAGGCTCTGTCCGTTCTCGGTGTCGGTCACGTCGATGTCGATAGCCATCTTGGCGGTTGAGCCGCCTGTGTTTTTAACTGTAGCTGTGCACACCGGCTTCACTCCGAACGATTTTTGCGCGAAAGTCGTGTGTATGCAGTCTATGCGGTTGGGAACGCTGATGCTCACACCGCCGTCGAACATTCCGCCGGGGTCGTTACCGTTGTACACTCTCACGGCGAGCACGTTCTCTCCGCCCCATTTTATGGCTTTGCTCTTTGCCGGCACCGAGTAGGTGCGCACGTTCTCCCACGCCGAGACATATCCTCCCTTGTCGGCGGGAGTCTGTCCGGTCTTGCCGATAAGCACACCGTTGAGATAAGTCTCGTCGGCATCGTCTATCTTGCCCATGTCGAACACCACGCTCTCCTTCGCGTCAGAGTTGTCGAGCATTGACTGCGGCAGGGTGAAGCGTATGCGGTACCATGCGTAGTTGTTGGGATTCTGAGTGCCCTGTTCGTTCCATGGTCTGAGCATGGACAGCGACTGCCAGCTGCTGTCGTCGAACGAACTGTTTTTCCATTCCATATTGTCGCCTTTATGGAATCTGGCGTCTGTCAGTTTGATGGTCTGGGCTGCTGCGCTAAGTATTGCGGCAACCGACAGACACGTGGTCAGTAATATTTGTTTCTTCATATCAGGTTGTGATTTTGATGTATGTTCTTTTGTCGGTAGATTGGCGGAAAGTCCTGCTGCGTAAGCGGTCGTACTGCCGTGACAGGTGTGGTCAGTTAATAATAAGATATGCACAAAGATACAATAAAAATCAAGAGGACGACAGCGTGGATGGCTTTTTTGTGGGTTTTATTTATATAATGTCATGCAGGCGGTGGGGTGGTGATGAAGAAACGGTGTGGCGCGGAGCGGTATGGAAATATACGGTATGCGTCCTGCGCGCTCCGTAATACTGAATTATCGTGACGTACAGACAGTCAGTGCGGTAGGTATGTCTGCGCGCCATATCAGAATAAGGATGCGTCCCGACTCATGCGCGGTTACAGCGCTTTTCGGGAAAACTTTGGAGGCGTGCTTACAATTTTTCTTGACAAAATTTTGACAAAATATTTTCGCAAAAGAGGTGTGAATGAATGTTAAAACCGGCGTAATAACGGCTGTTTCGGGCTGAACCGCATATTGATATACCCCATACCGTAGTCCGAAAATATACATTCTGCTTTCCGATATTGCCCATTTCGCGGTGCGATAAAGCCTATTTCATGGTGCGAAATGGTGCTTTTCAGCCTCCGAAATGGGCCATTTCGCAAGCCGAAACGGTGCTTTTCGCAATGCGATGAAATACCCCTTAAACTTAAATCATTGATATTCAATATCTTATATGAGCCTCTTATTTTTCGTGTATTTGCGGCCGAAAGAAAGTCAGTTTGCAAATACGCGCTTATTTTTCGGGGTAGAACCGGAAACTGAGTCGTAAAAATCAGAATACGGTTATAAATTGAAAGTATGCCGTATCTGTCTCGTTCCGACAGACATGAGCGTTATTTATCCGTATCAGAAAAACGGTTTATACGGTATGAGAACTCCGTTTTTTTCATTTATACAGATATGCGCTGAATTTCCGCCGGACCGTCTTTCGGTCAGGAAACATCGGTGGCGGATTGCTTGAACACGACAGTTGAGGCGCACAGATAAAGAAAAAAGGGACGCACCTTAGAGATGCGTCCCTTCTGTTATGGATTGAGCGTGCCGGCAGAACGGAATATTCCGCCTGACGGAAACACGTGTTTAGTATTTTATTATCTTCTCGCTTGAAGAACCTGACTTGCTGCGTACGTTCACGATATAGAGTCCGTCGGGAACATCGAACACCTCAACGTCAACGCTTCCGGTGCCCTTGCCAGATTTCATCTTCTCGCCATGCACGGTCACGAGCTGCCATCTGAACTTGTCGCTGTTGTTCATTGTGATGGTGAACTTGTCGTGCACTCTGCGCGGGCTTACGCTCATATTCTTGTTGCCTTTAGAGCTTTCGGCGCTCTCTATGCCCGTAGGATCGTTTATTACAGGACGCTCGGCCGTGACCGAAGGACGCAGGTTCTTGATTACAGGCCATCCGTCTTCGCCCCATGTCACCTTGTCGAGGAACACCTTACGGCCTGCGCCGGTGTCCTTGGCGTCGTAACCGTGATAAAGCATCCAGTATTGACCGGCGTCGTCGAGCACGAATTCAGAGTTGTGTCCCGGTCCTACAACGTCCGGACTGCGGTAGAGGAAGTTGGAGAACTGGTTGTCGAGGGCGCGTTCGCCTACCTTGTTCACATACGGACCTGTGAGGTTCTCAGAGCGTGCCACCATTACATGATATGTACTGTTGCCTCCGTCGCAGCATGAGCCTGCCGAACCGAAGAGGTAGTAATAGCCGTCGTGCTTTATGATGTATGTGCCTTCGGTCAGTGTGCCTGCAATCTGGAACTTCTTGGCTCCGTCCTTTATGGACAGTCCGTCGTCGGAAAGCTCTATGCCGTATATACCTCGGAACGAACCCCAGAAGAGGTATTTGTGACCGTTGTCTTCGATGTAGAACGGGTCGATGCTGTTCTGAACGCCTATCTCGTTGCTGATGAACAGTTTCTTGGCGTTGAGGAACGGACCTTCGGGACTGTCGGCAACGGCGCATCCTATGCCGCACTCCCATTCCTTGCCCCATTCTGATTTAGAGAAGTAGAGCACATATTTGTCGCCTATCTTGTTGATGTCAGGTGCCCAGATGCCGCCGTTAGGAACCATTGTCGGGCGTGTGGCGTCGGTGAATGCAGTGCCTATGAAGTCCCAGTCCACAAGATTCTTCGATTTGTATATAGGTGTATTGTGGGTGTCTTCAGTTCCGTACAGATAGTAGTAACCGTCGTCCGCGCGTATCACTGTCGGGTCGGGGGCGCTCACGTCTATTACAGGATTGCTGTATGTATCGGTGATTTCCTCAGGCTTTTCGGGCTTTACCATCTCCTCGGGCGTGACTGCCGTGCTGCCCGTAACCTCGGCTTTGACGGTTGTGAATGTCGATCCGTTGTACGATGCGTTCACAGTCTGCACGCCTACGGTGTAGCTTCCGTCGGGCAGATTGAGGGTCACCTTGCGTGCGTTATATGCGTTTCCAGGCTGGTTTACCTTGCGCACGCCGTCTTTCTCTCCGCCTATGAACGAGTTACCGCCTGCAACTGTCTTTCCGTCGGCGTTCATTACGTAATATTCAAATGTCTCGTTGCCTATGGCTCCGTCGGGCATATCCCATGTGAGCACGAGTTTGCCGTCGGCTGTCTCAGCCTTCAGATTCTTCGGCATCTGAGGTGTCACGACCGTCTTGTTGGGGTTGTTGGTTGCCGAGAATATGTTTGCCAGTCCGTCGAGACCCGAATAGAAGGTTCCGTCGGAGGTCTGCGAAAGGGTGACATAATCGTTCACGCCGTCGCCGTTGTAGTCAACAAATACGACGCATCCTTCCGAACCGCCTCCCACGCGGTAGCTCTCGTTGAACGAAGCGTTGCCGTCGCCAAGTCCTATGAGGCAGGTCTGTGTGCTGAGTCGTGGCGACCAGCCGAGGTTGAAGATGTCGAAGTTGCCGTCGCCGTCCCAGTCCATTGCGCCGTACTGGCGGTTGGTGCTGTTCTGTCCTCGCATTTCAGACAGTCCAGCGGTGCCTTCCGACTTGTAGGTCACTGTTCCGTTGTCGGCTATGGTAGCTGTGTATATGCCGTAAACATACTTTCCGCGTCCGTTGCTGCTCCATCCGGAGAGGAATATATCCGGTGTCCCGTCGTTGTTGAAATCGGCCACAGCGATGGCTCCTTCGGATATTGCCGGAATGCTGCCGAAGGTGACATACTGTCTGCGGAACTGTCCGGGATGTTGCGGGTCGTTGAGGAACAGGTCGGTGAAGTGATTGTCGTTGCCGTTTGTTGTGCCGAGAGCTTCACGGTCGTTGGAGTTGGAGTTGATGAAGAAATCAACATATCCGTCGTTGTTGAAGTCGTAGGCAAGCACCTGTCCGCACTCAAAGTGATATTTCTTGCCGTCCTGTCCGTATCCGATGACATAAGGATCGGTAAGGAAATAGGACACCTCGAACACTCCGCCGCCACGGTTTAGCAGTATGACATTGGCGTCGGTGTATGTCTTCGGGTTGTTGCTCTTGTTGGTCTGATAGCCTATTCCGACGATGTCGGGCAGACCGTCGTTGTTGAAGTCGGCTACATCTCCGGAGAGGATATAGCGCATGTCGAACTCCACGGGGTTGTCTTTAGCATCGACAAACGCAGGCTTGTACTGTTCGAAAGTGCCGTCGCCGTTGCCTAAGAATATGCCTTCACGGCTGATGTTGTCGATGAACGGTTCTTCGTTGTATGTTCTTCCTGATGTCTCGAAAGCCACGATGTCCATTATTCCGTCCTGGTTCATGTCGCAGGCGGAGAGCGAAGGACGGTCGGCCACGTTGATGTTTATGCCGTCGTTGAAGTAAGAAAGATCGTTGTAGGTGTTGCCTACGACGAACCATCTGTTTCTTCTCGCGGGGTCGATGGTAAGCACGTGTGTCTTTCTTGTCTTCTCCCAGCTTTGTCCGCCGGCATCGTTTGTGGTGTTGTTTCCTATTCCGGCAACCACAAGGTCGCGCAGTCCGTCATTGTTCACGACAATGGCGACAGCGTTGGAATTGTGTGCTCCCCATTCCTGTCTTGTCGCACTGTTGGTTATGTTGGTCTGTGCCTGCACGGCGGTAGCGGCCAACAGCGTGACGATTAAAGTTGTAGATTTTTTCATTTTAGTCATTTTTGATTGTAAAACAAGTGATCAAGGTAATTTAATAATAGAGCTTTTCCCGTTAGTTTATCCGGCAGTCACGGCAGTGTTTCTCATGACATGTGGAACTATATGGCTGTTCCCGGCAGCCGGATAAGTGGGGTGTTGACATCTGCGGCGTTTGTCGTGCCGCGCTATGTATGTGTTCTTAAGGCTCCGCACAACGGAAGGTTGTTATTCCTTCATTGTGTTTTTATGCAGTATCATGATTCTTCCGTAAGGTGCGGAGCCCGGTATCAGTGTCGTTATTTCTCGATGTCGGCCGATGGAGGTGCGGCGTTCTTGTCGGCGCCCCATGCCTTGTTGGGGTGTTTGCCCATGACAAGCACGAGCTTGCCACCGTTCTTTATGTCGTTGTGACTGAACCATGGCTTGTTCCATGTCTTGCCGTTGAGCGTGGCACTCTGTATGTATTTGTTCTCGTCGGAGCAGTTCTTGGCTTCAATCTCGAATATCTTGCCGTTGGGAAGCGATATCTTTACGTCGCTGAACAGCGGACTTCCGATGTTGTATGCAGGAAAACCGGGTGTGACGGGATAGAATCCTATGGAGGAGAATACGGCAAACGAGGTTAGTCCTCCGCCGTCCTCGTCGCCCGGAATACCCATGACGTCGTTGCGGAACCACGTCTTGAGCACCTGTCTCACGCGTTTCTGGGTCTTCCACGGCTGGCCGGCGTAGTTATATAAATAAGGAATGTGCAGCGACGGTTCGTTAGCCATGGTGAACTGTCCGATGTTTCCGGTCTGGTCGGGCAGCTGTTCGTAGAACTCGCGCTTGCCTCTTCCCATCGGCTCTGCGAATGTCTGGTCGAGGTTCTTGACGAAGTTCTCGCGTCCGCCCATAAGGTTTATGAGGTCCGCCATGTTGTGCTGTACGTCCCAGCGGTAGGTCCATCCGTTGTTCTCGTCGTAGGCGTCGCGTGCTCCTATGCCGCCGGAGAACCGGTAGTCGAACGGTTCTATGAAGTTGCCGTCCTTGTCTTTAGGATGGAAAAAGCTCGTCTTGCTGTTGAACAGGGTGCGGTAGTTGCGTCCGAGCTGTGCGTAATGGTTCGCCTTTGCGGTGTCGCCCATGAACTCGGCGATGCGCGAGAGGCACCACATATCGTATGCCGTGCCAAGCGTTACGGCCACCGGCTGTCTCTTCTCAAAGTCGGACACGTTGGGGTCGGTCTCCTTCTCACCTTCGCGCAGTGCGGGAATGTATCCGTGCTGTTTGTAGAATTCGTCAATCCATCCTGCTTTGTTGCCCGACCACGGAGCCAGAGTCTTTTCCTCGATACCTTTTCTGCAGTATTCGAATGCGCGCTTTGCGTCAACCTTCACGCCTTTATAAAGCGCGTCGGCCACCATTGCCACGCCGTGGTTTGAGTTCATACGTCGTGAGTCGCCGGTTATTTCGGGGAACGTAGGCATCCATTCTGTTTCCATCTGTTCGGCCATACGCAGGTACGACTCAATGATGCAGCTCTGTTTTTTCGGCTCAATGAGTGTGCGCAAGGGGTGTGCGGCGCGGTATGTATCCCATATCCAGTCGTCTGTGTAGAAAGGTATTCCGCCGTCCTCATGCACCTGTCCGTCGTACGCACTGAAGTAACGGCCGTCCTCGCTCAGGCATACCGGACGCTCGAATGTGCGGTAATATGAAGTGTAAAGCACTGTCTTCTGGTCGTCGCTGCCTCCTGTGACCTTTATTTTGGACAGAGCGTCGTTCCAGACCTTGCGTCCTCTCGCAGCCACCTTGTCCACATCGTAGCTGTTTTGCTCGCGAATCAGGTTCTTGTGGGCCTGCTCCTCGCTTATGAACGACACGCCATAGCGCAGGCGTACTTTCTCTGTTCCGTCTTTATATCTTAATACGGCGCAGGCGTTATTGCCCTGTGCCATCGATGTTCTGCCGTCAAATCCGTCGGCTGCGAGTATTCCTGTGGATGTAGGTGTTGTTTCTGTTTCTAAATATATGTATACTTTTGTTCTGTCGTTGAGCTGCTGATATCCGCTCACGTAGTTCTTTCCTATTTTTATCATGCCGTTGGCTGAGTTGACAATGACATACACCGGTTTGTCTTTCTTGTAGAAGTTCAGCTCGTATACGGCACTCTGTCTGTCCACGGCATAGCGTGCTCTCATTGTGTTGTCGTCGAGTTCGATGTCGAATGAATACGGTGTTATGCGCTCATTGTCGTAGTTCACCGATACCACTGGATGCAGTGTCTCTCTTTGGCTTGGGCTGATACTGAATGCCGAACGCTCGCGATGGTTTGTTACAATTACCGGCAGTCCGTTCACGTGTTCTGATGTGTAGTCGGCTCTTGCCGGATAGACTCTCAGCATACTGTTCGGAAGTTGTACCGTGGCGAATGTAGGTACGAGCAGATGACTGATGTTTCCGATGTAAGGGTTCACATAATCAACGGGTTCTTTTGTCTGTGCTCCGATCCTGTTGCACACCGTAAGGCACATGGCAATAGCCATAAGTGCGATAAAGTTTTTTTTCATGTAATAAGTCCGGGTTTAATTTTATGGTAAAAATAAAAGGATTGTTCTTTTTCGGATCTGTTTTTGTGAATGAAAATCCCCGCACAGGTACGTGCCTGTGCAGGGACTTTTTAGTCATATGTTTTTTCAGTCTATGTCACTGTTGTGATCAAGACTGTCATTAAACGGTTTCGGTTCGTGTTTGTCGTTTCCTTCTGTCGGCTTGTGTTCGAAGCGGCGCTGTCCTCTGCGTTCGCCGTTCTCGCGTCCCGGTCTTGGACGACGCTCGCCACGCTCAGGTCTCGGACGACGCTCATGCTCAGCATATCCTTCCGGTTTTGGAATGAGTACGCGGTGAGAGAGTTTGTACTTACCGGTCTTCGGGTCGATTTCCATCAGTTTCACCTTTATCTTGTCGCCCTCCTTTATTCCGGCGTCCTCAACTGTTTCGAGGCGTTTCCAGTCTATTTCAGATATGTGGAGCAGTCCGTCCTTGCCCGGCATTATTTCAACGAAGCATCCGTAAGGCATTATCGAACGTACTGTACCGTCGTAGATTTCACCTACTTCAGGTATTGCTACGATGGCCTTTATCTTAGCCATTGCTGCGTCGATGCAGTCCTTGTTGGCTGCGCTTACCTGAACCTTGCCTACGCCGTCAACCTCGTCGATTGTGATGACAGCACCGGTGTCTTCCTGAATCTGCTGTATGATCTTGCCGCCCGGGCCTATCACAGCACCGATGAATTCCTTCGGAATCTCTATCTGTACGATGCGCGGAACCTGCGGTTTGAGCTCAGGTCTCGGCTCAGCGATGGTTTCTGTAAGCTTGCTGAGGATGTATTCGCGTCCTGCTTTTGCCTGCATGAGAGCCTTCTCCAGAATCTCGAAGCTCAGTCCGTCGCACTTTATATCCATCTGAGTTGCGGTCAGACCGTCCTTTGTTCCTGTTGTCTTGAAGTCCATATCACCCAGGTGGTCTTCATCACCGAGGATATCGCTCAGCACTGCATATTTGTCTTCTCCCGGGTTCTTGATAAGTCCCATTGCGATACCGCTCACCGGTTTCTTCATCGGAACGCCGGCATCCATCAGAGCAAGTGTACCAGCACATACGGTTGCCATTGATGACGAACCGTTGCTTTCGAGTATCTGTGATACGAGACGTACGGTGTAAGGGAAGTCCTCTGGGATCTGTCCTTTCAGCGCACGCCATGCCAGGTGTCCGTGTCCGATCTCGCGACGACCTACTCCGCGCTGTGCCTTTGCCTCACCCGTGCAGAACGGCGGGAAGTTGTAGTGCAGCAGGAAACGCTGGTAGCCGCGGTCGAGCACGTCGTCGATGAGTTTCTCATCGAGCTTTGTACCCAGTGTACATGTTGTGAGACTCTGTGTCTCTCCACGTGTGAATATAGAGCTTCCGTGCGGCATTGGCAGCGGTGAAACCTCGCACCAGATAGGACGGATCTCGTCTGTCTTACGTCCGTCGAGGCGTTTGCCTTCGTCGAGAATGCAGCGGCGCATAGAGTCGCGCATCACGTCTGCATAGTAACGGCTTATCATTCCGTGCTTCTCCTCGAGCTCTTCAGGAGTGAGGTCGGCGTGTGCGGCGTCATAAGCAGTAGTGAAGTCCTCTACAATCTGTGAGAAAGCTTCCTCACGTTTCTTCTTGTCATGGTCGCCGGCTTCAGCTATTGCGTAGCACTTGTCGTAGGTCTCGCGGCGCAGTTGCTCGCGCAGCTCGTCGTCGTTTACCTCGTGGCAGTACTCGCGTTTTACGTCAGTGCCGAGTTCCTTAGACAATTCTGTCTGCAGTTCGCACATCGGTTTGATGGCATCCATGGCAGCCTTGAGGGCGCCGATCATATCCTGTTCGGACACTTCCTTCATCTCGCCTTCAACCATCATGATGTTTTCTGCCGAGGCACCAACCATGATGTCCATGTCGGCATCCTTCATCTGCTCGAATGTCGGGTTGATAACATACTGTCCGTTAACACGTGCTACGCGCACTTCAGAGATAGGACACTCAAACGGAATATCTGAACAAGCCAGAGCGGCTGATGCTGCAAATCCTGCCAAAGCGTCGGGCTGGTCAACGCCGTCAGCGCTGAGAAGCATGACGTTCACATAAACCTCTGCGTGGTAGTTAGAAGGAAAAAGCGGACGCAGCACGCGGTCAACAAGACGTGATGTGAGAATCTCGTTGTCGCCGGCCTTGCCTTCGCGCTTGGTGAATCCACCAGGGAAACGTCCGGCAGCGGCATACTGCTCTCTGTAATCTACTTGAAGAGGCATGAAATCTGTTCCGGGAACTGCATCTTTTGCGGCACAAACAGTTGCGAGGAGCACTGTGTTGCCCATTCGGAGCACACATGATCCGTCGGCCTGCTTTGCCACTTTCCCGGTCTCAATGCTGATGGTTCTTCCATCAGGTAATGATACTGTTTTCGTAATTACGTTCATCTAAAATAACATCTAATAAAAATAAATTCGGACAAAGATAATTAAATAATGTTGAATGAGCTACAAATCTGACTTTTTATTATTATTTTTTATGAAAACATTTTTGCTGTTTCCGGGGTATTACGTTCCGTTCCGGTGTGTGCTCCGCATCATGTCAGGCAGCATCGGGTTTGCCGGCGGGTGGCGGAAGTGTTGTTCCTCCTATTCCGTAATAGTTGAAATATAAGTACTATGGGTTTCAATCCTTCGCAAAATTGATTAAAATAATATCAAAAAGATTTGTTTTATACATATTTTATTTATCTTTGCATTTCCTCAGTTCGGCCGCATCATTTACGAAAATGCGAGCCTCTGAGCATTTATTTATTAAAAAATTTATAGAGTATGAGAAAACTTTTACTTTCGGCTTTTGTGCTTATCAGCGCTTCGCTGAGTGCGCAGACAAGTTTTAAGAACGGATTGTTCACCTACACGGTGACAGGTCCTAACACTGTTGAGGTGTCAGATGCCGACAGCAAGGATGCGTCGGACACACCCGTTTATGATTATGTAATACCGGAAACGGTTGAGAACGAAGGCGTCACATACACCGTTACTGCCATCGGTGAGGACGTGTTCTATTGGAGCGATGTCAAGTCCGTTTCCATTCCGGAGACTGTGGATTCAATCAAGGGCAGTGCTTTCAATGCAGCCAAAGATCTTACCGAGATAACACTTCCTTCACACTTGAAGTACATCGGCGACTATGCTTTCAGCTCGTCAGGACTGAAAAGCATAACCATTCCTGCCTCGGTTGAGGAGATAGGAAGCAGCGCTTTCTTCACCTGTACATCGCTTGCATCTATCGAACTCGGCTCAGGTCTGAAATCACTCGGATACTCTGCGTTCTACAAATGTGCGTTCACATCTGTTGAACTTCCTGCAGGCATCGAGACAATTCCTTCAGGTCTGTTCTACGGATGCTCCAAACTGGAGACAGTGAAGATAGACGGCAAGGTGAACTATGTAGGCGACCGCGCGTTCCGCGAGTGCTCTTCGCTAAAGTCAATCGACCTTCCGTCAACAGTAACCTACATCGGTGAGGACGCTTTCCTTGAGTGCACCTCGCTCACGACTCTCAAACTTCCGGCTTCGCTCGAGGAAGTAGGTGTGAACTTTGCAGCCAACAGCGGCATCACATCTTTCACCGTTGAGGACGGCAACAAGAACTTCACGGTAGATGGAGGAGTGGTTTACAGCGCAGACAAACTGGTGCTTTACGCCGCACCTACAAAGGGACTTTACGAGCTCACCGTTCCGTCAGGATGTATCGGTATCTACGGCGGTGCGTTCTCAGGCAGCGAGATAAAGAGCGTCACTCTGCCCGAAGGATTCCTCGCTGTTGACAACTACGCTTTCTGCGAGTCGGCACTCGAGAACATAAACCTGCCGTCATCCATCGTGATGATAGGCGAGCAGGCTTTCGCAGCCACACAGCTCACCGAGGTAACTCTGCCTGCCCACACCGAGACTCTCTACAGCGCAGCCTTCGCAGCGTGTGAGAAACTTGCCACGGTAACCATTCCTTCAGGTCTCAAATTCATGTACAACCGTGCGTTCTATGGCTGTACAGCCCTGAAGACAGTCAACTGTCTCGGCTCAAAAGCTCCTGAGCTTGAGGAGATATACGATGCATACGAGAGCCAGTTCTACGGCGTTGAAGGTGCCACTCTCTATGTTCCGAAAGGATGCACGGCATCTTATGACGATGCAGGTTATGACGATTACTTCGACATTGTAGAGACAGCCAACGGCGTACTCACAGCCGTATCCACCACACCTGCTACCGACAGCACGGTTGAACCGGGTTTGATGTCAATGTCGTTCGATGTAGAGTTCGACGAGCCTGTCACTGTTGTTGAGTCTTCACCTGCCGTAAATCTTTACGATGGTGCACTCGTTGGCGGCACTGAGATCAAGCCGGACGACGCATGGTACACTAATGTTGGCGGTGCAAACGACAACAAGCTCACTGTATGGGGTGCTGACTACGACAGATTCACTTGTTCGTTCAAGGTTGAGAACGACAAAGAATACACCGTTGTCATTCCGGCAGGTGTAGTAAAGAATGCCGCAGGCGACCTCAACGAGCAGATTATCATCAGCTTCAAGTGTGTTGAGCCGACAGCCATCGATGGCGTTGACGCTGACAGCAACGCTACTGTTACCGCACGCTACAACATCAACGGTCAGAAGATGGGCGTAGCCGTTAAGGGCATCAACATCGTCAAGATGTCTGACGGTAAGGTTCGCAAGGTGCTTGTAAAATAATGAAACGATGAGTCGTCGCTTGCCATCGTGCAGGCGGCCACATCATAATCTCAAAGGGAGACAGACGTCACGGAATGCATATTCCGGCGCCTGTCTCCCTTTTTTTGTATATGTGTTTTTTGTTAATTGTGTTAAAACCGCGCCGGCTGCGCAACAATGTCGGCATATAATGACTATATTTACGTCATGTTGGTCCCACGTATGCGGATGACATGAACCGGGTGAAAATGTAGTTCCTTAATAATAAGACTTATGAGAAAGTTTATGTTGTTGTCGATTGCGCTTGTCAGCACCGCACTGAACGCGCAGACAAGTTTCAGAAGCGGTCTGTTCACCTATAAGGTGACGAGTCCCCGAACGGTTGAGGTGTCGGCTGTCGACGACAAGGACGCGTCGGGCATGCCGGTCCATGATTATGTCATACCGGCCACGGTGAGCCACGAAGGCGCCACATACCGTGTGACGTCGCTTGGCGAGGACCTTTTTTACCACAAGGATCCAAGGACGGTCTCCATTCCTGAGAGCGTCGATTCGATAAAAACAGGAGCCTTTCTCTGTGCCGATAACCTCACATCCATTGCCCTTCCTTCAGGGCTGAAGTATATCGGCGGTGCCTCTTTCAGTTCTTCCGGACTGAAGAGCATCGTCATACCTTCTTCCGTAGTTGAGATAGGTGAGAACGCGTTTTTCTCCTGCAAGTCTCTTTCTTCTGTCCAGCTTGGCAAGGGACTGAAGAAGATAGGCAGCGCGGCGTTCTTCGGCTGTGCGCTGTCTTCTGTCGAGCTTCCCGAAGGCATTGACAGCATACCCGAGGCCCTCTTCCACTGTTGTGCCGCTCTCCGTTCGGTGAAGATGGGTTCAGGCGTCGCTTACATAGGCGATCTTGCATTCCGCGAGTGTTCCTCGCTCACGTCGATAGACCTTCCGTCCGGTGTCACCTATATAGGCAACGACGCCTTTCTCGGCTGCACATCGCTCACAAGTCTGCAGCTTCCGGCGTCGCTCGAGACTCTCGGCACATGCTTCGCTGCATGTAGTGGTATCACGAGGCTCACCGTGGAGAAAGGCAACAGCCACTTCGTCACGGACGGCGGAGCCGTGTATGATGCCGGTAGAAGAGTTCTTTATGCCTTGCCGTCAAAAGGACTTCAGAGCATCACCGTGCCGTCCGGATGTCTCAGAATATGCCGCGGCGCATTCTGGGGCAGCGACATAAAGAGCGTGACATTGCCCGAAGGAATACAGAAGATTGACGATAAAGCCTTCCTCGGGTCGGCACTTGAGAACATCAACCTGCCGGTGTCCATAATATATATAGGCGAGAGTGCTTTCGCCCATACAAGGCTCACCGAGGTGACACTGCCCGAACAGATAGAACGGCTCAGCGACTCTGCCTTCGCGGAGTGCGCCGGACTTGTCTCCGTCACCATGCCGCAGGGGCTCAAGTACATCTGTCACCGTGCGTTCCTCGGGTGTCCTGTACTTAAAATGATGAACTGTCCGAGCACTACGCCTCCAGAATTTGAAATGGTGGAATCAGATCAACTGAAAACCTTCACCCTCGTCACGGGTGCCACGCTCCGTGTCCCGAAGAACTGTTCGGCGTCTTATCGCGATGCAGGATACGCGGATTTCTTCGACATAAAGGAGATGTAGTTTCCGATATAAAAGATATGTAGTACGATGTATATGTCGGGACAGTGAGACCGATGGGTACGTTGAGGCTGTTTCTGTATTCCGGATTGGCGGCTGTCTGAATGGCGGCAGATGTAAGAATGTCTGTTTTACGGAAAATAAGTATTGCTGCGGGGTGCTTCAATGAGAAATAATCATTAACTTTGTCCGGTACGGAAATATCATAGAATACAAAATCACAGTATTATGAAAGACTTACAACGAACATCCGCGGCATACATCATGGCGGTCATCATATTGCTTGCCGAGCTCGTGCCGCTGCCGGTGCTTGCCGCCCATAATATGGGCGCAGACGGTCAGACCATGGCCAATAACCAGTGGCGCGGCCGCCGTGTGGCATTCCTCGGCGACTCCATCACCGACGCCCAACGCGTAGGCACCACCTGCTGCTACTGGGAATATCTGGCCGACATGCTCGGCATCGTGCCTCTGGTGTATGGCATCAACGGTCACCAGATGAGCGACCTTGCCGGTCAGGCGCGTCATCTGCTCGAGGAACGTGGCGACAGCGTGGACGCAATAATGATATTCGCAGGTACCAACGACTACAACAGCGGTGTCCCCATAGGCGAATGGTACGAGACGGGCGAGCGCGAGACCGTTGTCGGCGGAGGCGGAAAGGCCGTGCGCAAATACCGTACGCCGGTGATGAGCGACGCCACGTTCAAGGGCCGCATAAACATACTGATGGACTTTCTCAAGACCAATTATCCCGATAAGCAGATTATCATGCTCACGCCAATCCACCGTGCCTACGCATGTTTCGGCCCTGACAACATACAGCCCGACGAGCGTTTCGCAAACAGCATCGGCGTGTTCTTCGACGAGTATGTCGAGGCGGTGAAGGAAGCCGCCGGCGTATGGGCCGTGCCGGTGATAGACCTCAATAGTCTGAGCGGGCTCTATCCGCTCAACGATTCGCACGCACGCTATTTCAGTAACGACAAGACCGACCGTCTGCATCCTAACGCCGCGGGTCACAAGCGTATGGCTCAGACCATCGCCCGCCAGATGTTGGCGTTGCCGGCCGTGTTCGACTGACGGCCGGTGGTGCTGTTCGTGGCTGTCGCATACCTGTTGCGCCGTATGTGGAAATGCGTGTTGCGGCAGGTGGTGTGGATGCCGTGCCGGTGAGTAACGGGACCTTAGATAATTGCTTATTCTCAATTATGATTCCGCAAAAGTTAAATTATACGTGCTCAAAACTCGAATTTTTCCGGTCGGACAAGGTTTTTGCGCGAAAACAAGCGAAATTTTGAGCATTTGCATAATATGTTGATAGTCAGACGCTTGATATGATATGCCCTGCCGGGACCATCATGGGTGCTTTGCAATAAAGCCTTTATTGCATTGCGAAATGGCCTATTTCAGAGTGTGATAAAGGCCATTTCGGGGTGTGATATGGGGCATTTCGCATTGTGAAATGGGCTCTTTTGCAAGCCAATGGTGTCGCGACCGACTTACGATTGCGCGAATATCATGTTCCGAAAGTCTTTTTTACGCCTCTTCGTTTTCTATTTTATGTTGTCAGACGGATATTTTTTCGGAAATTTTTTAACTTAAATCTGTTAAATGTTTATTGAATCCGGTTCTATGTTTTTTATTGTCCATGGCTTGCGGTTGCGCTTCGCTTTCCGATATATTATAATAGGATGGGATAGGGTTCGGCAATATCAAAATCTGTAAAAACATCGTTTTTCCATTTGCTATTGCGCTCACCTTTCACTATCTTTGTACTCACATAATTTTTAAACGGCGTTCACGGAACGCGCTATTCATTTAAATCAGCACTACTAACATAACCCAATAAATATGAAATTCAGACTTATTCTCTTTATCGCACTGGTCCTGAAGGGCATCGTGTGTATGGCCGGTGATTTCGTGCCCGGCCGTGGTGTGAACATTGCCCACTGGCTTTCGCAGTGCTACTACAAGGACATCCCGAAGTCGGAGTTTGTCACTGCCGACGATTTTAAGGAGATAGCCCGACAGGGATTCGACCATGTGCGGCTGCCGATTGACGAAAAAGAGTTGTGGAACGCGGACGGCACGCGCAACAAGGAGGTGTTCGGCATATTGCACGCAGGCATCAGGAATGCCATAAAGAACGGACTGAAGGTGGTTGTGGACCTGCATATAGTGTATGCGCACGACTTCAACGCCGGTGCCGAGGGACGCACTAATTCGCTTTGGAGCAGCGAGAAGGACCAGGAACATCTGTGCAGTCTTTGGAAGGATCTGTCGGACGAACTGCATGAATACGGCAACGACGTCGTTGCATACGAGATAATGAACGAGCCTGTGGCGCCCGACCATGAGGCGTGGAATAAGCTGGTGGCAAAGGTGTATGGCGTAATCAGAAGCCGCGAGAAGAGCCGGACGATAGTCGTGGGCTCGAACATGTGGCAGCAGACAGCCACGTTTGAGCATCTGCGTGTGCCGGCGGGCGACGACAACATCATACTGAGTTTCCATTTCTATGAGCCTTATTTCTTCACACATTACAGGGCAGGATGGACCGAACAGAAGGATTTCGGCGGAACGGTGCACTATCCCGGTGAGATAGTCACGGCTGATGAACTTGCCGCCATGACCGGCCGCGACAGACAGTTGGCTGAGGGTTGGGTGACGGTGTGGGACCGTCAGCGCATTAAGGACAACGTGATGAAGGCGAAGAAGAAGGCCGACGAGCTTGGACTGGGGCTATACTGCGGCGAGTTCGGGGTGTATAGCCGTGTGCCGGAGGCTGATGCCTTGAGGTGGCTCGGCGATCTTACGGGCGTGCTCGACGAGCTGGGCGTATCGTGGGCGCTTTGGAACTATAAGGACGGCGGAGGCTTCGGCCTGCGCGACATGCGGACGGGTGAGTGGCATACGCGCTTCGTCGATACTCTGATGCACCGTTGAGGCTGAGGCAGTATGCTCACGCGCGCTGCGCATATATAATATTAGGTGTCGTCTTCAGGCATCTTTCCATCGTGCGCCGCTCCGGCTTTCCGGAGCGGCGTTGCTGTTTTCATACATCTTATACGGACGTGGCGCTGCCATAAGGAACGAATCAGTAAAACGGGTATTTATGTCCGTTAAGAAGGTATCGTGGCGTTGTGGTAATAAGAATAAATTTGCAGCGTACAACAAAACATACTGAAAACATGAACATAAAGGCTATAATGACCGCTACGTTACTGGCTGCCACGTCGGCTGTCGGTGCTCAGACAACTGTAAAAAACGAGATAAATATGGAGAAACTGGAACTTACACAAGAGTGGGACAAGACGTTCCCGAAGAGTGAGAAGGTGAGTCATGAGAAGGTGACTTTCTGCAACCGTTACGGCATAACGCTCGCCGCCGATCTGTATAAACCCGTCGGCGCTGAAGGTAAGCTGCCGGCTGTGGCGGTGAGTGGCCCGTTCGGTGCCGTGAAGGAGCAGGCGTCGGGACTCTATGCGCAGGAACTCGCAGAGCGGGGATTCCTAACCATAGCCTTCGACCCGTCGTTTACAGGTGAGAGCGGCGGCAGTCCGCGCTATGTGGCATCACCTGACATCAACACCGAAGACTTCTGCGCGGCTGTCGATTATCTGTCGGTACGCAACGATGTCGATACTGCCCGAATCGGTATTCTCGGCATTTGCGGATGGGGTGGCATGGCTCTCAACTCGGCGGCAGTAGACACACGCATAAAGGCTACGGTGGCTTCGACCATGTACGATATGAGCCGTGTGACGGCAAACGGATATTTCGATGCCGACGACAACGCCGAGGCGCGTCACGCTCTCCGTCAGAAGCTCAGTGCGCAGCGCACCGAAGACTACCGCAACGGAACGTATGCGCGTGCCGGTGGAGTGGTTGACCCGCTGCCGGAGAATGCTCCGCAGTTTGTGAAAGACTATTACGCATACTACAAGACCAAGCGCGGCTACCACAAGCGTTCGCTCAACTCCAACGACGGATGGAACACAACGTCGGCGCTCTCGTTCCTCAACATGCCGCTGATGACATACATCGGCGAGATAGGCAGCGCGGTGATGGTGGTTCACGGTGAGAAGGCTCACTCGCGTTATTTCGGTGAGGACGCCTACAAACGTCTTAAAGGTGACAACAAGAAGCTCGTGATAGTGCCGGGAGCAAGCCATACCGACCTGTACGACAACAAGGAAAAGATACCTTTTGACAAGATAGAGGAGTTCTATCGCACATATCTGTGCGAATGAGGACAGCACGACGGCCGGCGGCGCGATTGGATGTGTAGCTGGCCGTATGGCTTCCCATGTGAGGTCAGGACAATTATCTGATATTTAAAATAACGTGATATGAAATATCTTATACAGCTTATCGTCGCTCTTTCGGTTGCCGGAATGGCAAGCGGTTTCGCTGCCTGTTCAGAAGAGGATCCTACGATGCCGGATACGGTGCAGCCGTCGCCGGGCACTGACAACGACACTGCTGACGACGGAAACGGCGGGAATGAGGAAACAACAGATACCATTATGAGTAACAGAATAAACATAAGCGTTGGCGGACGGACGTATGCCGCCACACTTGCCGACAAAGATGCGGCGCGTGCCTTTGCGGCTCTGATGCCGCTGACCGTGGATATGAGCGAACTGAACGGCAACGAGAAGTATTATTATCTTGACACTTCGCTGCCGGTGGAAAGCTATCGTCCGGGTACGATACGCACCGGTGACCTGATGTTGTATGGCAGTACGTGTCTGGTGATTTTCTACGAAACGTTCTCTTCCGGATACAGTTACACACGGTTGGGACAGATAGACAACCCTGAAGGACTGGCTGAGGCGTTGGGCAGCGGAAACGTGCGCGTGACGTTCAGCAGGGCAGAAAGCGGTATGTGACGGTAGGAGATAGGGCGTCACTACGTTGTGTGAAAGGTAAATAACAGGTTGATTCAAAAAAGAGAGACATCCTGAGTGTCGGAAGACGACTGCGGGATGTCTCTCTTTTTTATGTGTGTTTAAAATATGTTCTTTTAGTCTTTGTCTCCTTTCTCGGGCGTTTGTTTCTTCTCGGCCTTGGGCTTCAGTATCGCCGCATACTCCTCGGGCGACTTCAACAGACGTATTGCCTCCTTCATCTGTTTGTCGTATCGCAGGCTGTTCTCTATGGCTCCGCGCTGGAAGTAGTAGGCGGTGATGATGTCGGAGGTGAGAATCTCTTTTATCTTCTGCTTGTTATAGTCGAAGTCGAGGTCCTTGGCTATGTTGTGCTTCAGCTTCTTCTCCAGAGCCTCGAACTCGGGTTTGGCGTCGTCGTAGTAGCCTTCGAACTTGGCAAGTTTCACGAGTTCCTCGAGACATTTCTCACTCACGCGGTCGTAAGTGAACTTGCTGTTGATGACACGCTGCTTGAAGTCCTCGTAGTCGGCGTCGCTTATCTCGAACTCTGAAGGCGGAGCTATGGTAGGATGGTTCTTTATGTAATCCACAACATAGTTGAACATCTGGTCGGTTGTGTCCGCCTGTTGCAGGTAGAACGCTATGTTCGGCAGCGAGTCGGGCTCTATCTTGATGTCCGGTTCTATGCCTCCTCCGTCACGCACTATTCGTCCGCTGCGTGTGCGGAACTCGTGTGTGAGCGAGTCGGGCACGTGTTCGGTATATCCGCCCTGCGAGTGTTTGTAGTTGATTGCCTGTATGCAGCGGCCGCTCGGGGTGAAATATTTGGCGGTGGTGAGCTTCAGGTTGCCGTTGTAAGGCAGTTGCACGTTAGGCACCTGTACGAGTCCCTTGCCGTAGGTGCGTGTTCCCATTATCACGGCGCGGTCGAGATCCTGGAGCGCTCCGCTCGTTATCTCGCTGGCGCTTGCCGTTGCTTCGTTCACAAGTACGACGATAGGCATTATCGTGTCTATCGGTTCCACGGTGGTCTTATACGTTTGGTTGGAACGCTGCATCTTGCCTTTCATCGAGAGCAGCTCGGTGTTTTTCGGGATGAATATGTTCAGTATAGACAACGCTTCCTGCACAGAGCCGCCGCCGTTGTTGCGCAAGTCTATCACCAGACCCTTCGCTCCCTGCTTCTTCAGGTCGATGAACGCGCGGCGGAAATCCTTTGCGCAGTTCTCGCCGACGTATGAGTTGAGATCTATATAGCCTATGTCGCCTGCCTGCATGCCGTAGTATTGTAGGTCGGGCATCTGTATGGCCTTGCGCTGTATTTTGAAAGTCATGTCCTTGTCGGTGGAAGGACGGTGTATCTTCAGCTCGAGAGTGGTGCCTGCGTCGCCGCGCAGATGCTCGCTGACGTATGCGTTTGTTTTGTCGGTCATGTCCTCGCCGTCGATGCTTAGTATTATGTCGCCCTTCTTCAGGCCCACTTCTGCCGCCGGCATGTTCTCGTAAGGCTCGTTTATCACTACACGTTTGAGCGTGAAGTTATAGCTGATGATCGAGCCGATGCCGGCATATTTGCCTGTAAGCATCTGCTTGAACTCGGCCGACTTGTCCTCGGGATAATATTCGGTGTAAGGGTCGAGACTGTTCAGCATTGCCTTTATTCCGTTGCCGATGACCTCGTCGGCGTCGAGCGTATCGACATACATCAGGTCGAGGTTTTTGTATATGGCGTTGAATACTTCCAGATTCTTGGCCACCTTGAAGTTGTGGTCATCGTTTTTCTGGGCAAGAACTGTCGTGGTGGCAAGCAGCATCACGCAGAACAATATGATTTTTCTCATAAGCGGCTTTTATATTAATATAATGTGGTAAGTCTTTATAAAGCTTTGCAAAGGTAATGTAAGTTGCGGGCAGTACAAAATAAAAAGTATTTATTTTTCATAATGTGCCATGGTGAAAAGCCAGATTTTGTGTGGATGTATGGCGAATATGGTATGAAAAACCGGCTTTCTCCGTCATATTGAATTGTTTTTCTCATATCGTGAATACGGTCTGCACAATACTTATATCCGCCATGGTTGATTCTTGCATCCAACTTATATGACCTTGATTTCAGAACGGAAACAATCCGAATAAGCCCCGAAAATGATCAGAAAATCCTGTCTGCAATAATATGAATAACTCCAGACGTCAACCCTCATATCCGCCAATCGGCACCGAAAATGCCGCATTTTCCGCTGTAAAACCCTCAAAAACGCACTTTTTTTGAAATAAATTTGAAATTTTTCGTGAAAATGTTTGGTGGAATGAAATAAACGCCGTACCTTTGCATCGCAATTAAGAAAAATGCTTCAATAGCTCAGTTGGTTAGAGCACCTGACTGTTAATCAGGGGGTCGTTGGTTCAAGCCCATCTTGAAGCGCACAAAAGGAACTGCATCAAGCGGTTCCTTTTTTGTTTATGTATATCCCGTAAGCGTCGCGGCTTACGGCTTTCATTGTTCTCCCGATAAATATTGATGAAAAAATAAAGAAGCACATTAATGTATCGCGGAATGTCCAATATGATGGACATTGTCGCGCTTTGTGTGGCTCAATGGTGATTCCGTGAAAATAGATTTTATTCGTGAAGCCACGCTGAATCGGGTGAATATTCGGATTGATATAATTTCTGTCGTGGAGTGATTTGTTCGAGATGCGCTGTATGATGCCGGAAAATTTTCAGACAGTGTGGGGTGATGTGAATAGTGACAGGATGATTATCGGTTAATAATAAATTTATATCTGATTAATGATAAATCTATATTGCCGCAATGATAAATCATTATTCGTGAAATAAAAAATTGAAACCGCCGCGATAAAAGATTGTCATTGGTGTAATGGTAAATCTATATTGCTGTAATGATAAACTATTATTGGTGTAAAAAATAGATTGATATTGTCACTAAATGAATTTATATCGCCATAATAATAACTCGTCATTACAGCCATTACAAATTGACATTATAGCAGTAATAAATCGATATTTCCCCGGTCGGTAAATCATAATCTCCCGTCCGAATCATATCTTTTGTATCCTTTCCTGCGCCCCATATCATCGCATTTATTGAAAACCCGTGAGTCCGATTTACAAATTTTCTTGACATTATTTTGACAAAATAAATTCGCAAAAGAGGTGTAAAGGAATGTTAAATACATCGTTATAAAGCCTATTTTGTACTGAACAGCCTTTTGATATACCCTATACCATAGTTCGAAAAGTGCTTCTTGCTTTCCGATATTGCCCATTTCGCAGTCCGATAAAGCCCATATCAGGATGCAATATGGCCTATTTTGGCCCCTGAAATGGCCCATTTCGCAAGCCGAAATGGTGCTTTTTGCAATGCGGAAAACTACCCCTTAAACATAAGTCATTACTATTCAATATTTTATAAAAACCTCTTATTTTTCGCGTATTTGAGCCCGAAGACAACTCAGTCCGCAAATATTCGCTTATTTTTCGGGGTAGAACTGGAAACTCGGCCCGAAAAATCATAATCCGGTTACGGTTTGAAAGTGCTCCGATGTCTTTCATTTCACCAAAACATCACGTTACGGATTTATTTTCTACACCATCACTCACTATTGATGTTCATCACAGTTGAATTTCTGAAGAAATGAGATTTTGCTATTTATCTCTATTTTTGTTTCGTAGGAAGTATATTTTTACTATCTTTGCGTGTATGAATGCAAGATTGTTTGCGTTATGATGGCAGACACGCTAATCCGTGAAATCATAAGACACGTCAGGTGCCTTTGATTAAAGTGGAGTCTTAGTCTGAGCAGCTCGAAAAAGGACAAGTTCCCGCTTTTAAGGCCGATGTTTTATGCCGGAATGGAAAAGCATAAGTAGATGACTGTAAAGAGAAACCTTATATTTAATAGATAAAACGTATGAATGTACTTTC
>USHV01000007.1 GCA_900554695.1 uncultured Prevotella sp. | reverse complement strand
AGTTGGTAGCGCACTACGTTCGGGACGTAGGGGTCGGGCGTTCGAGTCGCCTCATCCCGACAAAGAGCGACAAGCAATGAAAATTGCTTGTCGCTCTTGTTTTTATAACACAACAAATGGTCTTGTCTGGCCTATCCGAACATTTTATGCAGAAAATCTTTATACCTTCTCCATATTTCCATATTTGATCATGACGTTTTTGATTTATTTTTTAATCATTATTATATACTTTCCGATCTTTTAAGAATAAAAAACGATTCATTCAGTCAGACAAAATAAAATAACAATTCGCAAAAGTCTTCAGATTACAAAAAACTTACTATCTTTGCATCATAACAAAAAACAAAAGAGCCTATGAAGCATTAATTTTTAAAGACATATAAATAAAAAGCGTTAGCTTTATTCTGACTCTCTTAAAAATCGCCAATTTTAAAGAAATGCAGTCAAGAGTAGAAGTTAATGCTCACGCCTATGGCGTGGGCTTTTACTCGTATATGACTGCATGGTGTTTGGCGATACCTAAGAGAGTATAGACGAAGTTTAAGTCCACGTTTTTTATTGTCTATACTTTCGGATTTTGGACTTATCAACTTAAATTTTTAATCTTAAAAAGTAAACATATGAAAAAAGTATCATATATAGTATTATTAGTTGGTAGTATTTTCTTTTCATCATGCAATACGGTAAACTATATTAATACCGAAGAGTTGCAATCTAACTACGAGAAAAAAATCCATAACACAACTTTCTTAGGAAAAGTTTTATTCAAGACTGACAAGAAGAAATTAGACACCTATAATAATGTCAAAGTATTTATGAACGAACAGGAAGTTGGTAGAAACTTTGAAGTTGTAGCTTATGGTGCTTACACCCCTATTGTTTTCCCTATTATTCGCCCAGAACGTCCCAGAATTGAAAAATACTTATTTTGGAAAGCAGCACGTAAAGCTCGTAAACTTGGGGCTGATGCAGCAATTATTGACAACAAGAACAATTTTAGAATTATAAAATATAAATAAAAGAATATAAGTTGTTCTTCAATAATTAATTGAAATAAAAAATGGGATCATTATGAAGAAGTTTCTTATATATTGTCTAATATCGTACTCAATACTATTAACCATTCATTTTTGTGTTGATGACAATAATGATTCATATTCAGACAATAGTACTGAATCCTATTTAAAAGAATGAGCTTTAAATTCTGATTATTTAGATTATGACGATGTCTCGATTAGAGAAATCGAGAAATTACCAGAAAACTATGGATACGACTACAAAATATATGCAGACGTTGAACAAGGAAGTATTAAATGTACGATTTATCTATATGTAAAATTGAACTCTAGTGAAACTAAAATATTAAGAGTATATAAAAATGATTCAGAATTGCGGGATTCTTTAATTAATGATGTTAAATCCAGACATCCAGATTGGGATTGGGATATGTAATAACATTTATACATCAAATTATTTTTTAGTTTAATACTACGCAGACAAACGTATCGATTTAATCTACTCTACCGATTATATTGATACGTTTTTTATTCTACCTGACAACACACACGTCAGAACTCCACATAAGGACGCAGACGCTCTATGTCGCGGGGCGTAAAGTCCTTGAGCAGTTTCAGGTCGTCGAGACTGCGGAGCGGGCCTTTCAGACGGCGATAATCGAGTATGTGGCGGGCCTGATAGAAGTTGATGTAAGGATGACGTTTCAGTTGGTTGAGCGTAAGACGGTTGAGATTGAGTTTCCTGACGGCGTGTCCCGACACCTTGAAATAAGGCAGTGACTCCTCGGGGAAGCCCTCTATCTCCATCAACTGGTTCACCGACACGAAACCGCCGAGTGCGTTGCGGTATCTCACAATCTGCGAGGCATAATAACGTCCGATGCCCGGCACCTTCTTCAATGCCGTAGTGTCTGCATTGTCGAGCGCAACATATTGTCCCGGTTGCAGCTTCACCGGATATCGCATCGTGTCGCGCTCGTATTTACGTGCAGGCTCATCGCCATACAATTCGGCCGCCGGCCTGTACTTATCCGATATCCGTATATACGGCAGAAGCTCTTCATACTGCTTCACGGTCAGGCCATAGAGCCGCGCGAAATCCGACGGTTTGCGATAGACTCCGTCCTTGGCGCGATACTTGTATATGTTCTGCACCTGCCACGGTTGTAGTCCGAGCCGCAGGAGTTGGGTGCTGTCGGCGGTGTTAGGATCGAACACGAAGAGCTCACGGGGAGCAGTCTCCACATTATAAACGTAATGACGCTGACGCCGCGGAGACTTCGTGTAAATGGAGGTGTCGGCACTCAGACTGTCGGTCTGCGCAAGTTGGGTGGACATATTTCCGTTGTCCATGACTCCAATCAGAATCACGGACAGCACGATGACCACAAGAAGGAATATCATTACCCTGCGGTCGCTTTTCGGAAAATAAAAGAACTCTTTTATCATATATGTCTCACCGCGGCTTCACGCAAAAGCCGCGAATCATCAGATGATGCCAAACTGGTGCAGGAATATTAGCAGAATACATATCGGACACACGAAGCGGACGCAGAAGAGATAGGCTCCGAAAAGCGTGCCACGCAGCGTTCCCCAGTTGGTGAACTGGTCTTTCACGATGCGTTTCGGAACATACCAGCCGAGGAAAAGACACGTAAGGAATCCGCCGAAAGGCAACAATATCTGTCCGGTGATGAAGTCGAACGCGTCGAAAAGCGATTTTCCGAATATCGTCAGCTGCAGATCGGTGTGACCGAGAGACAGAGAACAGAACGCGCCTACCACGCACGAAACCACCGTAACGACGGTAGCACTGCGCCGACGCGACACATGGAACTCCTCAAGGAAGAATGCCGTGCACACTTCATGAAGCGAAATGAGCGAGGTTACAGCTGCAAGCGACAGCAGGACATAGAACACTATCGACACGATATAGCCAATAACGGGCAGCGACGAAAACGCAAGCTGGAACACGTTGGGTAGCGTCTTGAAGATGAGCGAAGGTCCGCTGTCAGGCGCTATGCCTACGGAGAATGCCGAAGGGAATATCATCAGACCAGACAACACCGCAACCATGGTATCTACAAGCGATATGTTGACAGCCGTGTTCAGAAGATTTGTCCGGTGGCTGAAGTATGAGGCGTATGTGCATATACATCCCATACCGATGCTGAGCGAATAGAACGCCTGTCCGAGAGCACCGAGAAATACTCCACTGTTCACCTTGGAGAAATCAGGTTTTAGCAGAAACTCCACACCTGCGCCTGCTCCGGGAAGATTGCACGCAGCCACTACCACACACAACAAAAGAATGAACAGCGTAGGCATGAACATCTTAGAGGCCTTCTCTATGCCGCCTCTCACGCCGCGGATCACCACAAGATGGGTTATGACCAATATAACGACAGTCCAGAATATTGGTTTTACAGGCGAGCCGGAGAAACTGTTGAAATAATTGGCGACATATTTCGGATCGCCCCGCAACTCTCCTGCCGCCGAAGCAAAGATATATTGCAGACACCAGCCTGAGACCACAGCGTAATATCCTATTATCAGGAATCCGGTCAATACGCCCATGAATCCTATGTATTTCCACGCCGTACCGTTAGACAGCTTTGTATAAGCACGCGCCGTGTTGGAAGCTCCCTCACGGCCGATGATGAACTCGCTGACCATACATGGAATGCCGAGCAGCAGCACACATCCTATATATATAAGGATGAAAGCGGCTCCACCGTTGTTTCCTGCCATATAGGGGAAACGCCATACATTCCCAAGTCCTACGGCAGATCCGGCTGTGGCGAGTATCAGGCCGAACCTGCTTCCGAATTTTGCTCTTTCGTTTGTCATAATAAAATAAATATAACAGAAACACTGCAAAAGTATAAAAAAATATCTACTTTTGCATTAAAAAAGTAAGCAAATGAGAAAAATCCTGCATCATCTGACAACAAACTACCCGATTTCGTGCCTTTATGTGACATTCATCTGGATATTGTGTTTCATGGATGTGCCGCATACGCCGCTCGATAACATAACACTTATCGACAAATGGACACACATAGTTATGTATGCCGGCACATGCGCAACAATATGGTATGAGTATCTGTACCGTCACAAGGAGATAAACAAGAAACGCACTTTTCTGCTGGCGTGGCTTGCACCGCTGCTGATGAGCGGTCTGATAGAGATTCTTCAGGAATACTGCACCGGCGGCAGACGAAGCGGCGACTGGCTCGACTTCGCGGCAAACAGCATCGGTGTGACGTTAGGAAACGTCATCGGTATTCTTCTGGCAGCGTATCGCGCCAGGAAGAGAAGGGATTAACAAGAAGATGTGAGTTGTAAAACCGTTTGTCGCCGGTAACCTCCATACCGATGAAATCGGGCTTTTCGAACTCCTCGTCCGCGCTACCCAGCTCCACCTCGGCCATAACAAGCCCCTCGTTGTCGCCGTAGAACTCATCGACCTCGAACGTGTGTTCTCCGCTCTTCACGAGATAACGGCTCTTGTCTATCAGTCCTCCGCGACACAGTTTGAGCAGCTGCAGCGCCTCGTCGGGCTTAATCTCGGTCTCAAACTCATAGCGGGACAGTCCGCCGTCATCCGAATGGCTCTTTATTGTGAGATAAGCCTTGTCGTCGCGCAGACGCACCCTTACGGTAGCGTCTGCACAATTCATGTAGCCCTGTCTTATCCTGCTGCATGAGAAGGCGGCGCGTTTGAATGCGTCGCCTTTCCTTACAAGGAACTTACGTTCTATTTCCAGTCCGCTCATTATGCCACAACCACCCAGACAGTATATATTATGGCAAGCAGTATGAGAGCCCAAAATATGATCTCCACCACTTTCTTAGCCTGTTTCTCCTGCTGTGCTTCGCGGCGTGCGCGGTTAAGTTTGCTTTTTTCACTCATAGCTGTAATATTTTAGGTTACTTATGTTTTGATTTTGTGGCGGGTGATGCCCGCCACACGGTTTATTGTTCGTCGTTCACAGGGAATTCCATAAGATATGCCTTGATGAATCCGTCTATCTTGCCGTCCATCACTCCGTCAACATCCGTTGTCTGGTAGTTCGTGCGATGGTCTTTTACACGGCGGTCATCGAACACATAACTACGGATCTGGCTTCCCCACTCTATCTTTTTCTTGCCAGCCTCAATCTTGGCCTGCGCCTCGAGTCTCTTCTTCATCGCACGGTCGTAGAGTTGCGATTTGAGGAGTCGCATTGCGTTGTTACGGTTCTCGAGCTGCTTACGGCTCTCAGTGTTCTCGATGAGGATTTCTTCCTCCTCACCGGTATCGGGATCGACATACTGATAACGCAGACGCACACCCGTTTCCACCTTGTTGACGTTCTGTCCACCGGCACCACCGCTTCGGAAGAGGTCCCAGCTTACTTTTGACGGATCGACATACACCTCGATTGTATCGTCAACGAGCGGCGTAACGAACACGCTGGCAAAGCTCGTCATGCGCTTGCCCTGCGCATTGAACGGTGACACGCGCACCAGACGGTGCACTCCGTTCTCGCTCTTCAGGAAACCATAGGCATATTCTCCGCCCTCAATCTCCATGGTTACGCTCTTTATTCCGGCCTCGTCGCCTTCCTGCAAGTTGCTTATCGTCACCTTGTGACCATGAGCCTCGGCCCAGCGCATATACATTCGCATGAGCATCTGCGCCCAATCCTGGCTCTCGGTTCCACCGGCACCACTGTTTATCTTCATCACGCAGTCCATCGGGTCTTCCTTCTGGCGCAGCATGTTCATCAGCTCCAGCTTCTCAATTGCGCTTATCGCCTTGTTGTAGTCTTCGTCGACCTCTTCCTCGGTAAGCATGTCGTCCTTGTAGAAGTCGAACGCCAGTTTCAGTTCATCGGCACAGGTTCTCACCTCCTTATACCCGTTGATCCACTTCTCAAGGCCCTTCACCTTCTTCATCTGTTCCTGCGCACGCTTCGGATCGTCCCAGAAATCAGGAGCCTGCGTACGCAATTGTTCTTCTTCGTACTCTATTTTCTTCGCGTCTATGTTGAGATAGTGATGCAGTGCATCGGCACGTTCCATCACGTCTTTCAGCTGATCTGATGTTATCATTACGTTGTTTTTGTTTCTTTTAAATGAGATATGATGCAGTAAGGCAATGCCGAAACAGAAAGACAAATTGTCCTTCGTCCGTCATCGCGCCGCCCATCAATATATTTCATAAATGCACACCGGATGCTAAAAAAGCCTGTGTCCGAGTGCTGCTTCAGTCTTCGCGACGTCACAGCCCGGCGTCAGACATCATTCGGCATACATCTTTTCTATCACGTCCTTGAAGTTCTTGTATATCACCGGTCGCCTGAGCTTCAGCGTGTTTGTGAGCTCTCCCGACTCCATCGAGAAATGATGTGCGATGAGAGTGATGCGCTTCACCTGCTCATAGTGCGCCAGCTGTTGCTGCAATGTCTCCACGCGCTCCATCATCATGTCGTGTATGCGTTTGTCGGCACACAGGTCTTCACGGCTTCCGAACTTTATGTTGTGCTCACGAGCATATTCCTCGAGCAGTCTGAACTCCGGCACAACGAGCGCCGATACAAACTTATGCTCGTCTGCAACCACAACCACCTGGTCGATGTATTTGTCAACAAGCAGCATCGCCTCCACCATCTGCGGAGCAATGTACTTGCCGTTCGATGTCTTGAACATATCCTTTATGCGGTCTGTGAGGAACAACTCACCGTTCTTCAGATAGCCCGCATCACCCGTATGGAAATAGCCCTCGCTGTCGAACGCCGTGGCATTTATGGCGTCACGCTTGTAATATCCGCGCGTGATGGTTGGTCCCTTGAGCATTATCTCGCCCGACTCGGATATCTTAATGTCGATGCCTTCTATCGGCCTTCCCACCGAACCGACGGTGAACGGTTTGTTCTTATGGTCGCACGACACGGTGGCAAGGCTTTCCGTCAGGCCGTAACCGACAATCATGCAGATGCCCACAGAGTGGACAAAAATCTCAATTTCCGGCGAGACGGTGGCTCCCGCTGTCGGGAATATGTTGGGATTGACCAGTCCTATCTGGTTGCGCACTATCTTGAGCAGCGTCCTGTCAATGAGCTTATATTCGAGAGCCAGCGCGAGAGGCGGGCGTTTTCCACGTCCCAGATACTCCACATTGTGGCGTCGTCCGACGCTCAGCGCGTGGCGGAAAATCTTCTGCTTCATCGGCGTTGCGCGGTCTATCTTGTCCTTCACGGCTTGATATACCTTCTCCCAGAATCTCGGCACGGCTGACATACACGTGGGATGGGTCTGCTTCATCGCCTCCTGTATCTCGTGAGGATTGGTGTTTATTATCAGCTCGGCGCCCTCCGTAAGACTGAGGTAAGCCCATCCTCGCTCAAACACATGAGTGAACGGCAGGAAGTTTATCACCCTATCTTTCTCTCCCACGGGCACACACTTGTCGTTGGCGACAAAAGCAGCGTCATACTGTCCGTAGCTAAGCTGCACGCCTTTGCTCTCGCCCGTGGTGCCACTGGTGTAAAGTATGTTGCACAGATCGTCGTACGATGCCTCATGCCACAGGTTCTCCACCTCCGACTGGCGCGGCAAGTTGGCTCCAAGCGCCACAAAGTCGTCGAAATAGAGCGCGTGAGGATCGTGCGTACTGATGCGCACCCCGCGGTCGAAAATGATTATACGCTCGAGCGTCGGGCACAGGGCGAACACCCGGTGTGCCTTGTTATACTGCTCCTGCTCGCCCACGAAGATGAATCTCACCTGCGCGTCGTTTATCATGAACTGTATCTGCTGCTCACTGCTTGTGGCGTAGAAAGGAATAGACACGGCCCTCACGCCATAAGCGCCGAAGTCGGTATAGAGATATTCCACACAGTTCTGTGAGAACACGGCAATATTCTCCTGCGGCCTCACTCCGAGATTGAGCAAAGCGTTGCTCACCTGTTTTACTCTAAGCGAGAAATGTTCCCATGACACACTTTCCCACTTGTCCTTACCGAAAGACTTGAAAGTGAGCGCCGTGCGCGAGCCATACTTTTTCGCCTGCTCATGTATGAGCACCGAGAGATGACACCTTGTCTGCATAAGCGTTGGTTTTTAATTATTGCAAAAATAATGCAAATATACCAAAACTCAAAACAAAATAAGGATTTATTTTCACCCTCCCGACAGAGCCGTATATGGCTCACAAATAAAAGCCGCTGTCTTCACAGACAGCGGCTCTCACCTATGGAAAAACATTAAGTTTAGTTTAATTAAGCCAAATTATTGATGTGATTGCACAAACTTGACTTCAAGTTTGCGGCTTTGTTCTTATGAATGATGTTGGTTTTTGCCAATCTATCAAGCATCTTCTGTACAGAAGGGTAAAGTTTTACTGCCTCTTCCTTGTCAGTGAGATCACGCAATTTACGAACTGCGTTACGCATTGTCTTTGCATAATATCTGTTGTGCAAATTCTTTACCTTTGTCTGACGTATTCTCTTTAAGGATGATTTGTGATTTGCCATCTTTATATTCTTCTTTTCTTTGTAGTATTTTTATTAGTAGTCCCTAGCAGAATCGAACTGCTCTTTAGAGAATGAAAATCTCTCGTCCTAACCGATAGACGAAGGGACCGTAGGCGTTTGATTTGCGGATGCAAAGGTAAGGCTTTTTTCTTCTTCCACCAAATATATTCGTGTTTTTTTTTCAAAATAATGCATTTTTCGTAATTTTGTGGCGTAAATGCCTAGAAAACATGCTGATAAAGACCAGAGCGGTGGTGTTGCGCACATTGAAATACGGCGACTCGCAAATCATCGCCGACATGCTCACAGAGTCGCACGGAAGGATGACTTTCATACAGCGGATTCCCAAGACCTCGCGCGCCAGGGTGAGTAAGCAGCTGCTGCAGCCACTGTCCATTCTCGACATAGTGTTCGAATATCGCCAGAACACAAAAATGCAGCACATAAGCGACGCATCAATGGCGTGCCCGCTGAGCTCCATTCCGCTCAACCCGTACAAGCTGTCCATCGCACTGTTCGTGGCGGAATTCACTAATTTCGCCACGCGAAGCGAGCAGGACAACACCGCACTGTTCCAATACATTGTGAACAGCATAATGTGGCTCGACGCGTGTCACGGCTCTTTCTCCAACTTCCACATTGTATATATGATGCACCTCTCGCGCTTCGTGGGTTTCTATCCCAACCTCGAGGACGGCGACGGCAACTCGTTCTTCGACCTGCGCAGCGGATGTTTCACTGACGTGCAGCCCTGGCACAACGATTTTCTGAAGCCCGTGGAAGCGGCAAAGATAGCATACCTCATGCGCATGAGGTATGAGACCATGCACCTCTTCGCCTTCTCGCGCAACGAGCGCAACCGCTGTGTAGACCTCATACTGAAATATTACAGGCTGCACATTCCCGACTTTCCGGAGCTCAGATCGCTCGCCGTGCTGCAGGAGCTTTTTGTCTGACACCCGGCCACAATCCGTATGAAACGGAAAAGAAAAGGAAGGACGGATGAGCGGACAATAACAAAAGAAGAAGTATTTGACACGCAACGGCCGCCTCGCCCCGACCATGCGGCAACACGAATATAACTTTGTAGCACAAAGAAAGAACGATTCTTTAGAACCCAAATGGAGATTGATTTCAAACATGCAGCGGCATCGCTCCCCAACAATCGTCATTTCCTTCTGCTGAATTAAATGCAATATGCCCCACTTTCAAATCATAACCATATTTTCATTTTTCCGCCTCAGTTTTCCACTCTACCCCGAAAAATAAGCGCGTATTTGCGAACAAGCTCTCCTTCGGGTGCAAATACGCGAATTATAAGAGGTTATCATAAAACATTGAATATCAGATATTTATATTTAATATACATTTCCCTGCATTGCAAAAAGCATCATTTCGGCATGCGAAATGGCCCATTTCAGGAGCTAAAATAGGCCATATCGCACCCTAAAACAGGCTTTATCGCATCATGAAATGGGCAATATCAGAAAGCTAAACGGGCTTTTCCGGACTACGATACAGGGTATATCATAAGTCGGTTTTGTCCGAAACAGCCCCCATTACGCCCGTTTTAACATTCCTTTACATCTCTTTTGCGAAAATATTTTGTCAAAATAAAATCAAGAAAAATCGTAAGCCCGTCCTACGCATATCACTTAAAAATAACGATATGGGGCGTGAGGAAAGCCGTGTAAATTTGCCAGATACATCAACATTGAATTACCCATGAAATATGAATAAGTTTTTTATTTTACAAAAATCATATATCCGGCACAACAGAAAAGCCCCTTATCCGACAAGCAGAAAACCATGCCGGCGCTCATGAAATATTAAAACATTGTCTGCATATTCAGCGTATCATACATACAAAAGATTTATTCACGCTGGCGGACCGTAAGGCGCGGTATGCGGAAGAAGACACGGAGAAAAAGCAAAAACCGTACTCATTCGCTTGCTTTTGCACTCTCCTTTTAGTATATTTGCAATGACGTATGATGCCGGGCGGCAAAGACGTAGCTTTACAGGCCACACGTTTTGCATACGGCCATGAAGACGTCAGACATCACACCTGCTGTCACATACATAAAAACATATAATATGGAAATAAAGAAGATTACATTAGTATATTTCAGCGCCACATACACCACGCGCAAAGTGGTGCGTGCACTGGCACAGATGTTCGGTTGCGAGGTGGTGGAACACGACGTGACGGATGCTCTGCCCGACTCCACCATGGACATCGGAAGAGACGGCGAACTGCTCATAGTAGGAATGCCGGTCTATGCCGGACGCATTCCGCGGAGGGGCGCGGAGGCACTCGACAAGGTGAAAGGCGACGGAGCACCGGCGATAGCAGTGTGTGTGTATGGCAACCGCGACTATGACGACGCGCTGCTCGAGCTCAACGACTCGCTCACCACCAACGGATTCAAGGTCATCGCCGCCGGAGCATTCATAGCGCAACACTCCATCTTCCCGCAGCTGGCGGCAGGAAGGCCCGACAAGGACGACATGGCGAAGCTGGAGGCATTCGGAAAGCGGTGCAAAGACAAGCTCGACGACTGGTGCGAGGGCGACATTACCATCGACCTCCGAATAAAGGGCAACAGGCCATACAAGAAGCCGGGAGCGGTGCCTCTGCATCCTCACGGCGACAAGAACAAGTGTAACGAGTGCGGAACGTGCGCCAAGCTGTGTCCGACAGGAGCGATAGACGCGCAGAATCCGTGCCATACCGACGGCAGCAAATGTATATCGTGCGGACGTTGCGTGGCGGTATGTCCGCAGCACGCGCGTCACTTCGGAGGAATACTTTATTCAATAGCCGAGAAAAAGATTGTGGGAGGTAACAGGGAAAGAAAAGAGCCCGAATGGTTCACGGTGTGAATATTCGGACTCTTATATCATAACGGCCGCGCAAGACATGACGCTCTCCGTATGACGGAACAGCAGCATGTGTGGCGCGGCCGCTGCGTTTCTATATGCTTAAACCACAATCGGTCATTAGCCCGCACATGGTTTTATTTGTTTTGTACATAATGCTTTTCAGCCGTCTTCTTGTTTTCTATCGGCGCGTTTTTGCCCGATTTTTCTTGACATAGCCAGCCATGCCTGCAAAAAGTATGACAAAAATACGCTCTATATAAAGTAAAAATACCGACCGAATCTTAATGACCGATTGGGGTTAGAAACGATATTACAGCTTGCGGATCCAGATGTTGCGGAAGCTGATAGGCTCGCTCGGGTCGCCGTGACTCTGGAGAAGAATAGGACCGGCACCGTGTGCACGCACCTGCGGGAAACCGATATACTCGGTTGTACCGAGGATTGTGGTGTTGTTCTGAACCAATACGCCGTTCTGTATTACGGTTACACGCGGGAACGAACGGTATGTTCCGTCCTCCTTGAACACCGGAGCGGTGTAGATAATGTCATATACATTCCATTCGCCCGGCTTGCGCATTGCGTTTACCAGCGGAGCGGTCTGCTTGTAGATACTGCCGGCCTGGCCGTTAACGTATGTGCTGTTGTTGTAGCTGTCGAGCACCTGGAGCTCGTACATGCCCTGCAGATAGACACCGCTGTTGCCGCGTGCCTGACCCTCGCCGTGTATGTTCTCCGGAACGCGCCACTCAATGTGGAGCTGGAAGTTGTCGAACTTCTCCTTGGTGCGTATGTCTCCCTTGCTCTTGTCTACGGTCATCACGCCGTCGGCCACTTTCCATTCAGCAGGTCCGCCCTGAGTATTCTCCCATGCGGAGAGGTCGCTGCCGTCGAACAGTATGATGGCGTCGGAAGGAGCGGTGAAGCCACCTCCGGGCAGTTCCGTGCCCGGTGCTACGACTGTCGTCACCGGAGTGTAGAATTCAGACATCTCAGGACGCATGCCCTCCTGTGCGCAGGCATTTCCTGCGGCGGCAATCATCAGTGTTGCCGCAAATAGGTTTCTTGTATTCATCTTGATAATATTTTATTTTAAGTTACTGTTTCATTATGATTCATGACATGGCGTCAGACGTATGCCGGGCGCTGTCATACGCTTCACGGCGCATGCTTTATTTTGAATAAGAAGCCTTCACGAACGGAGCTTCCTGCAGATAGCGCAGGCTCACCTCCACGCTTTCCTCAACCGGCATGGTGTATTGCTCTATTTCGGCAACGATATCCTGCACACCGGCTATATCGGCGTTACGGAATATGGCATCGTATCCCACCATTCCGCTCTGACCGATCTCCTTGTCGTCTTTCACGTGATACATCTTGAAACGGCCCGGATAACGCTTGAAATAAGCTACCGGACTGCACTGACCACGTACCACCCAGTAGAGGTCCATCTGGAAGAACACGTACTCGGGATTGGTGTGCTCGAGCATATAGTCGTACATCACCTTGTCTTCTACCTTCTGGAACTCGTGCGAATGATTGTGATATCCGAACGACATGCCGGCTTCCTTGCACATCTTGCCCACCTCGTTGTAATAGCGGCAGTATGTGTCGAGGTCTTTCAGAGTCTTAGGAACGTCCATCCACGGGCACACGATGTATTTCATTCCGGCTGTCTTGTGGTCGGCAATACACTTGCTCCACCACTTCAACGACTCAGAGAAGTCTCCAGAAGCGAGTTCCTCTGCGCTCAGGCCGTGGCCTACGTGAGAAGACAGAACCTTCATTCCGGCCTTCTCGACATCCTGCTTGAACTGTGCTGCCGTACGTCCGTAGAATGTTCCGCGGCCCTGATCGTAGTTGGCAGCCTCAACACTTGTGTAGCCCATCTTTGCCAGTTTGTTGAGTATGTCGGTATATTTCTGGTCGGCCTGACCGTCTTTGTTCACACCGTCAAGAATGCTGCGGACAGAATAAAGCTGTATGCATACTTCCTTTTTAGCCGCCTTCTTTGCAAATGTCTGGGTGCTTGCTGCAAAAGAAAGCACCATTGCCAGCAAAGCGTAAAATAATGTGTTTCTCTTCATTTTCCTGATTTTAATAGATTGTAATAAAAGAAACTGTTCCGGCTCCTCACATCACCGACGTATCAGCCCGAAACAGTTTCTTCGTTATTTTCTGTATTTAATAATCAGATTACTCCAATACTTTCACACGGATGTTGCGATACCATACATCGTCGCCGTGATCCTGGAGACCGATGTAACCCTCATGATTCTTGCCACCCATGTTGTTGAGCAGTTCGTATGCGATCGGGAAGTCGCCGTTCTCCTTGAACTTACTTGCCTGAAGCATTTCTGTCCACTTCGGAGTCCAAAGGTGATATTCAACTACATTCTTATCGTTCTGACCGTGGATAACAGTTCCTTTGTAAACCATGATCTTAGCCTTGTTCCACTGTCCTGCAGGTTTAGCATTCTGCGGTTTTGCAGGAATCATGTCGTAAAGCGAACCAGACTGACGGTTTCCGTCCTGTCCGAGCTTGGCATCCGGATGTCTATCGTTGTCGAGCACCTGATACTCAGAAGCCGACTGCCAGATAGGCAGATAAGCCTCTTTGCCGTTCTCGTTTGTGGTAACCTCCTGTGCAAGATAGAAGATACCAGAGTTACCACCTTCGGAAATCTTATATTCCAGTTCAAGTTCGAAGTTCTGGAACTTGTGAGCGAAGATAAGGTCGCCGCCACCTTCTACCTGAGCCTCGCCGGTGCCTGAGCCTTTCAACTTGATAGCTCCGTCTTCAACAGTCCAGCTCTTTGGAGGAGTGTCCATACCATAGCCACGCCAGCCGTTGAGAGTCTTTCCGTCGAACAGTACGATATAACCGTCCTTGTCAACCGGAAACTTGGAGATGTCGATATTCTTCTTATCGGCAATCTTATAATCGAGCTTCGCCTTGTCCGCAGGTTTCTGCTGGTTGCAGGTGCATCCCGGGCAAGAACAGTTGCACTCACACTTATTTGTCTTGTTGCCGCACGCAGTGAGCATAAGCAATGCGCCGACAAAAACAACTGATAATTTCTTCATAATCTTTGTTTCTTTTGTGTTTTGAAAGTTTAAATTATTCCAGAACCTTCACACGGATGTTGCGATACCATACGTCGTCGCCGTGATCCTGCAGGCCGATGAAGCCACTGTGAAGCACTCCGCCGCAATCGTTGAGCAGGATGAAAGCCTGAGGCCAAGCCTTCTCGCTGAACTTGCTATCCTGCAACAGATCCGTCCATTCCTTTGTCCAGAGTTTGTATTCAACAACCTTGACATCGTTCTGATAGTGAGATACTACACCATCCTTAACGACAATCTTTGTCTTGTTCCATTCGCCATAAGGATTTGCGTTCTGCGGTTTGGCAGGAATCATATCATAAAGCGATGCGGATTTGCGGTTGTTGTCCTTTCCGAGCTTCGCATCCGGATGGTTCTCGTTATCCAGGACCTGATATTCAGGGGCAGAGATGTAAAGAGGCTCAATGGTCATTTTGCCATCATTGCCAATCGTATAGAATTCCTGTCCGAGATAGAATATACCGGAATTGCCGCCTTTGGAGATTTTCCACTCCAGGTCGAGCTCAAAGTTTCTGAACTTATGGGCAAATATAACGTCACCACCTTCGTTGCCGCTGTTTCTCGAGAACTTCAGACATCCGTCCTCAATCTTCCAACAATTAGGCATGTGGTCCATTCCATAGCCGCGCCAGCCTTTGAGAGACGTGCCGTCGAATATGACATAATAGCCCTTGTCGACAGGCACATCCACGAGCTCGCTCTCTGCTCCGGCCAAAGAAGAAGAAACTGCCAACTGGGCAACCTTCATACTTCCGCTACATGATGCGAGAGCTCCTGCAAAGATGACACATGCCACCGAATATAATATTTTCTTCATATCAGCTTATTATACTCCTTTTTTTTAATTCATGTTTAACCTTATGGCATTGCAGGAAGTTTCCATCCATCACGATAAGTATGCTTGATGAGCTCGTTTGCGAACTGCTGTGCATTTACCGGATCTGTCCATGTCTTGTTGAATGACGGGTGACCATTGTGGATTGTGAAGCCGTCCTTTATGACAGTGCGAATTGTTTCGTTTGCACCGATATTCGTGAATCGCATGTTCTCACCGTCCCACTCGAGAGTCTTGTTAAGGCCCTGCAGACGTATTGCGAGCACGCCCATGACAACCATTTCGTTGAACGGTCCTGCCTCAGAGAAGTCTGAGTTTGTCTTAACGCGGTTCTCTTTGCTTTCCTTGCAGGCGCGAACCCAGTCCATTTCATGCGATACATTCACGCGGCGGGCAATCTTAGGAGCGTTCGGTTTGCGGCCAGAGAGCAGCCACGGTTCCTGTCCGTAACATCCGCAGATAAGGGTATCTTTTGTTCCGTGGAATATTGTGAGACCACCACCCGACTGCATGAGCTGCTTGCCCTGCGGGAATCCTTTCGGACGGTCAGGCATCATTCCACCGTCATACCAGTGAACCTCTACCTCAGGCATAGCCACCTTAGGCATATTCTCGCGTGCAGGGAATGTCAGTTTAACGTGCTGTGCCTGCGGTGCGCAAGCGTTGAGCAACAATGTGGAAGAACCTTCAACCTTAGTAGGATATCCAAGTTTGAGGGCCTTGAACGGCTGATGGAGTATGTGGCAAGCCATATCGCCGAGCGCACCTGTACCATAATCCCACCATCCGCGCCAGTTCCACGGCTGGTAAACAGCGTTATACGGATTCAGCTTTGCCGGTCCTGTGAACAGATCCCAGTTAAGAGTGTCAGGTATGGGATCCTCTTTCTCAGGAGCGTTGAGTCCCTGCGGCCATATAGGACGGTCGGTAGCACATTCTACTTTGGTAACTTCGCCTATCTCACCATTCCAAATCCAGTCGCATACAAGCTGTGTGCCTTCCCAAGAAGAGCCCTGGTTACCCATTGATGTTGCGACACCTGTTGAAGCGGCAAGCTTTGTCAACAAACGTGACTCATATACAGAGTGTGTCAAAGGTTTCTGACAATAAACATGCTTACCGAGAGTCATGGCGTCAGCCGTGATGATAGCATGAGTATGGTCTGCGGTTGCAATGATGACAGCGTCGATGGTCTTGTTCATCTCATCATACATCTTGCGGTAGTCCCAATATCTTTTTGCGTTAGGGAACTCGTCGAATACGCCCTTGGCGTAATCCCAGTTGACGTCGCAAAGAGCAACAATGTTCTCGGTGTCTTTCACTGCATTGATATTGGCATGGCCCATACCGCCGATACCTACAACGGCAATATTCAATTTATCTGACGGAGCTCTGTGTCCAAAGCTCTTACCCAGAATAGAACTCGGAGCGATCGTGAATCCGGCGATTGCAGCGGCTCCTGTTTTAAGAAAATCTCGTCTTGAAATGTTCGACATGATTGTTGTTTTTTAAGAGTTTATATATTAGGTTGGCATTAAATAAAAATCAGATTCAAAAAGGATGTTTCCGGTCAGTCGTCGGCCCACTTGTTCTGTCCCAGCAGTCCGTATCCGTTCTTCATGGTTCTACGACGTTGGATTATCTCTTCCAGTGTGTCAAGATTTCCTTTTGCCGGAAGGTCGTGCTGTTTTGTATCTTCAAAGAACTTCCATGCATACTCAGACGCTATCGCTGAATCGCGGAACGTCGGCAGTTGCGGATGTAGACGTCCTTTTTCTATGCTCTCTGCAAAGAGTTTTCCCATGACGTCTATGTTCTTTCCTCCGTAAGGAAGCTCGGTTATCTCAGTCTTTGTCACTCCGCGCAGCTCCACCACAGCTGTCTTGAAATCGTGGTGCATGCGCACGATTCCCTTTGTTCCGATTATGTCAACATACGAGTTGTGTGTCTGATCCTTTGAGAGTTGTCCATAGACAAATCCCTGTGTGATGTCAAACACCACGCCATTGGTGAACGTGCCGTGACACTGCAGCCACCACGGATCCTTATAGTTCCACATACGTATGCCCTGCGAGTGCCATGTCTTGTATTCGGCTCCGGCATACCATCGTGTTATGTCCACGTAGTGCATGCCGCAGTCGTGAAATGCGGGTCCTTCATATTCGTGTCCCTCTCCAGGCGCGAGTCCGGGTGTCATGTGGCATACACGTATTATGGCAAGGTCGCCTATCTCGCCCTCTTCTATGTATTGCTTCATCCTGTTATGATACCACGAGTTGCGCAGATAGAGGTTTACTGTGGAAAGTACGTTCGAGTTCTCCACACATTTCACCGCTGCCCACTCTCTTTCCGGCGTATCAGCAATCGGCTTTTCCGATATTACGTGTTTGCCATGGCTCACTGCCTTGTCTATCTGTTCCTTGCGCATGTTGGCCAGTGTTGACAATATGACGCACTGAACATTGTCATCGTTGAATATCACGTCCTCGTTATCCACCACCGTCGATTCGGGAGACAGCTTCTTGGCCATTGCCCTTGCCTCCGGATCCACATCACAGATATAGGAGAAATGATATTTTCCTGTTGCATTGAAATTGCGCAGGTATTTGCTGCCCATCCTGCCAAATCCAATTAATCCAACGTTTATCTTAGAGTTGTCCATTATGTTTTAGTTTAGCTATTCGTTTTCAGCGTCGGCATTTTCTTTCTCCGTGTCATCGTCGGCGGGTGCCGGTTTCACGAGGAATGCGCTGAGTTCCCACAACACATATATAGGAATGAACACAGCCATCAGCGTGAACGGGTCTGACGAAGGAGTTATCACAGCCGCAACCACTACTATCGCGACAATGGCATGTCGCCTGTATTCGGAGAAGAAGCTACGGTTTAGGAATCCCAATTTAGACATCAGCATGGCAAGCAGCGGGAGTTCGAACACTATGCCCATCATGAAGATCAGCATCAGGAAGTTGTTCATGTATGAGTCGAGCGAAAGCTGATTGGTAATGAGCGAGCTTATCTCGTATGTATAGAGAAACCTGAGCGTCAGCGGGAAGACCACGGTATAGCCTACCACACAACCCAGATAAAACATTATAGTGCCGAAAAGGAACGTGAACTTTATGCCTTTACGCTCATTGTCATACAGCGCCGGACAGACAAACTTCCATATTTCGTAAACCAGATAAGGGAACGCCACGAGCAACGCCAGCCACAATGCGAGCGACATGTGAAGAAAGAACTGCGAAGCCAGCTTTATGTTTATGATATCCACATGGAACGGTTTCACCACTTCTCCCGGAACCAACGGGACTATCTGACTCACCTTCGCAAGAAAACGATAGAGGAAAAAGTCGCTGCGGCTCGGAGCCATCACCACATGGTCGAATATGTATGGAATGAACGCGAAAACCGCTATGAATAATATTCCTATTGCCGTAAACGACCTAACCAACGTCCAGCGCAGAGCCTCCAGATGGTCCCAAAAAGTCATGTCTGCCTTTAATGCCATTATGGGATACGCTGTTTTTTTAGTCCTTCTTTTTGTCCTCGGCAGATGTATTGATGTCTGCGTTCAAGTCTTTTTCTATTCCGTTCACTCCGTCCTTAAAGCTTTTCACACCCTTGCCCAGACCTTTCATGAGCTCCGGTATCTTCTTTCCTCCGAAGAGGAGCAACACAATCAATGCGAGAATCAGCACTTCGGGCATGCCGATAGAACCTAAAAACAACAGTTGGGAAATGATCATAGTAATATTTACACTTTTAGTTTGTTAATCAGTTATGTTTTTCACGCTTCATTTAAAAGCACGTTCAAAGTTAAACCTTTTAAGTTAAGCTATCAAATAATTTTACAATTAAATCCGTTATCCTCTATTTTTTTAACTCTCGTTAAAATCTTAATTCCTTTTTTTGCTTTAATTTTCTATTATTGAAAATACGCGTCATATTGATTACAAATCATTACCTAATATTTGCGAAATATACTTTTTTTTAATACATTTGTCCCCAAGAAAAACATAACCATAACAAAATTTCAATCCAACACAATGAGAAAACTATTACTTACATCCGCAATGATCCTTGCCATAGCTGCCAGTGCGCAGGCGGGGACAAAGAAGACCAAGACCAGCGGCAACCCCATATTCCAGGGATGGTATGCCGATCCGGAAGGAGCCGTGCTCGACGGAGCATACTGGATATTCCCCACCTACTCGGCCGAATACGACGAACAGACATTCATGGACGCATTCTCGTCGAAAGACCTCGTGAACTGGACCAAGCATCCGCGGGTGCTCGAGAAAAAGAACGTGAGCTGGGCACGCCGCGCAATGTGGGCCCCAGCCATAATACACGCGAACAACAAGTATTATCTCTTCTTCGGAGCAAACGACATACAGAACAACAACGAGCTCGGAGGCATAGGTGTCGCCACTGCCGACAAGCCGGAAGGACCGTATAAGGACGCGCTGGGCAAGCCGCTGATCAGCCAGATAATAAACGGCGCGCAGCCGATAGACCAGTTCGTGTTCCGCGACGACGACGGACAATATTATATGTATTACGGCGGATGGGGCCACTGCAACATGGTGCGTCTGTCGCAGGATCTGCTCAGCATAGTGCCGTTCGAGGACGGAACAATGTATAAGGAAATTACTCCTGAGAACTACGTTGAAGGTCCGTTCATGCTCAAGCGTAAGGGCAAATACTACTTCATGTGGTCTGAAGGCGGATGGGGCGGCCCCGACTACTGCGTGGCTTACGCCATTGCCGACTCGCCTTTCGGTCCGTTCAAGCGCGTGGGCAAGATTCTGCAGCAGGATCCTGAAGTAGCAACAGGCGCCGGACACCACTCCGTAATACAGATACCTGGCAAGGACGAATGGTACATCGTATATCACCGCCGCCCGCTGACAGAGAAAGGACGCGACAGCCGCGTGGTGTGCATCGACCACATGTATTTCGATGAAAACGGATACATCAAACCGGTGAAGATAACATTCGAAGGTGTGAAAGCCGTAAAGGCTCCTAAGAAATAAGCCTGAAGACAAGGCTGCAAGACGCATGGTCCGACTATCGGGTCATGCGTTTTTTATTGTTCGGCAGCGCGTATCACGCCGCACGCAGACCATCTGTCAAGCACCGTTCATGGTCAGCAGAAGAACCGTTTGCGGAATTGTATAAATATACATAAACCGGAGAGGCGATGAATATTTATACATCGTCAACTTCACGAGAATCGAATATTTGCAGACAAAAGCACATCCAGCCGCAAATACGCGAGTTTTGAGCATTTTGCGTAATCACTTATCAGTCAGCTGTTTACACAAAAACGGAAAATCATATCGCGCAGACGGGTTTGCGATAAAGCCCATTTCGGCATCCGAAAGAGCCCATTTCGCACCATGATATGCACCATTTCGGCCTGCAATAAAGCCTGTTTCGCAAGCCAAAAGAGCCCATTTCGGAAAACAACCGTCGGAAAATCGGGTTGCGAAGGCGTTTTTCCGACATCTCCGAATGGATTATTTGCTCCGATAAAGCCATTTTCGCGGCTCTTCGTTTTCTATTTCGCGAAAAAATTTTGTCAATATTTTTTACTTTTCATTTTGCATGAATATGCAGAAACTCCCTTATTCGCACTTTTCCATCCAAGGTACGACAGGCTCGGCTGAAACCAATTACGGTCATCCTTCAAAACCGTTTTCCGAGCGCAGCCTCAACCGCAGGCATACGATAAGGACGCCGTAGCAGACCGTGAATGTCCGTCTGCTACGACGCCCTTGCGTTATCTGTATTCTGATTAAGTGCCCCTGCACCGGCTCATATTCTGCGGGCAGACACGCCTACAGGCGTTCATCCACCCGTCAGACGGGCACATGCGGCAAGCCTCAACGCGCTATATATCTCAGCGAGCCGGGCACCATCTCAAACTTCTTGCCTTTCTTATTCAGCTCTACAATGGCAGTGCGGCGCGGTCCCACCTGCGAGTTGCTGTTGTGTGTATGCAGCACATACATCCAGCGTCCGTCGGCATCGCGGAACAGGTCGCCGTGCCCCGTGCCGTTCTCGCCCGTAAGCTGTCGCGAGATGATGGGTTTCTTGTGTTTCTTCCACGGTCCGAGCGGCGACTTGGCCGTGGCATAACCCACGGCGTAATTTATGTTGCGATAGTCGTTGCACGAATAGAACATGTAGTAAGTGCCGTCCAATTTCACCACCGTAGGGCCTTCGCTCACGCCCCACTTCGACTTTTCGGTGTTCTCCCATCCGTCCTTGTTCACCGAGATACATTCGCGGGCGGTCTCCTCTTTGAGCGAACGCATGTCGTCGTTCATCTCTGCCACGTATATGCGGTTGCCATTGATAAGGCGCACATGATACATGTATTTCTTGCCGTCGTCGTCGAAGAATATGAATGGATCGATCTCCTTTGTCTTCGCCGGAATCATGGCCGGCTCGTCCTGCACGAACGGTCCGAGCGGACTGTCGGCCCAAGCTATGGCTATCTGTTCGTTGGCTGTGTAGGCCATACCGTAGCGTCCACCGTACTTGAACACCTGCGGAGCCCAGAATCCCTTTGTGCCGTAGGTGTTGCCCCACAATGCGTAGCCGTCAACGGCGCCTGCCGGACCGTCCCAGTGCTGCAGGTCTTTCGACTTATACACCCAGAAGCCGTTGTTGCTCAGGGGCGACGTGCCATACAGATAATATGTACCGTTGTCGCTGAATATGGTCGGGTCGGCAAGATAAATCTGTCCGAAGCGCGGTTTCTCACATTCCTTGGCAGGCGCATCACCAGCCACCACGGGCCAGCCGTCCTTCCAATCCACGCGGCTGAGGAACACCACGCGGCCGTCGTCGGCCTCGGCTTTCTTGTAGCCGTGATATAGAATCCAGTCCTGACCGTAGTCGTCGGTTATGAACTCGGCGTTGTGGCCCGTGCCTACAAATGTGTCGTCGCCGTGTATCAGCACCTCATAATGGTTGTCGAGCAGGCGCTGTCCTTTCTTGTCCACATACGGACCGAAGAGGCTTTCGGAGCGTCCGTAGGTGACACGATAGGTGCTCTTCGCGCCCTCGCAGCATGTTCCCGCCGATCCGAACAGGTAATAGTATTTGCCGCGCTTGTGTATGTAGGTGCCTTCCATGAATGTTCCCGAGATCTGCTTTTTCTCCGCTCCGGGCTTCACCGACAGTCCGTCGTCGGACAACTCTATGCCGTATATGCCGCGGAACGAGCCCCAGAACAGGTATTTATGGCCGTTGTCCTCGATGAAGAACTGGTCGATGCTGTTCTGCACGCCTATCTCCTTGCTTATGAACAGCGGGCCGTGGTCGGTGAACGGACCTTCGGGACGGTCGGCGGTGGCAACTCCTATGCCGCACGTCCATTCGCCGCCCCACACCGATTTGGAGTAGTAGAGCACATACTTGTCGCCTATCTTATTGATGTCGGGCGCCCATATTCCTCCGTCCTTGTTCCACTGCGGACGCGTCTCTGGCGTGAACGCCGTGCCGACAAACTGCCAGTCAACGAGATCGCGCGAGCGGTATATCGGCAGGTTGCGTATATCCTCTGTGGCGTAAAGATAGAAATAACCGTCGTCGGCACGTATCACCGACGGGTCGGGCAGACTTGTGTTTATCACAGGATTGGTGTAAGTGTCGCCGGCGAGGGCGTTGGCCGATACCGAAAACACGAGAGAAGCCAATAAGATTCTTAGTTTTTTCATTATTTTGTCTGTATGTGCCATGACCGGCTTCAGGCGCCGGCGCCGCGCTATCTTATTCTACGCGGTCGCCTGTGAGTGGCGCAATGCCGGTCATGGTTCTGTTTATGTTTTCTTATGTTTTATTTCTTTGTGAGGAAGTTCACCGTACGTTCGGGCGAATAAAGCTCCCAAAGCGAGGCCACTGTCCATCCCGGAGCAAAGATATCGTTGTAGAATCCCTTGCCGTTGCGGCCGTAGTCCCAGGTGGTGTGCTGCACTACCTCAGGATAGAATCCCTCTACGCCGATGCCGCACAGACGCTCCTTGACAGGCAGAAGCTGGTTGAGCGATGTGTAGATGACGTTGTACATCTGTCCGTAGCGCGGCTCGTCGAGAGTCTCGCCCAGCCATTTCAGGATGTGAGGCAGCTCGAACACGAATACGTCTATGTGGTTGTTCTCCACCGACACGTTGCCCCATCCGCGGCTTTTAAATCCAAGATCGCCGAGCATCTGACCCTGTGCGAACGGCACGTCCCACAGATAATACCATGAGAGAGCGAAGTATGAAGCCTTCTTGCAGAGGTCTATGTAGTGGCTGCGTGTCTTTCCCTTGGTCACCATTGCCATGTAGTAGGTAGCGGTGACGGCACTGATGGCTGCTTCCTTGTCCTCGCAGTTGGCGTCGAGGGTTGAAGAGAAGTAGTCGCTCTTCGATATGATGTTTGCCTCGAGATAGTCAACCGTGCGCTCGGCTGCCTTCAGATATTTCTTTTCGCCGAAGTATTTGTAGCCCATTACGAGCGTCGATGTGGCAGAAGGAGTGCTTCCGCCGCTGCCGTCTATCACAGAACCGTCGTCGTGGAACTTGCGTGCGAAGCTGCCGTCCTCGTTGAGCAGGGTGAGGAAGTTGTCGAGCAGAGTGCGTATCTTCTTCTCCCACTCCTTGTGTGTGCGGCCGTGCTTCTTCTCATATTTCAGATAGTGCATCACTGCGTAAGCGCCTTCAGACTGCTGACGTATTGAGTGTACCACGTCCTTATCGGCCGGCATGGGGTTGTTCATGTTCAGGTCGTCATAAAAATATCCCTTTGCCGTGAATCCGTGTGCGAGGAAGCTGTCGAATATCTCGTTGCCTATCTTCACGAGGTCCTGTTGTCCGGTGGCCTCACCATACTCTATAGCGTTGAACGCGTTGAGCAGTACGCGGCCGCAGAAACCCACCTGCATCAGTGTGGCAGGCTCGCAGTCGGAGCAGCGCAGGCCGTGGCCGGAGTTGAACTTCAGGTCGTATTTGTTTACATACGACTTGCGGAAGTAGTTGGCCATCGTTGCTTTCATCTTTTCGGGAGTGTAAAGCGGAGTGAGCGGCTGCGGGTTCAGACGGTCGAAACAATACTCCCATGTCTTGCCCACGAAGTCGCCGTAGTCGGCTGACTTCACCTTGCGTATGCGCCAGCTCACGCTCTTTGTCTCGCCCTTCACCATCTTGACGAAAGCCTCAACGGCAGGAGCAAGGGTAAGCTTGCGGATGTAACGGCGCGGAGTCTCTATGTAAGGATAGCCGAAAGTGAGCTTTGCCGTTCCGCTCTCGTTGTCGAATCCCAGATAGCCCACCGACGTGTTGCCTGACAATATTATCTCGCCCTCACCGGCAGTGGCGAGCGCGTCGCAGCCGTTTTCCACCTGACGGAGCACCGTTGTGCCCTCGCCTGTCTTCGAATCGTATGCTCCGGTGAGCGGCGACGAAAGACGGTCTTCACGGAAATTCCAGCTCTTTGATGTGTGGAACGATGGTGCCTCCTTAGGCGAACGCAGGTTGCGGTGATACCAGAAGCCCGGCATGTAGAACTCGCAATCGTCGGTGGTGTAGCCGGTATTGAGCTCGGCACCGAAGTTGAAGTATGTTGTTCCGGTGGCGGTGAAGGTGAGTGTCACCACCTCCTCGCCGTCCACGTTGCTCACACTCTTGCTTATCGTGAGTGGCAGAGCGGCGTCGGCGACCAGCTTGTTGCCCTGTTCCTTAAGTTCATAGGTTACTGCCCGATTGCCAGGCTGCTTGATACTGATGTGCGATACAATATCCGCCGCATAGCCGGATTGCACAACCGCCAGTAGGACGGCGCACAAGAAAGTCCTTGAAAAAATTCTCATTGTTTTTAGTTTTGTGTTTTTATTTGTTGTCTATGTCAGTGTTTTCTATCCATGCCGCCACTCTTGCGGCTGTGCGTATGCATAATGTTCTCAGATTGTCATTATGCTTTACAAAAATAAGCATTAATTTGCTAAAGAACCGTTTGCAACATGTCAAAAATTCAAAAATATAAAATATTATCGCAACTTTTGACTTTTTATCCTGTATTATAAACAAAAACACCTGTCGGTGTGGACAATTTTACAGACCGTTTGTGACGAAAGTATGACTCGACATGCGCCATATCATCCCCTTCTCATCTGTCGTCCGCGATGCGTTGTACGCATGAACATACACTGCCTGACAGCAATCAAACATACATGAAAGGCACAATAAGCAAAAAAACGGCGCAAGGCTGTATGCCGTTACGATTTTTATTATTAAATTTGTACATATAACCAAATCGCTGCAACCGACGGATGTAACACTCCGTCACTTTAACAATCAATTACAATGAAGACAAACAGACGCACTTTTCTCAAAACATTGGGCGGAATAGGACTGTTTTCCATCGTCCCGCGCAACGTGCTTGGAGGCAACGGACACATTGCTCCGAGCGACCAGCTTACTAAAGGTATCATTGGAACGGGCGGCATAGGACGCTCGTCATACCACTTCACAAGCGACGAGCACTGCCGCCTTGTAGCTCTCTGCGACGTGGACAGCAACCATCTGTCGCAATCTGTTGACCTGGCAAAAAAGAAATTCGGTGAGAACGTAAAGGCTTATCACGATTTCAGGGAACTGATCTCCGACCCAAATGTAGATGTGGTGCACATCGCCACGCCACCCCATTGGCACGCCATAATGGCCATAGAGGCGGCGAAAGCCGGCAAGGATATATGGTGTGAAAAGCCTATGACGCGCACCATAGGCGAAGGAAAGCGCGTGGTGGAAGCGGTGAAACGATATAACAGAATATTCCGTCTGAACACGTGGTTCAGATTCACCGACACGTTCTACGGCCTCGGAACGCCTGTCCTGCCGCTGAAGAAGCTGGTTGACAGTGGTCTGTTGGGATGGCCGCTGAAGGTTGTCGTGTCGGGCTCAACGGGCTTCGCGTGGAAGTTTTTCTGGGTTGGTAAGGAGAATCTTGAGACTCAACCTGTGCCGAAAGAGCTCGACTATGACTTCTGGCTCGGGCCGGCTCCGTTCAAGCCTTACAACGTACACCGCACCCACCAGACCTTCCGCGGATATTGGGACTACGACGGTGGCGGACTCACTGATATGGGGCAGCACTATCTGGACCCCGTGCAGTATATCCTGGGAAAAGACAATACGTCGCCGGTTAAGGTGGAAGTGGATTCTCCACAACAGCATCCCGACGCCGTGGGTATATGGCGCAAGATAACATACACCTACGACGACGGCTGCCAGATTGTGCTCGAGGGTGAGGGATTTGAGAGCAGCGAGAAGACGGCTTACATCGAAGGACCGAACGGAAAGGTGTATAAGGGATTCGAATGTACCATTCCCGACATAATGAACAAGCTCGCGGAATATCCCGATCCGGTGCCGCAGAACACTGATTTCATAGACTGCATACACACAAGAAAGAAATTCGCGCTCAACGAAGAGAACGGTCATCGCAGCTGTACGCTCGTAAACATGGGTGCCGTGGCACTGAGACTGAACCGCAGTGTGCTCAACTTCGACCCGAAGACGCAACTGTTTGTCAACGACGACGCAGCCAATGCACTTGTCGATCAGCCTATGCGCGGACAGTGGCACCTGTGATGTCACACACCGAAAAAAATGAATTCAAACACATAACCATAACGATATTGTACTTTACACAACTAAAAGAAAAATGAAAAAATACCTGATTATCCTAATTGCGGTATTCCTGTTGGCACAGACACAAAGCATTGCGCAGACCGACAGCAGGAACAGAACGCCTGAGACAGTCATCGCCGACGCACTGGCACAGATGCCTGCCAAAGACAGCGAATCGTTCAACCGACTCATGGCAGAGATGGCTGCCACGGGAAGTGCAGGCGTGCTGCAGATAGCCTCAACGATGAATTATGAAGACAACAACGCCTCGGCCGGCGAGTATGCGCTGGGTGGTCTGTCAAGTTTTGTCACCACTCAGGTGGGCCAGAAATACAGAGCTGAGATACGCGAAGGCCTGAAACTCGCCATCGACAGAAGCACAAACGCACGCAAGAAGAACTTCCTGATGTCCGAACTTGTCAATTGTGCCACGGCCGAAGACATATCCTTCCTCCTCAGATATGCACAGGACAAGGACGTGAGCAGCCTGGTGCTGGCCTCATTATGCAAGATGAAAGATGCCGGAAACGAGTTGACCGAATTCGTAAGAACCTCAGACGCCGACCACTTATCGCTCGCCAAGGTAATAAAAGCGTGCAGACTGACCGGCTGCGACGATCTTCTCGTTTCATGGCTCAGCGATGCCGACGCCACAACAACCGCAGAGATATACGACGCGATGGCTGCCGTCGCCCCGGCTGACAAGCTCCCTGTACTTGCCGATGCTGCTCAGGCTGCCGGCTATAAACCCGAAAAGACTCACGCAACGGATGCCTTCATCGCCATGCTCGACCGCCTGTGCGACGACAACAAAGAGCTTGTGGCCAAGGAGGCAAAGCAACTCACCAAGTCGGAAACATCTGCTGTAAGATGTGCCGGCCTGCGTCTGGAGCTCAGGGCTGAAGGCACTGAGGGCATATCCACAATGACCAAAGCCCTCCGCGACCGCGATGCCGAATACCGAAACACCGCTCTTGAGTTTGGTCTAAAATATTGCGGACCTACCGCTCTCGACGCTATGGCAAAGGCAATGTCGCACCTCTCGTACGACGGACAGACCGACGTGGTGCGCTGGATAGGCATTGCCAACGCACAGAACTACACCGACGTGGTGCTGAAGAAGCTGAAGAAGAGCAGTGGAACACTGCTTTCGGAGTCGATAACAGCTGCTGCCAAGCTCGGCGGAGAACAGTCGCTGAAGGCTCTCGTAGCCATGCTTGGCACACAGAACGCCGAAGAGGCGAAGAACGCGCTGTACTTCTTCAACGGCGATCTGCGCGAAGCCATGGTGCAGGCACTCAATTCCGACGACAAGAAAGTGGTGATAAACTCACTTCAAATAGTATCGAAGCGTGCCATACGCAACGCCTTCGACAAGGTGCTGGCACTCACTTCTTCTGACGATAAGGACATAAGCGCCGCCGCACTCGACGCTCTCGGTCACGTGGCTGGTCCTGACGAGCTCGGCCGTCTGTTCGCAATGCTCGACAAAGCTGACGAAGAATCGGCAGCGAAACTGCAGGACGCGATAATCATAATCAACCGTAAGTCAACACCTGAAAAGGCTTTCGAAATGACTAAAAAAGCCATGGACGCATCGGCCAAGCCCGCCCGCTACTACCGGATAATAGCAAACACCAACGCCGACGAGGCCATACAGATACTCCAGCAGGCCGGAAACAGCGAGGCACAGGCTGCACTGCTCGACGTGAAAAACATAAAGATGCTGCCCATACTGCTCGACATGGCAAAAGACAAGCATAAAGGCGAGGCGAAGGACAAGATACTCGCACGCTATCTCGACCTTGCCTCTACCGTAGAGGCAACGCCGGTGGAACGCTATCTGATGCTCGTCGCAGGCATGGAGAGCGGCCCGTCCGTATCGCTCGGCAACCGTTTCCTCGAGGCCATAGGCCAGACACAGACTCTCCAGGCACTCGGTTACATGAGAAAATATTATGATACCAACGAGTATGCAGACGTGTCAGCGGAATGTATCAAGGACATCGTTGCAGCACACGACGACTTCAACGGCGGCAGACACGTGAAGGAAATGCTCGAGCAGTGTATATCGACATACATCCGACAAGTGGAGAACCACGACGCGGGATACGCCGTCGACCAGATAAAAGGACTGCTCGCCAAACGCTCGGCAACAGGATATTCGCTGTCAACAGGCAGGACAAAGATGAACTTCCGCGGCTACTGGAAGATGAAAGAGAACTTCGAGAACTTCGACCTCAGCTTCGACTGGAAGAGCGGTGACAAGCTCGAGGTAAGCCTGCGCGACATGTCCGTACTCACATTCGACCGTGAGAAGGGAGTCAAACTCTACGGCGAAGGCCAGCAGTGGCATCCGTACAGCAACGTGGGAGAGTGGAACTCAGCCGACATAAAGGTGGTTGACGACCGCGTGTTCGTAAGTGTCAACGGCAAGGAACTCATCACAAACGCAGTGCTCACGAACCCGAAAGAGGGCAAGAGTATTAACGCTGTAGGCGGCATCGGCTTCCAGGCAGGTAACGACTCGCTCATTGTGAGATATACACGCATCCGCAAACTGCCCTCCACTCCAGTGTTCCGGCTTTCTGCCGACGAGCAGAAGCAAGGCTATGAGGTGCTGTTCGACGGCCGCTCGCTCGACAAATGGCAGGGCAACACCACCAACTACGTACCGCAGAACGGCAACATATACGTCACGGCAAACTATGGTGGCAGCGGCAACCTCTACACAAAGAAGAAGTACAGCGACTTCGTGCTGCGCTTCGATTTCTGTTTCGACACTCCGGGAGTGAACAACGGCGTGGGCGTGAGAACCAATCTCGGCACCGACGCCGCCTACGACGGCATGGAGATACAGATTCTCGACCACGACGATCCGATATACAACGGTCTGAAGCCCTACCAGCAGCACGGTGCCGTCTACGGCATTATAGTACCAGAGCACGTCAAGTTCGATAAGGTGGGAACATGGTATTCTGAGGAGATACGCGTCGTAGGCGACCGCGTCAAGGTGACCGTCAACGGCAAGGTGATACTCGACGGCGACATACGCAAGGCATGCAAGGGCCATAACGTAGCACCAGACGGCAGCGACCACAATCCCTACACCGTGGACCACAAGAACCATCCGGGCCTCTTCAACAAAGAAGGCTACATCAGCTTCTGCGGTCACGGTCCGGGCATAATGTTCAGAAACGTGCGCATTCTCGACCTCAGCAAGAAGTCGGGAAGACGCTGACCCATAATGAAAAAGCCGCCCTTGAAAGGCGGCAAAAACAAAGCCATCAGCACACTCACGCATGCTGATGGCTTTTTAAATATATAATGTATAAAGCGAATTGACTTTATCTCATTATCCCGCACGACTTTATGCGGTATGAAAGGCATTCAGGCGTTCTGCCACAGCCTTCAGGAGGTTATCCCTCACCGCCTTCTCCACCATACTGCTGGCTCTCGAAGTCAGGCATTGAATTCTCCTTCTGCGGTTTCTTCTTCGCCTTCATGTTACCGAAGTTCCATGTCACCGTGAGGTTCACGTTGCGTCCGCCACGCTTGTTCATCTGATATCTTGTGAACGTGTCGCTGCTTGTGTAGTTCACCCATTTACGTGAGTTGAGCAGGTCGCGGCAGTTGAGTGCCACGGTGAGAGCCTTGTTGAAGAAGTTCTTACGCATACCCAGATCTACGCTGTAATTGGCTTTGCGGTAACCCTGTGTTATCACCTGGCGTGCGTTGTAGCGTCCGGTAGCCTGTATTGATATGTCGTAAGGCAGGATTACACTTGCCGTCATGCGGGCGTTCCATGTGAAGTTGTCGTTGCCCTTACCCGTAACTGTCTGTCCGTCGATGTCGTAGCTGAATCCGTTGAGCTTGTAATAATAAGCGTTTGCCGTGGTTGTGAGGTCGAGTATGCGGAACAACTTGTTCTTAACCACGAGTTCAAGACCTGAGCTTAGGCTGCTTGCCACGTTCACGCTTGTAGAATACATCAGTCCGTCGGTAGAGCTCTGATAGTTTATGCGCTGTATTACGTCGCTCGTAGGACGATAGTAAGCGCTGATGAGCATTGAGTGGTCGGTCCATGTCTTGAGGTAGTTCAGAGAGAACGAGTTGCTGAACTCAGGAGTCAGCTCCGGGTTACCGAACGACACCATGGTAGCATCACGAGTATCGCGGAACGAGTTGAGCTGTCCGCCCCACGGACGACGCAGACGTCTGGTGTAGTTGAGCTGCAGCTGCTGTGTCTCTGTGAGCTGATAAGAAAGGAACAGACTCGGGAACAACTGGAAATAATCTTTCTTGAATGCAGGGTCGCGTTTCGACGCGTCGTGTTCCTGTTCCCATGTATAGCTCTCGGTCTTCACCTTCCAGTATTCACCTCGCAGACCTCCCATCACGCTCAGTTTGCCGAACTTGTAGCTAAGAGTGGCATACAGCGCGTGCAGGTCCATGTCGTAGATAAATCTGTTGAAATATTCCTTATCCTCAACGCTGTTGGCTCCGTTCCAGCTGCTGTCGTCGATATAAGACTCCTGCGGGCTGTTCTCGTGAGAGAAGTTGCCCTGATATCCAGCCTCAACCTTCATGCGGTCGGTTATCTGATTCTCGTAGTCGAGCTTCACTTCCCAGCGGTTGTTGTTCATGAACATCGGGCGATACTGGTAATCGTATTCCGTAGGACGCTCCTCGGTGATATACTGAGTTGAGTCCTGATAGTAGTTGTCGTTGTCGCTCTTCCACTTGTTTGCGTCGATGGTGAAATCAAGGAAATGCTTGTCCGAGAAGTTGTGACGATAGTTCAGCTCGCCGTAGAACATTCTCATATCGCCCGTGCTGCGTGTGCTTCTGAGCATGACGCGCGAATCTGTGGCATTGCCGAGCGTACCGTAATGATACGGTATGCTGCTCAGGTTCTTGTTTCCGCCTATCATCATCATACCGTTGAACGCTATGTCGTCCTTGTCGGTGGCGTGCCATGTTATGCCGGCACGGGTGAACAGGTTGTTACCCATGTTCTTGCTGGTACCCCAATAGCGCTGATATTCGTTGGTGTTGGTGAACACCTGGTTGCTCTCAGAGCGTCCGTCGTTGGAACGGTGACGGTAGCCAATGTTGGCATATACGTCTATCTTCGAGCTGTTATAGTTGATGTTGAAACTCGTGTTGGCACCTCCACGTGTGCCGCCGCCTGCCTGCAGCGATCCGTAATATCCTGCCCTGCGGTCTTTCTTGAGCACAATGTTTATGATACCTGCCGAACCTTCTGCCGAGAACTTGGCCGAAGGGTTGTCTATCACTTCTATTCTCTCTATGCTTTCTGCCGGAAGCTGCTGCAGAATCTGCGCGCGGTTGTCAGAGGTCAGACCGCTCGACTTACCGTTTATCCACACCTCCACGCTGCTGTTTCCACGGAGCGACACGTTACCGTCGTTGTCCACTTCCACCGAAGGAATGTTGTCGAGCACATCGCTCGCAGCCTCGCCGCTGTTAGAGATGAGCTGTGTCACGTCGAACGACTTGCGGTCGACCTCGAGCTTCATAGTGGATTTCTGTCCCGTGACAGTCACTCCCGCCAGCATGTTCTGGTTCTCCGACATGTAAATACGTGTGAAAGTTCTCTTCGGGTTATCGGCACTGATTTCAAAATCGCGTTCCTCTTCTTTATAACCCACAAACGAAAGTGTCAGAACATAGGCATCATTCTTAAGGTCTTTAACGTTGAAATTTCCGTCGGCATCGGTCATCGTACCACCGACATAGTCTCCGGAAGCCTTCTTGGTTATCCTGACATTCACGAAACCGAGCGGTTCGGAAGTCTGCTTATCCAACACTTTTCCCTTAACAAATCCCTGTGCTGATAGAGTGCATGCACTCATACACAGCAAAAAAAAGAATAATATTCGCTTCATAACGGTTTTTTGACGAATGCAAAATTATAAAGTTTAATTTTCTTACACAAAAAAATTATCATTTAAAATAATGAATCCGTTTTTTTAATGTTATTAACCGAAAAAGTTGTAACTTTGCATCCGGATTTACGGGCTCCCATAGTTAAATGGATAGAACGGAGGTTTCCTAAACCTTTGATCCGGGTTCGATTCCCGGTGGGAGTACCATCGACAGGCGCGGACATCTCTTCACGAGGTTGTCCGCGCCTGTCGTTTATGTCGATGCCGGCACCGTCTTCCACCATATCAAATGCTCATACGGACACTACGGCTGCCCTCTTCGGCTCACGCTATGACTTGCCGGGGAGAATAAAGACACGGATTCTTTCATCAAGGAATATTCACTGCCGAAGTCTTCGGCAAGTATTGCGCGGTTCGACAGAAAGCCTGCGGGGAATGGTTTTATTCATAGAGTGATTTGCGTTTTTTAGAAAACTTATAATATAACGGGATGATATAAACCGTTACAGCGCAGATTTTACACAGTAATAAACTGACATTGCAATAATAATAAATTCAAATTGCCGCTAAAATAAATGCGCATTGCTAAAACAATATATTTGCGCTGCCGCAATAATACACCTGCACTACTATAATAATACCTCATCACCACCACAATCGATAAATCACAATATCACATCAGCGGCAACCCTCCTGTGATATTTCTTACGTCTGACATCAGACTTTTCGAGGGAAACTCATTGGACGTGCTTACAATTTTTCTTGACTAAATTTTGACAAAATATTTTCGCAAAAGAGATGTAAAGAGATGTTAAATCGGACATTATGAAGCCTGTTTCTGCCTGAACCGCCTTTTGATATACCCTGTATCGTAGTCCGAAAAAGCACGTTCGGCGTTCCGATATTGCCCATTTCGCGATGCGATAAAGCCCGTTTTAGGGTGCGAAATGGTGCTTTTCATCACCAGAAATAGGCCATTTCGCAAGCCGAAATGGTGCTTTTTGCAATACGAAGAAATACTCCTTAAACATAAACCATTGATATTCAAGATATTATAAAAGCCTCTCATAATCCGCGTATTTGCGCCCGAAGAAGAGTCAGTCCGCAAATACGCGCTTATTTTTCGGGGTATATGAGGAAACTCGGGAGTAAAAATCAAAATCCGGTTATAAATTGAAAGCACGCCGTATCGGTTTCATCATGGCCGAAGAAAGCAACACTTATCAGTGTCTGAAGCCACAGCCTTTATCACCATCTGTCACGTCTGAAAACAGACAGAACCCATTTTCTCATATTCACACCGTTACTTCCGCCTGTCGCAATATTCCTTTGGAGTCATTCCCGTAGAGTTTTTGAACATCCTGCTGAAGTGCTGCGGATAGTCAAAACCCATGTCATAAGCCGTCTGCGACACGCTTTTTCCTGCCGCGAGCATATTCTTCGACTGCTGCACCACAAAGTTTCTGATATAGTCGCGTGCCGTGTCGCCGGTCATCTTTTTTATCAAGTCACCAAAATAATTGGTCGACATGCACAGCTTGTCTGCACAATACTGCACGCCGGGTATGCCCTGCCTCATCTGCAGTCCGTTCTCATAATAGTCGCGCAACAACGCGTCGAAACGTTTCAGCACGTCAGTGTTGGCGAGTTTTCTCGTCATGAACTGTCGCTGATAGAAGCGGCTGCAGAACCTCAGTATCAGTCCCAGATAACCGGTCAGTATGCTGTCCTGAAAATCGTCACGGCCGTTCTCCAGTTCGTTCTTCATCTGCCGCATCAGCGACACCAGTATGTCGTGTTCCTCACCCGTCATGTGCAGCGCCTCGTTTATGCAATAGTCGAAAAACGAATACTTCCTTATGTCCTTCTCAAGTGCGCTTCCGTGCAGCAGGTCAGGATGGAAAAGCACCGCCCAACCCTTTATGTCCACACGCTCGCCGTTGTCCTCCTTGCCGCCTATCTGTCCCGGTGCCACACAGATGAGCGTGCCTTTGCGGTAGTCGTACTTGCCGCATCCGTAGGTCAGATCCACGAGGTCGTCGTCGCGGAGGAATATGCCGTACACGCTGTAATTGTTCAGACTGTGTCTTATGGGCGACACCTCCGAATAGTCAATCACGCTGATGAGCGGATGGCTGTCGGCATGTCCGAGCCAACGGCTGTAGTCGGCCACATTCCTTACATGAAGTATCTTTGCCATAACGTCTTTTCATCTGATTTTCAACTACAAATATAACATTTATCATCATATATCGTGCAACAGAAACATAAAATCCGTAAAACTGGTAAGAAGCTCCCGCTTCGTGGTATCACCGGGCGTGTTTCTTTAAATAATTTTGTCAGCAGAAACAACAGACAAGCAAAATGAACGAGAAAAAAGACCATGCTGCGGACAACCGGCTCTACGCAGACGATGTGGTGAACTACATAGCACAGCGCCACCACACCAGTCCGCAGGAACTGATAAAACATTTCGACGCACTCGAAAAGGGACGCCTGACGCCATCCGGCACACCTGACATCAGACTCGAACAGAACGAAATAGAGATGCTGAGAGACTTGTGCGCCACGACATACTGAACTCATAAAAACAGGAATATATGGACAGAAGAACATTTTTAAAGCTGACATCAAACTCGGCATTGCTCGCCGCCTTCGGACTCGGAAGCACGGGCAGCATGATCGCAAGTGAAAGAAAATCAGGCTCAGAACCCTCCGGCGGCAAAAGACCGGCCGACATAGAGCGGCGCAAACTGTCCGGACTCGAGGTATCGGCCATTGGTTTGGGATGTCTGCCGATGGTGGGATATTACGGCGGTAAATACGAAAAGCGCGACATGATAGCTCTCATACGCCACGCCTACGACATGGGCGTGACCTTCTTCGACACCGCCGAAGTGTATGGACCGCACCTGAGCGAGGAGTGGGTGGGCGAAGCCTTGCAGCCGTTCCGCGACAAAGTGAAGATAGGGACGAAGTTCGGCTTCGGTGTGGAGGAAGGCCGGCCGACAGCCCTTAACAGCCGTCCCGACCACATACGCCGCGCCGTGGAAGGCTCGCTGAAGCGTCTGCGCACCGACCATATAGACCTGCTCTATCAGCACCGCGTCGATCCGGATGTGCCGGTGGAGGACGTAACGGGAACCGTGAAAGACCTGATGAAGGAAGGCAAGGTGCTCCACTGGGGCATGTCGGAGGCGAGCGCACGCTCCATACGCCGCGCCCACGCCGTGTGTCCGCTCTCGGCCGTGCAGAGCGAATACGCCATCTGGTGGCGCGAGCCCGAGACAAAGATATTCCCGACACTCGAGGAACTCGGCATAGGTTTCGTGCCCTACTGTCCGCTGGGGCGCGCTTTCCTTACCGGAACAATCGGCGAGGACAGTACGTTTCCGCAGAACGACCGTCGCCACAATCTGCCTCAGTTCACACCCGAAGCGCTCCACCACAACATGCCTCTCGTGGCTCTGGTGCGCCATTGGGCAGAGCGCAAAGGTCTGACTCCGGCACAGTTCGCCCTCGTATGGATTCTCTCGCGCAAGCCTTGGACCGCTCCAATTCCCGGAACAACCAATCCTGCACATCTGGATGAACTGCTCGGCGCGGGCACCGTGCGCTTGTCGGCATGGGAGATGGATGAGTTTGAGAAGGAATATGCACGCATCGACCTTATGGGCCACCGCGCCGACCCTTTCACCGAAAGCCAGATAGACAAATAGGACAGCTGCATACATCAACAGAAATACATCATAATATATGACAACATCATTCATCGGCGCACTGCTTCTTGCCTCGCTGCTGACATCAACCGGCGCGACAGGGACAGCCGCCACGACAAAAGACACCATCAACATGGAAAAGGAAAACATCGGAAGCCTCGTGGCTCTCTATCCTAAACCACTCACAGTAGTGGGCGCGGAGGTAAACGGTAAGGTGAACTGGCTCGTCGTAGGCCACACCGGAATAATAGGGCACAACCGCATCATACTCAGTATGAGCGACAAGCACTACACCAACAAAGGCATACACCAGACCGGACGGCTGTCCATCAACCTCGTGAGCCGCGAGATGCTGCCAAAGGCCGACTATGCGGGAAGCGTGAGTGGAGCCGACACGGACAAGTCAACGCTCTTCGCATATCACATCGGCGAGAACGGCGCACCGCTGATAGACGAGTCGCCGTTGTCTATGGAATGTAAGGTGGTGGATAAGTTCAAGACCGACGGGTTCGACAATTTCATCTGCGAGGTCGCAGCCACATACGTCGCAAAAGATATGCTCAATGAGAACGGACGGCCCGACTACACACGTCTGAAACCTGTGTTGTTCGAGTTCCCCACATACTCATACCTTGCCACAGGCGAGGTAATCGGCCGCTGTCTCGCTTTGGACAAAGAGCCGGGCATGTGCGCCAAACTGCCCATGGAGGCCGACGGCATTGTGCGGTTGTCGAAGATAGAGGTATATCCGGAGCACCTTGAGGAATACATGAAGTATGCCGCCGAGGTGGGCGAAGTGTCGCTGCGCACCGAGCCGGGTGTGCTTACGATGTATGCCGTGAGCGAAAAGGACAACCCGTGCCACGTCACCATACTCGAGACCTACGCCAACCGCGAGGCATACAAGCGGCATATAGCGTCGCCACACTTCAGAAAATACAAGGAGGGGACGCTGCACATGGTGAAGTCGCTCACGCTTTCGGACCAGACACCCGTGAATCCGGCCAACAGGATAACCAACTATATGGAGTGACGCAGACATACGCCACACTCCTCACATCATGCCGGCGGCCATCATGGCTGCCGGCTTCGTTTTTATGACAAATGCGTCGGGACTTGCATAAATATACAAAATAAAAAGTAAAAAATCTTGATAATGATTTTTCGCGGAATGGAATTTACTTCCATATTCCCCTTCGCCCGCAAATATTCAGTTCCCGTCAGGTTGACGATATATTAATATTCATCCGCCATGACAAATACTTTATATCTATACAAGAACTGAAACGCATCCCCACCCTTCCGACTCCAAATTACGATAAACACACGCAAACGGCGTGACACGCCATGACAGGCAACGGCAAACGGCATGGATTTTGTTACTAAAAAAACTAAAAAGATATGTTTCTGTTCGGATGTAACAGCATAATATACGTATATTTGTAAAACACAGCAAGCGGCGCGGCATAAACAAAAACATATCGTGACACGCAGCCGGAGGCTTTCACTTCAAACATAATAAAAATTAATAACAAAGCGAAACCAACAAACAGAAAAATCATTATGAACTTCAAGAAACATTTAGGATGGATTATCGCCGGAGCAGTGGTGCTGCTTCTGGTAGTATGGTGCGTAACCGGTTACAACGGACTTGTGTCGATGGACGAGAAAGTGAGCAACAACTGGGCAAACGTGGAGACACAGTATCAGCGTCGCGCCGACCTCATACCGAACCTTGTGAACACAGTCAAGGGCTACGCCGCACACGAAAGCAGCACGCTCGAGAACGTGGTGAAGGCGCGCAGCGAGGCTACACAAGTGAAGCTTGACGCCGACAACCTCACTCCGGAGAAGCTGGCGCAGTATCAGAAAGCGCAGGGCAACATATCGACAGCCCTCGGACGTCTGCTCATGGTGGCTGAGAACTATCCGCAGCTGAAGGCTAACGAGAACTTCATCAACCTGCAGGAGCAGCTCGAAGGCACGGAGAACCGCATCACCGTGGCACGCCGCGACTTCAACAACTCGGCCAAGGAATACAACGTGGCGATACGCCGCTTCCCGAAAAACATACTCGCCGGGCTGTTCGGATTTGAGAAGAAGAACTACTTCGAGGCTGCTGAAGGCGCAGAGAAGGCTCCTGAAGTGAAATTCTGATACAACAAACAATGAGGCACATATTTATATTAATCGCATGTCTTGCCACGCTTGTGCTGCCTTCGGCGGCACAGGACAGCGTGCGTGCATACAAGGTGGAGGATGTGCCCAACGTCAGACTGACCGACACGCGGCTGCACGTTAGCGACCCGACAGGCATACTGTCGCCTGCCGCACGCGACACCATCAACGCCGTGTTCAGCCGTCTTGAGAAGGAGACGGACATTGAGGTGAGCGTGGTGATGCTGCCGTCGATAGGCGAAGACAACGCGTTCGACTTCTCCCACCGCCTGTTCCGCCTGTGGGGTGTGGGCAAGAAGAAGAGCAACAACGGACTGCTCATACTCTTCGTGGCCGACCAGCGCAGCATACGTTTCACCACGGGCTATGGTCTGGAAGGCGTTCTGCCCGACGCGGCATGCAAACGCATACAGACGAGATACATGATTCCGGCGTTCAGCAAAGGCGATTGGGACACGGGCATGACGGCAGGAGCCAAAGCGGTGTATGCCCGGTTGAAGGACAGCATGAAGCCCGACGCCGCGGCCGACGATGAATTTCCCGTGGGCGCGCTGGTATTTCTGCTGGGCGCAATAGCGCTCGTTATAATACTGCCACGGCTCATCAACCGTCGAGCACGCAAATGTCAGTACTGCGGAAAAACGGCGCTGCGCAAGATGTCGAGCGACGTATTCATGACAGCGGACGGCGGACACGTGAGAAAAGACGTGTTCGTGTGTGACAACTGTGGACGCATCACCGTGAAGCATACGCGTCTTGACGACAACGGAGGAGACAGCACCGGAGAGTTTCTCGGCGGAATGTTCCTCGGCTCCATGTTCGGCCGCGGCCACGGAGGAGGATTTGGCAGAGGCGGATTCTCGGGCGGCAGCTTCGGCGGAGGTGACTCCGGAGGAGGCGGAGCCGACTCCAACTGGTAAGCAGGACATATAATAATGACTATCGTTGCAGCGACTCGCCGACATGACGGAAGCGCTGCAACTTTTCGTTTCACATAACACATAAGGACAATGCAACACACACCTATGACAACAGCGGCCGAAGTGACGGCACGCATGATAGCCATGACCAACGACGGGCAGCGCGAGGTACTGATGAAATTCTTCAAGACAGCACCCGGACAGTATGGCGAAGGCGACGAGTTTCTGGGCATACGGGTGCCGCAGACGCGCCGTGTGGTGGCAGAGGCTACCGACATGTCGCTGGAGGAAACGGAAAAACTGATTTATTCGCCGTGGCACGAGATAAGGCTGTGCGGATTTCTCATACTGACCGAAAAGATGCGTCGGCTGACACTGCGCCGCGCGCTCGACGACCCGGAGAGCATGGAGAAGCGCGAGAATCTGGTGAGATTCTACCTCAACCACACGCATCAGGCCAACAACTGGGACCTGGTGGATCTCTCGGCTGACAAGATAACGGGCCGTTGGCTCACCATGCCATCAATATCGACTGAGGAAGAGAAGACGGCGGTGATGGACCGTCTGGCTGATAGTTCGTGCATGTGGGAACAGCGCATAGCCATGGTTTCGACAATAGAACCCACCAGAAAGGGTGACTTCCGCTATGTGCTGCGCTATGCGGAGAAGCTGAAAAAACATCCCCACGACCTGATGCACAAGGCCGTGGGGTGGATGTTGAGGGAAATGGGAAAGCGCGACATCAACATGCTGCGCGCTTTTCTGAAACAGAATTATGCCGACATGAGCCGCACATCGCTGCGCTACGCCATTGAACGTATGGACGAGAGCGAGCGCCGGCAATGGCTCACGATGCGTCCGTAGAGGCATCAACGCCTCACGATACGGGCATCACCGTCCGGCAAATATATCGTATACGACAGAAGGCTGTCAGCGTTTCAGCAGTTTTGCAGAACCGTTGGCGGCCTTCACTACATATACACCGTTAGGAAATGACGACGCAGACAATGTGGCACTACCGTCGGCCGACGCTGTGGTCTCGGCCAGTTTCTCACCCGAAACGCTGTAAATGCCTACCTGTCCGGCTGCCGCACCGCTGACAATAACGCTTGTGCCGTCGGCGCTTACCGCTGCCGCAAGTCCGGCAGAAGCTTTGTCAGACGCATTGTCTATGCCAGTATTGATGGATTCAATCTTCATTGAGCAGGCCTTGTCATTCCAGTCGTTGCCTATCCATCCGGTCGATTCGGTCCATGTCATCGACTCTCCGTCGAAATTGTCGCCCGAATACAACGTCACCTTATAACCATCCTTAAGCTTGAACGAAGTGATGTCATTGGCGCGGATGCCGTAAAGAGCCATTTCAGCCTTGCAGAAAGAGCCTTCAGGCATTGAGACGAAATAACCGCCGTAGTTCACATCCTGATAGAAGTGCGCGGCAGGTTTTTCCACCGTCTTTGTAGGGAATATGCGGTTGATGGCCGTTGCCCACTCGTTGACATTGCGCGCCTCGCTGTTGTAGTTCCAAAGGAATCCGCCCTGAACATCGGCAGCATCGCGCCAGTTCTTGAAGCGGCTTTCCATATCAGAGAGGTTACTGCTTGCCTCACAGTCGAATCCCACGTACATGGGAATGTCGCCGAACACGCGCCAGTCGTTCGGATTGTTGCCGGCACCTCCGCCATAGGTCTGCAGATAAACAATCTCGCAAGTGCCCGGCTCTTCGTTTAGCTGGCTGACGAGATTCTGCCAATAGGTCCTGTTCATATACGGAGCGATGGTTGTCTTGTAACCTATCTTGGCGAGCATGCGGTGGAATGCCACGGCAGTCTCCAGGTCGTAGTCCTGCTCCTGGTCGTTATTCACCGCCACGATTTCGGGAATTGCCTCCTTCAAAGCCTTGAAGTTCTTGTACAGAGTGGTCTCCTCACCCGTTCCGTAACGATTGATATAGTCGCGGATGTGTCCGTATGAGCCGTTGCCCCAGCCGCCGATGCATATCTCCAGACGGTTGATGGATGTGGGCTGAGTGACGAGCGACTTCACGTCGTCGATGTAATAAGGCTGATATTTGTCGAACACATATTCACCGTTCTGGCATATTATACCGCCGGCTTCGGCCGCGGTCTGCGTATCCCAACTGAAATCGGTGGTCAGAGAGCCGTCGTTCTCCACATTCACATTGAAGAGAATGGCCGTGGTGTATCCTGAGTTCTTCAGGTTGGTGATGGCTGTCTCGCGGGTGCGGCGTATGTGTCCGCAGGCATATATGGCCGACTGTGCATAAAGGTCTGCCGCTCCGGCCATGAGCAGTGACAGCACGACGAATGTTTTGGTAATAGTTTTCTTCATATTATAATAGTATGGTTTCGGTTATTCACTTATATTTTCCTTATTATTGTAAGACCGTCGCGCAGCGGAAGAATCACCTTCTCCACACGCTTATCGGCCGCCACGTGGTCGTTGAAACGCCGTATGCCGACGGTCTGATGGTCGTGGTCGTAGACACTGTCAACCACATGACCGTCCCACAACGTGTTGTCGGCAAGGATATATCCGCCCCGACGCAGGACAGACATGGCCATCTCGTAGGTCTCGACATAGGTGCGCTTGTCGCCGTCGATGAATGCCATGTCGAACAAAATGCCGAGCTTGGGAGCCTCGGTTATGGCGTCGCCGATGATGAAGCGTATCTTGTCTGCCACGGGCGAGCCTTCTATCCACGGGCGGGTGAAGTCTTCCTGCTCGTCGTTTATCTCGAAGGTCCACACCTTGCCGCCCTCGTCGAGTCCTTCAGCCATGCAGATGGCGCTGTAGCCGCTGAATGTTCCCACCTCAAGAATGTTGCGCGGACGTATCATCGTGACAAGCATCTTGAGCAGCCGGCCCTGAAGATGACCGCTCGCCATGCGGCCGTGAATGGTATGTATGTTGGTGGCGCGGTAGAGACGGTAGAGATAATCGCCCTCAGCGTCGATATGATTGAGAACGTATGATTCGAGTTTACTGTCCATTGATTAGCCTATTTTTCATGTTCTGTCAGACGTTGTGACGTTCATTTTGCTGCCTGTGCGGCAATGCCTTTCAGAGCCTCGACGGCAAGACGATAGGAGTCGAGACCGAAGCCGCAGATTACTCCGGCACACGCACATGAAATCATGGAATGATGGCGGAACTCCTCACGCTTGTGAACATTGGATATGTGCACCTCGATTACCGGCGCACGGAGCGAGCGTATGCAGTCCTGCAGCGCGATGCTCGTGTGGGTGTAGGCACCGGCGTTGAGCACTATGCCGTCGCATGAGAAGCCTGTCTGCTGCATCTTGTCGATGAGTTCGCCTTCGATGTTGCTCTGATAATAACTTATCTCGATGTCGGGATATGCGGCACGAAGCGTCTGCAGATAGTCGTCGAACGTGCTGCTGCCATATATTCCGGGTTCGCGCGTGCCGAGCAGATTAAGATTCGGGCCATTGATGATCTGTATTTTCATAATGTCGGTTTTTGGTAACGCCGTCGCCACATATTGTTATTAAGTTCCATAAAAAACGGATAAAATGTGACAACGGTTATGATAATGCAAAAATACAGAAAATAATTCTGAATATGACAGACATGGGGCTGCATTTTATGATAATGGAGTAAATGAAACCGGACAATGTGCGGAAAAACCGTATTACGGTTTACTGACAAAAAAACTCCGGCTCTGCACACAGGCAGAAACCGGAGTTATGGTAAACAGTTGTGCTGATGTCAGGCGAGCAGACGCTTGACAACAGTCGAGATGGCGCGTCCGTCGGCACGTCCGGCAAGCTGTTTGGTAACAACTCCCATGACGCGGCCCATATCTTTCATTCCCTGTGCACCGGTCTCGGCTATTACTTTCTTCACCTCGACCTCTATCTCAGCCTCGCTGAGCTGCTTAGGCAGATATTCCTCGATGACAGCAGCCTGAGCCAACTCGTCGTCGGCAAGGTCCTGACGTCCGTTGTCAATGTATGTCTGAGCCGACTCACGGCCCTGCTTTGCGAGCTTCTGAAGTATCTTGAGAGCATCGGCATCCTCAAGCGTATCGTTTGCTCCGGGAGCAGTCTTTGCCTCGAGAAATACCTTCTTGATGTTACGCAGTGTCTCGAGACGAACTTTATCGCGTGCCTTCATGGCCGCCTTAATGTCTTCGCTGACTTTATCGTAAAGTGTCATAATATTTTGTTTTTAAGTAAAACTTATCAGTCCCTGTATGGGTTCGCCGTTGTCCTTGTTCTCTACTACGGGCGACTTGGTGACCATTAGCTGGCGTATCTCCTCCAGCTTCTGGCGTGTACGCTTGTAGGTAGGAGTGTTCTCAACAGCCATGATTACCTCTTCGTTGTCGAGGTTGTCGTCGGAGAAGAGGAAGATGTGCGGACGACGCTTATACTGCATGTTGCCTCCGTCGCGTCCGTAATAACGCTCACGGCGGTTGGCGCGATCTATCTCGTTCTCCTCCTCACGCGCCAACCGGTCGGCCTCTTCCTGTGTGGTGCGCTTCTTGAGATGGTTGTTCATACCATCGACATTCTCTATTCCGAAACCGGTTGCAAGGATGGTGACCTTCACCTTCTTGCCAAGCTCGGAGTCGATGGCGACACCCCACTTTATCTCGAAGTCTCTGTCGAAACGCGACATGAAGTCGTTGACATCGTTCATCTCGTCCATCATCAGACCGGAGTTGTCGCCGTTCTCATTGCTGAAGTTGATGCTTAGCAGTATTTTCTTCGAGTTGTATATGTTGCTCTCGTTGAGCAGCGGTGAGTTGAGAGCGTCCTGTATGGCTTTGCCCACACGGCCTTCGCCCTCGCCGTAGCCCATACTCATTATGGCGACACCGCCGTCCTTGAGCACTGTCTTCACGTCGTTGAAGTCGAGGTTTATCAGTCCGTGGTTGGTGATTATCTCTGCAATGCTGCGCGCTGCTACGCTCAGTGTGTCGTCGGCCTTGCCGAAGGCTTCGAGCATAGGCAGCTCGGGATAGATGTCGCGCAGGCGTTCGTTGTTGATAACGAGCAGAGCATCGACGTGTTTCGACATCTCCTCTACACCGTCGAGCGCCTGGTCTATCTTGCGTGCGCCCTCGAAACGGAACGGGATGGTGACGATGCCGACAGTCAGAATGCCGAGCTCTTTAGACACACGCGCGATGACCGGAGCAGCTCCGGTGCCTGTACCGCCGCCCATTCCGGCTGTGATGAACGCCATCTTAGTGCCGTCGCTGAGCATCTTCTTTATGTTATCCAGGCTCTCTTCGGCTGCCTGGCGAGCTTTTTCCGGTTTGTTTCCGGCACCGAGTCCTTCCTTTCCGAGTTGCAGACGCACCGGAACCGGAGAATCGTTAAGTGCCTGGTTGTCGGTGTTGCAGAGCACGAACGACACGTCATGTATGCCCTGACGGTACATGTGATTGACAGCGTTGCCACCGCCACCGCCGACACCTATTACCTTTATAATAGTATGTTCCTTTGTGGGTGGTCCGAAATCCACCATCGTGGGAGTTGTGTTATTTCGATCCATAATATTGTGTTTTACTTGATTCATTGATCTTCGGGAGCTACGAGCGACTTGAAGAATTTCTTCATAGACTCCTTGAACTTGTTTGTAGAAGAATTTTTCTTCTTCTCCTCAAGTTCCTTGCGCTCTTTCTCTTCCTGTTCTGCCTTTGCCCTGCGCTCCTCTTCCTCCTTGCGGTGGCGCTCTTCCTCTTCCTTCTTACGACGCTCTTCCTCTTCCTTACGGTTGATGACACCGTTGCCCGGTGTACCAGACGGGCGCTGTACATTGCCCGATGTACCGGCAGGCTGAGTGCCTCCGAATATGTCGTTAGATATAGCGTCGCCGGCGCAATTCATGTCTCCTTTCATAAGAAGGCCGCAGATGGTGTTCATCGTGCCGTCGTGAGGTATGACAATCTTAGGCGACGCCGGTGTCATGTTTGCATGTACGAACTTGCTTATACGCACCTTTTCGATGTGGGTTGTCTGACGGAAGACAGTATCTATGTTCGACATGTTTGAGCCACCGCCAGTAAGTATCACTCCACCCAAGAGCTTGTCGGAATATTCGGTGGGCACCTGAGCCCATACATTTTCCACAATCTCCTTGACACGTGCCTCGACAATCTCGATGAATACTCGGCTGTCAACCGAACGTTCCTGATCGATGGGGAGTTTGAGAGTGTCGTCTATGTCGCAGTTGTCTGTGTAAGCGCATCCGTACTTCAGCTTCATCTTCTCAGCCTCAGCCTCGTCCATCTGCAGCGACTCGATATCTTTGGTTACGTTGCCGCTACCAAGAGGGATGACTGCTATGTGGCGGAGTATATCGCGATAGTACACCGAAACGGTGGTGGTATCGGCTCCGAGATCCACCAGCATGCAGCCGGAGCGTTTCTCGGTCTCGGTGAGCACGGCGTCGGCCATCGCAAGAGGAGACAGATACATCTCGGCTATTGCAATGCCGGCATTGTCGAAACATTTGTTCAGACTGCGGTAGAACGACTTACGCCATAGGATGTTGAGGAAATTGCCCTCAAGGTGTGAAGACTGTATCCCCACAGGATCGATCTGATACTGAGAATCGACCTTATACTCAAGTGTGATGGCATCGAGAATCTCATAATCGGGATAAGACACACCACGATTGATGTCCATTATCTCGTTGACAAGCTCCTGCGACACGATGGTGTCGGCAGGTAAATCTTTCTGTATGACGTTCTTTACGCTACGGATGCTCTGTCCGCCCACACCAACATAGACCTGTGATATCTCTGTCTTGAGAATCATCTTCAGCTTGTTGATTATGTTCGTCAGGCAAACAGCAGTCTTATCAATATTATATACAACACCTTTGCGTATGCAAGAGGCGGCATCTTCCTTCACGGCAGCAAGAACAGAAATGCTTCCGTCCGGATTTTTTCTTCCTGCCATGCCGGTCATCTTGGATGATCCAAGCTCTATTGCTACTATAAATTCATTTGCCATACGTTATAATGTTTTTTTCTTTTGTTCGGTTTGTTGCTGTTTCTGCTCCTTGTTCTGCTTATCGGCTGCAGGGCGTTCTGAGGTTTCCGCAGGTTGTGCCTCTGCTGCCTGCTGAACAGGTTGCGGATGTTGGATCACCGGTTTATGCGAACGTTTCTTGCATATTATCTGATTGTCGAACTCAAGATTTATATACGAGTACTTATTCCATCCGGCATACGAAAGCCCGTATTTATAGAATTTCATCAGCCGGGTCATCTTGTTATTGATGAAATCGGAGATGAGTTTCTCATGACTGACTTTCTTCTGGAAGTCAGGCAGGCGGCCGATGTAAACAATATGGTCGCCGACACGCGGCACAAGCTCTATGCCTCTGTCGGGGAGCACATGTATCTGCTCGATGAGGTTGCGCCACACATCGTTTGCCATCAGCGCCTTTCCCATAGGTGATATATAGTTTGTCGCAAAACTCGGAGTAATGCTGCCGCTCGCAATGATTAGATTGCTGACATACGATGAATTGGGCATCACGCTGTTCTTGTCGTCAACATAGTAATCGTCTCCATTGTCAGCCTTGATGCGTATGACCGGCAACAGCTGCGTGATGGTGATGAACACCTGTCCGTCCTGAGTCTTGTAACATTCTGCCGTTTTCACAAACGGACTCATCTTCAGGCGATCCTCTATCTTACGGGCGTCAACATAGCGCAACGGCATGCCCTTAGGGTATATGCCACCGTCCACAAGACGCTTCTTGATTTCTGCCGCCGTGATAAATCCATTATTGCTCTCATCTGCTATCGAAATATTCACCTGGGTGCATTTGATCTTTGTTTCATCCGGTTTATTGAACGCGGTGAAAGCAAGAACGAGGTAAATGCCCAGCACTACATCGAGCAAGATGATGAATGTTCTTTTCCAAACCCGTTTCACTTGGACTCAAGTATCTTTGTGATTTGTGGCACGTAATTATCCAGATCTCCTGCTCCCAGGACAATCAACACGTCGAAATCCCGACTCTTGACAAGGTCGAGTACATCTTCCTTATGTATCATGCTCTTCTCGACACCTGGCTTAAGGTTGTCGTAAATCAGCTTACTTGTTACGCCGGGGATAGGCTGTTCGCGCGCCGGATATATGTCGCAGAGAATCACTTCGTCGAGTTGGCTCAACGCATCGGCAAAATCTTTGTAGAAGTCGCGGGTGCGAGTGTAAAGATGCGGCTGGAATATTGCCGTTATCTTACGGTTGGCATACAGCTGACGTATGCTGCGCGCACTCTGATAGATTTCCTTCGGATGGTGTGCGTAGTCGGAAAGGAAGACGAGCTTGTCGGTCTTTATCTTGAAATCGAAACGTCTCTCCACTCCACGATATGTCTTCAGACCGTATTTCAGTTCGTCGGCCGTACATCTGCACAACTGAGCCATTGCCATAGCTGCGACGCTGTTCTCAATGTTGATTGGTACAGGTTGTCCGAGCTCAACATTCTTCACGTTCTCTATCGGAGAAACGAAGTCGAAGGTTATCTCTCCGTTATTGATTCTGACATTCTCGGCATGGAAATCGCCGGAATCGAGGCTGTACTCGTATGTTCTTACTCCTTCCTGAACATTGGGCTGCATCTCCAGATCCTTGTGTATGATCAATGCGCCGCCCGGCTGTATGAGCGTCGTATAATATCTGAAGCTCTCAAGATAGGCTTCCTTTGTGCCGTAGATGTCAAGATGGTCGGGATCGGTAGCGGTGATGACGCTTATCCACGGTCTCAACCAGTGGAAAGAGCGGTCAAACTCATCGGCCTCTATAACGACATAATCGCTTTCTTTTGAAAGAATATAGTTGGTCCCGTAATTTTTCAGTATGCCGCCAAGGAACGCATTGCTGTCAATATGGCTCTGATGCATTATGTGTGCGCAGATGGCAGACGTTGTGGTCTTGCCATGGGTACCTGCCACACACAGGCCTTTATGGCTTATGGTAAGCGCGCCGAGAACCTGCGCACGCTTCTCGATGTCGAATCCGTGTTCCTTGAAGAACAGCAGTTCTTTATGTGTTGAAGGTATAGCCGGAGTATAAACCACAAGACATGACGCCACATCACGGCATGCCTGAGGAATGCAGTCAACATTCTCTTCATAATGAATGAGCATGCCTTCCTTCTCAAGCTGTGAGGTAAGCGCGGACGGTGTCCTGTCATATCCGGCCACAACAACACCTCTATGCATGAAATAACGTGCCAGAGCGCTCATGCCTATGCCTCCGGCACCGATGAAATATACAGATTTTATATCCTTAAGTTCCATATCCTTTTACGTTAAAAACTGATTTCAGCCCTCTGCAAGTTTTATAACCTCATCGGCAATAACCTCAGCAGAATTTTCTTTTCCGAGCTTACGAATGTTCGCGCTCAGCTTTGCCAGATGGTCGGCATCCTTGACCGTATTGATTGCCAAAGCCAGCAATGAATGAGGAGCGTCGGCGTCCTTCACATAAAGAGCCGCGTCCTTGTTCACGAGAGCCATGGCATTCTTGGTCTGATGATCCTCTGCCACGTTAGGCGAAGGCACAAGGATGACCGGCTTTCCTATAAGACAGAACTCACTGATAGAGCTTGCTCCGGCACGGCTTATGACAAGGTCGGCAGCCTTGTATGCCGCTCCCATATCGCTGATGAAGTCTGTCACCTTGAGCATCGGCAGTTTCTTATAAGCATTCAGCTTCTCCATTATGGCGGCATTATAATATTTTCCGGTCTGCCAGATGAACTGTACGCCGCTGTTCTCCACCATGTCGAGATGCTGCATTATGCTTTCATTAATGGTACGTGCGCCCAAACTGCCGCCTACGAGCAGTATTGTTTTCTTCTCAGGATCCAGTCCGAACGACTTTATCGCGTCCTCACGGCTTATGCTGTTCTCAATCAACGACTGTCTGACAGGATTTCCTGTAATCACAATCTTGTCTGCCGGGAAGAAGCGGTCCATTCCTTCGTATGCCACGCAAATGCGCTTTGCCTTCTTTGCAAGAAGCTTGTTTGTAACTCCGGCATAAGAATTCTGTTCCTGTATGAGGCACGGTATGCCCATCGAGGCGCACTGATTGAGAGTCGGACCGCTGGCATATCCGCCCACTCCGACGGCAGCCATCGGCTTGAACTCCTTTATAATCTTACGTGCCATACGCTGACTCTTCCATATACGATAGAGCACAATGACATTGCGCAGCATGTTCTTGCGGTCGAATCCGCATATTGGCAAGCCTTTTATCTCGTATCCGGCTGCCGGAACACGCTGCATTTCCATTCTACCCAAAGCACCGACGAACAGTATCTTCGCGTCAGGGCGCTTTGCCTTTATGGCGTTGGCTATCGATACAGCCGGGAATATGTGTCCGCCTGTTCCGCCACCGCTTATTATGACTCTGAGTTCTTTCTGCTCCTTATTCATATTCAACATCTTGTTTCAAATGACAAAATTAATCATTTTCTTACAATAATAAAATTCATCATGCGGTTTTTATTCTGCGCTGCATCACATCGTTCATCATCACCTGCGCAGTTTCAGGCTTCTGCTCTGACTGCTCCCTGCGCTTGGCCGAACGGCTGATGCTCAATATGGCTCCTATATATACACAATTTATAATCGTAGAAGTACCGCCCTTGCTTATAAGCGGGAGCGGCTGGCCGGTAACGGGAGCGAGACCCACAGCCACACACATATTGAACAAAGCCTGCGTCACAAGCAGCAATGCAAGTCCCATGGCAAGGAATGCCGGGAAGTTATTCTCACACCGGTTGGCTATCCGTCCGGTGCGGAACAGAAGTATTATATAAAGCATCGCCACAAAAACCGCGCCGAAGATGCCAGTCTCCTCTATTATGATTGCATAAATGAAATCGGAGAAAGCCTGCGAAAGGAAATCGCACTCTTCCGAATTTCCCGGTCCCTTACCGGTGATGTTCGATGATGCTATCGCGATGTTTGCGTGTGCCCACTGTCCGTCTTTGTCCAGATCGACGTCCTCGGCTTTCAGCGGTTTGTTGTAGATGAAATCGTCGATACGCGCTTTCCATGTGTCAAAACGGTGGAATACCTTTCCTACTATCGACTCATCCTTTTGTTTCTCGGCCACGGTCTGAGACATGTCAACGTCTGAGACAGTTTTCTCCCGCTGTCTGTCTGTACCGAAAATCATCACCATCGCAAAGACACCCGACATGATAAGGGCCGTCACTCCGAGCAGTTTTCCAAGCTGTCTTGCAGGCACACGGCCTATCAACATCATCATAAATACCACCAGACACAAGAGAGCCGCAGTGGAAAGGTTCTCGAGCATGATGAGCGGGATGAAGAACAGACACACCGTCAATATGTATCTGAACGCTTGCTTGTCGGCACCCTTATCCGTCTGCATGGCACTCAGAATCTGTGCCACTGCCAATACTATTGTTCCTTTTGCCAACTCCGACGGCTGAAACTGTATGCCCATGATCGGCACCCACCTGTGCGCTCCATTGGTCACTTGGCCAACTATGTACACACTTATGAGCGCCACGAACGATATGCCGAGCATTAGCGGCAAGGCTATTCTGAAATATTTGCACTTTATGTTAAGTGTCACCACCATGAAAAAGATTCCCACCACAAGGATGCTTATGTGCTTCAGAACAGGTGCGACATAGTTTCCTCCCTTGTAAGTCAGCTGCGACGAGGCCGAATAGACCTCAATGATGCTGATGATACACAGGAAAAAGAAAACCATCCATATCACCTTATCGCCTTTGAAAATATTTCCAAAAGTCTTGTTCATAGTTGTTGTTTTGTTGTTTTATTTCTTTTAACAGAAGAGCTAAAGAGCTCTAACGAGTGCCTTGAACTGCTCGCCACGGTCCTCCATATTCTTGAAAAGGTCGAAGCTTGCACAGCAAGGGCTCAGCAGTACGGTGTCGCCCGGTTGAGCGAGTTCATGACATGCTTTCACGCAATCAGCCATATTGTTCGTATCACGTACGGGAAGGCCGAGCTGATCGAAGAAATTGTGAAGCTTGGTATTGTCTGCTCCGAGGTAGACCAAGGCACGGCATTTCTTCAATACCATATCCTTTATCTCGTTGTAATCGTTACCTTTATCCTTTCCTCCCAATATAAGGACAGTTGGCGTAGTCATACTTTCGAGGGCATACCAGCAAGCGTCCACGTTAGTGGCCTTCGAATCGTTGATATACTGCACGCCGTCCACCACAGTCACTTTCTCCAATCTGTGCTCCACTCCGGGGAAATCGCCCAGACACTTACGCAATGTCGCGCTGTCTATTCCCGCAGCCACCGAGGCAATGCCTGCCGCAAGCGAGTTGTACATATTGTGTTTTCCTCTGAGCGACAGTTCCTGCTGCGGCATCTCGAAATGCGCCGGACGTATTATCTCGTAGCGACCGTTGTCGAGATATGCGGCACATCCTTCGCTTTTTGTTTCGGAGAAAGCATACTTGGCAGCCTTGATGTCATACTTAGGCAATTCCTTTGTCACCACAGGATCGTCATTCCAATATATGAAGCAATCGTCTTCGGTCTGGTTCTGCAGTATTCGCATCTTCGCGTCTATATAGTTCTGCATGCAGTTGTCGTAACGGTCGAGATGGTCGGGAGTGATGTTCAATATAATGGCGATATTGGCACGGAAGTCGTACATGTCGTCAAGCTGGAACGAGCTGAGCTCTATCACGTAGCAGTCGTGCGGATCCTCAGCCACCTGAAGGGCGAGTGAACGTCCAATGTTTCCGGCCAGTCCTACATCCAGACCGGCAGTCTTGAAGATGTGATAAATAAGCGATGTGGTGGTTGTCTTGCCGTTGCTGCCAGTTATGCACACCATTTTCGACGATGTGTAACGGCCCGCGAACTCTATCTCGCTTATTATTCCTATGCCCTTCTCCACAGCTTTTCTGACCAAGGGAGCTTCCTTCGGTATGCCCGGACTCTTTATTATCTCGTCAGCATTCAGAATCTTATCCTCCGAATGATGTTTCTCCTCCCATTCAATGCCATGGTCGTCGAGCAGTTTCTTATACTTATCCTTTATGGCCGACATGTCGCTCACAAACACGTCGAAACCTTCCTTTTTCGCCAGTACGGCTGCGCCGGCTCCACTTTCTCCGGCTCCAAGAACTACAATTCTTTTCATATCATTATGGTTGATACGTCAACCGCGTTTTTATCTTATTTTCAGTGTTATTATGGTCATAGCCGCCAGAATTATCGTTATAATCCAGAAGCGTATTGTTATCTTAGACTCATGTATGGCACCTTTAGGTTTCTTCATGAGATATTTGCACTCCGGATCGAGCATTTCCTGCTGTGTCCTGAAATTGTCATGGATAGGCGTGCGCTTGAATATGCGCTGTTTCACGCCGCGACGCTTTCCGAGCTTGTAGTAGTAAACCTGCAGAATGACGCTCAGACTCTCCACAAAGAATATGCCGCAAAGTATAGGCAGCATCAGCTCCTTATGTATTATTATGGCCGAAACGGCTATTATACCTCCGATGGTAAGCGATCCCGTATCGCCCATGAAAACCTGGGCTGGGTATGCGTTGTACCAAAGGAATCCGATGAGCGCGCCGACAAAGGCACACATAAATACCACAAGCTCCTGCGAATCAGGTATATACATTATGTTAAGATAGTTGGCAAACTCCATGTGACTGCTCACATAGGCGAGTATGCCTATCGTGACTCCTATGATGGCAGAGTTTCCCGCGCACATACCGTCCATGCCGTCGTTAAGGTTGGCACCGTTAGACACAGCCGTGACAACAAGTATTGTCATGACGACAAAGAGTATCCATCCCGCCGCAGTCTTGTATTTTCCGCAGAAACCCATTATGTGTGAATAGTCAAGGTTATGGCCTTTGACAAACGGAATGGTGGTCTTGAGCGACTTGCGAGCTTCAGTGCGGTGCTTGACGACAATCTCCTCACCCTGCTGTTTTACGGCGAGGTTCTCGTTCATCTTAACGTCCGGCGACATCCACAGCACCAGCCCGACTATCAATCCGATACTCACCTGGCCCACAATCTTGTATCTTCCCTTCAGACCTTCCTTGTTGCGACGGAATATCTTGATGTAGTCGTCCAGACCTCCGAGCAGTCCCAGCCACACGGTTGTCACTATCATGAGTATGAGATAGATATTGCGCAGACGGCCGAGCAGCAACACCGGCACGAGAATTGCGACAATAATGATGACTCCTCCCATAGACGGCACACCTATCTTCTTCACTCCGAACGGGTCGATGTCTGCCGCACGCTGAGTCTCGGTAATCTGCTTCGAGCGCAGGAATTTTATGAACTTCTCACCAAACCATGCCGATATGATAAGCGAAAGCATCAGTGCCAGAAGCGACCTGAACGATATGTATCCCCAAAGATGTGATCCGGAAATGCCATACTCCTCCAGAAACCGGAACAAATAATATAACATTGGCTTTTCGTTTTAATGTTTTTACGCTATTACCTTGATTATCTCCGTATTGACGCCACAACCGCTCAGGCTTTCTGTTCAGTTGTGCCGAAGAACTCTCTCACCACCTCGTGGTCGTCGAAATGGTGCTTCACACCCTTTATCTCCTGATAGTCCTCATGTCCCTTACCGGCAATGAGCACCACGTCGCCCTTCTTTGCCATCATGCAGGCAGTGCGTATTGCCTCCTTACGGTCGACAATGCTTATCACCTTCTTCATCTGCTGCGCGTTCAGTCCGGCAAGCATATCGTTGATGATGTCCTGCGGTTCCTCGAAGCGCGGGTTATCACTTGTTATTATCACCTTGTCGCTCTGTGCCACAGCTTCCTGTGCCATGAGCGGACGTTTGCCCTTGTCGCGGTTGCCGCCTGCACCACACACTGTGATGACGCTGCCCCGTCCGTTGAGCACCTCATGTATTGCGCCAAGCACATTCTTCAATGCGTCAGGCGTATGTGCATAGTCGATAATTGCCGTGTAACCTTCCGGCGAGTGTATAGGTTCGAGTCGTCCGTTCACACTATGCAGTGTGCTGAGCACGACAAGGATGTCTTCCGGTTTCTGACCGAGCATAACAGCTGCGCCGTAAACGGCAAGCAGATTGCTGAGATTGAACTTTCCTATGAACTGAACACCTACCTCGCGACCGTCTATCTCAAGATACATACCCTCGAAATGACACTCCAGCAGACGTCCCTTGAAGTCGGCCATTGTGCGTGTGGAATAGGTCTTCACCGTGGCTTTGGTATTCTGCACCATCACCATTCCGTTCTTGTCGTCGGCGTTGGTTATGGCGAAAGCCGACTTGGGCAGACCGTCGAAGAAAGCCTTCTTGGCGTCGCGGTAGTTCTCGAAAGTCTTATGATAATCGAGATGGTCGCGTGTAAGGTTTGTGAATATACCTCCGGTGAAATGCAGTCCGCCGATACGTTTCTGTGCTATGGCGTGCGAGCTGCACTCCATGAACGCATATTCACATCCGGCCTCAACCATGCGTGCCAGCAGAGCATTGAGCTCTATCGGGTCGGGCGTGGTATGGTCGGCAGGTATCTTCTCGTCTACGATATAGTTGCAGACAGTTGACAACAATCCGCACTTATGTCCCAGCTTTGTGAACATATTATATAATAAGGTGGCGATGGTAGTCTTTCCGTTGGTACCGGTAACGCCGACAAGTTTCAGCTTCTTTGACGGCTCGCCGTAGAACATTGTCGACACTTTGCCTACCACATCCTCTGTCGATTCCACCTGCACATAGGTGACGCCGTCCGCACATGTTTCCGGCATGGTCTCACACAGCACGGCAGCGGCTCCGGCCTCCAAAGCCTTTCCTATATATTTATGTCCGTCAACCTGAGTTCCCTTCATTGCCACGAAGAGATGTCCTTTACCTGTATGCCTGGAGTCAATGCTCACACCTGTAATATCAACTTCTTCATCGCCAACAATAGCGACGGGCTTTATGTCCTTCAGAATCTGTCTAAGTTCCATATATTATATATTTATTGTTTTCTACCTGTTAATTCATTATCTCAATACCAACTGACACGTCATACCCTTACGTGTGGCGCGTCCTGGCGGAATGCTTTGCTCCACCACCTTACCGCAGCCTTTAAGTCTCACCCTCAGTCCGCGGCTTTCGAGAATATACACAGCGTCGCGCGCACCCATACCGGTCACGTCAGGCATGTCGGGCTGATTGCCCACTTTCTCACGCATCAGCGTTATGCTGTTTCCCGTCTTCTCGGCCTTACCCCAGATAGGATTGCCGTCGGCGTAAGAGCCGCTCCAGTCGGCACGCGGTCTGAATCCGAGATACTTGAGCACATAATCGGCGGCAAGTATGTTGCCACTCTTAACGTCGGGCAGAAGCACTGAGGTAGAGTCGCGGGCGTCGCGGACATCGAGTTTTATGTTCTGTGCCATAATGCCTTCGGCTATGTTGTGGAACACCAGACCACTCATACCGCCGCCCGATGCCGGCAGTCCCGACTTCTGTATGCAGACTATGCAGCTGTAGCGCGGATTGTCGGCGGGGAAATATCCGGCAAAGCTGAGCAGATAGTTTACCATGCCGCTCTTATATCCTGCCGCACCCTGTGATATCTGTGCCGTTCCCGTCTTGCCGGCAACCTTGAATGCCTTCGAACCGGCCTTCTTTCCAAGGCCCTCGCTCACCACCTTTTCCAATATTGTCTGTATCTTTCCAAGCGTACTCGGCTTGCATATGCTCTCCCTCATCACCTCAGGCGGATACTCGGCTATTATCTTTCCGTCCTTCGACACTGCCTTGACAAAACGTGGTCTCATCATCTTTCCGCCGTTGGCTATGGCGTTATAGAATGTCAGAGTAGATATAGGTGGTATCTGTGTCTCGTAGCCTATGCTCATCCACGGCAGCGACGTCTTGCTCCAGTTCACATACTGTCGGCCTTCCTTCTTAGGCATTCTTATGCGTGCCGACGATGATCCGGCAAAAGGCAGGCGCAAATCGTCGGCAAGTCCGAGGCGGTAGATGCCTTCGACGAATTTCTCCGGATGATTCTTATAGTGGTCGTCTATTATACGGCTCACTCCCACATTCGAGCTCACCATGAGCGTCTGCGGCAATGTGAGCATGCCGTAACCGCCGCGCCGCCAGTTGTGGTCGCGCATCTCACGGCCATACATCGGCCATACGCCTCCGCCCGTTTCCACGCGTTCAGTGGTATCCACCACGCCGTCGTCGAGCGCAACCATTATCGAAGCAGTCTTGAATACCGAGCCCGGTTCGAGTAAGTCGCTCACGGCATGGTTCTTTCTCTCGCGGTACTCACCGTCGCCACACTTCTCCATATTCACAATGGCCTTAACGTCGCCCGTGGCAACTTCCATGACGATAGCCACGCCCACGTTACCGTTTATCTTCTTCAGCTCGTCTATCACCGACCGCTCTGCCAGGTCCTGCATCGTAACATCTATTGTCGTTACGATGTCGGCACCGTCAACAGGCTGTGTGTCCGGTATCGGAAGGAAACGATTGAGCACCTTACGTTTATGCACCAGACCGGTCTCGCCACGCAACACCGAGTCGTATGCCAGCTCCAATCCGTAGCGCGCCGAGTCTTTAGCTCCATACAATTCACCGAGCGTACGGCTCGCAAGTGAGCCGTAAACATGATTGCGGGCATTGAACTCATTGGCATAAAATCCGCTTACATATTTAGACTTGATGTTGAAGACCGGCAGAGATTTCACCTCCATATAAGTATTATAACTTACGCGATCAGGCCAGACAGGCCAGCAACGGCTCTTCAGATCATATCCTTTTTTAAGATATTCCTTAAAATAAGCTGCCGACTTCTGCGGGAATATTGCGCTAAGGCCTTCGGTTATGGAGTCTATTTTAGCCAGCCATAACGAATCAGTGCCCGAGTTGTGCATGGTTTCGAAATCCACCAACAGTTTATACTCAGGCAACGTCGAAACCATCAGCAGGCCGTCAGAGCTCAGTATGTTGCCGCGGACAGGATTCACCGGCACGCTGTCGGCCTTCACCCTGTCGGCCACGTCGAGCCAGAAGTCGCGGCGGGCAGTCATGATATACATTGCTCTCGCCACCACCGACACGGCCACGAACATCAGCACGATGGCTATGAAACTATAACGGGGTGTTATTTTCTTTGAATCGAACTTACTCATTTTGCGGAACGTTTATTATATATGGAGGTTGTTTTGATATGTGCAGCGTACTGTCCTTGCTCAGTCTGAGCTGTTCCAGCACACGGCTCTCGCGGCTCATCTCAGTGAGCACGCTTGTGCTTGAGAGGGCTTTATATTTGGCGTCCTTCAGCTCTTTGTTCAGATTGTCTATCTGGATGAGATACTGTTGGCAGCTGTATCTGTTTGATATGTATATCACAAGGAAAAGCGTAATGAGCAGGAACACCCATATCTGCCGTCTTATAGGCTCTGCGTTGAGGATGTCACCGCCGAGTATCTTTCCCAAAGTGAAGTTGCGCGACAGAGGTTCCTCGCCTTCGTTGGCATGCTCCCTTATGACGTCGGCAAACGACTCCGGTTTAGCCTCATCCTCCGAAGCGGCTTCCTTCCCGGGCTTCTTCTCCCGCGACTCAGCCTTGCGGTCCTTCAGATTGGTTATCACCTCTACAGGGTCTATGTCTTTTTTCTTATCGTCTTCGCTCATATTTTCTCTGCTATTCTAAGTTTTGCACTGCGGCTGCGCGGATTGGCAGCCTGTTCCTCTGCCGACGGCACAATCAGACGGCCATCTACCGGACGGAACGGAGTAAGCCTGCGGCCGAAGAAGTCCTGTTCGATGCGGCCCTCGGCATTGCCCGATTTTATCATGTTCTTCACGATGCGGTCTTCTATCGAATGATAGGTTATCACCGACAGACGTCCACCCGTACACAGCAGACGGGCGGCTGCGGCGAGCATCTCGCGCAGGGCGTCCATCTCGTGGTTCACCTCCATGCGCAGCGCCTGGAACAGACGCGCCATGTCTTTCTTCTCTCTTCCGCGGTTCATAAGCGGTTCGGCCACCTTCAGCAGGTCGCCCGTGGTGAGCAACGGGGCTGCCTCACGCGCCTTGACCACGGCCGCCGCTATGCGTCTCGACTGTCTGAGCTCGCCGTACATGTAAATCACATCGGCCAGACGGGCCTCGTCGTAGGTGTTGAGTATGTCGGCGGCAGTAGTTCCCGAACGCTTGTTCATGCGCATGTCGAGCGGAGCCTCGAATCTGAAAGAGAACCCGCGGCTCTCGTCATCGAGATGATGCGACGACACGCCGAGGTCGGCCAACAGACCGTCTATATGCTCCACGCCGTAATAGCGCATCCAATTCTCGAGATAGCGGAAATTGCTGCGCACGAACGTAAAGTTGCTGCCGGCATCCGGGATGTTGCGCTCGGCGTCGGCATCCTGGTCGAAGCTGTACAGATGGGCGGCATCGTCGAGCCGTGAGAGAATCTCGCGCGAATGGCCGCCACCGCCGAACGTCACATCCACATACACGCCGCCCGGGTGTATGGCGAGGCCGTCAACGCTCTCCTTCAGGAGCACCGGCACGTGATATGTACCCGCAACGACGGGCGTAGCATTCTTATCAGTCATTTGTCTTGTTGTTTTCATCAGTATCAATGGTTCCGCCGTGCATAAGCGTCTCAAGTGCGGCACCGAACTCGGCGCTGTCCATGAACGGCGTCTGAAGGGCTTCGCTGCTCCATATCTCGATGGTATCGCCCATGCCGATAAACCTCACCGACTGGGTTATTCCTGCCATCGCGAGATAGCGGCGTGGCAAAAGTATGCGACCGTTTGCGTCTATCGACATCACCTCGGCATCCGACACGAACTGGCGGAATATCTGCTGATGGGTGGCGTTCCAGCGGTTGAGCCGTGAGCGGAGCACATCCATCTGCTCGTTCCACACCGACGCGGGATAGAGCACGAGGCACGACTGGAAGACATCCTTGCGCAGAACAAGGCTGTCCTCGCCCGCTGCCTGCAATTCCTTGCGGAATACTGCAGGCAGGAAAACCCGGCCTTTGGCATCGGTTCTGGCTTCTATGTTACCAATAAATCGCACTTTCACCTAATTAAACACAATCAGGCTTCAAAGATACACAAAATTCACCACATTCACCCACTATTCTCCACAAAAATTTAAATAAAATTTTATAATGTGCAAACGGTGCGTCAAGCTACTACTCAGACTTTAGCAAGAGGCGCGGCTCGGAGCAATTTCATGATTGCTATATATCAACTACAAATTGCCGAATGTTAAAATTCAGCCGTTCAAAATTCGCTGTCGGCGGCCCTGACACGTCCAAAAGTGTAAATATGACCAGAATTTCGCCATTTTCCACAAAACTCTGGTTTACAACTACTTACACGAAAACAGGATTCACACGTCACTGAACTCTCTCTGCGAAACGGCCCATTTCGGCTTCCGATATGCACCATTTCGGAGCACGATAAAGCCCATATCAGGGCATGATAAAGCCGAAAACGCAGGCCGAAACAGGCTTTTTCGCAACGTCGGTCAGCCGAAACGGCCATTCCGACAGTTCTTTTTCAACAACCCATTCCGATGAAATGGGCAAAAATAAAGGTTTTCACCAATCTCCGATTTTCTGTTTACAGATTGTGAACGGAGTATTTTTCGAAAATTATTTAACTTAAAAGTGTTAAAGCATAATGCCGCTGGCAAAAGGTAACAAGAACCCACACAAACGCCATCAAACGAGCATCCTCCACACAACCGATAAGGTTCCAACATGACATACCGCGACAGGTAACATTTTACAATATCATGTCAAATTATCCAACAAATGAACTTTTCTTCATAAAAATGTGGATATATTAAAAAGTTATGATAACTTTGCAGCAAATAATGTAATAAAAACGCATGCTCGAAACTACTGAGAGAACCATAGATCTTGACAGAATCATCAGAGAAAAGATGGGTGACAAAGCCAAATATGTACCGGCTCTTGCCGTGAAATGGCTTAAACACATCATTCATCAGGACGAGGTGAACAAGTTTTTATGGGAGAGCCGCGACAAGAAAGGCACAGAATGGCTCGAGGAATGTACCAGATACCTTGACATGACGCTCAATATTGAAGGAATGGAGAACCTGCCCGACAAGAACGACGGCAGACTTTACACCTTCGTTTCAAACCATCCGCTCGGAGGAGTTGACGGAGTGGCGCTCGGAGCGATAATAGGGCGACACTACGACGGACGGTTCAGATATCTGGTGAACGACCTTCTGATGAACCTGCCTGGTCTGGCACCGCTGTGCATTCCGATAAACAAGACTGGAAAACAAAGCCGCAACTTCCCCGAAATGGTGGAATCGGGCTTTGCCGGCGACAACCACATACTGATGTTCCCGGCGGGCATCTGCTCACGAAAGATAAACGGGAGCATACACGACCTGCCTTGGAAAAAGACATTCATAACAAAAAGCGTGGAGACACACCGCGACGTGGTGCCGATACACTTCGGCGGACGCAACTCCGACTTTTTCTATGGCCTGGCAAACGTATGCAAGGCGCTGCACATCAAATTCAACATCGCAATGCTCTTTCTTGTCGATGAAATGTACAAAAACGTGCACAAGACATTTCGCGTGGCAATAGGAAAACCCATTCCGTGGCAGACCTTCGACAAATCGAAAACACCGGTGGAATGGGCAAAATTCGTGCAAGACGAGGTGTATAAACTCTGAAAACGCACCGCACCGACAGAATAATCAGAACTGAAATATCCATATCATAAACTAACAAAAATGGAAGAAGCAATAATCCAACCCATCAGCAAGGAACTCATCAAAAGAGAGCTCACGCCTGAGAGACAACTGCGCATGACAAACAAAAGCCACAACGAGATATACGTCATCACGGCAAACGACTCTCCGAACGTGATGAAGGAAATAGGACGTCTGCGTGAGACGGCTTTCCGCGAAGCGGGAGGCGGAACGGGAAAATCTATGGATATAGACGAGTTCGACCTGGGCGACAACTGCTACAAACAGCTCATCGTGTGGAATCCTGAGGCCGAGGAAATTATAGGCGGCTACCGCTACCTGCTCGGAACCGACTGGAAGCTCAACGCCGACGGACAGCCTCACCTCGCAACGAGCCACATGTTCCACTTCTCCGACAAGTTCATCAAGGAGTATATGCCTTATACCGTGGAGCTGGGACGTTCGTTCGTGTCGCCTGAATATCAGAGTTCGAAAATGGGCTCAAAGAGTCTTTTCGCGCTCGACAACCTTTGGGACGGCCTCGGAGCACTGACTGTGATACGTCCGAACATAAAATATTTCTTCGGCAAGATGACCATGTACCCATCGTACATCCGTCGTGGAAGAGACATGATACTCTATTTTCTGAAAAAGCATTTCGACGACAAGGAGAACCTCATCATACCGATGAAACCGCTGAAAATAGAGACTGACGAGAACGAGCTCAAGGAACTTTTCTGCGAGGACGACTTCAAGAAAGACTACAGAATACTAAACCGCGAGATCCGTAAGCTGGGATATAACATTCCGCCATTGGTGAACGCATACATGGGACTGAGCCCCACGATGAAGCTCTTCGGCACAGCCATAAACTACGGATTCGGCGACGTGGAGGAGACAGGCATCCTCATAACCGTGGACGAGATACTGGAGGAGAAACGCATCCGCCACATCGACTCGTTCATAAAGGAGCACCCGGAAGCACTGAAGATAACAAGCGGTGCCAACACGGTGATATACAAGGAAAAGAAATAATACTTCAAGCTACGGCATAAAGCGGCACCGCAAATACGCGGGGCACGCCACGCCGGGGCAGGACGTCAAAAGACAGCGGTCTGAAACGTCTGTACCGCCGGCACGACACGCCTTTAATAACGGCCAGAGAAAGCACAACGGCGCAACAGCGAAGCGCGCCGACTTGACTACTATCAGCAAGACCACAACATAATAACGCCATACCGGCATAGCCGGAACGTCTGCACGGCAAGACGGACAGACGCATATCAGACAGACATAAACAACCTAATTTATCAACTTAACAATAAAAACTATTCTTATGAACGTCAAAACGCTTGTATCTGCTTTTGCAGTGGCTGCAATGATGTCGTACGGCAGCACTACCGCAAAGGCGCAAACCCCGAGACCGGAGTATCCCCGCCCGCAATTCGAACGCAGCGAATGGGTGAATCTCAACGGAACATGGACATACTCGTTTGATTTCGGCCGCACAGGAAGAGACAAAGGATGGCAGAACAACGCCTCGTTCGACGGCAAGATAACCGTGCCTTTCTGTCCGGAAAGTTCGCTCTCAGGAGTGAAATATACCGATTTCATCAATACCATCTGGTATCAGCGCAAGATCGACATTCCTGCCGCATGGAACGGGAAAAAGATATTGCTCAACTTTGGAGCGGTGGATTATGAGGCACACGTCTTCATCGACGGAAAACTCGTGCGCCGTCACTTCGGCACAGGCTCGTCGTTCTCATGCGACATCACAAAATTCGTGAAGGCTGGTCAGCAGCACAATCTGGTGGTGCTCGTGAACGATAATCTCCGCGACCACAAGCAGCCGGGAGGCAAACAGAGCTTCGGTTTCTACTCGGCAGGCTGCAACTACACCCGCGTAACAGGTATATGGCAGACTGTCTGGATGGAAGCCGTCGCTGAAGAAGGTCTGAAGTCTGTATTCGCAACTCCGGACATCGACCAGAAGCAACTCGTCATCCATCCGCAATTCTATCAGGAAAGCAACACCAACAAACTTGTCGTAACTCTTTACGACGGCAAGAAGGCTGTGGCTTCAAAGACCGTGAGCTGCACCAACAACTCTGTAATAGTGCTTCCGGTGAAGAACATGAAGCTGTGGAGTCCGGAATCGCCTTTCCTCTACGACATCACATACAAAGTGGTGAAAGACGGCAAAACCATCGACGAGGTGAAATCGTATGCAGGAATGCGTAAGGTGCATGTGGCAAACGGATATTTCTATCTGAACAACAAACCTTACTTCCAGCGTCTCATCCTCGACCAGGGTTATTATCCTGACGGAATCTGGACCGCACCGACAGACGAGGCTCTCAAAAAAGACATAGAACTCTCAAAAGAAGCCGGTTTCAACGGTGCACGCCTGCACCAGAAGAGCTTTGAGGAGCGCTATTATTACTGGGCTGACAAGCTGGGCTACCTCACTTGGGGCGAATCTGCAAGCTGGGGACTCGACGTGAACAACGAGCTGGCTGTGCGCAACTTTATCTCTGAGTGGACCGAGCTCGTGGCACGCGACCGCAACCACCCGTCTCTCGTAACATGGACTCCGCTCAACGAGACTTGGGACGCTAACAACTCGGGCGTTTACACACGCTTTGTCGAGGACTTATACGACATAACAAAGGCCATGGACAGCACCCGTCCGGTGAACGATGCCAGCGGCGACTGCCACGTGAAGACCGATATATGGAGCGTGCACAACTACGAGCGTGACCCAGAAAAGCTCAAGCAGGCATTCACATTCGAGAACGGTAAGGAGCCTTACCGTAACACGATGGACCGCAAAGACTGGCTCGCATGCTACGACGGACAGCCGTATATGGTCGATGAATTCGGCGGTCTTGCATGGATTCGTGAGTCCGAGCGCAAGGGCAACTCATGGGGTTACGGCTCCGAAATCAAGTCGATGGAAGATTTCTACAAGATTCTTCAGGACGAGGTTGACGCTCTGAAAGCAAGCAAGCATGTAGTGGGCTTCTGCTACACTCAGCTCACCGACGTTGAACAGGAGCAGAACGGTATATACTATTATGACCGTACTCCGAAGTTCGACATGAAACGTATCAAAGCAATATTCGAAAGAATACCTTCAATCATTGAAGATCCTCAGGACCTGAGCTATTAATAAGACAATGAAGAAAAAGAAAACCGGAGACGCGCAATGCGCTCCGGTTTTTTGTTTTATCGTTTTTAAGGCTCTGCCGCATTAATTCTTTTGCCACGGCAGAGCTTTACTTTTCCGCCATTTCATCGGTATCATTATTCTGCGGAAATAATGCTTTAATCCGCAGAAATGCGCCATTTCATCGCCATATCCGCCATCATCCGCGTGCCGGTAAGGCCTGTTCCTCCGGCATAATGATTATTTATCACGTCACGGTTCACGGCGTTTCAGATGTTCAGACTATCGGAAGCGATGTTCCGTTTATCTTCTGATAGATATCGAGGGCGAACACATCAGTCATTCCACTGACAAAATCTATCACTGCCATGATGCGGGTCTCTATGTCGTCGCTGTTTATGTCGTACTGGCTGCTGAACCGTTTGCGCAGCTGACCCGAATGATATTTCTCCGGACTCAGCGCTGCTTCTATAAGCGTTTCCATCAGAGTCTCGATTATCTTATAACCGCTCAGCTCCACGTCGAGCACAGGTTTGCTGTTGTATATCTTCTCACAACTCAACTTCGCGCAGGCTCTGTAAGCGTCGCGCACAGGCGGATCGATATGGTCGATGAGACTGCCTTCGAACGTGCCTGACATTATTTCGTCCTCATGCTCTACGAAAGCGCGGGTACATTCAGCAACGAGTTTTCCTATGACACGGGCACGCATATACACCACTTTCTCGTTGTCATCGGTCAGTTCTTCATCCACTATGCGCTTGAGAATGTATTTCTTTATCTCGTCATCGAAGAATCCGAGCAACAGATTGCGCGTCTCGTCGAACGTGATGATCTTCAGTTTGTGGGCATCCTCTATGTCCATTATCTCATAACAGATGTCGTCCGCAGCCTCAACAAGATATACAAGCGGATGGCGGGCGTATCTTATCGGTTCTCCGGGTGCCGACTTACGGATTATGCCCAATTCATCGGCAACTTTACAATAAGCGTCGGCCTCGGAACAGAAGAATCCGAACTTGCCGTGAGCTCCGGCGCAACGGCTCGAAAATGGATATTTCACCACACTCGCAAGAAGCGAATAGGTCATGACAAAACCGCCGACACGACGACCGCGGAAACGGTGTGTGAGCAGACGGAAAACATTAGCATTACCCTCAAAACGTATTATGTCGTTCCAGAAACCGTCGCTCACGATATCTTTCACGCAGAGTCCCGAACCGTCAGTAAAAAATGCCTGGATGGCCTTCTCGCCGCTGTGACCGAACGGAGGATTACCCATGTCGTGGGCAAGACACGCCGTACTGACTATGGTTCCTATCTCCTCAAACAGCGTTCCGCTGAGAGTCGGGTCGCGTTTTATTATTTCCTGTGCCACATCATTGCCCAACGACATGCCCACACTCGCCACCTCAAGGCTGTGGGTGAGCCGGTTGTGCACGAAGATGCTGCCCGGAAGCGGGAATACCTGCGTCTTGTTCTGCATACGTCTGAACGGCGCCGAGAATATAAGTCGGTCGTAATCACGCTTGAACTCCGACCTGTCGTCGTGACGCTGTGCATGCTTCGACTCCTGTCCGAATCGCTTGTTGGAAATCAGTTTGTGCCAATCCATTCTCATATTTTCTTTCTTTGATGTCATTGCGACACAAAATTAGGCTATTTTATTTCCCCATCCAAAAATATCATTGCTTTTTTTATCATCCGCAGGAACGCCGTCACTGACATTCCGTCGATAACCATATCATTTCTCGACACGCCCCATACAGTCAGGCCGGGCTATGCTTTCCGCCGGTAAGTCACGGCCTCGCGCTCCGGTGATAAAATGCACAGCGAAGAGCCGTTCTGCCCGTCGCAAAGTATTATTTAATGCTAAAAATTAAGTTATGTGAATATTATTATTTATTTTTGCAAACTAAAACATAAACTGAGATGATAAAAATCAAAGTAGTAAACAAAGGCAATCAACAATTACCAGAATATGCGACACCGCTCAGCGCGGGCATGGACCTGAGGGCAAACATCGGAGAGGACATCGTGCTGAAGCCGATGGAGCGCCGCCTCATCCCCACCGGACTGCACATAGCACTGCCCGAAGGCTATGAGGCTCAGGTAAGACCACGCAGCGGACTCGCCCTGAAACACGGCATAACCGTGCTCAACAGCCCGGGAACAATCGACGCCGACTACCGCGGCGAGATATGTGTGCTGCTGATAAACCTGTCTGACAATGACTTCACCATTACCGACGGCGAACGCATCGCACAGATGGTGATAGCACGTCACGAGCAGGGTGAATTCGTGATTGTGGACGAACTGGACGCCACCCTGCGCGGTGAGGGCGGATACGGACATACTGGAGTCAAATAAGAACAATGTCTAAAACATCAATAAACAAACTGCCTATTGCCATAATATCGGCAATATTGCTCGGCGTCATACTGCCGATGACGGTTCAAGGCAACAGCGACAAGAAAACCACGACGGTCTCAGGCGACAGCCTCTCATACAATGATCGCCGGCGATACGACTATTTCTTTCTTGAAGCTATATGCAAACAGAATGAAGGCAAGTACGACGCGGCTTTCGAACTGCTCAACCACTGTCTGGAGATAAACCCAAAAGCAGCTGAAGCATATTACGCCAGAGCATCTTACTTCTCCGAAATGCAGATGGACTCGCTGGCTCTGAAAGACATAGAGAAAGCCGCCGCGCTCAATCCGGACAACGATACTTACCAGGAGCGCGTGGCTCAATACTACATCAACGCCGGCAACTACGACAAGGCGATAACAGCATACGAGAACCTGTATGAGCACCACAAAGACCGCAGCGACGTGCTTGCAATACTGTTGCAGCTGTACAATCACAACCGTGACTACAAGAATATGCTCGGCACAATCGGCCGTATGGAGCAGGTGGAAGGCAACAGCGACGAGCTTACTCTCACCAAAATGAATGTCTATGAGATGAAAGGCGACACCAAAATGGCTGAGAAAATGCTGCAATCGCTCACCGAGGCTCACCCCAGCGATGCCGTTTACAAAGTTATGTATGGCAACTGGCTGCTGCAGAAAGGCAAGAAAGAAGAGGCTCACAAGATGCTTACCGCCGCGCTGGAAGACGATCCTGACAACGAATCGGCACAAAGCTCGATGTACGACTACTACCGTTCTACCGGACAGGATTCGCTCGCGACAATCACACGCGACAGATTGTTGCTCAACAAAAAGACATCTTCCAAAACAAAACTGGCAATGTTCAACCAGCTGATAAAGGAGAGCGAGGATGCCGGAGGCGACAGCACCGCAATACTGCAAATGTTCGACAAGGTGATTGCCACCGACAAGGCTGACACCGACATACCAACCCTGAAGGCCGCATACATGGAACTCAAGAAGATGCCTGAGGACTCAGTGAACAACGCCTTCAAGTATGTACTGAACGTGGCACCCGAAAACACTTACGCCGTAAAGAAGCTCATAGAGTCTTACTGGAACAAACAGAGATGGGACGACATAATAAATCTGTGCAAGCAGTCGGTGTTATACAACCCTGAGGACATGACATTATACTACTTCCTCGGACTTGCACATTTCCAGAAAGACGAGGAAGACGAAGCCCTCGACGCCTTCAAGCGCGGTGTGGGCGAGATAAACAACGAGAGCGATCCGGACATTGTATCAGACTTCTACGCCATAATGGGCGACATACTCTATAAGAAAGGCAAACCCGAAGAGGCTTTCGCGGCATACGACAGCTGCCTGCAATGGAAGGAAGACAATATCTCATGTCTCAACAACTACGCTTATTATCTCAGCGAACTCGACCGCGACCTTGACAAAGCCGAGCAGATGAGCTACAAGACAGTGACCGCCGAACCGAACAACGCGACATATCTCGACACCTACGCATGGATTCTTTTCATGAAAGGACGCTACAGCGAAGCCAAGAGTTACATAGACCAGGCACTGTCGGTAGAGTCGGACAGCACCATCGGACCGGTTGTCATAGAACACGCCGGAGACATATACGCCATGAACGGCGATACGTCCAAAGCGGTGGAATACTGGGAAAAGGCTCTCAGCATGGGCGGAGACAAAGCCATACTCCAGAAAAAAATAAAACAGAGGAAATATATAAAGAAGAAATAGCCATGGCGTATGGTTGCCGCCTACGTAGTGTCCAACAATGCTGCGGAGGCGGCACGCCAACTCCATAAAAGACCGGACACCCTGCCCTCACGCGGCAGAGGTCCACACTTATGGTCGCAACCGACGCGCCATCCGGCGCACACCGCCACGCCACAGGCAAAGAATCATACAATAACAAACCATACGTTATATGAAAGCATTCAGACTGATACTCCCGCTTATGCTCCTGCTTGCATCGTGTGCGAGCAAGAAAGTACTCGTGGCTGACACCGACCGCAAAGACGCTACTGCCACCACCGGCGGCCAACAGACCGGAGTGATACAGGAATTGTCGTTCATGCAGAAAGTGGCCGACACACGTGTCTATGCCAAGAACATCGTGGGCGACATGACCTTCAGCATACAGACAAAAGGCGACGACATCTCCGTTCCAGGAGCAGTACACATGCGCGAGAACGAGATAATCAGACTGCAGCTGTTCATTCCGCTGCTCGGCAGCGAGATAGGACGCATAGAGTTCACCCCCGACCATGTGCTCGTGATAGACCGTATGCACAAAGAATACATCGAGGCAAGCTATGACCAGGTGTCGTTTCTAAAGAACAACGGCATCAATTTCTACACTCTTCAGGCTCTGTTCTGGAACCGTCTGTTCCTGCCAGGCCAACAGCAAGTGAGTGAGTCGGCGCTAAAGAAGTTCAATGTCGATACCAGTGCCGCCGGCGAAACCCTGCCCATAACATTCACCAACGGCAACATGACCTTCACATGGAAAGCCGGAAAGAGCGACGGACTGATAACAGAAGCCGACGTAGCATACAACAGTACCACGCACGGCACGTCATCGCTCAACTGGAAATACGGAAATTTCAGGAACGTAGGAGTGAAACTCTTCCCGTCGCTCCAGACATTCAAGTTCACCACCACCGCGACAAAGCGTCAGCAGGAAGTGACGGTGAGCATCAGAATGAGCGAAGTGAAGGACGACAGCAAATGGGACACGAAGACCACAATATCGTCTAAATACAAGAAAGTAAGCACCGACGACATAATAAAAAAACTATTGAGTCTGTAAATGAAACGCATTTTCTCCATATTCATCATCCTCGCGCTGGCCTCAACTCTGACGGCACAGACCAAGCGCACCACCCAGACGAAGAAGACAACTACCACCACTACAAGGAAAAAGACTTCTTCAAAGTCATCGTCACAGAGCAAGAAGAAGACTTCGACGTCGAAAAAAAAGACTGCCAAATACAGCAACTCGTCCATCAAGGGACTGCAGTCCAAGCGCTCGCAGATACAGAAAAACATAAGACAGCAGGAGAAAGCATTGCGCAACAACAAGGCCGACGTACAGAAGCGTCTGCAGAACCTCTTGGCGATAAACGGAGAAATAGACAAGCACGAGAAGAACATCCGTCAGATAGAAAGCGACATAAAGACGCTCGACAACAACATAAGGATACTCAACGCACAGCTTAAAACGCTCGAACAGCAGCTCAAGGAGCGCAAGACGAAATACATAAAGTCGATGAGATACATCACAAGACAGCACACCGTGCAAGACCGTCTTATGTTCATATTCTCGGCCGAGAGCTTCACACAGATGTACCGCCGCCTGCGGTTTGTGCGCGAATATGCGGAATACCAGAGGGCGCAGGGCGAAATGGTGAAGTCGAAACAGGCTCAGGTGCGTGAGAAACAGACACAGCTGCAACAGGTGAAGAACCGCAAGAACAGTCTTCTGAGCAAAGGTCAGAGAGAGCGCGAGTCGCTCGAAGGACAGAAGGCCGAGCAGCAGAAAGTGGTTAAGACGCTGCAGAAACAGCAGCGCACCATACAGCAGCTCATAGACAAGCAGCGCAAGGAAGACGCAGCCCTGAACGCCCAGATAGACCGACTCATCGCCGAGGAGGTGGCTAAAGCCAAGGCGCGTGCCGAGGCTGAGGCAAAGCGTAAGGCAGAGGAAGCCGCAAGAAAGAAGCGTGCAGAGGAATTGGCACGCAAGAGAGCGGCGGCAGAGGCAGAGGCAAGAGCGAACGAGAAGCGCATAGCCGAGGCACGAAAGCGCGAGGCGAAGATGAAGGAGGCGGCACGAAAGGCGGCCGAACGCGACAATGAGCGTGCGCGAGAGAAAGCCATGCAGAAAGCACGCGAGGCGACAGCCGAACGCGAGGCGGCCGAGCGTAAGGCTGAAGCCGACGAGCGCCGCAACCGCGAGGAAATGAATCGCGAGAAACGCCGCAACACCATGACATCGTCTGTGAGCAGCGTTGACCGCAAGCTGAGCAGCAACTTCGAGGCCAACCGCGGCCGACTGCCAATGCCTATCACCGGCAGCTACCGCATAGTGAGCCACTTCGGACAGAACAATGTGGAGGGACTCAAGGGCGTGACCATCGACAACAAGGGTATCAACATTCTCGGAAGTCCGGGCTGCAAGGCGCGCGCAATATTCAACGGTGAGGTGAGCGCCGTATTCGGATTCAGCGGTTCGATGGTGGTAATGGTGCGCCACGGCATCTACATATCAGTCTATTGCAACCTCAGCTCCGTAAGCGTGCACCGCGGACAGAGCGTTTCTACAGGTCAGCAGCTCGGTACTGTGGCACGCGACAACATCCTGCAATTCCAGCTTCGCCGCAATCTCGAGAAGCTGAATCCGGAATCATGGCTCAGATAAATGTCCGAACAGAGGCATGAGACCCAAGCCATCTGCCACCGATACAGACAAAACAGACTTACAAGAACCACAGATACTAAAAATCCCGGCGTCATCCGAGCGCCGGGATTTTCTGTATATCATCCTACGATTTCCTTATTCTCATCATCCATTCTTCACACCGAGGTCGAGTCCGTCGAGCATTCTTACATACATGTCAATGGCCTCCCCGATCTCGCTCAGGCATATATACTCGTCCGCCGAATGTGAGCGCGCCGAGTCGCCCGGCCCTATCTTCAGCGAGTCGAACGGCATGAGAGCTTGGTCGCTGAGCGTAGGCGAACCGAAAGGCGTCATGCCCAGCTCCACACAGCGGCGCACAAGCGGATGGCCGGCGTCTATGCCCGACGAATGAAGGCGGAACGAACGCGCCTTCACATCGCTCTTCAGATGGCTGCGCACTATGTCGTACACCTCCTCGTTGGTGTAAAGCTCGTTGGTGCGCACGTCCACAACCATCGTGCAACGGTCGGGCACCACATTGTGCTGTGTGCCCGCGTTTATCACCGTCACGTTCATCTGCGTAGGTCCGAGAAAGCGGCTCACCTTCTCAAACTTATAGCTGCGCATCCAGCAAAGGTCGTCCAATGCCTCGTATATGGCGTTCACGCCTTCGCCGCGGGCGGCATGTCCCGACTTGCCACGCGCCGTTACGTCGAGCACCATCAGTCCTTTCTCGGCCACGGCAGGCTGCATGCGCGTGGGCTCTCCCACTATCGCCACGTCTATGCGAGGCAGCAGCGGCAGTACCATAGATATTCCCGACGCGCCGGACAACTCTTCCTCAGCCGACGCCAGATACATAATATTATAACTTCTCTGCCGTCCCGACATGATGCGGAACACCTGCAACAGCGCCATCAGTCCGCCGCCGCAGTCATTGCTGCCCAGTCCGTAGAGCCGGTCGCCCTCCACCTGCGGCTCGTAAGGGTCGCGGGTCCACGAGTCCACCGGCTTCACTGTGTCTATGTGTGCATTGAGCAGCAGCGTCGGCCGATGCTCGTCATAGTCCTGACAGACGGTCCACACGTTGTTGCCCTCGCGCCGGTACGGCAGATTCCAAGCCTTTAGAGCACGCTCCAGCACGTCGGCGGCCCTGTCTTCAGAGCGGCTCACCGACGGCACGGCTATCAGTTGTTTGAGCAATGCCACGGCATCGCCCGCATAGTCTTTGTTGTTCATGATTTTCCAGATATGATGCAGTCGCCGTCGGACGTCGTATTCACGCGTGCGGCAGACTGCGGTGTGCAGTGTTGCAAAGATACAAAAACAGTCAGACACACGACAGGGGAATTGCATAAAAATACATTTTCAGAAGTAAAAAATTTTGACAATAAATTTTTCCAAAATAGAAATCGCCTACCCTTCAAAACCGTATAATAATGCAATATTTTTACATCCGTATCGTCACTCCGTACAGACAGACTTGCAAAAGAGCCTGTTTCGCACCGTGAAAAAGGCTTTATCACACACCGATCAAGGGCATTTCACCCATCAATATGGGCTTTATCGGAGGCCGAAAGAGGCCATTTCGCAAAGCCGGAAAATCGATATGACGGCACGGTTTCGCGTATATCACTATCTGTCAGCCATTTACGCAAAGTGCTCAAAACTCGCGTATTTGCGGCCGAAACCCCGTCTGCTCATTTTAAAACGATTCTCAGCGAGTTGAGGTCCGGAGTTTATGCAAAAACAATATGCCGGAATGTATATTTATGCAAAAAACTACATATCATGTGGATGACGCCATACAGTCGGAAGACATTATTGCCGGCAGCCGGCAAACCTGTTTTTTCAGCATGAAGGAAAAGCAAGGAATGAATATTTTTACTATCTTTGTCGAATACTGACCAACAACACCTGAAATCATGATAATTACAACTCTCTATCACGCTCCGTGCGCCACCCTGCTGCTGGGTTCTTACGACGGACAACTGTGTATGTGCGACTGGCTCGACGGACGCCACAGCACGGCCATCTACCGCCGCCTGTGCCGCACTCTCGGAACACTGTTCGAGGAAGGTCCGTGCGACACCAACAGAATGGCTGCCGCACAGCTCGACGAGTATTTCGCGGGCCGTCGCCGACGGTTCAACCTGCCCCTGCTGCTTTGCGGTACGCTTTTTCAGAAAACAGTATGGAACGAACTGCTGCACGTTAATTACGGTTCTACCGTCAGCTATGCCGACCTTGCCCGGTCGATAGGACGCCCCACAGCCGTCCGCGCGGTGGCAAGCGCGGTGGGGGCAAACGCACTGTCGGTCATAATCCCGTGCCACCGCATAACCGGCAGCGACAACAGTCTGACGGGATACGGCGGAGGACTCGACGTGAAACGCTTCCTTCTCAACCTCGAACACGACAACGCGACAGCACCCATACAGCCCTGAGCGCCACCCTCTTATTCAGGTTCTCACGCCGTAAGAGCCACGCCACGCAGCCCGATTGCACACGGCGGTTTTACGGGTTGCGCCACACACCTGAAACATAAGTCCGAAAGTAGGTTATTTTAATGATAAAAATTTCGCCCGACAAGTTTTTTTTCGTAAATTTGCATGTTATTATTTTTCATGCAAAGAAATGACTGATACACAAAACAACGCTAGCAATTATTCTGCCAGTAACATCCAGGTTCTCGAAGGACTTGAGGCCGTGCGCAAACGCCCGGCGATGTATATCGGCGACATAAGCGAGAAAGGTTTGCACCATCTGGTAAATGAGACCGTGGACAACTCAATAGACGAGGCCATGGCCGGATTCTGCACCGACATAGAAGTTACCATCAACGAAGACGAATCCATAACCGTCCAGGATAACGGACGAGGCATACCGGTGGACGAACACAAGAAACTCCACAAGTCGGCACTCGAGGTCGTAATGACAGTATTGCACGCCGGAGGTAAGTTCGACAAGGGTTCCTACAAGGTCAGCGGTGGTCTGCACGGTGTGGGTGTGAGCTGTGTAAACGCTCTTTCCACTCACATGAAGTCACAGGTGTTCCGCGACGGCAAGATATACCAGCAGGAATATGAGAAGGGAAAGCCGCTCTATCCTGTAAAGGTTGTAGGCGAGACCAACCTGCGCGGTACACGTCAGCAGTTCTGGCCCGACCCCACCATATTCACGACAACCCACTTCCAGTGGGACATCGTGGCACGACGTATGCGAGAGCTGGCCTATCTTAATGCCGGCATACGCATAACACTGCGCGACCTTCGCCCCGACGAGGAAGGCAAGACACGTGAGGAAGTGTTCCACGCAAAGGACGGACTCAAGGAGTTCGTGCGCTACATCGACCGTCACCGCACTCATCTGTTCGACGACGTCATCTATCTCAAGACTGAGAAACAGGGTGTGCCTATCGAGGTGGCCGTGATGTATAACACCGACTACACCGAGAACATCCACTCATACGTAAACAACATCAACACAATAGAGGGAGGTACGCACCTCACCGGATTCCGTGCGGCTCTCACACGTACGCTCAAAAACTACGCTGACTCTGATCCGACAATATCAAAGAACATCGAGAAAGCGAAGATAGAAATAGCCGGAGAGGACTTCCGCGAGGGTCTTACGGCCGTCATTTCCATTAAAGTGGCAGAGCCACAGTTTGAAGGTCAGACCAAGACAAAGCTCGGAAACAACGAGGTGGCCGGTGCTGTACAGCAGGCTGTGAGCGAGGCTTTGGCAAACTATCTGGAGGAACATCCGAAGGAGGCAAAGCTCATCTGCGACAAGGTGATACTCGCCGCGACGGCACGTATAGCCGCACGTAAGGCACGCGAGAGCGTTCAGCGCAAGAACCCGATGACCGGAGGAGGTCTGCCCGGTAAGCTGGCCGACTGCTCGAACAAGGATCCGAAGGAGTGCGAGATATTCCTCGTCGAGGGAGATTCGGCCGGCGGTTCGGCAAAACAGGGCCGCGACCGCTACACTCAGGCCATACTTCCACTGCGCGGAAAGATTCTGAACGTGGAGAAAGTGATGTGGCACAAGGTGTTCGAGAGCGAGTCGGTGATGAACATCATACAGAGTATCGGCGTGCGCTTCGGCGTTGATGGCGAGGACGACAAGGAAGCCAACATCGACAAACTGCGCTACGACAAGATAATAATCATGACCGATGCCGATGTCGATGGCTCTCACATCGACACACTCATCATGACTCTGTTCTACCGCTTCATGCCGAGAATCATTCAGGAAGGCCATCTCTACATCGCCACTCCGCCGCTCTATCTCTGCTCATACAAGAACCAGGTGAAGGAATATTGCTACACCGAGCAGCAGCGTCAGGCTTTCATCGACCGCTATGCCGGCGGCAAGGAGGACAACAAGAGCCTGCATACACAGCGCTACAAAGGTCTTGGTGAGATGAACCCCGAGCAGCTTTGGGAAACGACAATGGACCCGAAACGCCGTCTGCTCAAACAGGTGACAATAGAAAATGCGGCAGAGGCCGACGAAGTATTCTCAATGCTTATGGGCGACGACGTTGAACCGCGCCGCCAGTTCATCGAGCAGAACGCCACATACGCAAACATCGACGCATGAGAAAACGCAGAAACATATAACCGAAAGGTCGTGCAGCACAAAAGCGGCACGGCCTTTTTAGCAGATAACAACCGCCGCTCAGCGCCGCATCACGACCCGACCGACACATTCATCCTAAATACATACCATTATGAAAACAAGATTTCTGTTTTTCGTAGCTTTGCTCGCAGCCATGGCAGTAATGCCGGCATCCATCGCGACAGCACAGACCGACAACAACAACCGCAGACAAGACAGACCGCGCATGCAGCGTCGTGGCCGGCCGGCTCCACGCTTCGACATGGGTTACGCCGTAGTTCCCGGAACGACATTCAACATCAAAGGACGTGACTTCCGCCCGGGCGACAAGATTGTCTTTGCCTATGCCGACACTTCATGGCAACCGCTCGTTCTCGAGACGACGATGAAAGGCGACACGGCCGTGAGCGTAGTCATTCCACAGTCGATGAAATCGGGCAATTTCATACTTACACGGCTGAGAGGCACTTCGTGCCAACAGCTGGGACGCACACGCATCAACATTGTCGCCACCATGCCCGAAAGCTCTCAGGTGATAGCTCACAGAGGTTTCTGGGCAGCGGAAGGTTCGGCACAGAACTCGCGCGAATCGCTGCGCAAGGCTCTCGAGATGAAGATATACGGATCGGAGACCGACGTGTGGCTTACGCCCGACGGACATCTCATGGTGAACCATGACAAAGAGCTCGACGGCCATGTCATAATGAATACTCCGGCCGACTCTTGCCGCATGCTCACGCTCGCCAATGGTGAGAAAATGCCCGAACTCACCGAGTTTCTCGACATGATGAAGTCCAGCGACAGCCCTACAAAACTCATAATAGAGATAAAAGACCACGGCGACGAGGCACGCAACAGAGCAGCTGCGACAGCCGCTGTGAAGGCCGTTAAGAAGGCAGGAGTGCAGGACAAGGTGGAATACATATCGTTCAGCGATGATGCCTGCAACCAGATTGCGGCCGACGACCCGCATGCCAAGGTGGCTGCGCTCACCGGAGGAATAGCTCCTGCCGAGCGCAAAAAGATTGGATGCACCGGCATAGACTATCACATCAACGAGTTCCGCAAGCATCCCGAATGGGTGAAGGAGGCTCGCCAGCTGGGCATGACAGTCAATGTATGGACCGTGAACAAGCCCGATGAAATGGCGGAAATGACCAATCTCGGCGTTCAGTTCATCACTACCGACCGGCCTATTGACGCCGTAAGAGTGAAAAACTATTACGACAGCCATCGCTGAAAACAACGCGTGCGGCGCACATCTACATCATACGATGTGCGTCGCTATACGTTAAAATATTCTCATACCGTCGCCGATATTTACAAAAAAACATTATCTTTGCACATAGATCAGCGTTACTATTAACACTCACGTATGTCTGACATTAATAAATTTGCAGCAATAATCGTAACGCTGCTGTGGTGTCTGGACTGCACCGCACAACAATTCGGATTGTCATGGATATCCTATCCGCAGCCGGACAGCTGCGCGGTGGTGTGGTTCAGACAGTCGTTCACAACGGAGGGAAGGCCTCGTAATGCCTGCATAACAGTCGCCACAACAGGATATGTGGAGCTTTACGTCAATCAGCGCAATGTCACCGGCGACGTTCTGACACCTTTGCGCGAACCCATGTCGGACAATCCGATTGCCATAACATACGATGTGACACGCTTCATGAGGCCCGACACAAACACTGTGGCTGTGTGCTTCGCTCCGTCATTTCCTCACATCGTGCCGGCACAGATGGCTTTATCGTTCTACGGCCGCGACGCCGACGGGAAGCCTTTCGCATATAACACCGACGACGGATGGTTGTGCCGGACAGACGCTACATCGTTCACAAAAGACGGATATGAGCGGATTGATGCCACAAAAAGCCCCATTTCATCGTACACAGGCGACCTCGATGTGGCATGCTGGATACCATCTGTAATGGCTGAGACCACCGGCATGAGACCAGCCGAACAACGTATGATACGCTACGAAGCAGCAAAAATAGGAAACATAAGACAGCAACGATATTTCGACATTGAAGGCGACAGCGTGGTGTATGACTTCGGCACTGCCTTCAAAGGATTGGTGAGAGTGACCCTGCGCGACGCAATACCAGGCGAACACATAAACATCGGAGGAATGGAATACACCTGCAGCGGCGAGGCTGACGAACAGGCTATACAGCGATTCACCACGACAGACTGCCGCAGGCTGCTCATATCGGGCGACGAAAATTTCGACAACGCGCAGATACAGAAGGTGGAGGCTCTCGAGACAGAGACCTACACAAGGGATATGAAAGAATAGGACAGCGTAAAGGAAAATAGCTGTCACACGTGCCAGACATAAATATATACATATAACATAACGTCAACAAACGCTGCGCAAGGAGCATCCGCGCAGCACACAGCGAAGTTTTGACAAGACACCCGGCGCAATGACGCGCACACGATGAGACCGGTGTCTTCATACGATGAGTACGGATCGTTCCTTTCTTACGTGTATATTACTTAACTACATATAAAACCGCAAATGAAGAAACTATTACTTACTGTGCTCATGTCCGGCATCACCGGCATGGCATCTGCCGACATCGTTCCGGGAAAAACCTACCGGATAGCGTCCGCAGCCAACGAAGAGAGAGTGATGTTTGTGGACAACTCGTCGCTCGCAAACAACACGTCAGTCGTAGTATGGACCGACACTGAGGTGCCGGCACAGCAGTGGGAGGCAATCGCCAACGACAACGGAACATTCTCTTTCAGGAATGTGTTCACCGGAAAATACCTCGCTCGCAATTCCGCAGTGATATCCACAAACTCAAAAATACAGCAGACTGCTTCGACAAGCAGTATGGGTCAATGGAATGTTGACGCTGTTGACGGACACGACGGATACTATGTCATCACGCAATCATCTGCATCCAACACATTCATACTGCAGACATCTGCCGCCAGCGACGGCGAAACCATGAACTTCTCGGCATGGACCGACGGCAGCACTCCGGCCAACACACAGATGTGGAAGCTCGAAGAGGTTGAGCCGATAACCGATTTCACCGACGAGCTACGCACCCAAATGATGGATGACTGGCTTGCCCAGCACCTGCGCGACCGCGGTAGCAACGGCAAGACCTTCGGCGACGGAGGCGGTTGGGGCGATGCCGAGATGCTGGAAACAGTGCTCGACGCATTCGAGACAACGGGCCGCAATGAATATCTGAACGTGTTCAGAGACGTGTTCAACTACTTCAGATGGGCAGTAGGAAGCGACTGGCTTGTCCTAAAATACGACGATGTTTATAAATGGTACGGCCACGATTTCAACGACGACGTGATGTGGATGATCATCGCATCTGCACGTGCTTATCACCTCACAGGCAACACTCTGTACCGTTCTTACGCCAAAAACAACTTCGACAGAATATTCGACCGCGCCTACAACCAGTGGGGAATGATGCGCTGGGCACAACAAAGCGGCGGAAAGAACGGTACCAACTCCTGCATCAACGGCCCGACTGAGGTCGCTGCATGCTACATAGCCATGGCACTGACCAATGAGGATGAGAAGGAGGAATACTACGAAATAGCACGCAGTCTGTACGAGAAACAGCGCCTGTATCTGTTCAATCCGCAGACAGGTGAGGTTTACGACAGCTTCACATGGGACGAGAGCACCAACCTGCCGACAGGATACAACCGCTGGGTATCGACCTACAACCAGGGCACAATGCTCGGAGCGGCGCTCATGCTGTACAAACACTACGGCGACGAAATGTACAAACGCGACGCCGAGAAAATCGTGGAATGTACGAAGGAACGCCTATGCAACTCTGACGGAATAATCAATGTGTGTCAGACTGTTGATGGTGACTTGTGCGGATTCAAGGGTGTTCTCATGCGCTACCTGCGCCGTTACATCGTAGAACTGGGCAAGACTGAAGACATTGAATGGATGAAGGACAACGCGTTCATGGCCTTCAACAACCGCAACTCCAAGGGTGTGACTTCATCAGCATGGCTCACAAAATCGAACGAAAACTGGATGTCGGACACTGAAACAGACGGAAACGGCAACTACAAGAGCTTCGCCAATCAACCGTTCGGCAACTCCACAGCCATATCTGCTGCCTTCAACGCTCCTCTGAGTGTCGAGTCCATAGAGAAAGATGCCTACTCTACCATTGAGGCTGAGGATTTCAACACGCTCAGCGGTGTGTATGTCACATCGGGAACGAACGGCAACGAGAGCGAGATAACCAACATAAAGAACGATTACTACACCTGCTACGCCAACGTGGACTTCGGTACCCGTCCGGCAAGAACGGTGGAGATAAGAGTTTCTGACGCAACCACCGACAACGCGAAAATAGAAATACGCCTCGGCGCTCCGGACGGAACACTCATCGGAACAGCCAGTGTACCAGCGACGGGAGGCTGGAAGACCGTAACGGCAGACATCACTCCTACCGACGGAAAGCACGATGTATATCTCGTATATCAGCCCGGTTTCTCCACAAGCAGCTGCTTCAACGTCGATTGGTTCAAGTTCACTACCGACGCACTCGAACTTCCGGGCGACATAACAAAGAACGGCGGAACACTCACCGCTTCGGTTGACGGCGTACAGACCGATGCTCTCATAGACAACAGTCTCACATCGGCAGTCACCGTACAGGCCACAAGCGCACAGTTCACTTACCGCTCACCGATACCGGTAACGCTCAAAGGCTACTCCATAGGCAGCGCAAGCGGCAACGCATCGGCCGACGCCAAGAGCTGGACTCTGTCGGCATCAAACGACGGATCAACATGGACAACACTCGACGAACAGACCGACCAGACCTTCGCATCGCGCAGTCAGCTGAAACGCTACGACGCTAAAGCCGACAAGGCATACACCATGTTCCGCCTCAACATAAGCAAGAACAACGGCGCTTCGAGCCTTTCTGTCAGCGAATGGCAGCTCCACGGACTCGCAATCTCGGCTTCGGACATCACTGCCGACGGCGGTTCGCTCAACGAAGGCGACGCATCCGTGACCGACAAGAACGCCGCTACATCTGCAATGACCGACGGCGAGACCAACTCAATCTACCGTTACAACAGCAAGGCTCTGTACAAGATAACATCTTACAGCATCACAACCGCATCGACAGGCAATGCTCCTAAGAGCTGGACTCTCTACGGATATGAGAACGCCGAGTGGACACCTATCGACTCACGCAGCAACCAGCAGACGGCATACAACGGCTGCACACAGTTCTACAAGGTCACAACCGACAAGAGTTATCAGAACTTCCGCCTCGTGATCAACGCCACAGACGCTCCCGCCGAGGTTGCCGAGCTGCAGATGTTCGGCGAGATTGAGCCGAACGGCGAACTCGTAAACGACATCACCGACAACGGAGGCACCATCCTCGCTTCCGACAATGCCGACGAGACCGCGCTACGTCCGCTCATCGACAACAACGCCAACACCACCTACTCACTGCCGTTCAACGGTGAGGCTTGGATAGAATACCGTTCCGAAATACCTGTCAATATATCGACACTGCGCATTTGTGCCGGTCACGACAGCGACCGAAGCCCGAAACAATATACCATTCAGGGCTCTGACGACGGCACATCGTGGACGACTCTTTCAACCGTATCCAACGCACGATTCAACACGAAGGGCGCGTTCAAGAACACGAACATATCCAACAGCAACAGCTACAAGCGCATACGTATAAACTTCACGCAGGCTGCCGACGACGCTGCCGATGCAATCGTTATAGGCGACATACAGATACACGGAGTATGTCTGTCGGACAACGACATCACAAGTCACGGCGGAACAATGACCGCGGAGATAAACAACGACAACGCCAACGAGAACCTCGACAAGCTGTATGACGGTTCTGCCGACACCAAATTCCTCTTCGACTACCTCGGCAACCCGTGGATAGAATATGAGACAGGAACACCGGAGAAAGCCAACATGTACAGCATAACATCGGCTAACGACGACTCTACCCGCGACCCGCAGGGTTGGAAGTTGCAGGGTTCTAAGAACGGAAGAACATGGACCACGCTCGACACACGCAGCGGACTGAGCTTCTACGCACGCAAGAACACTCAGTTCTACAGCTTCGACAACAGCGACGAATACAACTTCTACCGCCTCGTCATCACTGAGAACGGCGGCTCTACACTGGCTCAGATGAGCGAATGGCAGCTGTTCTACAGCGACAAGATTGCCACAGGCATCGACGACGTAACCACAGGCGACATCCGCCTCGACGTTTATCCTAACCCTGTTACCGACGTGCTGCACGTCAATATGCCGGCAGAAGGCACGCTGACAATATACAAGACCAGCGGTCAGGCAGTGGCAAGCCTCAACCTGAATGCAGGCGAGAACACCATTCCGTTCGCACAATATGGCGCAGGAATGTACATCGTGAAGGCACAGGCAGGCAGCAAGACGCTCACAGCAAAGGTGATAAAATAAAAGCGGAAGCATAAATACAAAGAAAGCGGAGACCGGAAACGGTCCCCGCTTTTTTATTGTTTTAATGTCACAATGGTTGCGTCCGCATCGCGCGGACGCCATATACGTAACACAGTATCATTCTTTCACAAGCTCGATGATGCGGCTCGAAAGCTCGTCTCCTGTGAGCATCTTCAGCCCGACCTTCATCAGATAGTCGCCCGTATATACTCTGTCATTGAAGTACATTCCCGAACGTGCGTCGGGCATGAGGCATATTTCCTTAACACGGTAGCGCGCATCGGCATCCAGTCCCTGCAGACGTGTGGGGTGAATGCTCTCGCTGAATCGCGGATGTATGTCGTATGCGGCGACGATGGCGTGGCTCTTGTCCTCCGAAACACGCTCGATGACGCAGTGCTCGCCCTCATAAGGCGACACCAGACGATAGGTCATAGGGCTGAACACGAGTTCCTTCAGACGGTTATATTCCTTCAGCGCGTTCTGGCAGAAAGCCTTGTCGGCAGGCGCCATGTCGTGGAGTCCGATGTCGAAGCCAAGCTTACACATGAACGCTACGTCGGTGCGGAACTTCACTGAAGCGCGGCGGTTCCAGTTGGTCACGTGCGCACACATCACCTTGGCAGGCATGAAGTGGGAGAAACCCCACTGTATGAAGAGTCGTTCCACAGGGTCGGTGTTGTCGCTGCACCAGAACTCGGTGAAGTATTTCAGCGCTCCGAAGTCGCAGCGTCCGCCTCCGCTCGAGCACATCATCATGTTCAGGTCGGGATATTTCTGCTGTATGCGGTCGAGCGTCTTATACAGACCGCGCACATAATCCACATACAGGTTGCCCTGGTTTTTCTTCTCATAATGCGAATAGATGTTGGTTATAGGGCTGTTGCAGTCCCACTTGAAGAACTTGAGGTTCGGATTCTCCTGCATCAGATTGTCCACCACGCCGAACACAAAGTCCTGCACCTCGGGATTGGTCATATCGAGCACAAGCTGGTTGCGGAAGTAGTAGGTGTCGCGATCGGGCAGGCGCAGTATCCAGTCGGGATGCTTCTCCGCCAGCTCACTGCTCGGATTGACCATCTCCGGCTCTATCCATATACCGAACTCCACACCCTTCTCGTTGGCTGTCTTCACAAGATAAGGCACGCCGTTGGGCAGTTTCTTACGGTTCACCTGCCAGTCGCCCAGTCCGGCGCGGTCGTTCTCGCGCGGATATTTGTTGCCGAACCATCCGTCGTCGAGCAGGAACAGATCCACGCCCAGGTCGCGTGCCTCATCGAAGAGCGACGCGAGCTTTTCCTCATTGAAGTCGAAATAGGTGTTTTCCCAGTTGTTAAGCAGAGTCATGCGGTCCTCTTTGCCTTTGAACAACTGATGATTGAGTGCCCAGCGGGCGAACCTGCGACTGCCCTCGCCCACTCCTTCGGTGCTGAGGGTGAATATGAATTCCGGTGTGACGAACACCTCGCCGCGCTTCAGTCTATAGAGCGACGCATCGGGATTGATGCCGCTCAGCACGCGCAGCGCACCGTTGTGATCCACCTCAAACGTGAATCTGAAATTGCCCGTCCAGGCTATCGTGCCCATGAGCACGGTGCCTTCGTTCTCGCGTGCCGGTGCGTCGAAGCCCAGCTCGAAGAACGGCTGCATAGCCATCGTGGTACGTGTGCCGAGTCGGCTGTCGAGTATTTTCTTGCCGTTGTTCAGCTCCGTGTGCTTCATCTGCATCTCCTTGCCCCAGTCGCCGCAGAACTCCGTCAGATAGTATTTGTCGCTTTCGAAATAGAGTATTGACGAGAAGTAGCGCGAAAGGTCCACGTCGCCCTTCTCACCGTGGCTTATCTCCGCCCACTGTTTTATGATGTCCTCCTTGGCGTATGCCACATAGTGCAGCGTGACGTTCACCGGATAGACCTCGTCTTTCAGTCTGACTATGGTTTCCGTACCGCCATCCGTGGCGCGCTGTTCGTGCGATACATACTTCAACACCGTAGTGGGATTGCCGTCGGCATGGCGTATGCCCATCGCGGCATCGTAATAATCTTCTGTACCCATCACCGGATATGCCTCGAAACCGGCGATGTTGCTGTTGGTGGGTTTGGCCCACGGCTGGTCCAGATCGTCGAGGTTTGAGTCGGCCGACAGCCTCTCACCCAGATAGGTCTGATAAAGGCGGCCGTTGTCCTTCACCTGCAACACGAGCTGCGTGTGGTCAGTAGTCACCGAGATGTTGGTGCGTCCTGTCGCCGCCATGCACCCCGCGACGGCAAGGACTAACATTATTAGTTTCTTCATATAGTTATTGTTTTTAGTTGGTTTTTATCATATAAAATCGCATGATACCCGCAGGAAAAACGATAAACAGTGACGATTGCAATGCTCTTGCAGCAGTATGCAGGATGCAAGAGCAGACAATCTTCACCCTCATCATGCAATACAAAATTACGGAATTATTTTCGCAGACCGCCTTCCGCCCGTGTTTTCCGCCGTCTGAACAGTGATATTTACACTTTGGAGTGTCAAAAAACACAGAATGAGTGACATTTTCCGTAATGTCTTTGCGGACAGGTCACGATTTGATGTATAAAATATGAATATTCGATGGATATCGCTTTTAATAAAAAACTGCGGTTTAAACCCGAATCGGTCATTAGAATTCAGTCTGTATTTTTGTTTATATTGAGCGTATTTTAGTTGGATTTTTTGCAGGCATAACGGACTATGTCAAGAAAAAACCGGCAAAAAATGCCGACAGAGAACAAAAAGACGGCTGAAAACATGAATAAACACACATATAAAATTATATGCAGTCTAATGACCGATGGGGGTTAAACTCTGAACAAACGCTATTGTCTTATACATGAATAAAACCGATACGTACAGCTTTCAGATTGTAACCGGATTTCGTTTTTCACGTCTGAGTTTTCCACTCTACCCCGAAAAATAAGCGAGTATTTGCGGACTGACTTTTCTTCGGGCGCAAATACACGGAAAATAAGAGGTTTTTATAAAATATTGAATAGCAGCAACTTATGTTTAAGGGGTATTTTATCGCTTTGCAAAAAGCATCATTTCGGCTTGCGAAATGGCCCATTTCATGGGCCGAAAAGCACCATATCGCACCATGAAATGGGCTATTTCGGAACATGAAATGGGCAATATCGGAAAGCGAAACGAACGGTTTCGGACTATGTTATGGGGTATATCACAATGCAGTATGATGAAAAACAGGCTGCATTATGCGTAATTTAACATTCCTTTACACCTCTTTTGAGAAAATATTTTGTCAAAATAAAATCATGAGAAATCGTAAAATAGTCATATGTGATATATGCAATAAAAGACGTAGTTACATTTTAATCAAATGGAACATAAATAAAACGCAGTCTATAATGAATTAATAACTTTTAAATATCTTAATTAATTGATTTTCCATCATTCACGAGCAACAATTAATTATCGGGCATAAAATAATTTTTATAAAAATCACAAACTCTTAATGGTTTAATATTTGGAGTGCGTGCAAGCAATAATTTTCTAAGCCGATGTGATCGTTGTTGAAAATTTTGATCTTTTAATAATATAATAACAATACTTTCTGAATGAATATAATTAATATTTGATTTTAATATATCCATTGAATGAGATACCTTGCCAAAGATACCTTTGATGATATTGTCTACATTATCTACATCCAATTTAGCTTCAACTAAAAGAAGCCAGTCTTTTTCTAAACCGACTACAAAATCAACTGTTTTATCTCGCAAAGTTCCTTTTTTTAGAAGAGATTCAACTTTATCAAGATTTAAAGCTATTTCGTTTTTAAAATAATTTTTTTTATTTTTATACCCTTCATTTTGTAGAATACATTTAATAAATTCAATACTTTCTTCCATTATTCTATTACCAGTAACAAAATTACGAATAGATAATTCATCCTTATACTTGCGTTGTATAGTACTCTTATCATTTTTTACTTTTGCTGACATAAAAATCTAACCGCTCAAATGATTTATTAAATGATTCAAAAATAGGTTCTATATCATGTTCTAAATTATGAAACACATAAGAATCGTTAACAGAATTTTCTGCAACATAAAAAGATACTGATGATAAAATTTTTTCTTTTTCTGCAATGTATCGAATAGCACTAACCATATCTGTACTATGACTAGCAATAAAAAATTTAACACCAACTTTTTTATGTAACAATACTATTAATCTTGCATATTCTACAATCCATTGTGGATGCAAATGAGCCTCTGGTTCATCAATAATCATTAGTGTATTTTCATCCAAAAAAAGATTCTTCAAAAGTAACTGAATCAAAGAGAACGATTTGATACCTGTTGCACATTCTAAAAGATCAAATTCTTTTCCGTCTTTTCTTTTATACTTAAAACTTCCAGAAAAATCATCATCATCGAAAGATATATCACCATTTAGAATCTCTTCTTTAATAAAATTATTAATAGTTCTTTTATAACCTCTCTTAGGAGGAAGTTTAAGTAAAGAATTTAATTCTTTCCAATATAATGGTTGCCCATAAGACGTTTCCATTCCAATAACCATAGGAGTATCAATATAGGCAACTTTTTTTATATAATGTAATAAAGGTACATTTGATATATTGTCTCCATAAATTGTATCGCCATATTCTTTTATAAAGACTTTTTTTGTTAAATCATAATCAAATGCAGAATTTAAGCTTGCTTTTAGCAATCTATAAGGACGCTCTGCCATTAACTGTTCTGCTTTAGAAAAATGTTCAGCGATTCTTCCAATTAAAAGATCTAACAATTGTTTTGTATCCCTATTTTCATTCACTTTTAACGTTGAGAGCAAAATCATCTTAAGTCTCTCTGTTACAAGTGTATTTCCACTTTTTTGTAAAGTGTTATCTACATCTAAGAACTTATTACATAACTCCTTTATTGAATCTAGATATTTTTGTGCATCATTCAAATCAGATAACTCCATATTTCTATGAAGAACACGGCGAAATGACATTCTTATATCTCTATGATACAACAATAAAGACTGTATTTGTTCTAAAATACTCAAATACGGACGAATTTGACTATTTGTATGAGCTAAAACCAATTCACTATATTGATTTGCATTACGAAATACATAATAAAGCAATTTAGACATTGTACTTTTACCACATCCATTAATACCAGATACCACAGTAATACCATCAAGTCCAATATCTGCAGCTTTAATTGCTCTAAAGTCCCGAATTGTCAATTCAATTAATTTTTTCATCCCATTTCATTATTGTATATGCCATTGCAAATTAATACTTTTTTCCTCATATATCCAAATTCTAATTTAACCAAATTAATAGTAATAAAGTTAATTAACAAGTGTTATATTATTATAATGATAAAATAGAGAATTTATTATATGAAATAGACTTAAGTTATCATTTATCACTGATTTATTTTTCATTTGAAAATATTTATTAAAGAACTCTGACATCGAATCTTATTTTATAGAAATGTGAACCTTTTTGTCTTTAACAGCCATTCATCCGCAGAGCCGTTTTGCGCGCCACGCCGTGTCTCATGAACATTCAAAATACAACCATTTTGTTTCGTTTCTGACGGTTTTTGTCTTATCTTTGCATACACACCCTGCCACATCATCCCGGACAGAAGCCCTGCGACGACAGACGGAGGATGGGTGGCGGGAGATGACAACCGTACCATATAAACCTAAATTCTGACAATGCACAACAAAACTTTCATTTTTCTGGCTGCCATGACGGCATGCGCGTGCACCCGTCCGTCGGCAGTGAGCACCGCCGGATGGCGTCTGAGCTGCGGCGACGGCGTTGACATAGTATATCGTGGCGACACCATCGCGAGGGGCTCATGGGCGGAGTATGCCCTGGACGGAGACACGATGAAATCGGGGATTTATGAACACACGGCGTTCAAAAAGGAGCGCATAGACGACCGCTACGGCCGCGGCATGCGCTGGACGCTGACCATGAGCGGGCACGACCTGCCGAGGCTCGTGAGGACATTCAGACTGTACGACGGCTTCATGCTGACAGATGTCGCGTTGGAAGCCGACTCGGTGATAAGCACTTCGTACATGGCGCCGCTGGTGACACGTCACACGGGCGACATGATAAAAAGTCCGATGAAAAGGGCGGTTTTCGTACCTTACGACAACGACAAGTGGATTCGCTACGCGTCCTTCGCACAGACGGGCGACTCGTTGCGCAGCTATGAGGTGACGTGTGTGTATGATGCCGAAAGCAGACAGGGACTGGTGGCGGGAGCAATAGAGCACGACACGTGGAAAAATGCCGTGGAGCTGACTGACGGACGCAGGGGTATGAAACTCTACAGCGGCGTGGCCGACGAGCTGACACGCGACGTGAAGGGCCACGGCGCGGTGCGATCAGTACGTCCGCGCTCGGCAATGATGATGCTGGGGCGCTTCGACGACTGGCGCGATGGAATGGAGCTTTTTGCCGGTCTCAACGCCCTGACCACGCCGCCGCGCCGGTGGAAGCATGCGGTGCCGGTGGGATGGAACAGCTGGGGTGCGCTGCAGTTCGGCGTGAACCACGACAACGCCACCGAGGTGGCAACGTTTCTGGCCGACTCGCTCATGCCGCGCTCGTTCCACAATGCCGACGGACTGATATACACTGGGCTCGACTCGGGCTGGGACAGTTTCAAGGAAGCGGAGCTGAAGGACTTTGCCGATCGTTGCAAGGCCATGCACCAGGTGCCGTGCATATACTGGACGCCGTTCACCGACTGGGCGAAGAATCCGGAGAGACAGGTGGACGCTATGCCCGAATATAAATATAAGGACATATATCTCTATGCCGACGGCAAGCCGCAGGAGCTCGACGGGGCTTATGCCATAGACCCGACTCATCCGGCGGTGAGGGCGATGATGGAGAAGACGGCGCGGCTATTCAGACGCTGCGGCTACCGATACGTGAAGATGGACTTCATGACTCACGGGCGCATGGAGGCCGACTCGTGGTACCGCAAGGACATCACCACAGGCACACAGGCCTACAACTACGGCATGAATATGATAGACAGCATATTCGTCGACATGTATATAAATCTATCCATTTCACCGCTGTTTCCGGCACAATACGCTCAGTCACGGCGCATAGCGTGCGATGCGTGGAACAAGATAAAAGACACCGAATACACAATGAACGCACTGACGTGGGGCTGGTGGCTCGACCGCGTGTACAGCTACAACGACGCCGACCACGTGGTGTTGCGCGACGCCACCGAGGGCGAGAACCGTGCGAGGGTGACATCGGCCGTAATCACAGGCATGTTCATCACGGGCGACGACTTCAGCAGCAAGGGCGACAGCACAGCGAAGGCGCGCGCCGTGAGCATGCTCGCCAACGAACGGGTGAACGCGCTTATAGACGGCAGGGCTTTCCGCCCGCTCAACGCCGACAACGACCGCAGCGAACACATGTTCGTACGCAGCGAACAGGACGGCAGGGTGTGCCTGGCGGTGTTCAACTATGGCGACAAAGCCGTGACATTCAGCCTGCCAGTGGAGCGCATGCCGCTGAAGAGAGAAACAAGATATAAGGTGCAGGAGCTGTGGAGCGGTGAAACCGTCGACAGTCGGAACAGCGTTACGCTGCCGTCGAAGGATGCGATGATATTCGTGTTCCGCCCCGAATGAAATCAGAAACGAAAGAATGAAAGAAGGCTCGGCAGAAATCCGTGGGGATTGGTCTTGTTCATGAAATGCCATAGGATGCAGGAAAACTTCCTGACAACACATTATGACATAAAACGCGACAGGCCTTTCCTCACGTGACGATAAATCCGCATCGCCACAACCGGCAAATCATCACCGCAAGAAGGACGCATCTTTTCAAATGATTTCCCGACGCCTGATATCTGCGTTTTTAAAGAAAACTCGGACGGAGAACTTATAGATTTTCTTGACTTTTTTTTGACAAAAGAAAATCGCGAAAGAAATGTAAAGAAATATTAAATCCTGCATCTAAAAGGCTTGTTCCGGCCTGACAGCCTTGTCGTATACCCTGATGTGCAACCTCGGATAATTCGTCTTGCGTTCCGATAGTGCCTGTTTCAGCCTCCGGTTTTGCCCATTTCATGGTGTGATATTGCGCATATTAGCCTCTGAAACGGGCCATATCATGTGCTGAAACAGTGCTTATTGCATAATGAAAAAATGTCTCTTGGATGCAAGTTGCTGATGTCCAGCATTTTGCGTAAGTCTCTTATTTTTCGAGAATTTGCGTCCGAAGGAGAGTCAGCCCGCAAATACTCATTTATTTTTCGGGGTAGAACAGAAAACTCGTACGGAGAAACCGCAGGATACTGAAAATCTGAAAGTGCCCTGATTGATTTACTTTCAGCAGAAGAAAACAACGCCGATACGAGAGCGAAGCCGCAGGCTTTTTTATCATAACCGCTCTCCACCGGATTTCTGATAAATAGAAAAGAGTCATATCATGTCCTGTTACAGGCGATGATATGACTCTTTATCTTTTGCCTCTAGGCCATGTAAGGATGCCTGAAAGCGTGACGGAGTGTTGTTTGCCGGTCTGTCATCAACGGGTGATGACTTCCAGACGCACCGTCACAGGCGCATGGCAGATATTATTTCTTTATGAACTTCACACCGTTCTTGATGTACATTCCACGGTCGAGTTTATCTACATCGGTGCCGACATAACGTCCGTCGATACTGTATATGCGGTTGTCAGAAGCTTTGCCGGTCTCCTCTGTCACAACATTATTAATGCCGGTGGTCACCGTAGCATTGCCGTCAGAGATAGTCAACATATATGCGCCGTTGATATCTTCGTTGAAATGAACAGGCTGCCACTCTGACTCTGTTGTCGCTTTTGTAGCAAGATAAATCTTATAAGTGCCGTCTGCAAGACCGGATGTACTTACCGACACACTGTAATCACGAGCATTTTGCGGATAAACGCTGCGATAAGCAAAGTTACTGAGTTTCTCACTTCTAAGTGTTACAACGTTTCCTCCATTGACAGGCTCAGCCATAAGAGCGAGGTTTCCGCTGAAACTGTTCACATCACAGTTCATAAGATTTGAACAAACACACAGAAGCATTGTACCTACATTCTTTACCTCGAACTTTCCAACTGTTTCGTATGTCTGTCCGCCACTGGTAATCCAGGTTATTGAAGGCATTATACCCCACTGTGAGATATAAGGCAATTCTGGCGCATCGGATGTGTGCATCAGGATCATATCCTGACTGTACGAATAGCTTCCTGTGTTGGAGTTGAGCAACGCAACCTCAAAATATCCATTGCCGCTACCACTCCATCCCCAGTTTACATGCACAAGACCATCAGCATCGTAACCGTCGAATACAAACGCATGACCGGCATTCTGTGCTGTAACACCACCATAGAGAATAGGACGTCCGTTGCTTATCTCCTCGAAAATCATATTCATCCACTCTGCCTTTGTATATATGTCGCGTGTGTAAAGCCGTGTGTTGTACTTGAAATACTTGTTAAGCGCCACAGAAGCATCATTACTGTACGAACCGCTGCCATTAAGACCGTAATTCATGTCCACGGCAACACCACAATGAAGCATCAGCTTTGCAACAGCATCGGCCTGCTCTGTGGTGTAATTGTTTCCAGAATAGACATCGAGCATATTGTCGTACTGATAGGTAGTACTTTCGAAATCGTAGTTACCGTTCTTGCCATCGATGGCATATCCCTTGTATCCCTGACCTGTCACAGGATATGAATGATATTTCATTATCTGTGCCATGGCTGTAGCCATACAGCCTGTTGGATAGCTCTTGCCAGTGATTCTTACAAGTTCTTTATTGTATGGTGTCATCTGATCCCATCTGGTTGTAAGAAGTTCAGCCACTGCTTCCGGATATTCTGCGCTACGCAACTCCGCAGCAGACTTAACCTCTTCGCCGTTCTCAAGGGCTGTCTGCAAGGCATTCTCCGTCATATTCATCCACCATTGCATGGCAGGCGGCATGTTGTCGGTGGTGAACTGTGTATCAGAATAACCAAGTACTGGCGCAAAGTTATCATCTGTAGCAATGACTGCGAATCCACCGTTCTTGTAACCGATGACATTAAGCATCTGTCCTTTCTGCAATACCTCAAGTTTCTGGCTTGCACCTGCAGAATGCATGGAAGGACGAAGCTTGATGACTTTTCTTGCAGCATTCATCATATCCTCCACGCTTCTTGGACCTCCGAGAACGGATACTGTCATCAAAGACAGCACAAGCAATGATAAAAATTTCTTCATAATATATTTCAGGTTTTAAAGTTTGATGTTTTCAAAAAAAGGACATGGCATATCCCATTGAAGGATATGCCGTGTCCTTAAATTCATTGTCAATTAGTTTCGTGTCAGAGTGACGTTATCGAAGATGTCAAGATATCCACCCTGACCGTCGTCTGTCCGAACATAGAGCCAGATACAGTATTCCGGATCAAACGTCAAAGTGTTAGGTATTGTTCCTTCCTCTGTCAATGACCACTCTATCGGGAACACTCCCTGATAAACGCTATTGTGGTCATTAGCTGGACCGAACAGCCACATCAGATGATAACCGTAGTCAGGCATATAAGAGATTTCTTCACCACAGACAAGTCCGAGTTGTCCTGACATGGATTCCTGATTGAACTTATATTCAAATTTCCATGAATATGTCTCACCGGCACCCATTATGTTTGCAGCCTCACATGTGAGTACGCTCTCATAGTCAGAACTTCCTTCTGCAGCAGCCTTTATAGTTACAGGGAATGTTGTCTTAGCACCGTCAAGATTTGTTGCAGAGAAAGTCCACTCTCCTGCGAATGCTTTGTAGAAGTCTGCATCGTTGTCTGAAATAGTTACTGTTGTCTGCTGGCTTGTTATCTCTGCACCTTCTGCAGAAACTATTGTAAGAGTGAACTGACGGTCATTGTTGATCTTACTATCGTCAATCACCTTCACCTCTACATTTATAGTTCCGGTGCTGAGAGTATCGCTGTTAAGATTCAGCGTCTTGTCAGTTATTGTATAGTTCTCGCCTTCAACAGCTCCGTCCTCACCTACAGTAGCCGATTCTATCTTCACGCGTACCGGACCATTACGATGTCCGCTGACTGTTATAGGTACCTGAACATAACCTGCAGTCTCTTCTACAGTAATGGCATTGCTCACAAATCCGACAGTGCATTCTTCTGTATTCACGTCATCTTCAGAGCATGATGCGAAGAATGGCAGGACTGCCACCATGAGCATGAATAATTTTATTTTTTTCATAATTGTTTTACTTTAAATGGATTTGGTTGAATTAATAACCCGGGTTCTGCACGATCTGAGGATTTGTATTCATCTCATGCTGAGGTATAGGCCATACGAAGTGGTAATCGTCTGCAGGCTTGGTAAGACCTGTCGAATAATCAGCACCCGGCATTGCGCAGATGTCTTCCTGCTGCGGCACACCGCGTGTTATGCCCATGTGCCAGCGCTTCAGATCGAGCAGGCGCATACCTTCACCAAGGAACTCACGATGACGCTCGTTTCTGATTTCGGTCATTATTCTGTCTGTTGAAGAGTATGTCTCAGTCTTATAGTTTGCAATACGCTTTAACTTGAAGTCATTCAGATACTGAGCTGCTTTAGTAAGATATGATCCGTCTGTCTTTGCAAGTTGTGCGTATGCCTCTGCTGCAATAAGATACATTTCAGAAATACGGATCACTTTAGGCTCAATGGTGAATCGTGCATAGTCGTAAGCACTAGTTGCCTCGTATGGATATGCTTTCTCCGGATATTTGTTGAACGCAAGCACATTACCAACAACACCAGTACTTGTCTGGAATGTCAGTGGCAGGAAATAAACACTCTTACGATAATCATCATCCGAATAAAGATCAAGGACAGTCTGTGTAGGAACATATCCCGGTGCACCACCTGATGTGTAAGGCAGATACTGCAGACCAGTCTGCGAAGACAACTGAGATGGTTCACTTGCAGCCAGTTTGAAGATAGTTTCTGTATCAAAGTTACCGGCCCACATTTGAGTAAGTCTGTCAACAGAACCGGCAAGTGTATAAGTGTTGGTTCCAATAACCTCTGTCGCCTTTTCTGCAGCTGTGGTATAATCGTCCATCGCCAAAGCAACACGTGCCTGCATTGCCTTTACAGCATCAACTGAGATATAATAGTTAGATTGTTCTCCTGCTACATTGACATACAGAAGAGCGCTGTCAAGGTCGTCGGTAATCTGCTTGTATGTCTCACGCAAAGTCTTGCGTGCCGGATATGTGGCAGAGTTTGACGAAGGATAATAGTCTGTGCGATAAGAAACACCGCTGTTCTTTTCGTCAGCAATACTTTCGTCATAATCAGCGCAGAAGAACTGTGCAAGATTGAACAGGAAGTAAGCACGTACGAAGAAAGCCTCACCCTTTACATTCTTAACCGTAGCAATGGCTTCATCTGTAAATAGGTTTTTGTTAGACATGTCGCACTTGTTGTAGCCGTCGATGATGAAGTTTGCGCTGGCAATCATACTAAGACAGCTTGAATACAAAGACTCACCGGAGCGGAGACTTGTATTGAAATCCCATCTGTGCAGGTCGCTTATTCCTGCGCTGACAGTAGCGTTGAAATCATCGCTCTGCTCATCAGGACCTGTGCAGAAGTAACTGCTCCCGACAAATCCACGCATACCTGTATAGAGAGGTACGCTCATGTTTGTGAAATCGGTAGGCGTCATAAGAGCCTCACCTTCAGGAATGGCATTATAAGGATTCTTGTCCATGTCGCATGATGCGAGTGTAAGCGTTAATGCCAGAACCGGTAATAATATATATTTGTTCATTTTAATGTTTGCTTTATTTATATTATACATCTTGATGATCAGAATGTAAGCTGTGCTCCGAAAGAGAACTGGCGTGTATTCGGATAGTCACCGAACGTCATTGTGTTGTTCACCTCAGGATCGTAGCCCTGGTAACCGGTGAAGGTAAGCAGGTTGCGGCCTACGAAGAATACCTTTGCACCTTTGATGAAACCTGTCTCATCCATCCATTTCTTCGGGAGTGTGTAAGAAAGCTGAAGGAATTTCAGACGTACGAACGAAGCATCCTCAAGCCACATTGTATCAGGCTGACGCAGTACGCTGGCAGCAGGAATATTTGTTACATCACCCGGCTTCATCCACATGTTAAGCATTGAAGCAGCCATGTTGTATCTTCCGTTTGCCTGCGGATCCTCGAGCCACATACGCTCGTTATTGAACATGTAACGGTCGAACATACCGGAGAACTGAACATCGAGCTGCAGGCCTTTCCATGCTACTGTTGTAGAGAGACCGCCTGACCACGGAGCAATCCAGCTCTTGCCTGTCTGTACACGGTTATCCTCTGAATATACCTTTGTGTAGTTGCCGTCCTTGTCGAGCCATACGCTCTCACCATCGGTCGGATCAACGTGGCTCCAACGAACCATATAATATTCACCCATGTCGTGACCTACTTCAAGCATCTGGAAGTCACCGAGTACATAAGAGTCGAGTCCTTGGAAAAGTTTTGTAACCTTATTCTTGTTGTAGTTTCCGTTAACCTTTACATTCCAGTACCAGTCCTTGTTCTTGATAATGTCAACACCGATAGTAAAATCAAAACCGCGGTTATACATCTCAGCAACATTTCCGTATCCAGAGCTGAAACCAGTTGTATAAGAATAAGGTATAGACATCAACATATCAGATGTTACCTTATTATAATACTGCAAGTCGAAATCTACGCGATCGAACAGACGGCCCGACAGACCGATATTGAAAGTCTTTACCTTCTCCCATGTAAGATCAGGGTTACTTGGGTTTGCGATAACTGTTCCTGAAGAATTAATATACATTGAGCTTGAAGCACCTACAAGGCCGAGTGCCATGTATGCCTGCGGAAGACCTGAGTTACCTGTCGAACCATAGCTTACGCGGAACTGGAGGTCCTTGAGCCAGTCTTTTGTAACATCCATAAAGTCTTCATTTGAAACATTCCACATGAATGCGGCAGCACCGAATGTACCCCAGCGATGGTTCTCTGCAAAGAGAGATGAACCGTCACGGCGGATACTGAGGTCAACGAAGTATTTGTCTGCGTAAGAATAGTTAAGCATTCCGAACCATGAGTTGCGCACTTCCTCTGATATAGACTGTGACGGAACTGTAGGTGAAGAATTTGATGTAGAGCTGAGAAGCATAAGACGGTTGTCTACAAGACCTGTACGAGATGCTCCGAATGCAGATGTCTTACTCATCATTGATTCCTGACCGAGCAATACTGTAACATCGTGATTTCTGAGGAAATTGAACTTATACTCTGCCGTATTTGTTACAGTCCAACGATAGAAATTTGAGAATGTCTCAGAAGCCTGACCGGTCGGTATCTTATCACCGAATCCGTCATCCACAAGATTATAAGTCTTGTATGAATCTCTCAAATCATTCCAGTCAAGACCGATTGCCGAGCGCAGGTTAAGTCCCTTAATTGGGTTGATGTTCACGTATGCATTTTCGTTTATACGCACTCGGCGCTGTATCTCCGGCTGTTTGCTTGCCAGATAGTCCGGGTTGAATGTTCCCTGTTGGGCATTCAATGAATACCATTTAAGTTCTTCACCGTATCCATTGAATTCACTGTTTGCATAATCGATGGTTCCATCCGGATTATAAGCAAGACCGAGTATTTCGTTAGTCGGCTGTGTTGGAAGATATGCATGGGCAGCCCATGGCTTGTTATAGAGATTTGTTACATCATCGTTTATGACAAGTGTTGTCTGTGTCTTAGTGTATGCAAGGTTTGAATTTGTTCCAATCTTCAACCACGGAGTAATATTGAACTCCAGGTTAGCGCGCAATGTCTCACGACGCATGTTCGAATCGTCGTACAAACCATCTGCTGTATAATGAGAAAAAGAAACAAGATAAGCGCTGTTCTGAGAACCTCCACGCACGCTGGCATCAATCTGAGCTATTGGAGAAGTATTGCCAAGGAAACGTTTAACCCAATCGGTTCCGATATTGTACTTCTGGTAATAATTCTTCATTGCCTGGAAAGACTCATTTGTCAGATTTGACGGACTCATCATTTCCTGGAACTTGAACCACTGGTTGGCGTTCATCACCTCTGTTCCATCGTGTGCAACCTGCGATAATGAATACTGGGCTGATACAGTAACTGTAGGAGCCTCGCCGAACTTACCTTTCTTTGAAGTGATGATTACGACACCGTTTGCGGCACGTGAACCGTAGATGGCTGTAGAAGAAGCATCCTTCAATACTGTGATGTTCTCTATATCATTCGGGTTGAGTGACACAAATGTGTTTGATGAGATCTCACTTCCATCCAATATGTAAAGAGGTTCTGTGGACGCGTTGATTGATGTCACACCACGGATGGTCATTGATGATGTTGCTGAAGGCTCACCTGAAGATGTGAACACCTGCAGACCGGCTACCTGTCCCTGCAAAGCATCACTCACGTTGGCTGACGGACGAAGCGAAAGAGCTTCACCTGACACAGAGGAAACTGAACCTGCGATGGTTCCGAGTTTACGTGCCGAACCGTAACCAGTTACAACGACACCTTCAAGTGTGTGGCTGTCCGATTCGAGTACGATACGCATGTTGTGAGCCGCTTTGACGGTCTTTGGAACCATGCCCAGATAAGTGATCTGGAGCTCTGTGCCCACCGGCACGTTGATTG
>USHV01000006.1 GCA_900554695.1 uncultured Prevotella sp. | reverse complement strand
GGCTGCACTTAGAGAGTATGCTCAAACGGCTTGAATTCCAAATCCGAAACTTGAGTTATGAACACCTTTTTCTATCTTTGTAGAAGATGAGAGGCGGCTCGGCAATGCAAATTCCGGAAAAACAAAGTTTCTCCGCTTTGTCGTTGCACTCACCTTTCACTATCTTTGTAGAAGACAGGAGGCGGTTCGGCAATATCAAAATCTGCAAAAACTTCGTTTTTTCATTTGCTATTGCTCTCACCTTTCACTATCTTTGTAAAAATACTACACATTGTTTCATCTGTAACATGCAACAGCTATGAAAAGAATAATCTATACCTTGTTTTTCATCCTCACTGTGTTTACGGCATCAGCGCAGGACAACGGAAACACGGAGATAAGACATCTGGAATTTATGGGTGAACAGATCTGCGGGACACTCAACGATTTTGTCAATAAGATGGTGAAGAAAGGATTCACCTTCTCTGAGATAACCCAGGACGGAACGGCAATACTCAAAGGCGAATATGAGGGATATAAAGACTGCGACATATACGTATATTCCATAAACAGAGGAAAGACCGTGAACAACGTCGCGGTGTCGTTCCCCTATCAGGACACGTGGCCGGCACTGTCAGGCGACTACTATAATCTGAAGAAAATCCTGACAAACAGATACGGACAGCCGGACATCTCGATAGAAGTGTTCGAAAACGAGGTGCCCTACGACCTCCGGATGTTGTATGTGGAGACCGACCGCTGCGACTTCAAATCTACATTCAACCGCGACAACGGTGTGATAGCGCTCGTCATCAACCATGTGTTTTTCGATAAAAAACACTACAGCAACGTCAGAATAATATTCATGGACCAACCCAACTACGGTTCGCAGAAAGAGAAAAAAGAATAGGGAAAGGTACTACGCAAACCGTAAATACCATACACAGGAATGAAAATTCCTATATATAAACACACAAACACTGACCTGATATGAAAAAGAATATTTTAATACTGCTTATGATCATGGGGCTTATCTTGTCGTGCTCCGACCGAAAGCCCGCTGAAACCGCAAAACAGGACGCGCCGGCATATCAGATGTTCAAGACTCAGAACATGTGGACATTCATAAAGCTTGACACACGCAACGGACGGATGTGGCAGGTGCAATATGCCGTGAGCGACAACAACCGTGGTGAGGTGGCACTCAACTCTAAGCCACTTGTGGATAAAAGCAAGGAAGCCGAGGGACGCTTCACGCTGTATGAGACTGACAATATATTCAACTTCATACTGCTCGACACATACGACGGACGCACATGGCAGGTGCAGTGGGGCCTCAACGACAGCGACAGGATAGTGGTTCCAATATCTGACGACAGCAGTGCGGACAAACAACAAAAAGAAAACACACAAACTAAAAGCCTATGAAAAGAACGATAATTTATATGCTTCTGGCATGTCTCACGATGACATCGTGTGAGGAAGTGACAAGATTGTTGATAAAACAGAAAGATAAAGCTGAAGCGAACGTTGATTACGACAAATACACCAAAGAGGACAGTACGCACATGACATTCAAAGGAGTGCCCATAAACGGTCCGCTGAAAATGTTTGTCAAACGCATGGAGAAGAAAGGATTCGAGTATTATGCCAGCAGCGACGATCCTGATATATCTCTTCTCAACGATAACGATACGGCACGCAAAGACCGGGCTATACTCTACGGCGACTTCGCAGACTATAAAGACTGTAAACTGTATGTGCAGACGCTCGACACAAAAGATGTCGTTTCAAAAATATATGTCAGGTTTCCAAAACGCGATGAGTGGAAAGACTTGCACGGTGACTACAAACATCTGAAGGAAATGCTTACGACAAAATATGGCAAGGCTTCGGCATGCACGGAGAAAATGTACATTGATCCGTTATATGTAATCGGCCGTATAGAGGACCGCGATAGAATGACTGCTGTCAGAGAAAACCACTGCAACTATGTCACGACATACACCACCGACAAAGGCGATGTGAAGCTCAGCATTGAACGGGGAAAATATGGCGAATGCTTTGTCATGCTCACCTATTCGGACAAAATAAACAGTGACATTGTAAGAAAACAAGCCATCGACGACCTTTAATAGTCATAAATTATGGAGAATATGAATCAAACCCCATCCTTGGATTTGTCACAAGCCCTTCAGATGGCGGCGACAAAGATAGTCCAGTTCACCGGACGCTCAAGGCGTTCGGAGTTCTGGTGGACCATACTCATAATTACCTTGATTGAAGTTATCATCCTGCCGGTAATATTATATATACCATTCACAGGCATATTCGTCGCTCCGCTACTCGGTTTTCTGCTCGAGCTCGCAAGACTGCCACTCACCTTCCGTCGCCTGCACGACACCGGGCGAAGCGGCATATGGTGTGTCATCGACTTTCTGCTGCCGCTCGTTTTCGTGGCGATGGTTCTGTATGATGTGTCAATCTACAATACTATGAAAGAGTCGTCTGACCCTTTTGAGACCGACGCCACAATCGGAGCAATGAGCGGTTTCGGTTCTTTCTTAGCCGTCATATACAAATATATACTGCTGACAATCGCATGCTTCGTATATAAAATTGTGCTGATTGTGTTTCTGTGCCGTGACAGCGACCCGTACGAAAACGACTACGGACCGTCCCAAAAATACATCAATGACTGACAGACCCGACCATAACACGATGATGTTCAGCCGCTTCACGCACATTATATTATACACATGGAGACTTGTTATTGTGTATATTAAAAGTCTTTATTCTGCATATTGAGACCCGGAACCGTACATCTGGAGCGACAATAACAGACCAATGCGAGCGCAAAATGCGCAATTCGCTGAACACAAAAGGAAGCACCCATCAAGTCTGCGCCATCATTTAAACACGGCGCAGGCTTGCGTTTCCAAAAAGGCATTGCATTCCTTTGCGTTTACATTTTTTTACATTACCTTTGCATCCGACTTACAAGGAGTAAGTTAAGGGGTGCCGGAGATTTCCGGCTGAGATCAAACCCTCTGACCAGATCCGGTTAATACCGGCGGTGGAATAAGGCAAAACATAAAAAGTACCCCTTTTTGTGTATTTAAAAAATCAAACAAATTAATGAAAAAGACAGTTTTACTAATTGCCGCACTTGGTTGTGTCGCAACAGTAAACGCAGCCGCGCCGGGAGGCGAACGGCTCGACACGTTGAGGACCTATGCCCTGCAGAACGTACAGGTGGTATCGACACGTGCCGGGAAAAAGACTCCGGTGGCTTACTCGGACATGAGTAAAAGCCAGATCAGAATGATGAACCAGGGCAAGGACATGCCGTGGATACTCAATTTCACACCGTCTGTCACCACATCGTCTGACGCGGGAATAGGCATCGGATACACCGCCATACATGTGCGCGGAACCGATCCTACACGTATAAACATAACCGCCAACGGCATACCTGTGAACGATGCTGAGAGCAGTCAGCTCTATTGGGTGAACATGGCAGACCTCGCGTCAAGCCTCGAATCCATACAGATACAACGCGGTGTCGGCACTTCAACCAACGGAGCGGGAGCATTCGGAGCAACAGTAAACATGCAGACAGAGAACATAAGCCAGAACGCATACGGGCGAATCGATCTTTCGGGTGGTTCGTATGGCACTCATAAAGAGACTTTCAGCTTCTCAACCGGACTGCTCGGAGGCCACTGGGGATTCCAGGGACGCCTGTCGAACATAGGCAGCGACGGCTTCATAGACAGGGCATCATCAAAACTCAACTCTTATTTCCTGCAAGGTGGATACTTCGCCGACAACACTGTCGTGAAGTTCATCACATTCAACGGAACTGAGAAGACATACATGGCGTGGGACTATGCGTCCAAAGCCGACATGGAGAAATACGGTAGAAGCTACAACCCGAGCGGCATATACACCGACAAGAACGGCAATGTGGCTTTCTATAAGAACCAGACCGACAACTATCATCAGCAGAACTATCAGTTGCTTTGGAACCAAAGATGGTCGTCAAACTGGAACACCAACGTAGCGTTTCACTACACACGGGGCGACGGTTACTATGAGCAGATGAAGGAGGACCAGAAACTTTACAAGTATCTCATGACCACAAAAACAGACTTGATGGCCAATCTCGTAAGACAGAAAAAGATGCTCAACGACTTCTACGGCTTCATTGCGTCTGCCAATTACGACAATCACAACGGTCTGACTGCCACCATCGGCGGAGGATGGAACAAGTACGACGGCGACCATTTCGGTAAAGTGCTGTGGTCAGGAAGCCCGTACATTTGGCTGGAAGACGGCATGCAGGTTTATTATAACGACGGAGTCATATTCAATCCCGACCATGAATACTATCGCAACAACGCAAAGAAGACCGACGGAAACATCTATGGAAAAATCAATTATGAGTTTCTTCCGGGTCTCAGCGCATACGTTGACCTGCAATATCGGCACATAAGTTACAAGATGGACGGCACGTCGCAGGAGTTCGATGACGACCATAACCAGCGACCGCTTGTGCTCGACCGCAAATACGATTTCTTCAATCCTAAGTTCGGACTTGTCTATAACATCACTCCCGAACACACCGTATATGCTTCTTATGCCATAGCACACAAGGAGCCGACACGTAACGATTTCGAGGATATGATGGCCGAGACAGACGCCGTTGACCCGCAGGCTGAGCGACTGAACGACCTTGAGGTCGGCTACAAATATCAGTCTGGAATATTCAATGCGGGCGTGAACTTCTATTATATGGACTACGACAACCAGTTCGTTCTCACCGGAGCACAGGACTCTAACGGCGAAATGGTGGCACGAAACATAAAGGACAGCTACCGCATGGGTGTAGAACTGATGGCCGGACTGCGTCCTTTCAAGGGCTTTGAATGGAACATCAACGCCACACTGAGCAAGAACCGGGCAAAGAATATGAACGTAACCGTCATAAACGAAGACTGGAGTCAGTCGTATGCCAACGTGGGAACCACCAAGCTGGCTTACTCTCCTGACGTCATATTGAACAACATATTCACCTACGAATACAAGGGTCTGCGCGCATCACTCATGAGCAAATACGTCAGCGAACAGAACATGACGAACTCCGGTTTCAAGAAATATCTGAACACAGACGGCAAGACTTACACCAGCGCTGTCATCGATGCGATGTTCGTTAGCGACCTCGACCTGTCCTATACGTTCAAGATGAAAGGACTGAAGAGTGCTACCGTGGGCGTGACTGTGTATAACCTGTTCAACGAAGAGTATGAAAGCAACGGAAGTTGCTCGATGAACTTCAAGAACGAGAACGGCAAAATAGTTGCCTACGACGGCGGATGGGCGTGGTCAACATACTCGGCACAGGCTCCGACACACTTCCTCGCGCATCTTTCCATCACGTTCTAAGCAGTGCGGAAATGAACGAAATAATGACATACATAGCCGACAACCAACTCAGGATACTTGATGTTCTGAGCACGGTTGTCGGCATTGTTTACATCATTCTTGAGTATAGGGCGAGCATCTGGCTGTGGTTTGCGAGCATCATCATGCCGCTGATAGACATCGTTCTTTATCTTGAAGCCGGGCTGTATGCCGATTTCGGCATGGCAATATATTATGCCTTGGCCGCCATCTATGGCTTTGCGGTATGGAAATTCGGACGTAAACGCAACCAGAAAACGGCCGGAGAGATGCCCATAACCCACTATCGCCGTAATCTGATAATACCTTCCGCCGCAATATTTGTCGTAGCATGGATTGCCTTCTACGGAATTCTCGTGAGATTCACAGACAGCAACGTGCCTGTGAGCGACAGCTTTGTAAACGCCCTTAGCATCCTCGGTCTGTGGGCACTTGCACGCAAATACGTGGAGCAATGGCTCATCTGGATTGTCGTCGATGTAGTATGCAGCGTGCTATACGCATATAAAGGCATACCGTTCAAGGCCGGACTATATGGCGCTTATGCCGTGATCGCGGTGTTCGGATATCTGAAATGGAAAAAGATGATGACCGTTCAACCATCAGAAAAAAGCATCTGAACATCGGTGTTAAGCCAAATGTGGCACGCAATAAAATGTCATCTGCCTTAAAGATTGATTATAAAAGAACAGAAAAAAGCACTGTATGAACTATCCGCTTATTGACGAACAATCCGTGTTCGACGCCGTGATACTGTGCGACGGAGACTTTCCGTTCCATCGCATACCGCTGTCAGTACTGCATAGAAACAAGTTTCTATGTTGCTGCGACAACGCCGGAATAAGCGCGTTCGGCCATGGTCTTACGCCAGATGCCATAGTCGGCGACGGCGACTCTATGCCCGCCGGTTTCAGAAAAAGCCACAGCGACATAATACACATAATCGACGAGCAGGACGACAACGACCAGACCAAAGCCACACGCTACTGCATAGGCAAAGGATTCCGCACCATAGCATACATCGGCGCGACCGGAAAGCGTGAGGACCACACACTCGGCAACATATCGCTCATGGCGAGATACATGGACGATTTCGGCATACAGCCGGTGATGATAACCGACAACGGATACTTCATACCGGCCAAAGGAAGAAACAGTTTCGCCACATTCAAGCGCCGACAGGTAAGTATATTCAACCTCTCATGCCACAACCTGAGCGGCGAAGGGCTGAGATGGCAACCCTACGCATACGGAAGCATGTGGCAGGGAACACTGAACGAGGCGACAGGCAGCAGCATAACACTCGACGGCGACGGCTCTTATCTCGTGTTCTTTACGCACGACAGCAAGACGACAGAGCCGGAACACACAATTTAAAGTCACGGAAATATTTTTTGAAAGCCGCGGAAATGCTTTCTGAAAGTCACGTAAATGTTTTCTGAAAAAAACGATAACGACAGACGGAAAGCACTGTTATAACAAACAATAAGCATAAAAGGGACGACACGCGACATACCGACGTGCCGTCCCTTTTCGCTGTAACTCAGTGAAAGAAAGCACGTTCCGTCCGATGTCATTTATCAGAATTCGTTGCCCTTTCAAGCATTTTTTCTTACCTTTGCACCGTTTTATCAATATCAAAATTAATGTACAGACCAATTTTCAACACGCGCACAGCTCTGGTTTTCAAGCACTTCACGCGCAAGAGCTACGCACTGTTCAATTGTCTGGGTAAGGAAGTGCTCATCAGCACACTCAGCGTTGCGACGCTCACTTATGCCAAAGCAGACGGCATAAGCACGCACGACGTTGTGGAAAAAGACTCACTCAGAAATCAGGACGTGAAGCTCAGCGAGGTGGTGGTGACGGGAGCGTGGGCGCCACTGGCCGAACAAAATCCGGCCATGATTGTATCTGTCACGACAGCCGACGACATTCATCGTGCTGCGGCAGAAAGTATCAACGACGTATTAAAATCAGCCACGGGCGTGGATGTCCGTCAGCGCGGTGGCTTTGGAGTTCAGACGGACATCTCCGTAAACGGCGGTACGTTCGACCAGACGGTCATTCTACTGAACGGCATCAACATCTCAAGCCCGCAGACCGGGCATAACGCCGCCGATTTTCCTGTTTCTTTATCCGACATACAACGCATCGAAGTGCTCGAAGGCGCATCGGCACGCGTGTTCGGCAACCCTGCATTCAGCGGCGCGATAAACATCGTGACCAAGCACAAGGAGCAAAGCAACGCCTTCGCTACAATCGAAGGAGGTTCGTTCGGCACCGTGTGTGGCGAGGCGGGAGTGACCATCAACAGCCGCAACACCAACAACCGGCTGAGCGGAGGCATAAGTCGGAGCGACGGAGGAACAAAGAACAGCGACTTCATAAAGCGCAGACTGTTCTATCAGGGCAACTTCACCACACGCTATGCAGACATGATGTGGCAGGCCGGCATAACGTCGCAGGACTACGGCGCATCGACTTTCTACAGCGCGAAGTTCGACAACCAGTATGAGGAGACACGCCGATACATAGCCTCGGCAAGCGCGGAGATAAGGCCGCTCGGCGACAAACGCCTGACCATCAGCCCGACAATCTATGGTCACAGAGACTACGACCACTATCAGTTGACACGTGGCATGACCGGAGCAGCCAACGGAGAGAACCTCCACCGCATGGATGTCTATGGCGCAAGCATAAGCGCCCGACTGGCATGGGCAGCCGGACAGACAGCCGCAGGAGCAAACATAAGGAGAGAACACATACTGAGTACATCATACGGCGACCTGCTCGACGAGGACCAATGGCACGACATCAGCGGTTCGTCACGTGTTTACGACCATGAAGGGAAACGCACATGCACGAGTCTTTTCCTTGAACACAACATCAGCATAGGCGGATTCAGGCTGTCGGCAGGAGTGATGGCCGACAGGAATACGGGGCTGGACAACAGCTTCAGATTCTATCCCGGAGTGGATGCAAGCTACCGTCCGGACAACCATTGGACCGTTTTCGCCTCGTGGAACAAAGCCATGCGCATACCTACATACACCGAACTGTATGTCAGCAGCGCGGCACAACAGGGCAGCACAGCACTGAAACCCGAGAAAAACACCACTCTGAAGGCCGGTCTGAGATACCGCCGGACGGAATGGGAAGCCACTGTGAGCGTGCTGCGCAACTACGGACGCGACCTCATAGACTGGGTGTATGAGAGTGAGGAGAGTACAAAATATCAGGCGCTGAACATCGGAAAGGTGGACAACACAGGCCTGACGCTCGACCTGAGCGTGCGCCCCGACCTGCTGACAGGGTGCCCCGTATTCACGCAGCTGAAGGTGAGCTACGGCTACATGAACCAGAAACACACATCCGAACGCGACATATACAAGTCGCTCTACGCCCTTGACTATCTGCGCCACAAGCTCAGCGTGCAGCTCGACCACCGCATCTGGAGCAGGCTTACCGCCCACTGGTGCATGAGGTGGCAACAGCGCATGAACGGATATCACCCCTACGCGAAGCTCGACGCCAAGCTGGCGTGGGACGCAGACAAATACAACATATATCTGAAAGCGGACAACATAACCAACCACAGATACTACGACATAGGCGATGTGCTGCAACCCGGAATATGGATTATGGCAGGAGCAAAAGTCAAGATAGATTTTTAGCCTACAACAACCAATAAATAAAGGCAAAGGACAAAGACGCTTTCGCAAACGGTCTTTGTCCTTTTTTATATATGATTACGTCCCATTCAGTCTGATTCGGCGTGCTGTCAGCCATACAACCGGTCTGAACACGACCCGTCAAAAAAACGGCAAAAGAAAGCCACGACATACAATTCACCACACAGAAAATTCAGTTCCCCGGTACGGAGGAAACTCCACCGCACTCAAAAAACACAAAAAAGCGGGAACAAATCAGCGTTTCAGCTTGAACGATGCCTCAATGCTGCGCACCTCATCGGCAAACGACGAATCCACCTTCATGTGATGCTCCACCTGCGAACAACTGTAAATCACGGTGGAATGGTCGCGTCCTCCGATAAGGCGACCGATACGGCTGGAAGGCATCTTGGTGTATTTCTGCGCGAGATAGATAGCCACCTGGCGCGCCGTAACTATGTCGCGCTTGCGGCTACGGCCCATTATGGCAGCCGTAGTGACATTGAAATGCGAGCAGACGCTCTCTGTTATGTCGTCCACGGTCAGCGGCTCGTCATCCACCTTCACCGCACGTTTTATGACACGTTCGGCAAGACGCATGTTGATGTTGCAGTTGTAAACCACACTGTAAGCCATGAGCGAGTTTATCACTCCGTGCAGATCTCTCACACTTCCGTTGGCCGTCTGCGCCACGAAAGCAATGACATCGTCGGGGATGCTGAGTCCGTCGCGGCGTATCTTGCTCTTCAGTATATCCACACAAAGCTGCACGTTCGGCTTCTCAAGCTCGGCTATGAGTCCGCACGAGAATCGGGTGAGCAGGCGATCATTCACGCCCTTGAGCTCCACAGGCGGGCGGTCGCTCGCCAGGATGATGCGTTTGCCGTTGCGGAAAAGATGATTGAATATGTGGAAAAACGTGTTCTGCGTACCCTTCTTGTCCTCCCACTCCTGTATATCGTCCACGATGAGCAAGTCGATGGTCTGATAGAAGTTTATGAAATCGTTTATCTTGTTCTGCAGAACAGCGTTGGTATATTGCACCTCGAACAGACGCGCACTCACACACAGCACCCTCTTCTGCGGATAGAGCTGCTTGGTGCGCACACCTATGGCGTTGATGAGATGGGTCTTGCCGCATCCCGACGGTCCGTAGATGAAGAATGGGTTGAACTGCATGTTGTGAGGATGCTCGGCAATGGACAGTCCCACCGAGCGCGGCAGCTTGTTGCTTTCGCCCTCTATGTAGTTTCTGAATGTCAGATGCGGGTCGAGCTGCGGATCGAGTTGCGGCACCTTGGGCTGCCCCACCCTCGGAGTCTCGCGCGTGGCTTTATCAGCCACCGGCTTCTCCGGCAGGTCTGAAGGTATCTCTGTTCCCTTTCTTCCCTTGTCGATGACACGATAGGTGAGCCTCACATCGTTGCAGAATACCTGCGTGAGCACCCGTGTGAGCAGATCGACATGGTTTTGCTCGAGCACCTCATATACAATACGGTCAACCTGCACCAAGACAGTCTTGGTGTCGGCATTGAACGACTTGAACACGATGGGCTCAAACCATGCTTTATATTGCTGCTCCGTGACGCTTCCTCTAATGAGCGCAAGGCACTCGTCCCAAAGAGCATCAGGACTCGTTTTCGTCATAAATAAAAATGTTTACAGGTATCTTGCGATGTAGTACTTTTGCTTATGCCGTGCAAAATTAAGAAATAATTTGTAATCTGCAAATCCTTTTTTTCACTTTGTAACATAAAATATTCTGCCCGATTGTTTTCTTCCCCGAGCCGGACAGCTGACCTGACCGTGTGCCGAAACGCGGCGAAACGCCCTGTCGCAGCACTCTTGCATAAACATGCAATCATACAGAAAAGTGCAGATAAACATAAATCGACAAAACAATATGTCCACACTGCCGGAACGATAAATTCGCACTGCCGCAACCACTTTATTTTCATCACACGGCGGACAAATGCTTTACGTGCCTTTCCTCACGCCGGATATCAGCGTTTCTGAAGAAAACTTATGGAACATACTTACAATTTTTCTTGACTAAATTTTGACAAAATATTTTCGCAAAAGAGATGTAAAGGAATGTTAAAACCGATATAATAAAGGCTGTTTCACCCCGAACCGTCTTTTGATATACCCCGTAACATAGTCCGAAAAGATTAATTTTGCTTTCCGAAAAAGCCCATTTCAGCATGCGAAAAAGCCTATATTAGGGTGCGATATGGTGCTTTTCGGCCCCTGAAATGGGCCATTTCGCATGTCGAAATGGTGCTTTTCGCAAAACGATAAATTATCCCTTAAATATAAATAATTGATATTCAATATATTATAAAAGCCACTTATATCTCACATATTTGCGTCCGATGAAGAGTCTGTCCGCAAATACGCGATTAATTTTTGGGGTATATCGGGAAACCCGAATGGAAAAATCGAAATCCGGTTATAAATTGAAAGTCGCACATATTACGTTCCTTTCGGCAGAAGAAAATATAATGATAACATAAAAACCATCGCAAGGCGTGACGCATTCCGAAGCCGGCGAGACATAAATACGGACAATAAAAAAGCATGCAGCGACACCCGTATGTGTGTCGCTGCATGCATATATGTATCCCGTCATCACGTTGTGCGACAGGAGTATGTTACGGTTTCATCAGTTGTCCTTTCTTCCGAAAATGGAGAAGTGGACATAACGCTTCGGATGCTCGCGCAGATTCACAACGAGAGAATCGGCGTGCATCATAGTAGAATTGAGGTTGTGATAAAGCGACGGATCGTTCATGAGCAGACCGAGCGTACCCTCGTTGCTGTTGAGCTTGTCGGTGAACGAGCGCACACTGGCAAGAGTGTTGTTCACTTCGTTCACAGTGCGGTCTATGTCGATGGCTGCAAGTTTGGCCGTGAGAGTGTCCGCGTTGTCGAGTATTCCGTCAGCCTTCGCCATCATGCCCGGCACGTTGCGGTTGAGCGTACGCATGAGCGTGTTGAGCTCGCGCGTCGATGTGGTGAGGTTGGCGGTTATGTCCTTCACGTTGTGTAGCGAAGCCGCGATGGCAGGATCGGCAAGCAGCGCGTTCAGACTGCCCATGATGCTGTCGAGCTTTGGCAGCATCTTCTCTACGGTAGGAATCATCGCGGAGAGCTGTCCCATCGCTCCGTTGTCTATATATCCCTTTATGACACCTCCCGGCGGCACCATCTGCGAAGACTTACCGTTGATGTCGAGGTTTATCTTCACGTTGCCGAGCATGTCGCTTACAATCTTTGCCTGGCTGCCCTGCGGTATGCGCATGGCCTTATCTACGGCAATCACCACTCTGGTGGGCGTAGTGTTGCTGTAATCATATATGATGCTTTTGACCGTTCCCACCTGATAGCCGCCCACATATACAGGGCTGGACGACGACAGACCGCTTATGTCCTCAAACTCTACATAGTAATCTGACGACGAGGAGAACAGGTTAAGACCTTTCAGAAAGTTCATTCCGAAAAAGAGCAATATCACTCCTACTATCGCGACAAGTGCGATTTTGACCTCTTTAGTAAAAAACTTCATATTTATAGATATTTATTTTCTGTTGTTCTTGAATTCCTTTATCGCCTGGTTCACGTTCATCTTCTCACCGTCCTTGAAGGCAATAATGAACGCCTCGGGGAATTTGTCGAGTATCTGTTTGCGCAGACGGTATATCTCGTTGTAGTCCTCGGATGCTCCGTAAGTGTATTTCTGCAGTCCGTTTTCCACATAGCGCTCACATCCGGTGAGTCCTTTCAGATGGCTGTCGCCGTCTTTCAGATTGAGACTCGACACGAGAATCTGTATCTTGAACACCGGTCGTCCGCTTGTGGCTGCTGCCGGCTGTTGCACGGGTTGCGTTGTCCTGGCTGGCTGCACAGCCTTGGCCTCGACATTGGTTGTAACGGTCTGTTCCTTGACAGGCTCAGTCGTGGCAGGCGTTTCGGGCTCCGGGTTGTTCTTGGGAGCCTCAGTCACGGGTGTCTCGGGTAGCATGGGGCTGTCCGTACGGTAAGGCACGAGTATGCCGTTATAGTGTTTGTTCTTGTATTCCACAAACGCGTTGTATATGCCTACGGCCATCTGGTCGAGTCGTGCCTTGTCGTTGAGGAGCGCTTCCTCGTCGGCGGTGGTTATAAAACCGAGCTCTATGAGGCACGCCGGCATCGATGTGAGCCTCAGCACTGCGAGGTTGCTCTGGTGCACTCCCTTGTCCGGACGGCTTGCCGCACGACATACGTTCTTCTGCAACATCTTGGCGAAGTCGATGCTTTTAGACAAATTGCGGTCCTGCACAAACTCGAACATGATGTTGCTCTCAGGCGAGTTGGGGTCGTATCCCACATAATGCTGCTCGTAGTTTTCCTCAAGCAGTATGACGGAGTTCTCGCGTTTCGCCACCTCAAGGTTTGTTTTTGTGGCCTGCGAGCGGCCGTCGCCGAGTGTGTAAGACTCGAAGCCACGGGCTACGCGTCCTTGTTCCAGTGCGTTGGTGTGCACTGATATGAACAGGTCGGCCTTGTTGCGGTTGGCTATTTCGGCGCGTTCGTACAACGGTACGAAAACATCTGTCTTGCGTGTATATACCACCTTCACGTCCGGATTGTTCTTCTCCACATATCTGCCGAACGCAAGGGCCACATTCAGATTGATGTTCTTTTCCTTCGAATATTTGCCCAATGCACCCGCGTCACGACCGCCATGACCGGCATCTATGACAAGAACAAACTTGCGGTCAGCACCACTGACCGATATGGTACACGCGGCAAATAATACCAATAATACAAATATTCTGTTAATCATCAGTCTTGTATGATGCGACAAAGGTAAGCAATAATACGAAAAACTCCAAGTAATCATTTAGTTTTATAATTTGTTAAATGAATTTCAACGCCCGCACCCGAGCAGTCGGCACCCATAGGCGGGTTGTGCTTCACTATCTTGACATCGAGCGACAATATAAGCGGAAAACTCTCGAAAAGGCTTTCTGCTATGCGGCCCGCCACATGTTCGATGAGTTTCGACGGCCGGTCCATCTCACTTCTTACAACTTCGTACACGGCCGCATAGTTGAGTGTATGGTTCACATCGTCGGTCTGCATGGCCCGGGTAATATCATATCCGGCACGCACAGACACCGTATAGTCGTTGCCGGTAAGCCGTTCCTGGTCTATCACTCCGTGGAAAGAATGAAACTTCATGGCGTCGATGAAGACGTATCCACACTTGTATTCGTACATAAAAAAAGAAAATCGGTGTTGAAAAAGAAAAACGAAAGGGTGCGCCAGAAACCTTGTCACTCATCGTGAACAGCCTCCGGCACACCCGTATATAAAGATTAGATCTTCAGAAGAATACTATCCGCAACGCGATGCACCGCAGTTTTTGCAAATGAGGCAGCCTTCCTGATAGACAAGAGTTCCACCGCATACAGGACAGGACTGTCCCTTTGCCTCGGTGCCATCCACAATATATTTCTTCAAAGCACGCTCAACACCGTTCTTCCAGGTGTTGATGCTTTCGCTCTTGAGCTGCAGCGAACCGACCAGCTTGATTACGTTGCCGATAGGCATGCGGTAGCGCAGCACACCGGAAATAAGTTTTGCGTAGTTCCAGTATTCCGGATTGAACTTCTCGCTCAGTCCTTCAACAGTCGTCTTATAGCCGCGCTTGTTCTCAAACTGGAAGTCGTAACGGCTGTGTCCGTCCTCGTTCTTCTGCTTGATTATCTTACCTTTGGTGACTGTCTTCGGCAGTACGATGCCTTCCTCATCGTCCTGCAGACCGGTGAATATCTCGTAAGGATATCCGTTGAGCAATCCTACGAATGCCACCCATTTCTCTTTGTTGTTCTGGAAACGCACAACGTCGCACTCCAGTTCCTTCGGTCTAATCTCAACTACTTCAGGATTAGCGCACGGGCAGTTGTCGTGTTTGTCGTTCTTCTTGTCCTTGCCCGATACCGAAATCATGACACCTGCACGGCTGCCGTCGCGATAGATGGTGCATCCTTTGCAGCCCGAACGCCATGCCTCTACATACAGACGGTTGACAAGTTCTTCATCGACATCGTTCGGCAGGTTCACGGTCACGCTGATGCTGTGGTCAACCCACTTCTGGATCGCGCCCTGCATCTTGACCTTCATCAGCCAGTCAACGTCGTTGGCTGTAGCCTTATAATACGGCGACTTGACCACAAGCTCGTCTATTTCTTCCTGGGTGTAGCGCTTCTCTGTGTCATATCCGTTCACCTTCATCCACTCGAGGAACTTTCTGTGATATACAATGTATTCCTCGAAAGAATCTCCCACCTCGTCAACAAAGTCGACATGCACTTCCGTGTCGTTGGGGTTCACCTTGCGGCGACGCTTGTAAACAGGCATGAACACCGGTTCTATACCACTTGTTGTCTGTGTCATCAGACTGGTTGTACCTGTCGGAGCGATGGTGAGACACGCGATATTGCGGCGTCCGTATGTCATGATGTCGTCATACAACTGCGGATCTGCTTCCTTTATACGGAGGAGGAACGGGTTGTTTTTCTCGCGTGATGCGTCGAATACTGAGAATGCTCCACGCTCACGGGCCATCTCGACAGAGCTGCGGTATGCGCTGAGGGCAAGAGTCTTATGTACTTCCACGCTGAAGTCGGTGGCTTCCTGAGTGCCGTAGCGCAGTCCCATCGCAGCAAGCATGTCGCCTTCTGCCGTGATGCCTACGCCCGTACGGCGTCCCTTACCGCTCTTGTCCTTTATCTTCTCCCACAGATGATATTCGGCGCCCTTCACCTCCATGGTCTGCGGATCATTGTTTATCTTCTCCATTATCTTGTCGATCTTCTCGAGCTCAAGATCCACAATGTCGTCCATTATGCGCTGTGCCAGACGCACGTGAGCCTTGAACTTGTCGAAATCGAAGCGTGCATTAGGAGTGAACGGATTTACGACGTATGAGTAAAGATTGATTGAAAGCAGACGGCATGAGTCGTAAGGACACAACGGAATCTCACCACACGGATTAGTGGAAACCGTACGGAAGCCCAGATCTGCATAGCAGTCAGGAATGCTCTCACGCAGGATGGTGTCCCAGAACAATACTCCCGGCTCAGCGCTCTTCCATGCGTTGTGCACGATTTTCTCCCAAAGTTTTCTGGCAGAAATCTCTTTCTTCACCTTCGGATTGTCCGAATCGATAGGGAACTGCTGTGTATATGGTTTGTCGTTTATGGCAGCCTCCATGAATTCGTCGTCTATCTTTACAGACACGTTGGCGCCGGTCACCTTGCCTTCGGTCATCTTTGCATCGATGAAAGCCTCGCTGTCAGGGTGCTTTATGCTTACAGACAGCATGAGCGCACCGCGTCGGCCGTCCTGCGCAACCTCACGTGTTGAGTTGCTGTATCGTTCCATGAACGGAACAAGTCCGGTGGAAGTGAGTGCCGAGTTGTTCACAGGTGAGCCTTTAGGACGTATGTGTGAGAGGTCGTGTCCCACTCCACCGCGACGCTTCATCAGCTGAACCTGCTCCTCGTCTATACGCATTATCGCACCGTAGGAGTCGGCATCGCCGTCGAGACCTATGACAAAGCAGTTGCTCAACGAAGCCACCTGATGGTCGTTTCCTATTCCGGTCATAGGACTTCCTGCCGGAACAATGTATCTGAAGTGGTCGAGAAGATCGAACACTTCCTGCTCCGTCATCGGATTCTTATACTTCTTTTCTATTCTTGCGATTTCCTTTGCGATACGCCAATGCATGTCTTCGGGCGACTTTTCATATATCCGTCCGAAACTATCTTTCATCGCATACTTATTAACCCATACTCTTGCGGCAAGCTCATCTCCATCAAAATATTTCAGAGACTCGCCATAAGCCTCGTCGTATGAGAATGTTTTCATATCTTCCATCAGTAAAATATATAGATTATTCAATAAAAATCGTGAACGCTATGTCAATCAGCCGGTTATACATTTTAGCAAAATAAAAACGCCGGCCGTTGGCATTTTGACGCTGCAAAACTACAATATTATTTTCATATTATGAAATCATTTATGATATATTTAGTCAATTAACATTGCCGGAGTTTTCCAAAAAAGAAAATTTCTGTATCTTTGTAATGAAATAAAATTTACAAAAAAATGAATTCTATAGATACAAGACGAAGCATAAGGAAATACGCTCACCGCGATGTTTCCGACGAATTGCTGCAGAGCATGCTTGCACACGCCGAGCACACTCAGACAATGGGAAATCTGCAACTGTACAGTGTAGTAGCCACAAGAGACGCAGAACTGAAGAAGCGTCTGGCTCCGGCTCACTTCAACCAACCGATGGTGACAGAGGCACCGGTGGTTCTTACCTTCTGCGCGGACTTCAGACGAACCACTGTATGGGCCGAGAACCGTAAGGCGACTCCGGGATATGACAACTTTCTCTCGTTCATCAACGCAGCCACAGATGCCCTGCTTTTCTGCCAAACATTCTGCAATATCGCTGATGAACAGGGACTTGGCTATTGTTTCCTGGGCACAACCATATACGATCCACAGACAATAATCGACGTGCTGAAGCTGCCGAAGCTTGTCATGCCGGTGGCTACAATAACGCTGGGCTGGCCCGACGAGGACCCGGCCGTATCAGACAGACTGCCTCTGAAAGCCATACTCCACAAAGAGACATTCCACGACTATACTCCCGAAGACATCGACGAATACTACAAGGAAAAGGAAGCACTGCCGGAAAACCGCCATTTTGTCGAGATAAACAACAAGGAAACGCTTGCACAGGTGTTCACCGACTGCCGTTATACAAAACGCGACAACGAGGCGATGTCGGCCGGAATGATAGAAGTTCTCAAGCGTCAGGGATTTTTAAAATGAACTTTTTTATAAACAGGACATGAATGTGCGGCGCACGAAAATGTCTTTTTCGTTCAACAATGCGCATCCAACTGTTTACAAACATTACAAAAACAAAAGAGACACACCGGCAAGACTGCACGGTGTGTCTCTTTTTATTATATTCTGATTCCGAATACGCAATGTGACGTTTATGTGTGTTACACAATAGAACAACGCAGTCGCGATAAAACAACATTTCCCATATTCCACCGCACCGAATATCTTTCACATTACCGGTGACTGATATTTCACACCGCTCCGGAAAACATATTAATCCTGGAAATATACTCTCTTCACACGGTTACTTATTCCGGTGAGCACCTCATAAGGTATCGTGTCGAGAGCGTCTGACAGCACTGTTACAGGCAGATCGTCGCCGAATATCTCCACTCTGTCGCCTTCCTTGCAGTCGATTCCCGTCACATCTATCATCGCAACATCCATACATATGTTGCCGACATACTCCGCCTTCTTACCGTTCACGAGACAATAGCAATGGCGGTTGCCCAAATGACGGTTCAGACCATCGGCATATCCTATAGGTATGGCGGCTATTACGCTGTCGTGATCTATCTTTCCCTTGCGGCTGTATCCCACGGTATCGCCCGCAGGGACATTGCGCATCTGCAATATTGTGGTGCGAAGCGTGCTCACATTGTTTATAACCGAATTGTCAATCGGATTAATACCATAAAGTCCCAATCCCAGACGACACATGTCAAGCTGGCGTTCCGGGAAATGCTCTATGCCTGCCGAGTTGTCTATGTGGCGCAGTATCTTGTGCGGGAACGCTGCCTGCAGCTTGCGGCTTCCCTTGTCGAAGAGTTCAAACTGATGCTTCGAGAAATCGTCGAACTGCTCTGAATCGCTTCCAACAAAGTGCGAGAAGACCGAGCGCGGGATTATTGCGTTCTGATGATGCAGCCTGTCTATCAGTTCCTCCATATCCTTCTCCGGATCAAATCCGAGACGGTGCATACCGGTGTCGAGCTTTATATGGACAGGGAAATTGGTAATACCTTCTTTTCTGGCAGCCGCAACAAGCGCGTCGAGAAGTCTGAAACTGTAAACCTCGGGTTCGAGATCATAGTCGAACATTGTCTTGAACGCCGTCATCTCAGGATTCATTATCATTATGTTCTGAGTGATTCCGTTCTTACGAAGCGTAACACCCTCGTCGGCAACTGCCACGGCAAGATAGTCAACACGATGGTCCTGCAACGTCTTTGCTATCTCCACCGAACCTGCTCCGTAGGCATCTGCCTTGATCATACACACAATCTTTGTCTCCGGACGCATGAAAGAGCGATAGTAGTTCAGGTTTTTCACGACGGCGTTGAGGTTCACCTCGAGTATTGTTTCGTGCACTTTGTTCACCAACAGTTCCGTAAGATTATCGAAACCGAAGCGTCGCGCGCCCTTGATAAGGATAACCTCGTCGTGCAGGCCGTCGAAAGCCGAGCTGCGTATGAATGACGCACAGTCGGGGAAGAAGTGCTTTTCAGGCAGATCTATCACGTCTGCCTGCGATGTAATCTGCGGACCTATGCCGATGAACTTCTCGACACCACGTTTGCGTGCCATTACCGACACCTCTGAATATAATTTGTCGAGCGGTTCACCGCTCTGATATATATCACTCAGAATAAGCGTACGCTTGCGTCCCTTATGGTCAGGACGGCGGTTCATAAAGTCGAGAGCGATGTCCAGCGAGTTGACATCCGAGTTGTAAGAATCGTTTATCAACGTACAGCCATGCTGTCCTTCCTTAACCTCAAGACGCATTGCCACAGGCTCAAGACGTCTCATACGCTCGTCGAGCACCTCAGGTTTCAATCCCAGATGAAGCGCAACTACGGCACACGAAACAGAATTGCGCACCGAAGCCTCGTCTATGAAAGGCAACGTATATGCCGACTCTGTATCCTTATATATATAATGTACTGTTGTGAATGTGTCTTTTTTCTCTACCGACTTGATGAAGAACGGTGCCTTCGGGTCCTTCTCCGACCATGCCAACCGCTCACCGTGATAATCCGACTCAGCCATTGTGTCGTTCACAACCTTCTCATCCTGACAATAAACAGCAGTGTCGGCATCGTGGAAGAGCATCATCTTCTCACGGCATTTTGCCTCCGGCGACTCGAAATTTTCCTGATGAGCAGCTCCCAGATTAGTGATAATGCTTATCGTAGGCTGTATGATATTGCGCAGCGCAAGCATCTCACCCGGCTTGCTTATTCCGGCCTCAAACAGTCCGACCTGCGTCTGCTCGGTCAACAACCATACCGAAAGAGGCACACCAATCTGCGAATTATAACTGCGTGGAGAGCGCACAACCATCATGTCCGGAGACAGAAGCTGGTATAGCCATTCCTTCACCATTGTCTTACCGTTGCTGCCGGTTATTCCTATAACGGGAATGTCGAACTCCTCACGATGGCGCTCGGCAAGGCGTTGCAACGCTATGAGCGGACTCTCCACCTTCAGGAAATTGGCGTCCGGATAGGCCGAAGCATAATCGTCGGGAACCACCGACACCACGAAGTTGCGCACTCCGCGGCGATACAGATCGGGTATGTAATGCGAACCGTCATTGCGTTCCGTTTTCAATGCGAAAAACAAAGTTTCTTCAGGAAAGCACAGCGAACGGCTGTCTGTAAGCAGGAACGCTATGTCTGAATCGGTGTTGCCAAAACGGTGAGCACCGATAAGCGTGGTAACTCTTTCGATACTGTAAGTCATCTTGTTTGTATTTTAATGGTGCAAACTTAATACTTTTTTTTCATATACGGCACACGCATTTACAAAAATAAAAGACTCCTTTCAGTATATTCATTCACTGAACGGAGTCTTTCACTTTTATATGTGTCATTTACATCTCTGCATCACATGCCGCCGGCAGGACTTTTCCATTCCATATCGGGATATTTTTCGGCAAGCAGCCCGGCCTTATGCAACGTGGCGGCAAGGAAATCCTTGTACTCCTGAGAGTCGGGATTGAAAGGCCTGTGACCCAAAGCCTCCTTTATCGGACGCCATTCCTCAAGGAACTTCCGCGTGTCTTCGCCGAAATAAGCCTCAGCGAAGCGTTCCCAAATGTAGGACACGGCCTGCTGCGAAGGGTGAAGCATGTCTTCGGCATAGAACCGATAGTCGCGCAACTCGTCGTTCACAATCTCGTAGGCCGGGAAATATTCCACCACTCCGGCGTAATTTTCTGCCAGTCGCTCAGCGGCAAGCAGCAGCACAGCCTTCGACAATGCACTGCCATGATAGCCGTATTTCGCGTAGCGTATGGGGCTCACCGTCACGATGATCCGCACATCAGCAGAACGCGACAACAACACATCGACAGCACGCGACAGATAATCGCAACACTCATCCACCGTCAGCTGCTCCTCACGGAAAAGGCGTTGCGGGCGCTTGCGGCAGTTATCCACAATCTCGCCCGTCTCCTTCAGTATGTAAACATGATTGGTTCCGAGCGTGAACACTGCCACTCTCGGCGGCTCACCTTCGTAGCGTTGCACAGTGTGCAGGATGCTCGCCGGATTGTACATCACCCCGAAAGGATTGACCACGGCACGGAACTTGTCCTCCACAAAGCGCCTGCCTATGTTGTCGGCAAAGCACGACCCCACGAAAAGCATCCTCTCGCAGGGATTTATGCTGAACTGAGAGCGTTCCACCTTGACTATCGTCCTGAACTCCATGCCGCCACGGTCTTATGCGTTGGTCTTTCTTTTACGCCACTCGAAGAATACTCCCAATACCACGGCAATGAACAATACTACATAAGCAATGTATGCCACGGTCTCGGTGTTGTCAACCGATTTCGGCTTGAACGTCAACACAACAGTGTGGTGTCCCGGCTTAACGTTGAGCGCACGCAGTATGTAGTTGGCACGTCCGAGCTCAACATCAGCGCCATCGACGGTCGCTGTCCATCCCGGATAATAAATCTCCGAGAACACAATCACGCCACCCTTATCCGACTGCACATCGTATGTGAGTTCGTTCGGTTCATATTTCTTCAGTGTCACAAGCGCGTTGCCGGTCTGCGGAACGGCCTGTCCTACCTGCTCGCGGAAGCGTTCGTCAACCACAGCCGTGTGGCGAAGGTTCACCTTACCTACGGCATCTATCTCCTCGTTGGCGTTCTTCACATACTTCACATTATCCACAAACCACGCGTTGCCATAAGCATACGGATTGAGCAACGGTACGGTCTGATTGTTCTGCAGAGGCATTATGAAGTATTTGGCATTGAGCATATTGAGCACAGGATAGATGGAATCGCCCGGCACTTTGGTCATGTCTCCACCTGCCTCTACCACAGCCTTCTGCAACTTTATCATCTCCGGCGATATGTAATGTCCTATCATGTCGTTGTAACGTCCCAGCTTAGCTGCGTGGTATCCGCCGATGCTCTTATGATAGTATGAGGTCTCGTTCTCGTTGAACGTGTTACTTGCAAGGTTCAGCACACGATAGTCGAGCGATTTGTCCTGAAGAATCAGCTTGTCGGTCTCGGTCATCTGCTGAGGTGTTTCCCTTACACTGCGCTCCACGAACATACCGTCGTTGAGATAGCGCTTGTTCACCTGCCACATGTCAATGAGACAAAGCACCGTGATGGCAGCCACCATATAGCCGGTGCGTAGCTTCTTTGCCTTGAACAGAAGGAGCATGAGCGTGCCGAATACTATGATCCAGAACGAACGCCAGCAGTCGGCAGTGAACACAGCCTCACGCATCTCCCTGAGGTTGGCAAGCAGCGGATTGAGGTATTCGGAAGGTATTCCCTTCATTGCCTCCATCTCGGCTGAAGAAACGAAATCGGAGAAGAACACGTTAGGCATCAGCGCAAAGAGCAGACTTATGCCGGCCGTAAGAGCAAAACTTACATATACAAACTTTATCTTGCGTGTAAGGATTTCCGGCTCGTCAACAATCTTCTTCAATGCCAGCATGGCCAGCAACGGAATGGTGAACTCGGCTATCACAAGTATAGAAGCCACCGTCCTGAACTTTGAGTACATCGGCACATAGTCGAGGAACAGGTTGGTGAACCACATGAAGTTGTGTCCCCACGACAGCAGTATGGACAATATGGTCGCTGCGAGCAGTGCCCACTTGATGCCGCCCTTCACTATGAAGAGACCCAGAATGAAGAGCATCAGTACAAAGGCGCCCACATACACAGGACCGCTCGTGCCCGGCTGCTCGCCCCAATACTGGCCCAGCTGCTCATATATCTGAATGAACTGCGGGTCGGCTTTCTTCATTGCCGTCTCGTTCATAGACAACGGAACCGACGCGCCGCCCTTGGCATTAGGCACAAGCAGGGTCCACGTCTCGTCTATGCCGTAGCTCCACTGCGTTATGTAGTCGCGGTCGAGACCGCTTCCTGTCTGGTTGGCTGTGTTTTTCTTCACAAGCTCACTCTTGCCACGCATGGACTCCTGAGTATATTGCCACGTGTGATACAGGTTCGACAGATTCACACACAGACCTATCGCCGCACCTGCCACGCACACGCCGGTGGCCTTGAGGAATGCCGCGTATCTCTTCTTGCGTATGGCATCGACAAGATAAGCTATGAACATGAAGAGGATGATGAACATATAGTAATAAGTCATCTGTATGTGGTTGGCCTGTATCTCGAGGGCCGAGAACAGAGCCGTGACTATGAATCCCCACAGATACTTTCCCCGGTAGGCCAGCACAACACCCGCTATCATAGGCGGCAGATAGGCCAGGGCCACGACTTTCCATATATGGCCGGCAGCTATGATGATGAAGAAATAGCTGCTGAACGCCCAGATGATGGAGCCAAGCGCCGCGAGCGACTGCCTGAAATTGAACGCCCTCAACAGGATGTAGAAGCCGAGAAGATAGGCAAAGACATACCACACATTCTCGGGAAGCCACAGATGATAGAACTTACCCACACCGTTGAGCACATCGGCACTCTTGTACGACGGCGCCATCTGATAGGTTGGCATACCGCTGAAGAGCGAGTTGGTCCAGCGAGTGGGCTCGCCTGTGCGTTGATAATATTCGGTTAGTTCGACTCCCGAGCCGCGTCCGGCAGAAGAGTCATGACGATAAAGTATGCGCCCCTCAATGTCTGCCGGGAAGAAGTAGGCAAACGAGATGAGCACAAACAACAGCACTGCCAGCAGGTCGGGCAGGCACATTTTCAATGTCTTCATTGATCAATTATGTTTTTGTTTATATTTACAAAAGTGCGGCGGCGGTTTCTTCAGATATACTACAGACACCGGAGGCTGTAAGTGTGACGTCACCGAAGCGTGGAAAGGTCCGCGCACAACGCTCCTGAAGGTGCCGCTTATCAGTTGCAAACTTACTGAAAAATTCCGAAATATCGTGCACAACAGCGGCATAAATGTCCTTAAATCAGCTTTTTTGTAAGCCCGGACATGCACACTGCCAAACCACGACTGTGCATACGTGAGACAACGCGCAGGCAGCATACGGTCAACGGCACGCCGCAAAACGATGGATGCGTAAGGCACGACGTCTGTAAATCACCGCGCGGAAGAGCCTCGGAGATATGTGCAGAAAGAGAGTAAAACGAAGATAAGACTTTAACACTTTTAAGTTAAAATTCGCCCCATAAAAATGTCGTCACGGACAGACACTACAGAAATCTGAACACGAAAAAAACGATATGAAAAAGCCTTTTTCGCAATAATGAAAAACTATTCAAAACCAGTTGCCTCGCAATATGGTGCTTTTCACATTGCGAAATGCACCATTCCGCACCCTGATATGGGCTTTATCATCACCCGATAAAGCCCATATCGCACCCCGAAAGAGCCCATATCGCAACACCGGGTGCAGGCTGTCAGAAAGCGGTATAAAGATAAACACTTGATTTACAAGCGATTGCGAAAACGCTCTATTTTTCGCATTTTCGCCCGCAGATGCGGTTTTTGTCAAGAAAATGGCACTCTCAGAGGGATATGTTTTAACATTTGGCAGTTTATATTTGCCATATATCAACTAACCCGCGACCCCCTGACACAGCCACGGCACCGACAAGCAGCCGGACACGGAGCACGTTCTGCCGCCGCATAAATAATTATAAAAAAGCGCGGCTCGCTTCCGCGGACAAAAAGTTTATGGTAAATTTGCAGACGTAAACAGATTAAGTCATCAACAATGAAAATAGGAATTGTTATAGCGATGGACAAGGAGTTCATCCGCATAAAGTCGCTCCTGCACGACGTAAGCCAGACCGAGAAACACGGATTCACGTTCGTCACGGGCACAAGCGGCGCCAACACGGTGGTGATGATGCAGTGTGGCATAGGCAAGGTGAATGCCGCCATGGGTGCGACAGAACTGATAAGCCTGTTCGAACCCGACGCCGTGATATCCACAGGCGTGGCAGGCGGCGCATCGACACAGCTCAACCGCATGGAGGTGGTAGTGTCGTCGCAGACATGTTATCACGATGCCTACTGCGGCAGCGAGCAGGCCTACGGACAGATAATGGGCTTGCCTGCACGCTTCGACGCCGACAGCGACCTGCTGGCCAAGGCGTGCGCCATAGACTGCGGCACGAAAATAACCCCGGGACTCATAGTGACGGGCGACTGGTTTGTTGACTCGCGCGAGAAGATGAGCTCCATCCTTGAGCTTTTTCCTGAGGCAATGGCTGTGGATATGGAGTCGGCCGCGATTGCGCAGGTGTGCTACCGGCGCGGCGTGAGGTTCATCAGTTTCCGCATAATAAGCGACATACCTCTCAAGGACGACAAGGCTCAGCAGTACTACGACTTCTGGGAGAAAATGGCTGAAGACTCGTTCGGCGTGACAAAAGCATTCATGGAATCAATCTGAAAACAAAAAAACAAGAATATGGAAAAGATACCAAGTTTCACAATAGACCACAACCGCCTGCTGCGCGGCATATATGTCTCGAGAAAAGACGAGGTGGGCGGCGACACAGTGACGACGTTCGACATCCGGATGAAAGAACCTAACCGCGAGCCGGTGGTGCATCCGGGCGCGCTGCACACCATTGAACACCTGGCTGCTACCTATCTGCGCAACGACGCTGAATGGAAAGACCGCATAGTGTATTGGGGACCAATGGGATGTCTCACGGGCAACTATCTGCTGATGAAGGGCGACCTTCAGCCTGCCGACATCGTGGAGCTGATGAAGCGTACGTTCCGCTTCATAGCCGAGTTTGAGGGCGACGTGCCCGGAGCGGCACCGCAGGACTGCGGCAACTGGCTGCTTCACGACCTGCCAATGGCACGATGGGAGGCACGGAAATTCCTTGAGGAAGTGCTTGAGAACATCAAGGAGGAGAACATGAACTATCCTCAACTCGACTGAATGAGGACAGTTACCGATGATGAATAAAGAAAAAGGAGATGCCTGCGCATCTCCTTTTATCGTATAATATCATAGATTGAAACGATAGCCTACGGTGATGGTGAAGAATCGGTTCTTCGACTTCATGGCGTCTATCTTGTAGATATTGGTCAGTCCGAAGTTGTAACGGGCATCGAGTATCACGTTCATATATTCGTAGGAAGCACCGACAGGAATGGATAAATCGACAGTATTGCCGGCAAAATCGTTATTGTATGCCTCCGTGTCGCCATATTCCTTAGAGCCATCCTCATTGACCGTGAACGGTGTCTCCTCATATTTTATCTTGCCGTCGAGCAGGAATCCTACCTGTACACCGGCCTTAAGCGCGAAGCCACGGGCAACATAGCAGTTGAACATAAGCGGCACGTTGAGGTAGTGGAGATCGGTGGCCCAATCACGGGTACCGGTGAAAGAATTCTCCTCTGAGCCAGCAGTCTGATGGTCGGGATAGCTGCAACCTTGGAGCGAATACTGCAATCCGAGCGACACGGACACCTGAGAGGTGGCCTGATAATCAACATCAAAACCGGCGAGAAGTCCGGCCTTGTTGCGCGATTTCAACTCATCCGAGTTGTCATTTTCTCCTGGAATCACGTAAATACTGTTGTTGCTCATGTTGGCAATGCTCACACCGAGACGCGGAATGATGGAGAAACGGCCCACCTCATTCTGCGCTAAGGCGGCAAATGTCGATATAGCTAACGCAAAGGATAAAATAATTCTCTTTTTCATATCATTATTGTTGTTTTCGTTATTTCCTGTCATAGGCTTTCAACCGACGTGTGTCTGCAATGCCATAGCACAACAGCCGGCCGACACCGTAGCCTGAATAAGAAGAGTGGGGAGTGCCAATGAACATGTCACCTCCCCACTCTTTTTATCTAAACGTAAGTGTTGCGTTTTTATTGCATGTCTCCTACAGGTTCTATGCGGAAACCGTAAGAATAGTCGCAGTCGTTCTTTATCTCATACTCAGGCAGCGGCTGAGGTCCGCAGCTCGCGTTACCTATACCACGCTGTATGCAGTCGAGATTGAGCACAACCTCAGCACGGCGCACAAGGTCGATGTCGTGACCATACTTGATGCGCCACAAGTCGCGGTCGGTATAGTGGAGAGCAGAGAAGTCGAATGTTCCGTCGGCTGTTATTCTGACCCCCTTACCGCTGTCGTCGGTGAGTGTAAGCCAACGTGTATCGGTGCGCTCGCCCATAGACTGAGCACGGACATAGTACTCGCGCATGCCGTTTACGGTTGACTTATACAGTCCGACGAAGGCAGCATCGTTACGGTCGCGATAATTCTCTATCGGACCGCGGCCATACCACTCTATGTTCTCGAGCGATGGACTGAACATTGTCTGCAATGCCAGACGCGGCAGTCTGAAATCCTTTGAGGTGTGGAAGTCGGCCTTCACATCAACAGCTCCGCCTGCATGGACGGTGTAGATGACCGTATGCGGAACCACTGTCTTACCGACATGAGCCTCGAGTATGGTGGTGATCTCCACCGTACGCTTGTCGGCAGAGAGGCTGTACTGCATGTTCTTCAGTCTTATTGAGGTGCTCTGCCAGTTGCGCGGATCGTTGTTTATTGAACGATACCAGTTGAACTGCGGGCCCTGCATCATGTGGAGCATCTCGCGTCCGCCGTAGCGCAGTGACGTCATCTGTCCGTTGGTCTTGTCGAACGACACAGCCACACGGTTGTTCACGATACGCACAAAACCGTTCTGCTCCTCGTTTATCTTCAGGTTTCCGGCCTGCTTGTTGTCGGCAACGACAGTCAGTTTGTTGTCGGCATTGCTCAGTGCGAACTGCTCCGAAGCAATCACATAGCCGGCGTCAGCCCAAAGCTCCGGCTTTCTCAGGCGCACCTCAACATTGAGGAAATATTCTGAAGAAGCGTCGGCAGTGAACTCAGAGACAGGAATCTCAACCTCGGCTTTCTGCCACGGACCGGCAGAAGGCAGCGGCATGTTGCCAGTCTTGACGCTCACACCATTCTTATATATGGTATAATAAAGATCGAACTCGTCGAGATTGTATGACGTATAACGGTTTTCGAGAGCCAGCTTTCCTGTTTCCGGTGTGAAGAACAGCTTGATATACTGATATACTTTCTTCACCTCGAGCAGTTTAGGAGTGACGCGGCGGTCGGCCGTTGTGAGTCCGTTGCAGCAGAAGTCGTTATCGTTAGGCACGTCGCCGAAGCTGCCTCCGAAGTAGAGATGGTCTTCGGGCTCGCCCACTTTGTTCAGAGCCTGATCTACAAAGTCCCAGATACAGCCGCCTATCATGCGCTCGGAATGATTCTCTATATAGTCCCAATACTCGCGGAGGTTACCTACAGCGTTGCCCATGGCGTGTGCATACTCGCAGAGGAAGAACGGTTTGTCGGCACCGTTGCGGTCGGTCTGCTTCATGCTTTCGATTGAAGGATACATGCGTGAATCCATATCGGCCACTTCGTTCTGGCCCTCATAGTGAATCAGACGGTTGTCGAGTGCTTTCACTGCCTTATATTCGGCCTTGATGTTGATGCCTCCACCCGACTCGTTGCCAAGCGACCAGAATATTACTGAAGGATGGTTCTTGTCGCGCTCCACCATACGCACGGCTCTGTCTACATAGGCACCGGTCCAATCAGGATTGTCGGTTATGGAGTGGTTGCCGTGACATTCCTGGTCGGCCTCGTCCATAACGTACAGTCCGTAATAATCGTAGAGAGCGTACATCTTAGGATCATTGGGATAGTGACTGGTACGTATGATGTTCATGTTGTGGCGTTTGTACATCAGAATATCCTGTATCATCGTCTCCACCGGAACGGCCTTGCCATACTTAGGATGTATGTCATGACGGTCGGCACCCTTGAAATAGGTTAGCACACCGTTGATATATATCTTGTTGTTGCGCAGTTCTATCTTGCGGAAACCATACTGCTGGGCTGTGGCTTCGGTAACATTGCCGGCAGCGTCGAGCACTTCCACGTTGAGAGTGTAGAGGTATGGTTTCTCAGCGCTCCACAGATTAGGACGTGAGAGATTTATCTTGGCATTCTGAATGATCTCCTTTCCGGCTGCGACAGCTGCGGCATCAACAGTCGCAGAGCCTACTTTCTGACCGTTGGTGTCGAGAAGCGTGAAGCGCAACGCGGCTTTTCCGGCAGACTTGCCGTCGTTCTCCACATTGGCACGTATGTTGAGTGTGGCGCCGGAGAAGTCGGATGTTAGGTCTGAAGTGAGATAAAGGTCGCGCAGATGCACCTTAGGCATTGCCACGAGATAGACATCGCGGTGAATACCACTGAGGCGGAACATGTCCTGGTCTTCCAGATAACTGCCGTCAGACCAGCGATAGACTTCTACGGAAACATTGTTGATGCCCTTGCGCACATACTTCGTTATGTCGAACTGTGCATCGTTGTTGGCACCCTGACTGTAGCCGACCTTCTTGCCGTTCACCCAAAGATACATGGCACTATACACACCATCGAAGTGGATATATACTTGCTTGTCGGTCCAGTCGGCAGGCAACGTGAACTCGCGGCGGTATGAACCGACGGCGTTGGGCTCGTTGTTGATGGTGTAACCGCGTTGCGGCTGGATGAACGGAGGATTGTTGAGGAACGGATAAGTGATGTTTGTATATATCGGAGTGCCGTATCCCTTCATCTCCCAAGAGGACGGGACGTCGATATTGTCCCAAGAAGACACGTCGTAACCGTTCTTATAGAAAGAAGCCGGACGGTCCTCAGGCTGTTTCGACCAGCGGAATTTCCACTGTCCGTTCAGCAACATGTAACGGCTCGAGTTGGTGCGCAGCCACGGCTTACGGTAGGCCGGGTCGTTCTGCATTTCGTTTACATCGGCGAAAGGAATGTATGTGGCGTGGCCTGGCTCCTTGTTTATGGCGAACACATGCGGATTCTCCCAGTCGTTCTTGCTTGATGTCTTAGGAGTTATCACCGTAACCTTTACATCCGATTTCACGAGCGTCCACTGCTGTGTGGGGCTCGAAGCGTCAGCCTTAACCTGCCATACAGGCTCGCCAAACTGGGCGGCATCGCGCATACCGAGGTTCATTCCGCTGGCCTTGCAGGTGAAAGTGTATTTGCCGTTGGCAAGGCGCTTGGCTACCCAAAGCTGATTAGGATTCTTGTAATCGGTTGTCCACTGCAGCGCGGTCTGCATCTTGTTGCCGTTACCATTGTCGAGAGAACGCAGCGAAGCGGCGTTGATGATGTTATAGACATTCTCCGACACCTTGACAAGTTTCCACGCCTGGCTTTCCTTACCTTCGCTACGCTGAGAGATAAAGATGCCGGCTCCGTCGTCAAGGCTGCCCTGATTGTCGAGTACAAGCCCGTCGGCGATGTGGAGCTCATACACAGAACCGGAGTCTATGTTCTGCGATCGTCCGGTCAAAGACAGCATGAACATAAACAGAAAGGTTAAATAACTTCTGATTTTCATGATTGTTTGTTATGATTGTTTATTTAATGTAACAAAGGTAAATCATTTTTCTGACAATGCCAATCTTTGTGAAACAATTTATTGAAAATCGTTATCATATTCACATATACAGTACTATACCGGCTCATCTGATAAACCTTAGGAAGAAAAAAACTTATCCGCGCGTTATGCAAAATTAAATACTACAGTCTGTGGTAAGTCTCATACGGTCCATGTAAGAAACCAGGTGAAAATATGCTCTGTTCATGAACAGCCATAAAAATCAGGGAAACTTTCTGACGACGCGGGGCGGTATAAACCGCGCTGCGCATCTGATTGTATTGTGCAATGGGATTGATTGCATAATGAAACTTATTTGCCGGCGTAATAATAAATCCATATCACAGCAACAATATACCGGCGCAGCAATAATAATAGATTCATATTGCCACAACCGATAAATCATTGTTGCGAGAGAGAGGCGTACTTACAATTCGCAAGACAAGCGCTTATCGTGAGTGTTCCGACACCGGATATCAGGCATTTTAACGAAAAATTGAGAGAAGAACTTACGATTTTTCTTGATTTTATTTTGACAAAATATTTTCGCAAAAGAGATGTAAATGAATGTTAAAACAGGTGGAATAAAGCCTGTTTATGCCTGAACCACCTTATGATATACCCCATAACGTAGTCCGAAAAGATTCGTTTTGCCTTCTGATATTGCCCATTTCGCAGTGCGATTAAGCCCATTTCAGGGTGCGATATTGCCCATTTCAGCCTCCAATATGGGCCATTTCGCAAGTCGAAATGGTGCTTTTCGCAAAACAATAAAATACCCATCAAATATAAATCATTGATAATCAATATTTTATAAAATCCTCTCATAATTCGCGTATTTGCGCCCGAAGGAGAGTCCGGTAGCAAATACGCGTTTATTTTTCGGGGTAGAATCGGAAAACGGGGCGTAAAAATCAAAATCCGGTTACAATTTGAAAGTCTGTCATACCGTTCCGTTTTTTCAAATAAAAATCAGACATTAAGAGTCGGTCGGAATTCTTATTTTATATTGATATGATTTTCGTCAATTCTTTTGCAGGCATAACGGAATGTGTCAAGAAAAAGCAAACTGAAAGACGACAATAGAAAACAAAAAGACGGCAGAAAGGATTAATGCACAAAATGGATAAGACGATGTGCGGTATGATGAGCGATTGGAGTTTGAGATCGGCATCGTTCACCGTTATCCGGGCACCGGTGCTGACACTCCATAGAAGTGCAGGCACAAACAATAAAAAACATTTTCGGCGCATAACATCCATTTTATAAAGTTCGTATAAACAAAAAGCGGGACGTCAATCATGACGTCCCGCTCATGGGTTTTCTATCTTATTCCTTGTGTGCTTTCTTTCGTTCGTTATGGTCGAGGATTACTTTGCGGATACGCATGCTCTTAGGCGTAACCTCAACAAGCTCGTCGCTCTTGATGTACTCGAGACATTCCTCAAGACTCATAATCACCTTCGGTATGACGCGGGCTTTCTCGTCGGAACCGCTCGCACGCACATTGGTGAGCTGCTTTGCCTTTGTCACGTTTACAACAAGGTCGTTATCGTGAACGTGCTCACCTACAACCTGGCCGGCATAAACTTCCTCACCCGGATCGATGAAGAATTTTCCACGATCCTGCAACTTGTCTATACTGTAGGCATAAGCTGTTCCTGTCTCCATGGCAATCATAGAACCGTTGACACGACGTATGATTTCGCCCTTGTAAGGCTGATATTCCTTGAAGCGGTGAGCCATGATAGCCTCACCCTGACTCGCCGTGAGCACATTGGTACGGAGACCGATGATACCACGCGAAGGTATGTCGAACTCGATGTTTACACGGTCGCCCTGGCTCTCCATGGATGTGAGTTCGCCCTTACGACGGGTAACCATATCAATCATCTTGCTTGAGAACTCTTCCGGAACATTTATCGTGAGTTCCTCGATAGGTTCACACTTGACTCCGTCTATCTCCTTATATATTACCTGCGGCTGGCCTACCTGAAGCTCGTATCCCTCACGACGCATGGTCTCAATGAGCACAGACAGGTGGAGCACACCACGTCCGCTGACAATCCACTTATCGGTTGTGTCCTCGAACGGCTTTACTCTCAGCGCGAGGTTTTTCTCGAGCTCTTTCTGCAGACGGTCGTTCACGTGACGGCTTGTCACGAATTTTCCTTCACGGCCGAAGAAAGGTGAGTCGTTGATTGTGAACAACATGCTCATCGTAGGCTCGTCGATGGCGATAGGTGGCAGCGGTTCCGGATTCTCGAAATCGCAGATGGTATCACCGATCTCGAAGCGCTCGAGACCGATAACGGCGCAGATGTCGCCGCTGTCGACGTGGTCGGTCTTCTTGTGTCCCATACCTTCAAACGTATGGAGTTCCTTTATCTTTGTGCGCTCCTGTGTGCCGTCACGATGGCATATCGTAACGTTCATACCGTCGCGGAGCGTTCCTCTGTGCACACGACCCACGGCGATACGGCCTGTGTAGTTGCTGTAGTCGAGCGAGGTGATGAGCATCTGCGGAGTGCCTTCGAGATGTTTAGGAGCCGGGATCACCTCAAGAATCTTGTCGAGCAGATAATCTATGTTGTCTGTCGGCTTCTTATAATCCTCTGCCATCCAACCGTTCTTTGCCGATCCATATACAACCGGGAAATCAAGCTGGTCTTCTGTGGCATTGAGTGAGAACATAAGATCGAACACCATCTCGTAAACTTCCTCCGGACGGCAGTTAGGTTTATCAACCTTGTTCACAACAACAATAGGCTTCAAACCAATCTGCAACGCCTTCTGCAGAACGAAACGGGTCTGTGGCATCGGACCTTCGAACGCATCAACAAGCAGAATGCATCCGTCGGCCATATTGAGTACACGCTCCACTTCACCACCGAAATCGGAGTGTCCCGGAGTGTCTATGATATTAATCTTTACGCCTTTCCAATTTATGGAAACGTTCTTGGAAAGAATTGTTATACCGCGCTCACGCTCCAAATCGTTAGCGTCGAGCACCTGTCCACTGTTATCCTGACCCTCACGGAAAAGTTTTCCGGCCAGCATCATCTTATCTACCAACGTTGTCTTGCCATGGTCAACATGGGCAATAATCGCAATGTTCCTGATATCTTGCATAATATACCTTAAAAAATCGAGTGCAAAATTAATAATTTTAATCCACACTTCACATATTGTATGTACATAATTTTCAAGCAAATATAGATTTGTAACAATTAGAAAGGAAGACAACCGCCACGAGGGAAAACCTATTGCGGTGCGCCACACTTACAACGTCAGACGGTAATAAACGTATCGCGGACTGCAAAAAAAAGTTAAACTACTGATTTATATACGCCATCCGGACTCATTAGTGAATAAAAAAGAGTAACTTTGCATCCGCATTTCGCAAAATTATAAATTAACATTAACAAAAAGTTCTATGTACTTAGACAAAGCAAAAAAAGAAGAGATCTTTGGACAGTACGGAAAGTCTAACACTGATACTGGTTCAGCTGAGAGCCAGATAGCATTGTTCTCATACCGTATTTCCCACTTGACGGAACATCTGAAACAGAACCGTAAAGATTATACAACAGCTCGTTCGTTGACCAAACTCGTCGGCAAGCGCCGCGCACTGCTCAACTATCTGTACGATCGCGACGTAAACCGCTACCGTGCAATAGTAAAGGCTCTCGGCCTGCGCAGATAATGGGAAACGACAGAAAATTCTTTTTATTAAAACAAAAACGTCCGAAAGAAAGCGATGATTTCTTCCGGACGTTTTCTTTTTATTATTGATAAGCAAAATGTTATCTATAAATCAACAAAACATTATTTATAAATAAGCAAAACATCTGAGCACGAACCGCTGACAATAAACGCATTTGCCACAACAAGGCGAACGCACGATATGTAGCGGAAAAACACAGACACACGTGCCGGCAAAGAACTTACCGCACCATGAAAACACGCATTATGCAAAGTCGAAAGCCGGCAACGCGTCAAAGATCCTCGTCCATTATCTCCATAAGCGGGCGCATAACGAAATCGCGGGAACGCATGTGAGGATGCGGAATGGTGAGTTCGGGCGTCTGGATGTGTAAGTCGTCGTAAAGCAATATGTCGATGTCAATGAGGCGGTCTGAATAAACTCCGTTAACCGACTTCGACTTTCTGCCGAGCTGCCGCTCTATATCCTGAGTGGCGTGCAGCAGCTGGAGTGGCGAGAGTTGCGTGTCAAGAGCCACACACATGTTCAGGAACTTATTGTCTGACTCGAATCCCCACGGCTCGGTTTCAATCATCGACGAGCGTCTCACTACCTTACCTATATTCTCGTCTATCAGTTCCACGGCCATGTTCATATTGGCACGCCTGTCGCCAAGATTGGCTCCGAGAGAAAGATAAACCCTGTGCATGATAATAAAAATAATGTATCAGAAACACAAACGGGAGCGTAACGATGCGTCCACTCCCGTTGTATATGTATTAAATATAGCCAAAGTACATAATCAGTCGTTCACTATGAGAAGTGCGTCGCCGTAACAACCGAACATATAGCCGTTCTTAACGGCGAGGTTGTAAGCCTCCATCACGATGTCGTAACCGCCGAATGCGGCAACCTCCATCAGCAATGTGGAATACGGATGATAGAAATTGGCTATCATAGAGTCGGCAAGTCCGAAATCGTAAGGCGGGAAAATGAACTTGTTGGTCCATCCGTCATACTCCTTGAGCAGGCCGTCCGTGCCTACAGCTGTCTCGGTAGCCTTGACCACACTTGTACCTACGGCGCACACATGATGACCCTCCATCTTTGTCTTGTTGACAATTTTGCAGGCCTCGGCGTTGACAAACATCTGCTCTGAATCCATCTTGTGCTTTGTGAGATCCTCAACCTCGATGTCGTGGAAATTGCCAAGTCCGCAATGCAAGGTTATGAACGCGAAGTTTATTCCCTTTATCTCCATACGCTTCATGAGCTCGCGTGTGAAGTGCAGACCTGTAGCCGGCACTGTGACGGCGCCCTCATTCTTGGCAAAGATGCACTGGAAGTCGCGGAAGTCGTCCTCTGTTCCGTGATGATTCTCGCGGCGGTCGATGATATAACGTGGCAGCGGAGCCTCACCGAGAGCATAAAGCTCACGTTTGAACTCGTCATGCGGACAGTCGTAGAGGAAACGCAACGTACGTCCGCGGCTGGTGGTGTTGTCGATGACCTCGGCCACCATAGTACCGCTGTCGTCGAAGAACAGCTTGTTGCCGATGCGTATCTTGCGTGCCGGCTCTACCAGCACATCCCACAGGCGCATCTCTTCGTTGAGCTCGCGCAACAGGAACACTTCTATCTTTGCGTCAGTCTTCTCCTTCGTACCGTACAGGCGCGCCGGGAATACTTTTGTGTCATTGAATATGAAAGTATCGTTCTCGTCGAAATAGTCGAGCACGTTGCGGAAGTCAAGATAATCACCTTCTATAGGATTACCCTTGGCATCCTTCTTAAACATATCGATGGTCTGCGATTTACGATGAATGACCATCAGTTTGCACTCGTCGCTTCGTGTCACACGAAACTTCTCTGTCTTTCCTTCGGAGTTTGTAAACTCACGCACAACGCTATGAGGATAGAGTGCGATTTGTTCTTCCGGTAATTTGAATTTAAACTGTGATAGTTTCATTATTATTTTGATTCAATATTCTCTATTTCCTGATTTTCAAGCCATTGTTCCACCTCGTCGAGCTTCAGGCAATCGTCTATCGTCTTGTCACCGACACGTGTGCGGCAAAGCTCAGTAAGATAAGCTCCGCTTCCCAAGGCACGACCGATGTCGCGTGCAAGGGCACGTATGTATGTACCCTTGCCGCAATTGACGCGTATCCGCATCTGCATGGTCTTCTCGTCGAAATCTGTCAGCTCGATGGAATCTATGTGTATGTTTTTCGGTGTGAGCTCAACGTCCTTACCCTTACGCTTGAGTTCGTATGCGCGTTTGCCGTTTATCTTGCACGCGCTGTACGACGGCGGCACCTGCGTGACGTCTCCCACAAACTGCGAGAGCACCGACTCTATGGTCTCACGCGTGATGTGCGACGTTGGATAAGTGGCGTCAACAGGATGCTCCATGTCGTAGCTCGGAGTCGTGGCACCGAGCTGAAGCGTAGCCGTATACTCCTTTGAGTGGGCCTGAAGCTCCTCAATGCGCTTCGTGGCACGCCCCGTGCACATTATGAGTACGCCGGTAGCCAGTGGGTCGAGAGTTCCCGCATGACCTATCTTAACACGTTTCACGCCGAGACGACGCGAAATGAGATAGCGCACTCTTGCCAGTGCGCCGAAGCTGGACATGCCGTAAGGCTTGTTTACCGCTATGATTTCTCCTTCCTGAAAATTCATGACGGCAAATTAATCAACCATTTTCAACTCTATGCCGCACAATGCACAGGCAATGATTATGATGCCGACAATGATGCGATACCATCCGAATGCGGCAAAGCCATACTTCGTCACATAGCTGATAAAGAACTTTATGGCGAGAATGGCAACGATGAATGCCACAACCGAACCGAGCAGAAGAGTCTCGAGATTGTTGCCCTGAGTGAGAAGCGAACCGCCGCCATGGCTTATCAGCTTGTATGTCTCAAGGCACGTAGCGCCGAACATTGTAGGCACGGCGAGGAAGAACGAGAACTCAGCTGCCGCCTTGCGGGTGAGCCTCTGAGACATTCCGCCAACGATGGTAGCCATAGAGCGCGACACACCCGGTATCATGGAGATGCACTGTATGAGTCCGACAGTGAAGGCACGCTTGTAAGTCAGCTTGGTGTCCTTGCTGCCTTTGTTGAATATGCGGTCGCAGAAGAGCATGAACACTCCTCCCACGATGAGCATGACAGCCACGAGAGTGACGTTACCGAGATTCGACTCTATGAAATCATTGAATGCCAGTCCGAGTACCACGGCAGGCAGAACACCCACCACCAGACGGGCATAGAAGTCGTACATTGCCTTCCAATAGGAGACGCCGGCGCGCTCTGCCGTTGGATAAAAAAACTTTTTCCAGTACAGGCATATCACCGAGAGGATGGCGCCGAACTGTATGATGACCGTGAAAGCCTTGACAAACGGCGTGCTTTCCACGCCGAGCAGGCTCTGGGCTATTATCATGTGACCGGTGGACGACACGGGCAGAAACTCCGTCAGTCCCTCTACTATCGCGATTATTATTGTCTCTAATGTATTCATTCGGGCAGGTCAGCATTATTGTCTTTAGGCTTGCGGATGATGCCGTAGATGATTGAAACAAATCCTAAGAAACATACAACGGGGGCAACCTTGATGCGGCGCACGCTGAAAATATCCTCAGAGAAGACATGCTCGTCGGAGCCTGAACCGCTCATGAGAATGAATCCGAGAATGACGACTACCATTCCGACTGCCAATATGATGAAATTGGTCTTGTCGAACGCAAAATTTCTCTTGTCCATATTATATAATGTATGATTTTGATTTCATTAAATCTTATAAAGATCTCCTGCCCTCATCTTCAGGAACTTATTGACCGAGAGTATCGCACACAACGATGTGAGGATGATGCCGCAAAGGAATACGGCTGCGGCTGTGATGGCAAGCATCTCCCATGTGAGCAGAGTCATTATCTCTGGCTCGTAATAATAAAGGGCATAGACGCCGGCACCGAGAGCGATGCAGGCCAGAAGCGAGGCGATGAGACCAATGACCACCGCCTGGCGAAGGAACGGCCGACGGATGAATCCCCACGACGCGCCCACCAGCTTCATGGTGTGTATGGAGAAACGGCGCGCGTAGATGCCCAGCTTCACTGTGTTGTTGATAAGCGAGAACGACACCACCGTGAGCAGCACTGCCAGCACAAGCAGCACGATGCTTATCTTGGCGATGTTGGCATTGACCTTCTCTATCAGGTCGCGCTGATATTTCACCTCGCTCACCTTGGGATAACTCTGAAGCTCACGCGATATGTGCAGGAGCGAATCGTTGTTGGCATAATCGGCCTTGAGGGTTATCTCGATAGACGAAAGAAACGGATTGGTGTCGGTGAACTCGCGCGGATCGGTACCTAAAGCCTTGATTCCCTCCTTCAGTGCCTGCTCCTTGCTGATGTACTCCAGCTTGTTGATGTAGGGCCGTTTGCCGAGACGGGCGCAGAACTTCTGGGCCTCGCTCGAGGACATGTCGTCCTGAAGCATCATCGTAACGACAATGTTTTGCTTCACGTATGACGAAAGATTACGGGCGGTAAGGACCGAAAATACTACCAGACCCAACAAAATAAGCACAAGGGCTGTGCTTATGCAAAGAGTGACAGCCTGCAACCCGTGACGGTCGCCGGACTTTTTCTGTTTCTTTCTCATTTCAGGATAGCGTATAATACTCCAAAATTCGCTGCAAAGTAACAAAAAAAACTGTTCTCCTGCAACGGTTTAACTACTATTAACAAAGATACTAACGATATTTTATTTAACTTTGCCCCACCAATATAAAAATGGAATTATGGCAACAATAATCTATCCATCGCCCATATTCGGGCCAGTACACAGCCGCAGACTCGGCGTTTCGCTGGGCATAAACCTTCAGCCGGCAGACGGAAAGGTGTGCACATTCGACTGCATATATTGTGAATGTGGATTCAACGCCGACCACATACCTGCCATGCGACGCCCCACACGCGAGGAGGTGGCAGAAGCACTTGAGAAACGACTCATACAGATGAAAGAGGAAGGCGAAAGCCCCGACGTACTAACATTCGCAGGCAACGGTGAACCGACAGGGCATCCGCAGTTTGAGGAGATAATAGAGGACACGGTGCGTCTGAGAAACAGCTACTTTCCGAAAGCGAGAATATCAGTGCTGAGCAACTCCACTTTCATACACCGCGAACAGGTGAGACGCGCGCTGATGAAGGTGGACAACAACATTCTGAAGCTCGACACCGTAGATCCGGAATACATCGCCATGACCGATCGCCCGACAAGCAAGAACTACGACGTGAGGAAAATAATAGAAGGGATGAAACTCTTCAACGGTCACGTAATCATACAGACAATGTTCATGAAAGGCACCGACGACAACGGAAACAACGTGGACAACACAGGCGACAAGTATGTGGAACCGTGGCTCAAGGCCGTGAAAGAAATTGAACCGATGGAGGTGATGATATACACCATCGACCGTGAGACTCCTGAACACGGGCTGCAGAAGGCCGGCAAGGAGAAAATGGAAGCCATACGCCGGCGAGTGGAAAAGCTCGGCATAGAGTGCACGGCGTCTTATTAGGCCGACATACGGGCTTACTCGAGCCATAATGAGGCAACAAACAAAAGTGTATAAATATACAACAATAGCGTATATGAACTGCATAAGCATTCCCGTCAACCCAACGAGAATGCTTTTTTTCTGTGCAACAAAATAGTTGGCGCGGAATACTCGAGTCTCAGCGACGAATCGATCGGGCGTCAAGCAACAGATGTCCATCACTCAATCAAAATACAGTTTACCCCAAGTAAACATATAGAAAAAAGCCTTTATCACAATCTATACAGCCTAAAATGCCCCACAATAAACTCATATCGCATCACAATTAAGCCCACATCGCACCATGATTAAGCCCATATCGCAACACGATTAAGCCTATATCGCAACACGATTAAGCCTATATCGCACCATGATTAAGCCCATATCGCACTACGATTAAGCCCATATCGCAACACGATTAAGCCTATATCGCAACACGATTAAGCCTATATCGCAACATAGAATGCGCTATTTCACATAAAAATTACAGACAAAATACATCACAAAAAACCAATCTACGAGTGCGAACAATATATATCTATACGACATAATATACAATTCGCAGCAATCCATTCTAAAATCAACTGCCACACCATCTCGCAATAATGCCCGTTTCGCATCGACTACCCTATCCCGCAATTTCTATTTTGAGAATTTATTTTGTAAAATCTTTTTACCGTCAGGAATGTATAAATATGCAAATATGAACATGTATGGACTTTTAAAGAATACATCATATGGCAAGCGCATCCAATACAAAACTACGTACATTATACAATGCAATAAATACAAATAATCATATCATATGCCATACAAAATAAAAAGGCGCAACAGCAATTGCCGTTGCGTCCGTATGTCTCATATTCAAATATGTCGCTTAGAACTTTCCTATGATGCCGAGCTTCGTACCATCAATGAATTCCACAATGTTGCGTATCTCTTCACCATCAGGCACCTGTTCCTTAACCTGCATCACTGCATCGAACACAGATGTCTGTCCATGGAAAATCAGACGATAAGCGTTTGCTATGTGAGCCTGGATCTTCTCACTTACACCATAGTTGGTGAGCACTGTGTAGTTAACACCGCCATAGTTTACAGGGTTACCGCTTGCTATGATATAGGGCGGTACATCCCTACTGAAACGGCATCCGCTCTGCACCATTGCCGAGCGTCCTACACGTGTTCCCGGGTTAGCGATGACACTTGAAGAGAATATCACGTTATCCTGTATGTCGCAGTCACCGGCAATCTTAGTACCGTAACCGAACACACAGCCGTTGCCTATTTTTGTGTCGTGTGACACGTGGACACCTTCCATAAGGAAGTTTTTGTTGCCGATAACGGTTTTTCCGTCGCAATAGGTCGCACGGTTGATAACCACATTCTCACGTATTATATTCTCGTCGCCGATGACAAGCTGCGAGTTGTCGCCGCAATAGTTGAAGTCTTGAGGCTCGGCTCCGAGCACTGTGTTCTGGAACACCTTGTTGGCACGACCGAGGCGCGTGCCGTTCATTATACTGACGTAAGGGAAAATGACGCAGTCGTCACCTATCTCCACATCGCCTTCAATATAGACGAAAGGATAAATCGTGACGTTCTTTCCGATTTTCGCCTTCGGATCAATTTCTGCTTTTGGACTAATCATATTCTGTTTGTTTTTGTTTTCATATAAAATATGTGAACGTTCAGGCAGGTGAGTCTCGCTTGTTCCGCTGTCTCCTGTTGCATTATGCACTCTTGGAAAGATAAGCCCATCTGAGGCTCACATCTGCCTCACACGCCTTTAGTCACGACCGCCACCTAACGCGTAATAGAGGTTTACGACGGCCTGCATCTTGTAGAAATCGTCCTGCACCTTGGCGAGCTGTGCATTTAGCAGCGACTGCTGGGCAGTGATTATCTCAAGATAGGTGGTTCCCTTCGCCTGATGGAACAGTTCCTGTGTATATTTCACGTTCTTCTCGAGGCTCTCAACCTGTTTTGCTTCGAGCTTGCTCTTCGCGTCGGACGAGTTGTAGAGTACGAGCGCGTTGCTCACTTCGCTGCCTGCAGAGAGTATGGCGTTCTGCCATGTGTTGTAGGCCTGCTCCTCTTCAGCCTTTGCAACCTTCAGTCCTGCGACGAGCTGTCCGTTCATGAATATAGGCTGAACGAGGCTTCCTACTGCGCTGAGCAGCCATTTGCCTGGATTCACGATACCGCCTCCGGCACTGTTTGTGAATGCGCCTGAGCCACTGATTGTGATGCTCGGATAGAAGCGTGAGCGTGCTGTCTGCACATCGTAGAAGCACTGTGCGAGAGTCATTTCTGCATAGTGAACATCAGGACGGTTTGACAACATCTGCAGGGCAATGCCTGTGCTGAACTTTGTCGGCAGCGACTGGTCGGCGAGTTTGCCGCGTGCGATGGTCTGTGCCGGCTGTCCGAGCAGAAGCGAGAGCGAGTTCTCGGTCTCACGTATCTGACGTTTCAGATCCTCTGCTTGTGCAAGCACTGAGTAGTAGTTGCTCTCGGCACTCTGTACGCCAGTCTCTCTCACCGTACCAAGATCTTTCTGTATCTTCATCATATCCCATGTCTCTTTTGTCAGTTCAGCCATGTCGTTGACAATGATGAGCTGCTCGTCGAGCATGAGAAGAGTGTAAAACATGTTTGCAATGTTGCTGATGAGATTGGTCTTCACAACGAGCTGATAGTCTTTGGTTGCGAGAAGAGCCATCTGCGCACTGCGTTTCTGATTCAGAAGATTGCCGAAGAGGTCAAGACTCCAGCTTGCCTGAACCGGCAGCGAATATGTCTTCGTGCTCTTGTTGCCATCCCATGAAGAGATAGTTCCCTGCGGTGAGAATGTGAATGAAGGCACAAACGCAAGTTTGGCAGCTGTGAGCTGTGCCTCAACCATCTTCACGTTAAGAGCCGCATTGAGCAGGTCCGTGTTGTGTTCAAGGCCTTGTTCTATAAGTGTCTGCAACTGAGGGTCGGTGAATACGCTACGCCATGGCAGATTGCCGAAGCTTGTCGTATCAGATACAGCGAGTGTATCGGTGGGCGAAGCGACGTCGCGCACCAGCCCCGTCGTATTCACTTCCGGACGCTCATACTTGTTGTAGATTCCGCAACTGCTCATGAGAGCAGCTGCAGAAATCAATGTCAATATATTAATCTTTTTCATTTTTACTTTTCGTTTTTCTGCTTTTCTACCGGATGCATGTACTGTAACAGCTCTGTGTCAACCGACGATACTGCATCATCTTCAAACTCAAGCGGTTTCACTTTCTCCTGCAGATACTGGAAGATGTAGAACAGTGCCGGAACAACCATAATCTGACAAAGCATACCAATGAGCATACCGCCAATGGCTGCAGCACCAAGTGTCATGTTTCCGTTGTATCCTACACCCATCGGCATGAGCAAAGGTATAAGTCCGATAATCATCGCCAAAGATGTCATAAGAATAGGACGGAGACGTGCGGTAGCTCCGAGCACGGCCGACCACGACAGAGCCATACCCGTTCGACGGCGTTCAAGAGCGAACTGTACGATAAGAATGGCGTTCTTGGCGAGAAGTCCGATAAGCATGATAAGAGCGATCTGCATGTAAATATCGTTATTCTTTCCGAACATGTTGGTAAAGAGGAATGCACCTGCAAGTCCGAACGGAATTGAGAGAATTACAGACAGAGGCAACAGGTAGCTTTCGTACTGTGCACTCAGAATCAAGTATACGAATGTCAGACAGAGAACGAAGATAAGCATTGTTGAATTGCTTGACTCCTGTTCCGAACGTGTCAGACCAGAGAATTCGTATGTATAACCTGATGGCAGTGAAGAGCTTGCAACCTCAGAAATGGCACGTATAACGTCTCCTGAAGCATAACCGTCAGCAGGAGCGGCTGTAACGTTAATTGAAGTGAAGAGGTTGAAACGGTCAATCTCCTGCGGACCATAAACCTTCTTCATATTCACAAACTCATTGATAGGAGCCATACCGCTTGAAGTACGTACATATATGTTGTTAAGACTCTTCAGATCGGCACGTGCAGAAGGCTCTGCCTGAATCATCACACGGTATAGTTTTCCGTATGAGTTGAAGTTCGAAGAATACAAACCTCCGTAATATCCCTGCATGGTGGTGAGCACTGTGTTAGGATCAATGCCACTCTGCTTACACTTGGCAACATCCACATCGATAAGATACTGAGGATACTTTGAGTTGTATGAAGTCATAGCATTGCTTACCTCCGGACGCTTATTGAGCTCTGTGAGGAAGTCCTGTGTCACCTTAAAGAATTTATCCACGTCACCACCTGTACGGTCCTGCATAGAGAAGGTAAGGTCGTTGGTTGCGGAGAAACCTTGCACCATAGGTGGCTGGAACGCCAGAATCTGTGCACCCTTTATGGCAGCAGTCTGTTTATAAATCATTGCAAGTACCATTGAAGAACCTTCGTTGTGCACTCCGATATATTTCAGAATACCTTCCTCAGCCTGTCTTTCCTCAAACGGTTTCAGCTTGATAACGAATGTTCCCTGGTTAGATCCCTGACCTGCGATGAAGTTGTAACCAGTGATACGCAGACGCGACATGATTGCCGGATTGGTTGCGAGCATAGAGTCAACTTTATTCATCACCTCGTTTGTCTTCTCAAGACTGGTTCCCGGAGGTGTTGACACTGTACAGAACAATGTTCCGGTATCCTCGTTTGGCACAAGTCCACTCTTTGTATTCATACCCAATATGGCCATGACAACAATACCAACCACAACAGCTATGATTGAGATGACCGGACGTTCAACAAGTTTACGTACACCATTTCTATATTTATCCTGTACCTTTCCGTAAACCGCGTTGAATGAAACATGGAATCTGTCGATGAAAGACATCTTACGTGGGCTGCCATCCTCGTTCTTCGGCTTAAGTAGTATCGCACACAATGCAGGCGAAAGTGTAAGGGCGTTCAGTGCAGAAATGACGATTGAAATGGCCATTGTAATACCGAACTCCTTATAGAATGTTCCTGATGTTCCTCCTACGAAAGACACAGGAATGAACACTGCCGACATAACGAGAGTAATGGAGATAATGGCTCCGGAAATCTCATTCATCGCATCAATAGATGCCTGACGCGCAGATTTATATCCAAGGTCAAGTTTCGCGTGCACGGCCTCGACCACCACAATGGCATCATCGACGACTATGGCGATGGCAAGCACTAACGCAGCGAGTGTAAGAAGGTTCAAAGAGAAACCAAATACATACAGGAAGAAGAACGTACCGATAAGTGACACAGGCACAGCAACCAACGGAATAAGTGTCGAACGGAAGTCCTGCAAGAAGATGTAAACAACGATGAACACAAGCACGAACGCCTCGAAAAGTGTGTGCAAGAGGTCATTGATAGAAGCATAGAGGAACTCTGTTACGTCCTGCATGTACTTGACATCAAGTCCAGGAGGGAAGTTCTTCTTCTGATTTTCTATTTCTTTCTTTACATCCTTCACAATCTGTGTGGCGTTTGAGCCTGCTGTCTGTGTGACCATAAGCATCACACCCGGCTCGCCGTCAACACTTGAGATAACCGAATAATAAAGTCCACCAAGCTCTACACGTGCTACATCCTTTACACGGATGGTTTGGCCGTTCTTGTCGCTTGTGATGATCATGTTACCGAATTCCTCAGCTGTCTTCAGACGTCCTTTGTAACGGATAGTATATTCGTACTGGTTGTCTGAAGATTCACCGAACTTACCAGGAGCGGCTTCGATGTTCTGCTCTGCCAGAATGCCTGAAAGGTCACTCGGCATGAGGTTATAGTTCTTCATCTTAATCGGGTCGAGCCACAGACGCATGGTGTAAGTCTTGGCACCCATGGATTCACATCCACCCACACCGTTAACACGCTTGATGGCCGGAACGATGTTGATATCGGCATAATTGGAAAGGAACTGCTCGTCGTAACGGGTCTTATCGCCTACAAGAGCGAAAAGAAGCACAGTAGAAGTCTGACGCTTTTCAACCGTCACACCGGCCTTTGTAACTTCGGCCGGAAGCAAAGAAGAAGCCTGAGACACACGGTTCTGAACATTGACCTGTGCCATATCGGCATTCATGCCCTGCTTGAAATACACCGTAATACTTGCAGAACCTTCATTTGTTGCCGCAGAAGTCATGTATGTCATACCTTCTACACCATTGATCTGTTCCTCCAGCGGTGCGAGCACAGAGTTCATCACGGTCTCGGCATTTGCACCTGTATAATAGGCGCGCACCTGAACCGTTGGCGGTGCGATGTCCGGATACTGTTCAATCGGCAGTGAAACCAGACCTATAAGACCCAGAATTACTATCAAAATAGAAATAACGGTTGACAGCACCGGGCGCTTTATAAAATTATCTAATCTCATTTTTGTTAATTTATCATTACCTTTTTATAATATGTGTATAACCTACATGGCTTACTTAGACAAAGCCTTCTTGAGTTCACCGAGGTCACCCTGGCTTGCTCCCAGTTCGGTTGTCTTCTTCAGCTTTTCTGCATACTGAGCCTCTGTGAGCGGTTTGATCTGCATACCGTCAGTCAGTGTGCTTATACCGCTTACAACAATGCGGTCGCCAATGTTAAGTCCTTTGGTTATGATATAATTCTTTCCGTCGTTCTGAGCGTTCAAAGATACTTCAGTATATTTCACCTTGTTGTCCTTGCCTACTACATAAACGAAGTTGCGATCCTGTACTTCAGAAACAGCATCCTGAGGTATTATAACAGCATTTGTGCTTTCATGAGGCACTACGATGCTTCCAGAGCCACCACTCTTGAGCAAGTTTTCCGGATTCGGGAAGTCAGCTCTTATAGAAACAGAACCTGTTGACGAATCGATAACTCCGCTCACTGCAGCCACACGGCCAGGATGAGCATACATCGTTCCGTCGGCAAGCTGCAGTTTGACAGCAGGATAATCGCTTATCGCAGCGTGCAGACCACCAGAAGTTCTTGTCATGTCGAGAAGGTCTTTTTCTGTCATTGAGAAATAAACCTGCATTGTCTTGATGTTCGAAATTGTCGTAAGAGGCTCCTGACTTGAAGAGCTTACGAGAGCTCCTACACGATAAGGCAGATTGCCAACAACTCCGGCCGACGGGCTCTTAATATAGCAGAAGTCGAGATTCTGCTTTGCTGAAACATAGTTAGCCTGTGCCTGTGCCAATGCTGCCTGTGCCGACTCGTATGAGTTCTTTGCTGATTGCAGTTCATAATCACCTATAACATTGCTCTTGAAAAGTTTCTGGCTGTTATCATAAGTCAGCTTGGACGTGTTGAGCTGAGCTTTCGCTGAGTTCACAGCGGCCTTTGCCTGACGCACAGCAGCAGCGTATGTCACATTGTCGATGACAAAAAGCAACTGTCCGGCTTTCACCGTCTGACCTTCCTTTACGCACAATTTCGTAATGAAGCCCGATATTTTCGGACGAATCTCTACATCTTGAACACCCTTTATCACGGCCGGATAGGTTGTCTGAAGATTTGCACTCTGGCCTTCGATTGTCCTCACGGCATATTCATTATCTCCGAAACCACCTTTCTGGTTTCCGCCACAAGAAACGAGCACTGCGGCCAAAGCTGCCGTCAGTAAATAATTAATTTTTCTCATACTTTTATAACACTATAAAAAATTTATTTCTTTTTTCTTCCAATCTGATTATAAAATCAAAAGACAATAACACAAGTCTTATGACCTTTGTTATCCTCTCTTCATCGTTAAGCCATATCAAGAAAACTCCGCATATACACCAAAGTTTTCGAGCGCAAAGATAAATACAATAATTATAAATATGAAACATAGTTCCCCAAATTTAACAACAATTATTTTGTCCTTAACAACTTTTGGCTACACAAGTTGCATACTTCTTGCTTTTTCCATGAGCAATTTCATCAGCGGTTCGCGCTCGTTCGGCACACGGTTGTCGAGCACCGCGTCCTTGAGTGTCTGCTTCAGCACTCCCACCTGCGGACAGGGACGAAGGTTGAACATCTCCATTATCTCGTTGCCGTCGATGCACGGCTGGAGCAGGCGTTTGTAATCGCGCTCCTTCAGGTCGGTGAGCTTCTCGCGCACTATGCGGAAATTGTCAAGAAAGCGCTGTTTGCGCACGCTGTTGCGGCTCGTTATATCGGCCTCGCAAAGCGTCATCAGGTCGTCTATGTCGTCGCCGGCATCGTTCATCAGGCGCCTTACGGCACTGTCGGTCACCACATCGTCGGCTATTACAATGGGGCGCATGTGCAGATCCACGAGCTTCTGCACATACTTCATCTTCGCATCCATGGGCAGCTTGAGGCGTCTGAAAATCTGCGGAACCATCTTCGCTCCCACATAGTTGTGGTTATGGAATGTCCAGCCTGCCACCGGATCCCAGCGCTTGCACTTTGTCTTGCCCACATCGTGCAGGAGTGCCGCCCACCTGAGCCACAGTCCGGCTCCACGTCGGCTCGCGTTGTCCACCACCTCAAGCGTATGATAGAAATTATTCTTATGGGCCTTGCCGCAACGTGTCTCCACTATGTCGAGCGCGGCAAGCTCGGGCAGTATGAGCTCCATCAGCCCGCAACGGTGCAGCTCCATCAGTCCGCGGCTCGGGGCATCGGTCATCATTATCTTGTTCAGTTCGTCGGATATGCGCTCGCCGCTCACTATCGATATGCGTGAGGCGTTGCGTCCGAGAGCCTCGAACGTTTCCTCATCGATGAGGAATTTGAGCTGTGCCGAGAATCTGACGCAGCGCAACATGCGCAGCGGATCGTCCGAGAAGGTTATGTCCGGATCGAGAGGTGTGCGGAGAATGCCGTCCTCCAGATCGGCAAGTCCGTCGAAGGGGTCCACCAGCTCACCGAAGCGCGAAGCGTTGAGACATATAGCCATGGCGTTGACGGTGAAGTCGCGGCGGTTCTGGTCGTCCTCAAGCGTACCGTCCTCCACCACAGGTTTGCGCGAATCGTGGCTGTAGCTCTCGCGCCGTGCGCCGACAAACTCCACCTCGATATCCTTGTATTTCACCTGAGCCGTACCGAAATTGCGGAACACAGATATGTGGGCCTTGCGTCCGAGCCGCTTTTTCAGTGCGTCGGCCACCTGGATGCCGCTGCCCACAACCACCACGTCGATGTCGTTCGAGGGACGTTCCAGAAACAAGTCGCGCACATATCCGCCCACCACATAGCACTCCATCCCCAGAGAGTCTGCGGCATTGCCTATTTCGTGAAAAATGTCCTTGTCAAGAATCTGTGCCAGTTCGGCATCGGTATATATCCTCATTTCAATCTTTTTATTTTAATGCTTGTTCTGATTTTATAAAAACACTAACAATCTGCAAAGATAACTTAAAATTTTCACATTACGAAGTATTGCGCAACAAAGTTGCGGGGTGGAATGCGCACATCAGCCCTCCCGTAACGCCACCATATACCCACAGACGGACAACTGCGACGGAAAGGTTATGTATAATAGAGCAACTATAAACAGCCGAATGTTAAAACTTACCTCAAAATCCACGCGATATTTACGACGAGACACGTGCCGGCGTCAAAATACGCGATTTTTAAAGACACACCGTAATACGCACTATATCAGCACATTAAACACCAGCCACCTTTCTACCCCACCTTTCATGCGATGCGAAAAAGCCCATTTCGCAATGCAATAAAGCCCATTTCAGGCAACGATAAAGCCTATATCAGGGCACGAAAAGGCCTATATCGCACCCTGATATGGGCTTTTTCGTAAAACAAAGACGGAAAAATCGCCGTCCGGCATTGCCTCAACCGCACGATAAAGGCGTTTTTGTTGCTGTTCCGTTCACAGAACATCGGACGGAGACGAAGATTTTTTCGGCAATCATTTAACTTAAAAGTGTTAATTCGCGAAGGTCTTAACCGGACTGCGGGACGGTCCTCACATTCCGACGTCTGCGGTGGGTCAACATCCTGTTCTTTATCTTAAATCATACGGCCAAGCCCGTACACACCTACTGTCTTCATCACCCCAAACAGCCTCAAACAACGGTCGTACCTGTGGCGGAAACTTATGTCCTGAATAAAAAAAGCAAAAAAATGCCGGAAAAACAACCGCAAATTATAAAGATATTAAAATCTTGAGCCGACAATCAGACGTTTTCTGATTTATTTTATACTTTTGCGGCTGAAATTTATGAAGTATATTCTGACCATAATACTTGCGGCAGTGCTCGTCGGTTGTTCCGAATCCGACGAACAGAAAGCCGAACGTATGCTTGCCCAGATAGACTCGCTCTATGAGAAAGGCCAGTATAAGGAGGTGCTCGACTCCATCGTGTCGCTGCGCACCACCTATCCGTCGGCCATCAACATACGCAAGAAAGCGCTCAGAATATGGCAGAACGCGTCGCTGAAGATAGCACAGAAAGACGTGGCACAGACCGACGTGCTGCTACAGGAGACGCTGCGCATGATAGAAAGCGAGACCGACCTGCGCAAGGCCAACATGCTGCGCATGAGGCGCGACTCGCTCCAGGCACGCTACGAAGCCATGTGCGGAGTGGTCAAGATGATACACATGCGCCAGAAAGAACTTTGAGAAACGCCCGCAAGACAGCAGCCTCCGCCGCTGCCGATACCTTTTAATGTTTTCATTTCCGCATTTATTTGTGTCGTAAAAATAAAATGAGTATATTTGTAGCCGGTTATGAACACAACGACAACTGAAGAACAATTCAAGAACGTCATGCAGGAGTGCCAGGACATCTTTGCCGGCAAGCTGCACGACTATGGCGCGTCGTGGCGCATGCTGCGGCCGTCGTCGCTCACCGACCAGCTCTACATAAAAGCCAAGCGCATACGCTCGCTCGAGATAAAGAAAACGTCGCTCGTGGGCGAAGGCATACGACCTGAATTCATAGCAATAATAAACTACGGCATCGTGGGGCTCATACAGCTCGAACACGGATTCGCCGACAACACCGACATGGGCAACGACGAGGCTCTGACGCTCTACCGCCACTATGCCGACGAGGCCCTGAAACTCATGCTCAAGAAAAACCACGACTACGACGAGGCGTGGCGATCGATGCGCGTGAGCAGCTACACCGACTTCATCCTGACCAAGATACAGAGGGTCAAAGAGATAGAAGACCTCAACGGCGAGACGCTCGTCTCTGAGGGTATCGCGTCGAACTACATGGACATAATCAACTATGCCGTGTTCGGAGCGATAAAACTGGCTGAAGACAAAGAATGAGATACGCGGCTATCATACTGACTAACGTGTGCCGGCTCGTGCTGTCAGTGACTTTCATTCTCTCAGGATACGTGAAGGCCATCGACCCGCTGGGCACACAATACAAAATCACAGACTATCTGGAAGCGCTCTCGCTCAACGGAGTTTTTCCCGACTGGACCATCCTGTCAGCTTCGGTCCTTCTGTCGGCTGTGGAATTCACGCTGGGCATACTGCTGCTGTTCGCCATACAGCGGCGCGTGATGTCGAGGGCGATGCTCGCGGTCATGATATTCATGACAATCGTCACCGTGTGGATATACTTCTACAATCCGGTGCAGGACTGCGGATGTTTCGGCGACGCGATTAAACTCACCAACGGACAGACTCTGGCCAAGAACATTGTGCTTACGCTCTGTGCCGCAACCGTAGCCGCACGCCCGCTGAACATGCCGAGGCTCATATCGAGGACCAATCAGTGGATCATCATCAACTACACCGTCATCTTCATCTTCGTCACAAGTCTGCTGAGCCTCTACATTCTGCCTATGTTCGACTTCAGACCCTACCACGTAGGAGCCGACATAAAGAAAGGAATGGAGATTCCGGAAGGCGCACCGCAACCGGAATTCGAGACGACTTTCATACTGAAGAAGAACGGAGTGACCAAGGAATTCACGCTCGACAACTATCCGGACTCCACATGGGAGTTTGTCGACAGCAAGACGGTGCAGACCAAAGCGGGATATGAACCGCCGATACACGACTTCTCCATAACGCTCAAAAGCACGGGGGAGGACATCACGCAGCAGGTGCTCGACTATAAAGGATACACATTCCTGCTCATATCGCCGCATCTGGAGCATGCCGACGACGGCAACTTCGGAAACATAGAGCAGATATACGAATACGCGCAGGACCACAATGTGCCGTTCTATTGTCTCACGGCAAGCAACGACAAAGCCATACGCAGATGGCAGGATCTCACCGGAGCCGAATATCCTTTCTGCACGACCGACGCGACAACACTGAAAACCATCATACGCAGCAACCCGGGACTGGTGCTCATAAAGGACGGAAAGGTGATAAGAAAGTGGAGCCACAACATGCTGCCCGACACCGATGAAATGACTCAACCGCTCGACAAACTCGAGATAGGACAGCCCGACGACGCGTCCACATCGTCGAAAATAGTGAAGATACTGCTGTGGTTCGTACTGCCACTCACACTGCTCACACTCGCCGACAGGACGTGGGCATGGACCAAATGGATAAAGAATAAACGCAATAAAAACAAGTTATACAAACTCTTTAAACACAAAAAAATGAGAAAGAAAATTGTAGCAGGTAACTGGAAAATGAACATGAACCTGCAAGACGGCGTTGCTCTGGCTAAAGAGCTCAACGAAACACTTAACACAGAAAAACCTAACTGCGGCGTGATCATCTGCACTCCGTTCATACATCTGGCTACTGTCGCTCAGATACTCAACCAGGATGTTATCGGTCTTGGCGCTGAGAACTGCGCAGACAAAGAGAAGGGTGCGTTCACAGGAGAGGTTTCTGCTGAGATGGTAAAGAGCACCGGCGCACAGTATGTAATACTCGGACACTCTGAAAGACGTCAGTACTATCACGAGACTCCGGAGATCCTGAAGGAGAAAGTGCTCCTCGCTCTGAAGAACGGACTTAAAGTCATCTTCTGCATCGGCGAGACTCTCGAAGAGCGTGAGGCCAACAAGCAGAACGAAGTTGTTAAGGCTGAACTCGAAGGAAGCGTATTCAACCTCAGCGCTGAGGAGTTCAAGAACATCATCATCGCTTACGAGCCAATCTGGGCAATCGGTACAGGCAAGACCGCTACTGCTGACCAGGCAGAGGAAATACACGCTTACATCCGCAGCATCGTTGCTGAGAAGTATGGCAACGAGGTAGCTGAAGACACAACTATCCTCTACGGTGGAAGCTGCAAGGCAAGCAATGCTCCTGAACTGTTCGCTAAACCTGACATCGACGGCGGACTCATCGGTGGAGCTTCTCTCAAAGCTGCTGACTTCAAGGGCATCATCGATGCTTGGAAGAAATAAGCAAAGACATTCACAACAAGGCGGACCGGCTCACACATGAAGCCGGCTCGCCCATTATTTTAAAACTTAAATTCGAAAGATGAAACGATTCGTCATCATACTTACTCTCACATTCGCAGCCTCGGCTCTGTGCAACGCGCAGAACTATCTGCAACACCTGCAGGAAAAAAAAGACGGACAGGGTGATGTAACGGTGACGCAAAGCAAAGAGATTGACGAATTGGTCAACAAAGCCAACACTCTCTCCGTGACCACACCTACCGCGACCAAAAAACGCAGCAACAAGGAAACCGACGACACTGAGAGCGAAAAAGAAACCACACACACACGAAAAATCGCCAATACCGAACCACGAAACGAAACCGGAGAGGATACGGAAAGCCCGATGGTGGACACAAGAAGGAAAGTCTTGCGCAAAAGCTATAAAGTCAACGGATACAGGGTTCAGGTATTTGCCGGCGGCAACTCAAGAAACGATAAGATAAAGGCGCAACGCATAGGCAACGAAATCAAACAGGCTTTCCCGGAACAACCGGTTTACGTGCATTTCTATTCGCCGCGATGGATATGCCGCATAGGCAACTTCAGATCGTTCGAGGAAGCCAACAACATCCTGCACCAGATACAGAAAATGGGCTATAAGCAGGCGTGCATAGTAAGCGGAAAAATAACCGTGCCATATTAATCAGTAAACACATAAAATCGTATGTGCGGATTTAAGGCACATACGATAAACCTCATCAGACAATGAATCCCGAAACAGAATACCGCGAGGGCCTCGAGGAACTCGCCGCAAACTACAAGAATATATTACGTCTTCTCGGTGAAGACACTGAGCGTGAAGGACTTCTCAAGACACCCATGCGCGTGGCAAAAGCCATGCAGGTGCTCACAAGAGGATATCTGCAAGACCCGCACAAGGTGCTGACAGACGCACTGTTCGCCGAAAAATACAATCAGATGGTGATTGTCAAGGACATCGATTTCTTCTCGATGTGCGAACATCACATGCTGCCTTTCTACGGCAAGGCACACGTGGCATACATCCCCAACGGATATATCACCGGACTGAGCAAGATAGCACGTGTCGTCGATATATACAGTCACAGACTTCAAGTGCAGGAAAGACTCACACAACAAATAAAAGACTGCATACAGAGCACGCTGCATCCTCTCGGCGTGATGGTCGTGATTGAGGCAAAACACATGTGCATGCAGATGCGCGGAGTGGAGAAACAGAACTCCATAACAACGACAAGCGACTTCAGCGGAGCATTCAATCAGGCAAAGACAAGAGAGGAATTCATGAACCTGTTGAGGGGCGAATCAAAAAAAATATAAATTTTCATGCAAGATAATGAGCACCTGTTCATTATATATATGTATGTTAAACGTTAAATTGAAAAAAAGGAAATGAAATTTATGAAATCTTTTATCTACATGCTTTTGTGTTCAACCGCAGTTGTATTTTCACTTTCGTCTTGTCTTGATACCGGAGAAAACGACAATCCATTACCGACAATGACACTCACCGACTCGATTGAGGCCATCAACGATGTACCGGGAATCTACACCGGAAAACTTTATTACATCGACCCGACAAAAACTTCCTCTTCAAACAAAGAAGACTCTCTGAGCATAACATGGACCATCAGAAAAGACGGCATGACATCGGGATATCTCACTACAAACAACTTCCCTATCAGACCGCTCTCGCTCTATATAACCAACACAACGAGCATGGATCAGTCGAAGAGCATACTGAGTGTAGCCGGCGACCAGACCTACACAACAAATGTAAAACCATACATGAAACTTCAGACAACGTCATCCAACTACTATCAGTACACCATATTCCCGAAGTCAAAGGAAATGACTTTCTACGTGAACTATGCTAATTCCAGCCACAAAGTGACTGTATCGTTCGCCGATTACATAACTGACGCCATCGGATATTACTATTACCCGATAGCATATAAGGCTGACAAGCTCTTCCAGGGCAACATATTAATAGAAAAAGTAACCGTTGACGGCACCGAGCATAAGATAGGAACAGTGTTCGGAATCAAAGGTCATCTCACAAGCAAAGAATAATTATGAAATTCGTTTCTTGGAACGTAAACGGCCTCAGGGCTTGCATAACTAAGGGCTTTGAAGATTCATTCAAAGCCCTTGACGCTGATTTCTTCTGTCTGCAGGAGACAAAACTACAGGAAGGTCAGACCGATCTTAAGTTTGAAGGATACGACTCCTACTGGAACTATGCGGAGAAAAAAGGCTACTCGGGAACTGCAATCTTCACAAAGCATAAGCCACTGAGCGTGAGCTACGGCCTGGGTATTGACGAACACGACCACGAAGGCCGCGTCATAACTCTTGAGATGGACGACTTCTTTCTCGTGACTGTCTATACGCCGAACTCGCAAGACGGACTGAGAAGACTCGACTACCGGATGAAATGGGAAGAAGATTTCCTTGCCTACATCAAGACGCTTGATGAGAAGAAACCGGTAATAATATGTGGCGATCTGAACGTTGCACACGAAGAAATAGACCTGAAAAATCCTAAGACAAACAGGATGAACGCCGGCTTCACCGACCAGGAGAGAGAAAAGATGAGCATTTTTCTCAGCAACGGATTCATCGATACATTCAGAGCCCTGTATCCCGACACGGTGAAATATTCGTGGTGGTCATACCGTTTTAAGGCAAGAGAGAAGAACGCCGGATGGCGTATCGACTACTTCCTTATTTCCGAACGACTCAAGGAACGCATGGAGAATGCTCTCATACACAACGAGGTTTATGGCAGCGACCATTGCCCTGTCGAGCTGATACTAAAATAAACGCACATAAGAATACTCATTCTCATATACTGAGAAACTCAAAAATTTAAAGCGGCGGACCTGTCATGACACATCAAATACAGGTCCGCCGCTTTTTCATATATCCGTTTCCACACAACCACATTATCCACACCGTCAAGCCTTAACGCCGTTTCCGTAAGGCCGCAAAGATCTTTTTCCAATTCTTATAGCCCTGTATCGCCGGGCACGAAACACCCGGCATCATTTCCGGACGCCATCGGATACAATCTTTACAGGGTCTCCGAAGCCTGAACGTGCAGCAGGATCATACACCGCCACGCTTACCATTGAGTCGGCACAACCGTAGTAAAGAAACCATTTTGAGCGGTGATATACCAGTCCTTCTATGAACACCGTGCCGGCGGCATACTGTCCGCTTTTCTCAAAATCGGTCATCGGACGGAAAAACGGTTTGTCAAGTCTATCCACATATCTCAGCGGATTGTCCTTGTCAAAAAGCATCTGACCGGCTGCGTATGTGTTCGACGGATAATCGGTATCACCTTTCTGCCATACGTCATTCTTTCCGTTATAGAACAACACGATGCCTTTGGGAGTGACAACAGCCGGCGGTCCGCACTCGGTCAGCATACTGTCGAAATATCCCTTGCGCGGTTCGGCGAGTTTAATCAGATTACCATCGGCGTCAGTATAGGGCGTCCACTCCACCAAATCGTCCGACGTTGCGGCACAAACCCATTGTTCTCCCCAATACATAAGATATTTCTTCTTGCCTCCGACAGACACCTTCGCAGCCACCAGGCGCCCGTCCTTCACCTCCGTAAGTATCGAGCCCGACTTACACGCCAGGTCCGCATATCTGCCGTTCAGGGCATGCAGAAAAGCCGGACCGTGCTTTGTCCATGTGCGCAGGTCGGAAGATGTGGCTATGGAAAGACGCGGACACTTATAGTTCCACGACGTGTAGGTCATCACATAAAGCGTTTTCCCGTCGATCACAGCCTCGACAACGCGCGGGTCCTCGCATCCTCCCGGCCACTCATATACACGCGAAATCTGAGTGGTATCGGGAAACATTACCGGCTGTCCGTGTCTTTTGTCTATGTGCAGACCGTCAGCTGACTCGGCGACTCCTATTCTTGAGGTGCGCCCACCTATGCCGGCCTTAGGATTGTCCTCAGCCCGATAAAGTATGAAAATCTTACCGTCTTTCACCACAGCTGCGGGATTGAACGTGTCGGCCAGCTCCCAGTTGACATCAGCCGACTTCATCGGACACCTGAAAACACTCTCCGCTCTCGGTCTGATAAGCGGATTTATGCCGTCAGGACGCGTAAAACCGCCCAACGCCCAATCGGGAAGCGGATTGTCGTTACCTGCAAACGTCATGGCCGATGCCATCAGCAATGAGAGCGTAAATAATAAAGTTCTGTTCATAATATGACTGTTTAAAGATCTTGATATGACTGTTTAAGAATACAGGAAAAACTTTTTCCACATATAAATATAACACCTGTACGGCCCGCAAACCAACTTTGGGAATAATATTTAACAAATTTTATGCACTCTGTGGCAGTTCTGCGGGCATTAGTTTTATTAATGAATTATCACAAGATGGCGGAAAAATTCATGGCAGTGTATATTTATATAAACAATCACCATACGAGGCTCACGCGATAATAGATTCTTATTGCCGGAATAATAAACGCATATTATCACAACAAATAATTTACGTTGCAAAAACAATAAAATCACATTGTCTTAACAATGGATTTACTCTAACAAAATAATGATTTCATCCTAATAAAACAATATATTCCCTCCAATAAAACAATAAATTCACGCCTCCCAAACAACAAGCTCACATTATCGCGACCGACAAACCTTCACCACGAGCGAAGCACATACACCTTGTGTCTTCTCCAACATCCGACACCGACGTTTTTTTATGAAAACCGAAGTACGAACTTACAATTTTTCTTGACTTTATTTTGACAAAATATTTTCACAAAAGAGATGTAAAGGAATGTTAAACCATACGTTATAAGACCTGTTTCGGTATGAACCATACCTTGATATACCCTATAACATAGTCCGAAAATACTCATCTTGTTTTCCGAAAGAGCCCATTTCAGCATGCGAAAAAGCCTATATTAGGGTGTGATATGGTGCATTTCGGCCCCTGAAATAGGCCATTTCGCAAGCCGAAATGGTGCATATTGCAAAGCGACAAAATGCCCTTCAAACATAAATCATTGATATTCAACACTTTATATTATTCTCTTATTTTTCGCGTATTTGCGCCCGAAGGAAAGTCAGTCAGCAAATACGTGCTTATTTTTCGGGGTATATCGGGAAACTCGGACGTGAAAATAGAAATCCGGTTACAAATTGAAAGTTACCTATATTGATTAATTCCAACAGCAGAAAACCACACTTATCCGGAACTTATGCCGTTATATTTTATTGAGGATGTATCATAATAAGACGCCAGACAAACCTGTTTTACGGCACAAAAAATACAGAGCGGGACACCCTTCTCACGAAGAATGGCTCGCTCTGTTTTCTTGATCATAGTGTTTTGGAGTATGTTATGTCCAAATAGAGAGAGATTGACACTGTCAGAAAAGCATTTCAGAAAAACACATCAGTCCGGTTTTTGACTGACAAGAGCATTGTTTTTCGCTTCTGACACTACAAATATACACTTTTAATTTGTAACTTCCACTATTTTTTAATGTTATTTCAGACTTATTTTCAGGTGCGGTTTTAATTATAAGAAACAATATGTATTTTAATTTAAAACATAATAATTTAATGCCTTAAAGTAACAGTTTGTACAGCGACTTGACTTACAGCCGCCGTCAGGACATATTTTTTAGTAACATTATGACACGACAAATATGGCGTTACACTTATCCATCATGTCACACCATAAGCACTGGCTTATAAATTGAAACCATCGTTCCTGTCATCAGTCAAAATTCATCTCGCCGTCAAAAGAAATCGACTCTCTCGACGAAGGATAAATGTTCAGCGTGGCGTGTCCGTCATCGCCGACATACAGAAGATACTGATAACGGTCTTCCGTATTCGTAACCACAATATCGATCTTCGTGCCCTTATTGTCCGACGCACGCGACTCCTTATACTGCTGCATCACTCCGTCGAAGTCCAGTCCCACTCCACCGCCATACGGAACGTTGAAAGCTCTGCCGACATAAGGCAGACACGAATATATGGAGTCGCCGGATATGTGCAGGTAGTACCCTCCGTCCAAGTGGCGCGTGGCGGTACGCACCGGCCGGATATAAGTCATATCTATGGTGTAATATCTGTCGTCGAGCGCCTTTCTCACATTCTGTGCCGTGAGCGCGAGCTTCTGTCTGCGCTCCGCATCGGTCGTCTTGCTCGTCGCGCAAGCCATTGCAGTCATCACAACAGCCGCAAAAAATATAATCCTTATCATTCTTTTCATAACTCAAATATTGTTTTAACGTCAATCTCCGGAACGTCACCCATCGGCCGCTTCCGAAGAATGTTCACGACTAATATAGCATAAATATCAGTCGCAACGGTATTGCGTTATAATTATTTATCAAATAATCACATATTTATATCACCCTAACCCCATAACAACAATCATGCCGCGGAGTGTCCGTACATATCAGACAGCCCCGCGGCATGACAAAAAAGCTAATCAAATGTTTATCTTACGACATATTTCCTGTCGCCTATTATGTATATGCCCTTAGGCAGTCCTGCGAGCGCATTGTCGCGTGCCACGTCACAACGGACCATCACTCCGGTGATGCTGTACACGTTCACGTACTCTGCCTTGCTGTCTGTTGTGACAGACTCCAGACCGGTTGATGTTGTACTGCGATAGAGAGCTACATACTTCTGCGGATTATCATAGCAAACGAAACGGGGGTGCGACTCATTATAATATATCACCCGTCCGCTCACAGCCTTGTTCTCTATCATCGCGTTGCTGCCACTGAACGTTATGTCCCAGCGCTCATTGTCGCCCGTAACGCTCGCTGTTGAATAAAGTTTATTGCTCGAGCCCGAGTAAGAAAGATAAGTTCCGCTGTTCACATCGCGCAGAGTATATGCTCCTGAAGCACCTCCAAGCGTGAACGCATGCACGTTTTCAGCCTCAGCGTCATCCACTATCACCTTACCGTCGGCGGCAGTCACAGCCACGCAGTCCCTTATTCCGTTGTCAGTCTGTGCGCCCATTGCCACCGATTTATCGGTTCCGTCCTGCTCATAGACTATGATATAGTTGTAACCGGTAAGCAATCCGTCTGTAGAAGAAATCTTCTCATAGGTCGCTCCTGCAGGTGTCGGATCTGGCGTCGGGTCCGGATCAGGAGTCGGATCCGGATCGGGCACAGGCGTTCCTTCCGGTTCCACGTAGTTGTCATAGCTGAAAGCCATGTCTGTCATTGTGCCCCATACATACTGTTCCAGTCCAGGATAGTCTACATACGGGTTACGGTTGTGCTGTATGCCATACACGGCATTGTTGCGGTCTATCTCCTTCTGGCTCACCGGATCTTCCTTTGCCCAACGCAGGAGCATATCCACCACCCATGTCTTGTATGCCGGATACTTGTTATGGGCAAGCATATCGCTGTTCCATCCGCTCATCTTGTCCTCATAGCATGTTGCCATGTAGAAGTAGATGCGCGCGAAATCGCCCTTGTATTCGTCGTTTGGTTCGAACACAATACCAGAATATCCGGACACAGTACACTTACCCAATTTACTGAATCCGCCGTTCGACTGATATTCTTCGCCATTGGTTTCACCAAATGGATAATTACCACGTTGACTGTTCACATATCCGTCAGTAGGCACGAGATGGAACAAATCGGTGTACATCGGAGATGCTTTGTTGAACCAACTTTTCGGGAAAGAGTGCTCACGGTTGTAAACATCGCCCTCCTTCTTGTAACTTCCTGCCTGGTCGGCACCGAAAGTATAGTTTGTCGTACTCGAATACATGTCCCACACTTTGCCGTCGCTACGCCGGTCGGTGGTCTTGAAATCGTCCCACAGATTATCATACGAACGCTGCGTATGACTTTTTATCACCGACCAGAGAGCCGTTTTCAAAGCACTGCCTTTCTTTCCATCAGCCGACTGATAATAGGTTCCGCTGTTGTTCGGACCCTGCGCAAACATCTGCACAAGCATGAACAATGCAGCAGTAAACATGATGTTTCTTTTTCTGAGATTCATATACTTATGTTTTTAGTTGATTGTCTTGAGTTTCAGTAAAATGCAGACTACAAAAGTAAACATTTTATCATCACCACGCAAGTGTTTCTGTTTTTTTATGACATCAGCCGTAACATGACAGCCAACCGACCGCATAAAACGTAAAAACAGAACGACATAGAGAGTGAAAAAAGCACTCGTTCACACCATCAGGACGCGCTGTCCGACACACGTTATCACACAAAACAAAAAGGCGGAATGCCTTTATTCAGCATCCCGCCCTATATTTGTACGGCAGCTAATGACCACACAACGCACGTACGGCAGATATGTGCCGGTCTGAGCAACCGTATATCTTATGTCATTTCACCATGTGTTTCTCTCCGTCAACCACGTAAACACCGCTCTTCAGTCCGTCAAGTGCTTCACTCTTGGAGACATTGCTGCGCACCTGACGGCCGTCAACGGCATATACGTTGACGTTTTTCTCAACAGTCTCCTTATTAAAATTTGTGATATTCGTGGTCTTGTCATCATTCAGAAGATACTGCACGAGCTTGGCATACTCGGCAGCATAAGCCACCTGATGGAACGCCTTGGTCTTTGTGTTCGACTCCCATCCTCCGAGAAGATTGTTCGGAAGGAATCCGTCTTTCAGATAGTTTTCATACGCATAGTCCAGATTGCTTTGGAAGTTATAGCATCCGCGCTTAGCATAATTGTCGGCAGCGCCGAGGCTATTTTTGAAGTCCGCGTAGGGAACAGCATCAACAAAGGCACGCATGAGTACATTGTTGAACCACGCGTTGAAACCGTTCATCGTGTCGCTGTCGTAAGGGAACGGGAAATAAACATCACCGTCGATGGTCTTTCGTGTGCCGCGGAAGTGAGTGTAAGAGTCTGTCGCGAGATCCTTCACCTCGTTGAGATAATACTCGTCGCCCGTTGCCTGATAGAGGTCAACGGCTCCGCAGAGCATAGTACCGGTGTTGTAGGTGAACTGTGTACCGCCAGGAGCACCTATGTTCACGTGCTTGCGGTATTTCACGCCATCCACTTCCTCATACTGTATGGTGTTGTCGGCGCCGCACATGTCGTGATAACATCCGGTGCTGGAATCGTAAAGATGTTCCTTCTGCCATGCGTATATCTTCTTGGCAAAGTCAAGATAGTACTCATACTTGTTCACTGTCTCCGATCCGCGCGTATTGTCCTTGTTCACGAAATAGCGGGTTGTGGTGTCGTCCTTGCCTTTATACATCTCTGCAAGCCATACCAGCGGCGACACAATAGGAGCATTGCTACATGCGTGCTTAGAGTTGTAGCCCGGTCCCCAGGTGATGCCGCCATACTCGTTACCGCGAGAATCAACGCACGCATCCCATCCGTCGAGAATGTATTCGGTCAGATATTCAGCTCTTCTGAGATAAATATCATCACCTGTATTCTTATATGCACGGATGAACTCGCGCACGAGCCACATCTGGTCGTCATATACATTCTCTATGCCTGTGACCGTAGCCTGACCCGGAAGCGAACCGCGGTGAACGCCGTATATATCGCTCCACTTTGTAGTACGGGTGTATGAGACAAGCTCGTAGCTGCCTGCGTAATATCTTATTGATGCATACAGATCGTTCAGAAGATTGACATATCTGTCGTGTTCGAGGTCATAATATTCCGGAGCGACATCCTTCAGAGCCGTCAGACCTTCGAGAATGGAGTTCACGGCTTCCATCACGGCTGTGTAAGGCCATACGTCTGATGTTCCGTCCTCGCGCTTATGGCTGTTGAGATCGTAAACATCTTTCATGACCATTCTCGCACCGCTGCCTGTGAAACACTTCGAGATTACTCCATCGACAAGCTCCATCGAACGCTCTATGTTGCGTATAGCCAGAGTTGTCTGCTCGTCATAGCCGTTGCTGTCGTCAGATGCAGGCGCAGCCGATGCACTGAATGCGAAAGCCGTGACAAACATTGCTAAAAACAGTTTTTTCATTGTGATAAGTTTTTTATTCATTCCCCGACATGTAAAACCATAAACCGGAGATGACTATGTTTAAGGAAAATAATGAACAATAAGCTGAATAGTGGTAATAAATAGTCGGGATGACTGGACTCGAACCAGCGACCACACGCCCCCCAGACGTGTACGCTAACCAACTGCGCTACATCCCGTTTTTCAAAAAAGCGATGCAAAGGTAATGTTTTTATTCATAATACGCAAAAATGCTACTGTAAAAGCCGTATGTTTAACTAATTTTTACAATACCGCCATATATTCACCTCTTACCTACTCTTTACGTGCCGACAGCCACGTGTCACAGCCATTTGATTATCCCGCTATAAGTGTAACGAAACATGGATAAGCAGGCCCGATTTGCATATTTATTCATTTCTGAAAGTAAAAAATCTTGACAATATTTTTTCGCGAAATAGAAATCAAAGAACGGATATTTACGTATAAAACATGAATAACAATACGCTTTCACATCGACATCTTCTCAACGGTTTTGCAATATAGGCTTTTTCAGCTCGCGATAAGCACCATATCACAACACGAAACAGGCTTAATCATCGGACGAAATGGGCTTAATCGCAAGCCGAAAAAGCCCATTTCGCAAGACAAAAGAAAGTCCTTCGGACGGCGAAACGCGCCAACGTGCTGACGGACAGCCGATTAAGAAAACCGCTCAAAATCCGCGAATTCACGGTAAAATATTTTTTGTTGGATTCCGCAGGCACTCTCGTGAAGTTGACATCCTTACCGGATGAATATTTATACACTTCGGGTGCATATTTATACAAAAACCGGATGACACATCATCTTCCGCAACACCAGCAGACGCCAGACGACAAATCAGACTACCATAACGGCGTGACGTACTTTTACGCGATACTTATCCGCATTGCTACGGAATATCCGACGTTTTGTTATATAAATGCAAACCATGTCATTCATAGTTAACATTTTTGGGCGAGAAGAATATTTTAGTTACCTTTGTACCAAAAGAACCCGGAATCCTTCAAACAAAAACAACATGCAATACAACATATCAGCACCTTATCAGATAGACACAACCATAGCGCTGCCTGCTTCGAAAAGCATCAGCAACCGTGCTCTGATAATACACGCCTTGGCGGGAGGTGACATCCTGCCCGACAATATTTCAGACTGCGACGACACCGAAGTGATACTCAACGCTCTGAACAACCTGCCGCAGACCGTGGACATAAAGGCGGCGGGCACCGCAATGCGCTTCCTCACGGCATACTTCGCCGCCACACCGGGCGAGCACATACTCACCGGGACCGAGCGCATGAAACACCGTCCAATCGGTCCGCTTGTAGATGCGCTGCGCTATATCGGAGCCGACATAGAGTACGTTGGCGAGGAAGGTTACCCGCCACTGCACATCAGAGGCAGACAACTCGACGGCGGACATGTGGAGATACCAGGCAACGTGAGTTCGCAATACATCTCGGCACTGCTTATGATCGGTCCGGTGTTGAAGAACGGACTCGACCTGAAAATGACCGGCGAGATTGTCTCGAAGCCTTACATCGATCTCACGCTGTGGATGATGCGCGAGTTTGGAGCTGACGCCGACTGGACAGAGATGGATACCGTCACCGTGAACCCGAAGCCTTACATCCAACGCCCCTACACCATAGAGAGCGACTGGAGCGCGGCTTCATACTGGTATGAGATGCTCGCGCTGTGCGGCGGTTCTGAATCGTCCATAAAGCTCACCGGACTGTATGACGGCTCGAAGCAGGGCGACTCAGTGGTGAAATACATTTTCTCGCTGCTCGGCATAAAGACTATCTTCGAGTCGAAGGAGGAAGGACACGCCACGACAGTCACCCTAAAGAAAGTGCCGTGCATGCTGCCGAGACTCGACTACGACTTCATCAGCTCGCCAGACCTGGCACAAACGATAGTGGTGACGTGCGTCATGAGGGACATTCCGTTCCGTTTCACCGGACTTGCAAGCCTGAGAATAAAGGAGACCGACCGCATAGAGGCACTGAAGACAGAGCTGCGCAAGCTCGGATTCGTGCTCACTGACGATGGCGACGACACCCTGTGCTGGGACGGACAACGCTGCGAACCAAACATGTCGGCGTTCGACACATACGAAGACCACCGCATGGCGCTGTCGTTGGCACCGGTAAGTCTCATGGCCGGAAACGTGACGATAAACAATCCGGAAGTGGTGTCAAAGTCATATCCTCACTTCTGGGACGACCTGCGCAAAGCGGGTTTCACCATAAACGAAATACAATAAACATACGCAAATGTCCTTATTCTGGATTATACTCATTGGCGTTCTGCTGATTGTGGCAGGCATCATATTCAGCCGCAAAGGCATTGGAAACACAGACAATACCGTAAACCAGGTGGCTTCGTGTGCCACCTGCGACGGCACATCTACCAAATGCGAGCAGGAATGTATGATGGAAGCCGCGACTAAAGACATAGAATATTTCGACGACGAAGAGCTCGACGAGTTTGCCGGACGCCAGTCCGACAGCTACGACGAGCAGGAAGTGGAACAGTTCAGCGAGGTGTTGCACACCATGCGTCAGGACGAAGTGCAGGCGTGGTGCCGCAGTCTCACCCTGCGCGGAATATCCCTTCCCGACGAACTGAAGGACGAAGTGATAATGCTTATAGACGATGAACATTCTTGAATACAGCTTTTTCCAGAACGCACTCATCGGTTCGGTGCTTGCAAGCATCGTATGCGGCCTTGTAGGAACATACATCGTGACGCGGCGCCTCACATTCATCAGCGGAGGCATCACCCACGCATCGTTCGGCGGCATAGGCATAGGCGTCTTCCTTGGCGTCAATCCCATAGTCTCGGCAATGGTGTTCTCGGTGCTCAGCGCGTTCGGCATTCAGTGGTTGTCGCGCCGCGGCAATGTGCGCGAAGACTCTGCAATAGCAGTGTTCTGGGCTTTCGGCATGAGCATCGGCATACTGTTCTGCTTCCTCACACCGGGCTTCGTACCCGACCTTCCGTCGTTTCTCTTCGGCAGCATACTCACCATCGAGAGCGGCAACCTGTGGTTGCTGGCAGCCCTGAGCGTCGTGACGCTGTTCCTTTTCACAGCCTATTACAGGATGATAGTGAGCACAGCGTTCGACCCTGAGTTCGCACGCTCACAGCGTTTGCCCGTGAGCCTCATCGAATATGCCATGATGGCGCTCATCGCCATGACCATAGTCTCAACGCTACGCATGGTAGGCATCGTGCTGGCAATGAGTCTGCTGACCATTCTACAGATGACCGCCAACCTCTTCACATACAACTTCGGACGCATAGCTGCATGCAGCATACTCATTGGTTGCATCGACTGCGTTATCGGTCTGGCTATGTCCTACTGGCTCAACGTGCCGTCGGGAGCATCGATTATTTTCGTAAGTATCGTCATTTATTGTCTTTGTAAGACAATAAAATACACTCTCAAGCAGTTAAATAAGAGTGAGACAGCGCAACGCTAAATACTTCGCCATACTCATGGCTGCCGTGGGGCTCATGATGATGGCTGCCTGCTCTACGCAGAAAAACACTGCGAAGAGCAGGTGGTGGCATGCCTTCAATGCAAGATACAACACCTATTATAACGGCTCGGTGGCATACATCGACGGTTCGTTGGAGAAGGAAAACGGCAACCGCGACAACTTTACGGAGATCATACCTCTATACACCGTCGGCAACAAAAACAGCCGCGACCTGGGCAAAAGCAACTTCGACAAGGCCATAGAAAAGTGTCAGAAGGCAATAAAGCTGCACAGCATAAAGCGCAAACCGGTATGGACGAAACAAAGGAAAAAGACCGAGAAGGACCTGGAATGGCTCGGACGTAAGGAGTATAACCCATTCCTATGGAAGGCATGGCTGCTCATGGGACGCGCGCAATTCAGCAAAGGCGACTTCGACGAGGCTGCCTCCACTTTCTCATATATGAGCCGTCTGTATCAGACACAGCCTGCCATCTACGGCAAAGCAAGGGCGTGGCTGGCCAAATGTTATCTCGAAGAGGGATGGATATACGATGCCGAGGACGTCATACGCAACATGCAGCGCGACTCCATACACTGGCAGGCCCGCAAGGAGTGGGACTACACCTACGCCAACTACTACATACACACAGGCGACTATGAGAAAGCCATCCCATATCTGCGCAAAGTCATAAAACACGAAATGCGCAGAAAACAGCGTGCCCGCGAATGGTATCTAATGGGACAGCTGCAAAGTGAGCTGGGCAACAAGACGGAGGCGATGAAGGCTTACAAGAGAGTCATACGGCAGAATCCGCCTTACGAGATAGAGTTCAACGCACGCATAGCCATGACTGAGGTGATGTCGGGCTCTCACTCCAAGAAAATGATAAGACGGTTGAAACGCATGGCCGCATCAGACAAGAACAAGGATTATCTTGATCAGGTGTATTATGCCATCGGAAACATCTACATGAGCCAGAAAGATACGCTCAACGCCATATCAGCATACGAGAAAGGAAACAGCGGTTCGACCCGTAACGGCATAGAGAAAGGTGTGTTGCTGCTCAAGCTCGGCGACATTTACTGGGAGCGCGAGCGCTATAACGATGCGCAACGCTGCTACGGCGAGGCTATAGGACTGCTCGACAAAGAGCGTAAGGACTACGAGGAACTGTCGCGACGTTCCAAAGTTCTCGACGAGCTTGTGCCTTACACAGACGCCATTCATTTGCAGGATTCGCTCCAGGCTTTGGCAAAGATGGACGAGAAACAGCGCAACGAGGCCATCGACCGCGTGATCGAGGCTCTGAAGAAAAAGGAAAAGGAGGAGCAGGACAAGCTGGCCGAGCAGAAAGCTCAGGAGGTAATAGCACAGAACGGAGGCACTGCCGGCAACATAAACAACCGCAACCCGCAGAACCAGGGACAGAACAACAAGAACTCTGTGTGGTATTTCTACAACCAGATGGCTGTGAACCAAGGTAAAGCCGAGTTCCAGAAGATATGGGGAAAGAGGGAAAACGTGGACAACTGGCAGCGTGTCAACAAGACTGTAGTGGACTTTGGCGGTCAGCAGGAGATGACCGAAGAACAGCTCGACTCCATTGCCAGGGCTGAAGCTGTAGCCGACTCGCTCGAACAGATAGCCGACAGCGCGCAGAACGATCCGCACAAACGCGAGTATTATCTCAAGCAGATACCGTTCACAGAGGAACAGGTACAGGCCAGCAACCTCATAATAATGGACGGTCTATACAACTCCGGCGTAATATTCAAGGACAAGCTCGACAATCTGCCTTTGAGTGAAAAGGCGCTCCGTCGCCTCACCGACAGCTATCCGGACTATGAGAATATGGCAGACGTGTTCTATCATCTGTTCCTTCTCTATTCGAGAAAAGGCGACCCGCAGACGGCAGAGACGTATGTGGAAAAGCTGAAACAGCAATATCCGGAAAGCCCGTGGACAACGCTGCTAACAGATCCTTACTTCGTAGAAAACGCCAAATTCGGCGAGCATATAGAGGATTCCATCTACGCGGCGACCTACGACGCGTTCAAGGCAGACCGTCTGCAAGAGGTGGCTGCCAACCTCAAGATATCCGAGACACGCTTCCCGCTCGGAGCAAACCGCGACAAGTTCATATTCATTGGCGGTCTCGGAAAGCTCAACGAGGGCGATGCCGAGGGCTGTGTGAACGATATGAACACACTCGTGGAGAAGTTCCCGCAGAGCGAGCTGAGCAATCTTGCCGGCATGATTGTGAATGGTGTGAAAGCCGGACGAAAGATTTACGGTGGCAAATTCGATATGAGCAACGTGTGGAAACGCCGCACGCAGACACTCAATCCGCCCGATTCGATTGCCAAAAAGACGCTGTCGGCCGAACGGAACACCGACTTCCTATTCATATTCGCATACAATCCTGACTCTGTGAACGAGAATAAACTGTTGTACGAACTGGCAAAATATAACTTCACGAGCTATATGGTGCGTAACTTCGACATCGTGATAGAACCGGCCGAGGGACTGAACAGGATGACTGTATCCGGATTCAGAAACTACGACGAGGCCTTGCAGTACGCACGACAGCTCTACGATCAGCAGAGCGTCATAAGACAAGCAGCGCACAGCCGTACCATTATAATAAGTACGACAAACCTGCCTCTGCTCGGCACGAAATACAGTTATGACGACTACGACAAGTTCTACAACAAACACTTCGCGCCACTCAAGGTCAGCACCTTGCATCTGCTCACCGAGCCTACGGAGATAACCACCGTAAGAACCAAGGACGCCGAGCCTACACCTGAGGAAATAGACCAGCTGCTCGACAACGGAACATTCATAGACAACGGACTCGACGTGACACCGCAAGACAACGGAACGATAATCACTCCTGAGGAGAACGCACCTGCGGAAAATGCCGGAGGAACCGTGATTCCGGTAGAACCGAACAACGGCAACGACAATACACAGGGCGGCACGACCATCGTTCCTGAGTCTGAAGAGAAGAAGCCGCAAGAAGATAAGACCGAGACCGATCAGCAAGATATAATAATGAATCCTGTGCCGGACAACGTAAAAGACGAGAAGAATGACGAGAACCCACAGGAGAACAACATGATGAATCCTGTACCGGACAGTGTAAGGGACGAGAAGAAAGACGAGACAAAACAGGAGAACAACATGATGAATCCTGTACCGGACAGCGTCAAGGACGAAAAGAAGGACGAGACAAAACAGGAAAACAACGTAACCAACCCTGTACCGGACAGCGTAAAAGACGAGAACAAAGACGTAGTGACCGAGCCGGACAACTCGATAATCATTCCTCTGGAGGACCTCCAGGACAACAACAACGAGAACGCAAAGCCGAAGGAGGAACCGAAACAGCCGCAGAAGAAGGACACTGACGACAGCAAGACCACACCTCAGAAACAACAGGAGGAAAAGAAGCAGCAGGAGGAAAAGCAGCCGGCTGACCAGCTGGAGAACGAGTTCTACTTCGACGACGACTTCGAGGACACAGGCAACAAGAACAAGAAGAACACTCCGGACGTGACCGACGACGAATACTACGATCTGGAAGGCTTCTGAAACTGCCGGTACAGATGCTCCGGAATGTCGGAAACGGCACCGGCGACGGCATAAAAACAAAGTGTAACAAAACATCATACGTATGACAAACGGTTTGTTATTATGGGTGGATGACGAGATAGAGCTGCTCAAGGCACACATCATCTTCCTCGAGAAAAAGGGCTACGAAGTGGTAACCGTGAGCAATGGCATAGACGCCATAGACAAATGCAAGCAGACCACTTTCGACCTGATATTGCTCGACGAGATGATGCCCGGACTCACAGGACTTGAGACTCTGCAGCAGATAAAGGAGATATCGCCTGCCACACCGGTGGTGATGGTGACTAAAAGTGAGGAGGAGAACATCATGGACCAGGCCATCGGGTCGAAGATAGCCGACTATCTCATAAAGCCGGTGAACCCCAACCAGATTCTGCTGACACTGAAAAAGAACATCCACAAGAAACAGATTGTAACCGAAGTGACGCAGACAAGCTATCAGCAGAACTTCGGAAACATTGCCATGCAGATAATGGACAGCCGCACATACAACGACTGGGTGGATATATACAAGCGTCTGGTGCACTGGGAACTGGAGCTGAGCAGCACCAGCAGCGCGATGACCGAGACGCTGCAGATGCAGAAGGAAGAGGCCAACATAGGCTTCGCCAAGTATGTGAAGAACAACTATATGGACTGGATGACTGCGTCCGGCGACACAGAACGTCCGCTCATGAGTCCTGATATATTCAAGAAAAAAGTGTTCCCGCTGCTGAACAACGGCGAGAAAGTGTTCCTCATCGTAATCGACAACTTCAGATACGACCAGTGGAGGATCATCGCCCAGGAGATCGGAAACTTGTTCGACATCGACGAGGAGATGTATATGAGCATCCTGCCCACCGCCACCCAATACGCACGCAACGCCATATTCAGCGGCCTGATGCCGAGCAAGATAGCCGAGATGTTCCCTGAGCTATGGGTGGACGAGGACGAAGAGGAGGGCAAGAACCTCAACGAGGAACCGCTGATACGTACACAGATTGAGCGGTTCAGACGCCACAACACGTTCAGCTATCACAAGATAAACGGCACGGCGGGAGGCGAGAAGATTGTGGAACGTCTGAACGAACTGCTCAGAAACGACCTCAACGTGATTGTGGTGAACTTCATCGACATGCTCTCGCATGCCCGTACGGAGTCGAAGATGGTGCGCGAGCTGGCCAACACCGAGTCGGCCTACCGCAGCATAACGCTCAGCTGGTTTCAGCACTCGGTGATGAGCGAGCTGCTGAGAAAGCTGTCGGAGACCGACTGCAAGGTGATAATAACGACCGACCACGGCAGTATCCGCGCGTCGAAAGCCGTGAAGATTGTGGGCGACCGCAACACAAACACCAACCTCAGATACAAACTGGGCAAGAATCTGAACTTCAGCTCGAAAGACGTATTCGTGATAAAAGACCCTCGCAAGGCCCAACTGCCCGCGCCGAACCTCAGCACCGCATACGTGTTTGCCACCGGAAACTCATTCTTCGCCTACCCGAACAACTACAACTATTACGTGTCCTACTACAAGAACACGTTCCAGCACGGCGGTATTTCGATGGAAGAGATGCTCATACCGCTAATAACCCTCACATCAAGAAAACGATAAAAACATAAAGATATGGAAATAATAATCAACTCGCTCGACCAGATCGGCGATGCCGCAAAACAGTTTGTGGCATGTATGAAAGACGCCAAGGTGTTTGCATTCTATGGCAAGATGGGCGCCGGTAAGACCACTTTCATCAAGGCTGTGTGCGAATGTATGGGCGTGACCGACGTCATCACTTCGCCTACATTCGCAATAGTGAACGAATATCAGTCGGACACTACCGGCGACAAGATATTCCACTTCGACTTCTACCGCATAAAGAAACTGGAGGAAGTGTACGATCTCGGATACGAGGAATATGTTTACAGCGGCGCTTACTGCTTCATAGAGTGGCCGGAACTCATTGAGGAACTGCTGCCTGAGGACGCCACCAAGGTGACGATAAAGGAGAACGAGGACGGCAGCCGCTCCGTAATCATCTGATAAAGAGGACATAAGCAGCCGGACATACAGTGGTGTCCGCGGTGCGGCAAACCACATGACGCGGCGCGAAAACAACCACACTAAGACACGACAACATTCACACGGACCGGACACCGGCGTGTGGATGCTGTTTTCTTTTATACCGACCGACACGAAGAAATACACCCTAAACACACTGACAACATGTCACCACCAACCCGTCATCAGCATTTTATACACACCACAACTACCACACGGACGTGTCACGTCTGTCATTCTGCCACACTGCGACAACAACCGTTCCCCCTGTCAGGATGTATATAAAATCATGCCTTCAGACTTTTTGTCAGACATGACAAACCGAAGGAAATGTATATTTATGCAATTTCAGAAGTAAAAGATTTTGACAAAAAAATTTCGCGAAATAGAAAACGGAAATCAGTCGCGACGCTTATAGAAAATGCAAAAGAGCCTTTTTCACAACCGAACGGGGCGAACGGAAAACCGGAATTTTCACGCTGCACGTGCGATATTGCCCATTTCGCACTGCGAAAAAGCCCGTTTTACACCTCAATAAAGGCCATATCAGCTCCTGAAATGGGCCTTATCGCACCCTGAAAGAGGCCATTTCGCAACACCGTACGAACGTCATCGGAACGCACAAAAGCGTAATCCGCTGTATGACAAAGAATTACGCAAACCTCTCAAAACTCGCGTATTTGCGACAAAAAAATATGTAGTGCGTTCCATCGACATTCTCAGCGAGTTGACGATGTATAAATATTCATCGGCAATCAAGAAACTGTATATTTATGCAATAATGCATATCGCCATACGGTCCGTCTGCCATGCCGGACGAGAAACCCTCTGACAGACTCAACGACACCCCGTTACCTATACCCCGCTCCACCTCCGACGACACGTAAGCCACACCCGTGGGAATAAAAAAAGGTATGCCCCGGCACAGCCGGAACATACCCCGCGTTTCACATATCTTTTATCAGAGTTACTTCAGCAGAGCGTCGAACTTCTCCTGCAGCACTGCCTTTGTTGTGGCACCTACGAACTTATCAACGAGCTCGCCGTTCTTGAAGAAGAGCAGGGTCGGGATAGTGCGCACACCGTAGTCTGATGCTATGTCGTCGTTCTCCTCGACGTCGCATTTTCCTACAACTATTCTGCCGTCGTAGTCGCCTGCCAGTTCTGAAATAATCGGCGAAAGCATACGGCACGGTCCGCACCATGTTGCCCACAAATCAACTACCAAAGGCAGTTCACCATTCTTGTAACTCTCAAAATTCTCGGTTGTGATTTTAACTTCCATTTTCTTATTTTGCTTTGATGTTATTACTTAAAAAAAATACACCCTGTTGCATTATACATATTGCAAAGATTATGCCATTTTCAGTTTATCGTGTAACTCAGCGCCGGACACGACTCTATGTATTGTATGAACGACGCGTTAATGTCCACGCTGTTGCTCTTGCTCACAAGCAGGACATCCTTGTTCCGCTCAACGTCGTATATCATGAAATAGAGCGGAACCTTTCCCGGATTGCTCTTGATGACGGTGGAGAGGTCGTTCATCTGCGTCTCGTCTATTATTGCAGTGTTCACCATCACGGTCACCTTCTCTATGTATTTCTCCTTCACATCGTTGAGAAAGTCGATGTTCATTATGTGAATGTCCAGCAGGTCGTCATTGTTGCGATAACGCGGTACGCAGTTTGCCGTCAGATAGATGCTGTATCCTTCCTTGAACATGAACTGCCAGCGTGCCCACTCATCGCCGAAAAGCGCGAGCTCACCCGGACCGTCATAGTCCTCAATGGTCACAAAGCCGTAAGGCTTGTTGGTCTTCGTCCATCGCGAGACGACTCCCGTTACAATGCCTCCGAACGTCAGTTTGTCACGTTTGGCAAGCTCTTTCTTGTCGGCATCGCGTCCCAACTCCGAACAGTGTATGTTGCACATCTTGTTCAACACCACGGAGTAGTCGTCCAGAGGATGGGCAGAGAGATATATTCCCACGAGGTCGCGCTCCTTGTTCAGCTTCTCTATGGTGCTCCACTTTTCAAACTGAGGCAACTGAGGCTTTGCAATGTCAACCGCGTCGAACCCTCCGAAGAGCGAGTTGCTTGCCTGCATCTTCTCCATCTGATAGAGCTGTCCGTAACGCACAAGCGTGTCGAGGAACATCTCTCCCTTGGTCGTCACGCCGAAATATTGTTCACGCGGCATTCCGAAACTGTCGAATCCGCCGCTCAACGCGAGACTTTCAAATGCCTTTCGGTTGACAGCAGACAGATTGACACGCTGCGCGAAGTCGTAGATGTCCTTGTAAGGACCATTGTTGTCGCGCTCGGTTATGATTGCCTGGGCGGCTGAATCGCCCATGCCTTTCACTGCTCCAAGACCGAAACGCACCTCACCTTTCTTGTTGGCACTGAACTTCAGGCGACTCTCGTTCACGTCCGGACCGAGACATTTTATGCCCATCGCCTTACATTCGCTCATCAACTTGGTTATCTTTCCTATATCATTGAGGCATCGGCTCATGTTTCCGGCCATGAATTCAGCAGGATAGTGAGCCTTGAGATAGGCCGTCTGATATGCCACCCACGAATAGCACGTGGCGTGACTCTTATTGAATGCGTAGGAAGCGAACTTCTCCCAGTCGGCCCATATCTTCTCGAGCACCTTCGGATCGTGGCCGTTTGCCTTTCCGCCCTCGATGAACTTAGGCTTCATCTTGTCAACGATGTCCTTCTTCTTCTTACCCATCGCCTTACGCAGGGCGTCGCTCTCGCCTCGCGTGAAGTTGGCGAGCTGTCGCGAGAGAAGCATGACTTGCTCCTGATATACGGTGATGCCGTAGGTGTCCTTGAGATATTTCTCCATGCAAGGGATGTCGTAGGTTATCTCCTCCTGCCCGTTCTTACGACGTATGAACTGCGGAATGTAGTCCATAGGTCCCGGTCGGTAAAGGGCGTTCATGGCTATGAGGTCCTCGAACACGGTAGGTTTGAGCTCGCGCAGATACTTCTGCATTCCAGCAGACTCAAACTGGAATGTTCCCACGGTGCGTCCCTCCTGATAGAGTTTGTATGTTTCGGCATCATCGATAGGAATCTTGTCCAGGTCGAGCTCTATGCCTTTGGTCAGCTTTATGTTGTCAACCGTCTCCTTAAGAATGGAAAGCGTGCTCAGACCGAGGAAGTCCATCTTTATCAGTCCGGTCTCCTCTATCACATGACCGTCGTATTGTGTGGCCAGAAGTTTGTGTCCGGGGTCCGACTTATCCTCTGCCGTGCTCACCGGAACCCAGTCGCTTATGGCGTCACGACAGATAATGGTACCGCACGCATGGATGCCTGTGCCACGCACGGTTCCCTCGAGCATCTTGGCATAACGAATGGTATTTCTGAGCTGCGGATTAGGACTTGCCTCCGCCTCACGCAGTTCCGGCACTGCCTTTATGGCATTCGGAAGATTCATCTTCATACCGTCGGGCAGACGGTCTGGTATCGCCTTGCACAGATGGTTGGATATATCGAGCGGCAGTTTCTCCACTCTCGCGACATCCTTTATCGAGTTTTTGGTCGCCATGGTACCGTAGGTGATGATGTGCGCCACCTTGTCGTGGCCGTACTTATCCTCCACCCACTCGAGCACCCGGCCTCGACCGTCATCATCAAAGTCGGTATCAATATCAGGCAAAGAAATTCGGTCAGGATTCAGGAAACGCTCGAACAGCAGGTCATACTTTATAGGGTCTATCTTGGTGATGCCCAGACAGTATGCCACAACCGAACCGGCAGCCGATCCACGACCCGGTCCAACGAGCACGCCGAGCTCGTTACGCGCGGCATTGATGAAGTCCTGCACAATGAGGAAGTAACCGGGGAAACCCATCGTCTTCATGATATGAAGCTCGAATTTCACGCGTTCCGCCACATCGTCAGGTATCGGATCGCCGTAAAGACGCTTCGCACCATCGTATGCCAGTTTGGCAAGATAGTCGGCTTCGAACTTTATTCGGTATATCTTCTCGAATCCTCCGAGATGCTTTATCTTCTTGTCTGCCTCTTCTTTCGGCAGCGGGTTCTCTCCGTTTTCGTCGGTGGTGAACTCCTCATAAAGCTGTTGCTCCGTATATTTCCGTCTTACGTCCTCCTCCGTTCCGAACTCGGCAGGTATCGGGAAGAACGGCATGATAGGGTCGTGGTCGATGCTGTACATCTCCACTTTGTCGAGAATCTCCAGCGTGTTGGCCATCGCCTCCGGCACATCAGAGAACACCTCGTTCATCTCGGCCCTCGTTTTGAACCACTCCTGCTTAGTGTATAACATTCGCTTCGGGTCGTCCAGGTCCTTGCCCGTGGCTAGACAGAGCAGGTGGTCGTGCGCTTCGGCGTTGTCCTGATCCACAAAATGCGCGTCGTTAGTACAAACCAGCTTCACTCCATACTCCTTGGCAAACTCCATCAACACCTTGTTCGCCTTCTGCTGCAGCGGGAACGTTTCTCTGTTTGCCCTGATGTTGGGGTCCTTGACCTCGTGTCTCTGCAACTCAAGATAGTAATCGTCGCCGAAGACACGCTTATACCACTCCAGCGCCTCACGCGCTCCGGCTATGTCGCCTTTCAGTATTTTCGACGGTACTTCGCCCGCAATACAAGCCGAACAGATGATAAGGTCCTCGTGATAGCGTTCAAGATCCTCACGGTCTGTACGCGGACGCATATAATAACCGTCCACCCACGCACGTGAGACGAGCTTTATGAGGTTTTTATAACCGTTATAATTCTTCGCGAGAACGATAAGATGATAGCCGCTCATGTCGCCTTTTTCCTTCACCTTATCCTCTTTCCGGCGACGCGCCACATACATCTCGCATCCCAGAATAGGCTTGAACGGCTCCTCACCGGCCTCCTTACGTTTTTTGTTTATGCCCTTACAATAATTATAGAATTCCTTTATACCGAACATGTTGCCGTGATCGGTGATGGCCATACCTTTCATTCCGTCGCCGATGGCCTTATCCACAAGGCGTTGCACCCTGGATTGGCCGTCGAGAATTGAGTAATAGGTATGAACATGAAGGTGTACAAAATCTTCCATTTTCAAGCAAATTTGATTTCAAAGTTACCATTTTAAAACTACACGACCAAAAGAATGATATGAAAAATTTGTCCAATCTATAAAAAACAACTATCTTTGCAAAAAGATAGATGTACCTCAACCGCTATGATAAAAAGAATTAAACGACTGAAAAAAATACGTCTGCACCGCGAAGGCACGGATACACTTCTGTACGGATTCATTGTTCTTGCAGCCATAGCGCTTCTGTTATGGCGCAATCTCGACAACAAGATACCGTTCTGGTTCTTTGTGGTAGTGGCAGTAGCATTATACGGAGTAGTGGTCAACTTTTTCCGCTGCCCAATCAGATATTTTCCTCAGGAAGACACAGAGAACATCGTTGTGGCACCTGCCGACGGCCGTATCGTGGTCATAGAGGAAGTTGACGAAGACCAGTATTTCCATGAAAAGCGTCTTATGATAAGCATATTCATGAGTCTTTTCAATGTCCATGCGAACTGGTTTCCGGTTGACGGCCGGGTGAAGCTCGTACATCATCAGAACGGAAACTACCATAAGGCGTGGCTTCCGAAAGCAAGCGAGGAAAACGAACATTCCGACATAATCATCACGACGCCCGATGGCAAGGACATACTCTGCCGTCAGATTGCCGGAGCTATGGCACGCCGAATAGTCACATACGCCAAAGAAGGCGAGGAATGCTACATCGACGAGCACCTGGGATTCATCAAGTTCGGCTCACGCGTTGACGTTTACCTCCCGTTGGGAAGTGAGGTATGCGTGAAGATGGGTCAGAGCACGACGGGTGACCAGACTATAATAGCAAAACTGAAATAAGAAAACTGTTAGATAACAGATTGCAAATGCCTAATTCAATAATAAGAAACATACCTAACGCCATAACCTGCTGCAACCTCATTTCCGGCTGCATCGCTACGGGATATGCCTTCATGCTCGACGCAAGAACGGCACTTATCTGGATTATCATAGGTGCGGCGTTCGACTTCTTCGACGGTATGAGCGCACGACTTCTCAAAGTGTCGTCGCCCATCGGCAAGGAACTCGACTCACTGGCCGATGACATCACATTTGGCTTTGCACCTTCGGCAATAGTCTTTTCGCAACTCAGCGTGATGGACTATCCTGCATTTCTCGAACCCACAAGAAACATTCTGCCATACATAGCATTCATTATGGCGGCATTCTCTGCGCTTCGTCTGGCTAAATTCAACCTTGACGAGCGACAGACAACATCGTTCATCGGAATGCCTACACCTGCCAACGCCCTGTTCTGGGGCTCGCTCATCGCCACCCAGACACGATGGCTCGAGAGCTCGCCGTGGATGGTGTGCGTACTCATATTGCTCGTAGCTCTCTGCTGCTGGCTGCTTGTGGCTGAGCTCCCTATGTTCGCCCTCAAGTTCAAACAGTGGGGATGGAAAGGCAATGAGATAAAATATTCATTCATCATATTATGCGCTGTCATGATTTTATTGTTCGGATTCATCGGCAGTTTCAGTCTTATCATACCGCTGTATGTCATAATATCCATATTCATACAGTTCAAGAAAAGCGGTGACAACGATAATAAATGACGCAAAAATAACGGAACTGACATGTTTACTTTATTCAAAATAATTCTTATATTCGCCCTTGTAATAGCGATACTCTTGGGTGCCACCCTGTTCAGAATATACCGGAACATACGAGATACATTGCATAGTTTCGGCTTCAACAACACAAAAAAGCACCGCACAACGTATCGTCCAGACACCACAAGAGAGGAAACGATATATACACACAACGCCAAACAGATGAAGAAAAAGATAATTCCGAAGGACGAAGGCGAATATGTGGACTTCACAGAAGTACAATGACCGACTGCAATACGCGTAAAAATATCGCTGCCAAAGGAAAAACTTGAACGAACAGAACAGGAAACAAAACAACAATAGAGAACAAAAAGATATGCCGGTATGGGTTTAAAGCCACACCGGCATATTTTGTTTATAAACCGATAAAATAAATATCATCCCCATACAACTGGCATGAGGATGACTCTATGATATGGTTCCGACGCCTTGTGAACGACCAGACGTCTTGTATAATGCGATTAATTGTGAACGTAAGTACCTATATCCTCACCGTCCATAACACGTTTCAGATTGCCGTACACGTCCATATTGAACACATAAATCGGCAGATTGTTCTCCTTACACATCGTCGTGGCAGTGAGATCCATCACCTTCAGTCCGCGGGTATAAATCTCGTCATAGGTTATGTCGCTGAACTTCGTTGCGGTAGGATCCTTCTCCGGATCGGCGGTATAGATGCCGTCAACACGTGTTCCCTTCAACATCACATCTGCCTCAATCTCAATTCCGCGCAACGACGAACCCGTGTCTGTAGTGAAATAAGGCGATCCCGTACCGGCTGAGAATATGCAGACATAACCTGCTTCCATTGCTTCGATAGCCTTCCATTTTGTATAGAACTCTCCGATAGGTTCCATGCGAATGGCCGTTAGCACTTTATTTTTTACCCCGTTCGCACCGAGAGCAGAGCTCAAAGCAAGCGAATTGATCACTGTGGCACACATTCCCATCTGGTCGCCCTTCACACGGTCGAAGCCTTTAGATGCCCCACTGAGGCCACGGAAAATGTTTCCACCACCAATCACGATACCAATCTGCACACCCATCTCGTGCACTTCCTTTATCTGTCTTGCATATTCGTCGAGTCTCACAGGATCGATTCCGAAATGCTGGTCACCCATCAGGCTCTCGCCACTGAGCTTCAATAGAATTCTCTTGTACTTTGCCATATATTATTCAAATAATGTAATTCACTTCCTTGAAAGCATATTTGCGTTCGCGTCCGGCCTCATCACGCAACACCAGACGACCGTCGTGATCCACTCTCACTACCGAAGCCATGAACTGTCCGTCACCGTCCGAATAGGCGTGCATGCCGGTGCGGCGGTAGAGAACGTCATGATAAAGCGCCGCCACACGGTCGTATTCGCCGGCAAGCACCATAGAGTAATAACCTTCGAACGCCTCCAACACCTTGTCGAACACCATGTCTATATCAGTGTCGCGGCCCGTTATCTGGCGCAGCGACACAGGATTCGGCGCGTCACTGCGGAACTCCTGCTGATTAATATTGACACCCGTGCCGAATATGCAGTCCTTCACGAACTTACCGCTGATGGATGTCTCGATGAGCGTACCGCTTATTTTACGGTCGTGCCAATAGACATCGTTGGGCCATTTCAGCGACAATCCGTCAGTCAGAGGATCGAGAGCAGCTTTCACAGCCAGCGCCTCAGCCATGGACAAGACGAACTGACGCGCCACTGGCACGCCCTCTGGACGCACCATAAGAGAGAAAAGCAGGTTCTTCCCGTCCTCACTCTCCCACCGGTTGCTGCCCATGCCGCGCCCGGCGGTCTGGTGACAAGCCGTCACAACCACGACATCTGCATCGGGCAAATGCTCCAGATGGCGCAGATATGTGTTGGTAGAGTCCACCTCGTCAAGTCTTATCTTGTATGTAGTCATGCCGTTCAGATTATCAGCAGCGGATTGAACGCGTCCTCTATGTGCTCTATTCTCGGTTCACACCCTTTCGTGCCTACCACCGTGATGATGTCGAAACGCAGCTCCTCGTCCACCTCGTGCATCTTCACATAATTGTCGGCAGCCACACACAGGTTTCTTATCTTCACTGCATCCACGGCATCCTCAGGTGCCGCGGCACTGTCGGGCAGGCGCGTCTTCACCTCGACAAAGACCACCGTCAGGGCGTCCGGCGTAAGGGCTATTATGTCTATGTCGCGCCGGCCCGACTTCCAGTCGCGCTCGCGTATGACGTATCCCTGCTGCCTCAGATACTCGGCCGCAACGTCTTCGCCCCATCGGCCCATCTCGTTGTGTCTTGCCATGTGCTGCTGTTTACTAATCACAAAAATACTGCAAAAAGGATGAAGCGCAAAATTATTAGCCACTTATTTTCGCTCATATCACCATGTGGCGTGGCCGCCCCTTACGAGTGACAAACCGCAACAGCAGCTTTCATCCTGTAGTAAGAAACGGGCACGCACCACATACCTAAACGCTAAAACCCTAATAATAATGATCCGGCACGTGCAGGAAAACCATGCCGGACCGTGAATCATCCTGAAACAATCCTCTACCAACTGAAATCTTCCTGCATGCTGTCGGCAACACATAGTCTGCCTTCAGTTTCTTATATATCGGATACCTTACCACCCGGATTGTCTCAAGAAAAAATCGGAACACGGAAAGCCACACCGGCTCCGGCGGACTTTCCACCGTCCGTTCACATATACTCCGGAAACAAGAGTTTCACAACTGTTAATTTCCTTCACCGTATATCATATTTATATTCAAACACTTATAACACCAAGTTCTTGCTTACCATTGCCGAATCATCATCTGCAAGGAATATTCTCAGTTTGTCTGCACAGACCACCATCCTGTTTCAAGCCAATCACCGTAAGATATTCATGCAATGGATAAAATTCACGATCATACCACATTAACAGAATAATAACTTTAAATTCACATACAGGGCTTCCAAATCTTATATCACAACCTGAAGTCTCACCATCCGAACAATATTTCAATTCTTTTTCCGAGTGAAACAGCCCCGCAATCATCCAGCGAACGCACATCAAATGATACGATAAATCCGGTAAAAAACCGTTGCCGTCAACAGTTCAACATATAAACATCACGACACACCTTGTCATAAACCACCCTGATACTCTGACTGCCACGCACGTGACCTATCGTCGAATAACGGATGAAACCGCCTGAAAGAGTCCTCTGTCAAAACTTTTGCCGAATGCCTAAAAGTACGTACTACAATCAGGCTGTCGGATTATTATGTTCTGCAAGTTAGGAAATAAAACATTACGTGTCAAGCATATAAGGTTAATTATACTTAATTAACAGGAATAAAAATACCGTGTCCGCACACAAAGAGCAGCATACTACGCCACGACACAGGCTGATGCCTTATGTAAAATACGACAACTAAAAACATCAGATTGTTAAATCATTCGTCGTCATACGTGCGATATTTTTTAACAAAAGGCTTTGACCCGATGAAAACGGGAAATAAATGGGTAGCAGATAATTCACTGTCTGTCACCATATTATATCTTTACACCAATATACAGACCAATTGCCAGTCCTGCGAAACGGGCTTTGTCAGTGTGCGATAAAGCCCATTTCATGCCGTAATACGGTGCATTTCAGCACACGACAGAGCGTGTTTCATAGCACATTAAAACCTGTCTCGCAAACCGAGACAGAAAATACCGCGGCAAGAATTTCCAAAAAGTGTTTTATGAAAACGAAAAAACGGAACTGCGACACACAGAATGTGAGTAAATAACAACAAAAACATCTGTCAGGCGTTAACTTAAAATTTAACACTCACAATCTACTCAGTGACACATCCCGAAATATGTTCAATCACCACGAAAAAGCACAGCGATCCCGGTATATCATGACTTCGTACTATACACCCAACCGATATTATCCCGCAAGTTCCCCACCCCTCACGTGCAATCCGGACCAAAAGGGCAACCGTTGCGTTCCTTATCTGCCCGTACACGCCGCGTACCCCCATCATGCGCAGCCTTCAGCAAGGCGTCATGCCACCCTGTTTTACAATCCACTATTTGCGTATATTGCACAAAATGTATAACTTTGCAACTATCATACACCTGCTCCGAAGCATACCGGCGCACAGGAATTGACAGACGTCACGCGACATTCACACCCCTGAAACAATCTTACATAAAGAACAATACAATCCTACATAAGATGAACATCACGAACGCAATTAAACGCATGGTGCCTTACAGACTGGTGCTCATGCGACGCGAACTGCTCCCGCTCATAGCAAAGTGGACACGCAAGAACATGAAGCGCAAGGACTTCATACCAATACTGCACTTCCATCTGGTTGACCACTGCAACCTGAACTGCCGCGGATGCGACAATTTCTCGCCGCTCGCGCCGGAGACATATACCGAGATTGAGGTGTTCGAGGCCGACTGCCGACGCATGGCTGAGCTCATGGGCACACGCAACCGAATAAGAGAAATACAACTGCTCGGCGGCGAACCGCTGCTCCATCCGCAGGTGAAGGAGTTCATGAACATCGCGCGCCGCTATTTTCCACAGACTCCGATAAACCTCGTCAGCAACGGTCTGCTGCTGCCAAAACAGGGTGAGGACTTCTGGGAATGTTGCCGCCTCAACAATGTGCACATCATCGTTACCAAATATCCTGTAAAGTTCGACTACCAGAGCATGGCCGAACACGTGAAGGCTCATGGCGTGCGCTTCTCCTACTACGGCAACACCGAGGTGGTGGAAAAGACCATGGTGTGTGTTCCGCTCGACATAAAAGGACGGCAGGACGCCACCGACAGCTTCCTGCGCTGCGCACGTGCCAACCGCTGCATCGCGCTCGACCACGGCCGGCTCTACACCTGCTCGCTCATTCCCTACGTGAAATACTTCAACCAAAGATTCTGTACGAAGCTCGAAGTAACACCGGACGACTACATCGACATCCACAAAATAGACAGTTTCGACAACATTCTCGACTTCATATGCCGCCCCATACCGTTCTGCCGCCACTGCAATCTTAAAGGAACGGTGGGCAACATCAAGTTCGGAATATCGCGGCGCGAACGTGCCGAATGGACCGGAACGGAAGACAAATAGACGACAGCCAAAGATTGAACAAAACATAAACCCGACATGAAATGTTCTTTTTCATGTCGGGTTTTCATATTATTGTAATATACAGAAAAGTCCTGTCAGCGGCCGTCCGCACATATATCTCTCGTCCGGACAGCCCGTCACCTCGCCGGTTCGGCGTATGCACGGCAGAGCTTCATGCCATCACGGTCGATGCAGAGCAGCACTATGCGTGCCTTGGCTGTTTGCCATAAGGCCAGCGGAGTGGCACCCTCGTGATGATAGGCGAACTGTCCGGCGTATGCATCCTGCAATTCCGGAGAGCCGCGGTCGATTATAGGAGCACCGCAAAGCTGCGTGAGATAAGCATAAAGGGCATTAACCGATGTATCATAAAACACATTGTCGTCATGTCCGTTGTTCCACATAATGAGCTCCGCACCCGGCACTCCGACGTTCTTCCTCGGATTGACGGAAAGCTGGAAATCACTGTCGAGCACGTTTTTATACCCCGTGTTGCCCTCGTTGCCAGTCATATCATTCCAGTTCCAGCACAGGAAATCCTTATTGTCCGTCACTTTCAGAGCCACAGACTCGGTGCGGAATATCTCGCGGTCGCCCTTATAGCCCACGACATACGTGGTATAGCTGCCCGGCAGATAGAAACAATGGCTCCACTGCATGGTCATGTGTACGTTGTCCATGAGTTTGAACGAGCGGCCGGTCTCCTCCACTTTCCACACTATTGAGTCGTAACTCTCGCGCACGTCGGCCATACTCACGCTGCCGTCGCCGCCTGACTTGGCAAACGTCACGCCGAAGTTCATCTGTCCGAAGATGTTTTCCGACGTCCGGTCTGCCGTATAAGCAATCTTCACCAGTCCGCTATCCGCCGTGCCGTCACCGCCGTCATCATTACTGTCGTCGCTGTCGCTGCATGCCGAAAACAGCACAGGCAGCATAATTACTCCGGCACAAGCGGCCGTCCTTAATATATCATTCAACCATTTCATAACCACTGTATTTATTGAATTCTGCTTCTTTGCTAAGTTCAAGATAAAGTTTTTCCGCAGTCTTGTCATAATGGAAACGATAATAGATGACTATGTTCACACTGTCATCATTGCGTATATACATCTGGCCGCCGTCAGGGAACAACTCCATGACACACGCCACGGTCATAGTGCACGGTCCTGACCCTATGCACTCATCGCTGTTATAAGTGCAATAGAAGTAACTGCCGTATTCCTTCTTTATTATTTCAAGTTCGGAATAATCCTCCGAATCCTGTCCTATCGGACCATTCTCGGTATATACCGAACGCCAGTTTCCGTAAACGGGAACATCGCGTACGAACGTTCCCTCACCCTCGACAATCATCCGGTCACCATCCAGAGAGAACTGCAAAGTACGTGTATCTCCGTCATAATCGAGCATGACGCCCTGCGGAATGCGGAACCACCAAATATCGCGCTTCACCTGATTGCCGTCATCATCAAACCCGTACGTCTTGCATGTACCTGTATTCTTGAAATCGTAGCTGAAAAATCCACCTTTGAAATTCTCCGCATACCAGCGGCCGACGGCGGGAAACGATGTGGTGTAAACAATATTGCTCCCCTGGATGGTGAGTTCGGCACCGTCCACATAATAGAACTCACCCTTTATGCGGCGTCCGTTATCGAAGCTGACATAGAGTTTTCGTTCCGAAGTGTACCAATTCAGCTTACCGTCGTCGTAGGTGCCTTTGCCGTCAGCCTCAAACACAATAGTGCCCGGAGCCGACTGGTCGCCGCCGTTATCCGAAATATGCCACGTACCGACAAGGGAGTGATCGTATCTCAGCACAGGATTGTCACCTTCGCCACTGCCGTCATCCGACGACGAACATCCGCACAAAAACACAGCCGGCAGAAGAAAAACAAGAATTCTCATGAGTAAGTTTCCCGGCAGCAATACGCCGGAAAACAAGGAGTTTGACTCTTTTGTTTTCATATTATCAGGTTTGAGTTATTCATTTTCATACACTCTATCCATCCGCAGGCAACAGCACGATAAGACATGATGCAGGCACAGATAGAACAACATATTTCCTACACATCTTCATCATATCATAAAGATAGCCCACAGACAGATTGCGCAAAGGTAAACAAAATATCACGGAAAAGCTGTTTTAAACATAAATTAACTCAAAGGAGAGGACAATTATACCACTTTGATGTTTATAACCATAAGACATGAAAATATAACAGTGACAATGTTGTTGCGGCAGGCATCGGCATCAAAAGCAGGAATCGAGGTGAGGAACAAATGGCTCAGTGAAAATTTAATGCGAATTGATTTCAATAAAAGAGTGCAGTTTCAATACAGAATAATCATTGTTTTCTTATGCTGAGAAGAAACAATATTGACCACTTTCAAATTGTAATCGGATTTTGATATTTCGGTCCGGGTTTCCTGATATACCCCGAAAAATAAGCGCGTATTTGCGGACAAACTCTTCCTCGGGCGTAAATACGCGAAATATGAGAGGTTTTTATAACATATTGAATATCAACAATTTATATTTGAAGGGTATTTTATCGCTTTGCAATATGCACCATTTCGGCTTGCGAAATGGCCTATTTTAGGGGCCGAAATGCACCATATCACACTCTAATATGGGCTTTTTCGGAACGCGAAATGGGCAATATCAGAAAACAGAATGTATCTTTTCAGACTATGTTATAGGGTATATCAAAGTATGGTTCGGACTGAAACAGGCTTTATTCCATCAGTTTTAACATTCCTTCACATCTCTTTTGCGAAAATATTTTGTCAAAATAAAGTCAAGAAAAACTGTAAGCAGGTTCTCTAATTTTTCTTTAAGAACGCATATTTCATGCGTGAGAAAAAGCGAAGGAAGATTTCATCGGCTGAGCCGTACAAATGGCATGAGAAGACAGTCATGGTTAAATATTTTCAGCGAAAACGTCCGTACAGCGGATTTTTTGTAGTAACTTAGCAGACAGAAACAAAATCCGCAGCAATGGAAAACGACAACCAGCAGACCAAAGACGAGAAATTCATGCGCATGGCACTGGCCGAAGCACACGAGGCCGGAGCGGCCGGGGAGATACCAATCGGCGCAGTGGTGGTGTGTCAGGACAAGATAATAGCACGTGCACACAACCTCACCGAGACCCTGCACGACGTGACGGCACACGCCGAGATGCAGGCAATAACGGCAGCTGCCGACTCGCTCGGCGGCAAATATCTGAAGGGCTGCACGCTGTATGTCACGGTTGAGCCGTGCGTCATGTGCGCAGGTGCGCTGGGATGGTCGCAGATTGAGCGCGTGGTTTACGGCGCGGCTGACGAGAAGCGCGGTTTTTCACGCTTCGCCCCTGAAGCGTTGCATCCCAAGACAACGGTCGTAAGCGGAGTGCTCGAAGAGGAATGTCGGCAGCTGATGCAGGATTTCTTCAAGAATAAAAGATAGCAGACACTCCATACGGAGCGGGCACAATGCCACAGGATAAGCCTCACCAGTATTGCTTGCGTCATCCGAAAGACACGACATTGCATCACAATTCACGGCTATTTACAGCAAAACAACAAACCTTATTATATAAAAGCATGAACAAGAACTACAAACCATTCCTGTCCGCACTTCTATTGACGTTGGCCTCGACAGCGTCGCTCGGTCAGGCACTGCCCGTAGGTGGCGCAGCGGAAAACACACCTTCGCACTCGGAATACTTCTCGTGGATAAACAATACGAACGAAGGACCGACGGAGAGACAGACTCAGATAAACCTCGATTTCTTCAAATGGCTGCACGACACATACGGCATGCAGCTCGACATATATGCTTTCGACGCCGGCGCTCTCGACGGTGCGAAACGCTATGGCAGCACGCGATCGAAGCGTTTCAAGCAACAGTTTCCCAACGGTCTGGACGCCATCTGTCGCAAGGCGTCGTCGATAGGCACTCAGTTCGGAGTGTGGTGCGGTCCTGACGGATTCGGCGACACACCGGCTGAAGCTGCCGAACGCATGGACGTCATGACCGAACTGGTGAAGAAATACAAGTTCAAACTATTCAAGATGGACGCCGTGTGCGGACAGCTGCGGCCGGAGATGTACGGCAATTTCGAACAGATGATGAAGGCCATCAGGCATGAGGATCCGGGATTCATACTACTGAACCACCGTCTGAACCTCGGTCCGGCAGACAAATATTCAACGACCTATCTGATGGGTGGCGAGGAAACCTACATCGACGTGTTCATGACAAACGACGTGACTGCACCTCATCACCGTGCAAGGGCATTGAGCAGGAAAGCTCCGGACAACATGACGCGACTGACGGAGGACCACGGTGTGTGTCTGTCGTCATGCCTTGACTATTGGGAGGACGACCTGATTCTGCAGGCGTTCAACCGTGAACTGATACTGGCGCCGCAGATCTACGCCAACCCCTGGCTGCTGAGGGACGACGAGTTTCCTTATCTTGCATACATATACAACCTGCACCGCGACTACCGCGACATTCTGACGAGCGGCATAAAACTGCCTGCCGAACGCTACGGCGACGGTGCGATATCGAGAGGCGACGGCCGGACGCAGTTCATAACGCTGCGCAACCTGTCGTGGGAAAAGAAGACATACCGCATCCGACTCGACTCGGAGACCGGACTGAAGGATAACGGCAGCAAGGTGAAGGCGCGGCTTTATCATCCTTACATATACGACCTTGGCAGCCATGACTACGGCACTGAGCTGGAGGTTGAGGTGTTGCCGTTCCGCGTTGCTTTGGTAAAGATAACGACGGACGAGGAGAAGGACAAGGTGGCGCTTAGCGGAATACCCTACCACATCGTAAACGACCGTGCCGGAAACGTGGCCGAAGTGAAGCTGCTCGGCAAACCGGGAGAGAAATACAAGGTGAGAATGGAGCGCGGAGGCGAGCTGTTCAGCTCGGCCAACATCGACGGACAGCAGGTGCGCAAGCTGCTGAACGGCAAACAGGTGACGCTGACTTTCGACGGACAGAAACTCAAGCTGTCGCCCTACCGAAAGCTGGCCGACATGCAGGGATGTGACGTGCCGGCCGACGCCGAGGCTCTATACTACGCCACATGCTTCGCCGCCGACAACAATGCACTCGAAGTACGCTCACTGAAACGCTCGGGCAAGACGGCCATTCCGCAGGTGAAGGCGGCACGCGATGCCTTCTTCGGTCAGGAACTGTTCGGAGCACGCGAGATATGGGACCGCAATCTGTTCGACGGTGATCCGAAAACCGGATTCTCGATAGCCATGCGCTGGGGCGACATACGTCCGTTCGGCGAATCAGAATTCTGCCTCGACATGGGCGAGAAACAGCAGTTGAACAAACTTGTCATCGAGTCGTTCGACGAGTATTCCATCACTCCTCTGAAATCGCTCGAGGGCGTGGAAGCTTACGTATCGGCCGACCTGAAAAGCTGGAAACCAATCACTTTCATGGCAGGACCCAAGATGGAGATAGACCTTAAAGACGCAGGTGAAGTGAGGTTCGTGCGTTTCTCTCCGTGCCCAATACGCCTGTCGGAGGTTAGCGGATACAAGGACGGAAAGAAAGTGGACAACAGTCGTTGGCGCGCATCAAACCTGTTCCGCCCCTACGGAAGCGCGACGTGTCTGGCACAAAAGGCATGGAAGAGCGAGATAACACTCGACGAGATACCTGACGGTGCCTATCTGTGCGTGGCTGTGAACGGATATCACGGATATGAAGGCGCATGGGCAGGTCTGAAGATAGACGGCGAGTATGTGGGATGTCCCGACCGTGCACCGTCGTTCACGTCGAACACGTGGGAATACAAGAGTGCCGGCAGCGACAAGAACTATACATACTATCTGCCGCTGACCAAGGATATGGCGGGCAAAAAGATTGAGGCTTACGTGCTTGCGCTTAACCGTAACATGGACTACAGCAACAGTGACCGACCTGACGACGGCGACCGTAAAGGCACGATAACCGGACAAAGGATAAGTCCGGAGATATGGCTGAGCGCATATCCGATGCCGCTGAAAGAAAAGACTCTGAAAATGGAGATGAAACAGAAGTGACGGGCAACGGACGGAAGAGTCTGTAAGATATACATAGAACTTATATCTCAAAACTGAAAACCATTTTCGTTTTTCTATACGGCAACAGTTTCCGGTTCCTGAACTTATACAAAAGCTACTGAAGAAAAGTACGTGCAGAAATGATATCTGATGAACAGAAGAAAAGAGTTACAGCTTCTTCAAAAAGAAAACAGAAGATTGCGTAACGAGATCAAAGTTATTCAGGCCATAAGGAGAAGGTATACCGGGAACTGTGCCGTGTACGTGACGAACATAAAATTTCCAGGAAAATAAAAATAGATACAGAAATATAAACCACAAAATCAATGAATAAAATATTATACATAAATTGGGATATAGATCCTGTTATATTCAGTCTTGGTCCTGTTAAGCTTCAATATTACGGTTTGATCTTTGTTACCGGACTTGTTGTTTGTTACTATATAATTGGTCACATATATAAGAAAGAGAATATTTATACTCTGGATGCAATGGAGAAGCTTTTTATATATGCTATTATTGGTATCTTCGGAGGTGCAAGACTGGGACATTGTCTGTTTTATGATTTTGAATATTTTTCTTCTCATATAATTGAAATATTTATTCCGTTTAGAGAGAATGCAAATGGAGTTTACGAATTTATAGGATACAAAGGGTTGGCAAGCCACGGAGGAGCAATAGGTTTGTTCATTTCCATGTTGTTATACTCACGAAAAGTTCACATTCCTTTCCCTAAGGTTATAGATGTAATAGCTATCTTGGCTCCATTAGGCGGAGCTTTTATTAGAATTTCAAATTTAATGAATTCTGAAATTATTGGACGGCCGACTGATGTGCCTTGGGCTTTTATATTCTGGCATGTTGATGATTTACCAAGGCATCCATCACAACTATATGAGTCTTTAAGTTATTTTATTATTTTCTTAATTGCTTATTCCCTGTACAAATATAAAAGACATATTTTTAAAATCGGAAGCTACTTCTATTTTGGTTTTAGCATCTTTGCCATTTTTCTCATGCGCTTCCTTTTAGAATATACTAAAGAAAATCAAGAAAGTTTCGAAGATTCTTTGTTTTTCAATATGGGGCAACTGTTAAGCATTCCTTTTATCGTTTTAGGTTTATACCTTATTTTGCGAAGCTATATACAGTCACGAAAAAGCAATTAAATCGATAGATGTTCTAACAGAACAAGAAAAAGGAACTATTTAAAAAGAAAAGTAAAAGCGGCTAAAATACATTTTTAGCCGCTTTTTATTTCCTACTCTATCAGATAGATAAAGGATGAAAAAGAGGAACGGTTTTTCTGTAAAAGACATATTATACAACTGTTATAAGACTGCACTACCAACAGCAGGTATCAGATACTGCATCTGTCAAAATGAAACATAAAGATGAAGAAAATATCATGAAAAACCGATACCACAAACCTTTTTTAATTATCTTTGCACCAGATAAGTTGCACTTGGGTAATTGAAAGCAGAATTTCTTTCCGCTCGTTTGCGTTATCTTTGCATAAGATAAGCTACACTCGGGAAATTGAAAACAAACTTTCCTTCCACTCATTTGCCTTATCTTTGCATTTTAAACTTTTTATTATAAATCAAAATTAAAGCTTATGTTAAGTGAAAAGCGCAGCAGTATGCTGCATGGCGTGCTGCTAATCACACTGTTCTCATGTGCCGCATTCTACATCGGCGACATGGCGTTTGTAAAAAGTCTGTCGTTCAGCCCGATGATTGTCGGCATTATCCTTGGTATGCTTTATGCCAACAGCCTCCGCAATAATCTGCCGGAGACATGGGTACCGGGCATACAATTCTGTTCGAAAAGAATATTGCGCATCGGTATCATACTCTACGGTTTCAGGCTTACGTTCCAGAATGTTGTGGAAGTGGGCATCCCGGCTATATGCATAGATGCCATAATTGTGGCAGTGACAATATGCGGCGGAGTGATGATAGGCCGGCTGATGAAAATGGACCGGGGCATCGCACTGCTGACATCAGTGGGAAGCGGCATCTGCGGAGCGGCAGCCATACTGGGAACAGAGTCGGCCATAAAAGTGAAACCATACAAGACAGCTGTGGCTGTATCGACGGTTGTTATATTCGGAACGATAGCAATGTTCCTTTATCCTATATTGTATCGCAACGGTATCGTTGATCTCACACCACAGGAAATGGGAATTTTCACCGGTAGCACCGTTCACGAGGTGGCACACGTAGTAGGTGCAGGAAACGCTATGGGTAAGGAAGTGTCAGACCCTGCGATAATCGTGAAGATGATTCGCGTGATGATGCTTGTACCTGTACTGCTCATAATAAGCTACAGCGTGATGAGAGCAGCCGTAAAGAGCGGCGACGCAAGCGGACGCGGAAAGATATCCATGCCGTGGTTTGCCATCCTGTTCCTCGTTGTGATAGGATTCAACTCGCTCAATCTTCTGCCGGCAGGACTGGTTGATTTCATCAACACATTCGACACATTCCTTCTGACAATGGCCATGACAGCACTCGGTGCAGAGACAAGCATCGACAAGTTCCGCAAGGCAGGAGCAAAGCCGTTCATCCTGGCTTTCATACTGTTCATATGGCTCATGGTAGGCGGATATGCACTGGCTAAATACGTAGCACCGCTCATCGGATAACACAGACGACGCAAGTCTGACAGAAAATAGGAATACGGTGATTTGTCCGCCATTCATATAACTTTTATCAATAGCGGATTTCACCTGACGCAAAATGGCCCGTTCGGATTTACGAAACGGGCCATTTTAGTATCAGATATAAACCATTTCAATATTTAATATGGACCATATCATGACTAAATATAGGCTATTTAAGCGTTCGATATGGACCGTTTCGGAATATAATATAGACATTTTCAGAGTTTTTTACAGGTCATTTCGGAACTGAATACGGGCTTTTTCAGAACGCAATACAGGTCTTATCATCTTTCAATATCCTGATTAAAGGCAATACGAAATAAAAAGAACCGGTCAGGATTGCGGCAAACTCAGGGAGCAAAGAGTAAACATACAGGCCACGAAAAGAACGTTACTCCGGCACAAAATACAGCTTGCGGCAAACAATCAGAATGACAATCACCGACAACATCGGACACTGAGGCGTATGAAAACAAGCGACCATGGACCCGGCAAATGGCTAATGAGCAAACACAATCAAGGACACGGACAATGAAAGAGATAAAAAATAAAGGCAAGTTCCACACGGAGCTTGCCTTTGTTCGTATAATTAATATAAGGTGTTACTTCACGAGTATAACGAGATATTTGCTGGTTGACCAAAATATCTGCGGATTTGTGATGCGGAGCACATACTGCTTGTTGGCGTCTTTCTGCAGAGTGTAGCTGTCTGACGGATGCATCGTGAGAATCTTGGCATACTTGGAATAGAGCTTGATCTCTTTCTCCACGCGGATGTCAATCTTTGTGAAATAGCTCTTGTTGAAGTTTGACTCGAGCACACGGCTACCGTCGATGATACGCTGTTCCTTGAGTTCCTTCTTCGTACCGAACACAAACCATGCCGTATTGAGCTGTTTGTCCTGAGCCTGTATGGTGGCACTCTTCTGCGAACTCTCAGTCTTCAGGTCAGAGACATTGGTGTTAAGGCTGCTTATTGTCTGGTCGAGCTCGCTTATATGAATGTTCTTTGCGTCAAGCTCTGCACGGAGCTGCTGCAGCTGGTTGTCCTTTTCCTCGAGCTCAGCCACAAGATTGTCGATGGTCTTTTTCAGATTGTCGCTCTTCACACTACTCTCACGCAACTGACGGCGGAGCTTGTCTATAAGCGCGCGGTTCTCTTTCATAGTGCTCGAAATGAACTGCACATTCTCCACAAGCTGCTGTCTCCGGCTTGCTCCCTCACCGTCTTTCATCAGACTCACACGGTTTTCAGCTTCGTTAATCTCCTTGAATCCGGCTTCAATCTGATTGAATGTTTCCATTATATCATTTATCTCATTATCCTTCTGAGCAATGATTTTCTGTAACGAGTCATTCTGGCTGAAACCTGCAACATCGGCTGCCTTGTGGTCGTCTTTACAACCCATGAAGGCAATAATAGTCAAGCCTAGTGCTAAAAATAATAACTTTTTCATATCAGTCTGGTTTTATTATAAGTTTTGTTTACTGCTTATTATTATGACCTGCCAGCACAATAACTATCTCACCACGCGGAGCATTGGCCTCAAAGTGCTCCTTCACTTCCGCAAGAGTGCCTCTGACGTATTCCTCGTGCACCTTTGATATCTCACGGCAGACGCACACCTCACGGTCGGGGCCGAACACTTCGGCAAACTGCCCCAATGTTTTCAACAGTCTGTAAGGCGACTCGTAGAATATCATTGTACGCGTCTCGTCTTTCAGCGAGTTGATCATTGTCTGACGGCCTTTCTTCTGTGGCAGGAAACCTTCAAAGCAAAATCTGTCACAAGGCATTCCCGACGCCACGACAGCCGGGATACATGCCGTCGCTCCGGGCAGACACTGAACCGTTATACCTGCCTTTACGGCCTCGCGTGCCAAAAAGAATCCCGGATCACTTATACCCGGAGTACCGGCATCGCTCACAAGAGCTACATTCTGCCCGCCCTTCAGACGTTCGATTACAGACGCTGTTGTGCCGTGCTCGTTGAACTTATGATGCGACAGCAAACGGTTCTGTATGTCGAAATGTTTGAGAAGAATGCCTGATGTGCGGGTGTCTTCTGCCAGCACCACATCGGCCTCTTTCAACACGCGGATGGCGCGCAGCGTCATATCTTCCATATTGCCCACCGGCGTAGGCACGATATACAGTGTTCCCATATTGTGGACAAATATAAGTAAATATTCCTCACGAACAAAAAAAGCCGCTATTTCTTTGCAATTTTTAAAACGTCTTTGTACTTTTGCAAGCATCATGACAGAATATTTATCAGGCGAGGCACATCGCCCAGGCAGAATAGAAGTGATATGCGGTTCGATGTTTTCAGGCAAGACAGAGGAACTGATAAGACGTCTCAAACGTGCAAAATTCGCACGTCAGAAAGTGGAGATATTCAAGCCGGCAATAGACACGCGCTATTCAGACGTCGATGTGGTGAGCCACGACAATACATCAATACAATCGACACCTATCGATTCTTCGTCGAGCATACTGCTGCTGGCATCAGACATTGATGTGGTGGGAATAGACGAGGCGCAGTTTCTTGACGAAGGACTGGTGGACGTATGCAACGAGCTTGCCAACCGTGGCACACGCGTGATAATAGCCGGACTGGACATGGACTTCAAAGGAATACCTTTCGGTCCGATGCCTGCACTGTGCGCGATAGCCGACGACGTGACAAAGGTTCACGCCATATGTGTGAAATGCGGAAACCTTGCTTACATAAGTCACAGAATAGTTGACGGAGAGAAAAGGGTGATGCTCGGCGAGGAAAGCGAATATGAGCCGCTCTGCCGCGAATGTTATAAAAAGGTGACTCAAGGCAAAGGAGCGGGACAAGCCGATAAAAAATAAGGACATATTCATTCAGGATAAGCCATGACATGAGCTTTTTCGTGTCAGTTCCAAGTACAACATTACAAATCACAATAGTAAAAATATGCTGGAAGAGAAAATCACTTTCGATAAGTTTGTAAGAGGAATGCTTATCACAATCATGGTGATCGCCGTGCTCTATATAGTCAACTACCTGAGCGGAGCGTTGTTGCCGTTCATCGTTGCATGGCTGTTCGCTTATCTGCTCTATCCCCTGGTGAGATTCATCCAGTACAAGATGAAAGTCAAAGTCAGGGCCCTTGCCATAATAATCGCGCTTCTTCTTGTAATAGCTGTTATCGGAACAATGATATATTTCATCATTCCGCCGATGATAGAACAGTTCCAGAAACTTTACGACGTGTTAATGAGATGGCTCCAACAGACCACGCACACCAACGATCTGTCGGTAATCGCGAAGAGATGGGTCATAGACAACCAACACGAAATAGAACGTTTCTTCAAGAGCAAAGACTTCAGCGACATGCTGAAAAGCGGTATGCCGAAAGTGTTTTCAGTGCTCGGACAGACGGCCAGCGTGATAATAAGCATCGTGGCATCGTGTATCACGCTGCTCTATATGTTCTTCATCCTGCTCGACTATGAGTATCTCACGACTAACTGGATAAAGATATTCCCCAAGAAGAACCGCCCGTTCTGGCAGGAACTCATGAAAGACGTGGAACGCGAACTGAACAACTACATACGCGGACAGAGCTCTGTGGCATTGTGCATGGGCATAATGTTCTGCATCGGATTCAGCATAATGGACTTCCCCATGGCCATAGGTCTGGGCATTCTTATAGGAATAATGGACCTCGTGCCCTATCTCCACACATTCGCACTCATACCTACCGCATTCCTTGCAATGCTGAAGGCAGCCGACACGGGACAGAACTTCTGGTATGTTTTCGGTCTGGCAGTGGGTCTGTTCATTCTTGTGCAGATAATCACCGAGACCATTGTCATTCCGAAGATAATGGGAAAGGCAATGGGACTTAACCCTGCCATACTGCTGCTCTCGCTGTCTGTGTGGGGTGCTTTGTTAGGATTTATCGGACTCATAATAGCCCTTCCACTCACCACTTTAATCATAGCATATTGGCAACGGTACGTGACAAAAGAGCATGAAATCAATAAAATTGAAGAAAAAAACACGAAATAATTTGCGTGTTTCAAAAAAAAACAATACCTTTGCACACGCTTTTGAGATACAACATATCGCAAAGCAAACAAGGGAGATCCGTTAGCTCAGCTGGTAGAGCACAACACTTTTAATGTTGGGGTCTTGGGTTCGAGCCCCAAACGGATCACGGAAGAGAGGTCTTCAATGGTGAAGACCTTTTCTTTTTAATTTGCACAAAGCTGCTGGCATTCAATTCTTTGCATTCTCTTTTTGAGCAGCATACAAGGTGGTAACACCATCAAAAAAAACGAGAAAAAGCGACACACTTGGACGTAAAAATCCCCTTTTGGACGGGTTTTGTGTTACCATAGCTGTGTTACCAATCTCACAAATGTGTTACCATTATGAGTAAGTACGTAAGACTGTTCTTCAACCGGAAGAAGAAAGCCACGGCAACAGTGGCAGGAGCTATCGAAATCGTGGTTTGTTTACAGCGTGAACGCTGTTATTTCCATTCAGGACATAGCGTTACCATTGCCCAATGGGAGAATGGAATTGTGGTAAATCATCCTCGTGCTGTTGTCATCAACGAGGACATCCAAAAGAAAGTAACCGAATTTGAGCATATCCTTATCGCCATGCAGGTGAATAAGGACGACATGACCATCTCTCAATTCAAAACTTATTTGAGTGCGGACGGCGGCAACCGACGTAACTTCATGGCTTGGCTTAGGGAGCGTATCAATAACCGTCCGCTTCGTGAAGGTACTCGTAAAGGGCATTTCACCACCTATAAGGCTCTTGAACGGTTCGGTAAGTTTAAGACCTTTGACGATGTAACCCTGCAACACATCTATCAGTTCGACCTTTTCATAAGGGAAGAACAGACCTACACAACCAAAGGGAAACCAATCATCAGAAGTCAGGCTGCCATCCACAATTACCACAAGCGGTTCAAGTCGTATGTGTCCGAGGCTTTCCGTCTTGGGCTTATCAAAGAAAACCCCTACGAGCGTTTTCAAGACAAGCGTGGTGAGAAAAGCGACCGCCCTCATCTCACAGAAACACAACTGAAAAAGTTAATCCGTATGCGGGAGGAAAGCACAGATGCAGTAATGAACAGGTATCTTGACTTTTTCCTTTTCCAGACGTTCACAGGCATGGCATACAGCGATGCTAAATCGTTTGATTACGACCAGCATGTCGTTTCTATTGACGGCAAAGACTACATTGATGGGCATCGCATAAAGACAGGGAATGAATTTGTTACGCCCATTCTACCCATCACGCGGAAGATATTGGAACGAAACAACTACAAGATGGAGATAACCTCCAATCAGAAGTACAACCAATTTCTTAAAGGCATAGGCTTGGCTCTCAGTTGTTCTTTTCCTTTAACCACACATATAGCCCGTCATACATTCGCCTGTACGGTGGCTCTTGGGCAAGGCATTTCCAAAGAAGTTCTACAAATTATGATGGGGCACACTTCCATAAGGACGACTGAAATTTATGCAAAGCTGCCCATGCAATATGTTTCGCAGAACATTGGGGATAAGATGTTCAGGGCATGGAAATAAAGATGACCATTCCACATAAAAGTCTAAAGTGCTGATATTGATAGGGGTCGTTGAAATGACGCCCCCCCCCCTTCTTGTAATTCTCCATTCGCATTTTAATAGATGATTCTTATTTTCTAATAGGGGGTGACCAAAATGGACACCCCCTTGGATATCAATCACTTTGATTGAATCTGGGATAACAAAGATTTTGAGGAATTATTGGCTGACTATAAAAACAAGTGAATTGTGAATATGAGGTGAAATGAGTAGTAAAATCCCACTGTGTGATAAAATAAGGCTTAAATAGTTGATTTTTCCCAGAATAAAATGGTTTATCTTAGAATTTTACTACCTTTGTATTTGGCTGGAGGCGACTCTTGCCAGACATACGATAAATCAAAGAAGCGTTATGCTTGTCTTGTGATTGGAAACGTAGGAAATTTTCAATTGTGCACAAGAGATGGCATAGTGGTTCTCACGCTATAGCGTGGGCTGCTATTTCCATATCCGTGCACAGGTTTTTCCTACGACCTCCAATCAGACGTGGCATCGCAGTTCCACGCTTTGGTGTAAAATAATATGAGGTCTTCGGGGACTGGGAGACAATGTTTTGATTATGACAGAAATAGAGTCACCAGTTAACAAATACATAGATGTTTACATCAACAACTATGTAAGGCAATTTCGCAACTTCATCACAAGCAATTACATAGTTAATATAGGTGGTGTTGCAGGTTTTATTGCTGCAGACGACCATGATTTGTCCTTTCTTCTTCGCAAATTGCAAACGTATGGTTTTGAAGTGACAATATCCAACGGGCAAGATACCATAGATGAAATACAAGTAGAATATACTATTAGAGGGAACGCAAATGATGAATTTTTTGGATACAAGATAGAAAACTTTGTATCGACAATATATTTGTCAAGTAAAACGGGAATTTCCATTGTCGGAATACTGGTTATGCAAATCATTTCACAGATTATGTGCAAGTCCAAGATTGTGTATAAGGCTGTCATTCTTGACCTTGACGATACGATATGGAAAGGGACTCTTGCAGAAGATGGTATCGATGCAATCAAACAAAATCTCCTTTCAAATGATGCAATTCCGTTTATTGGGTTTATGCGTTTCATACAAGCCTTAGCGAAAGAGCTTGGGTTGTACATTGCAATATGCTCACGCAATGACAATGAAAAAGTTCTGTCTGCCATTGATAGGCTTGATGAGAATGAATTTCCTCTTAAAGGTCAAATAGACTGTATTGTCGCCAATTATAACGATAAGAGCAAAAACATAAAAGCCATAGCACAAAAGTTATCAATATTAACAAGTGCTTGCGTTTTTATCGATGATAACAAAATAGTTCGTGACGAGGTAAGACAAAACTTGCCAGAGGTGTTTGTTCCTGATTGGGATAATCATGATGAACTTCTAACTTTACTTTTAACTTGTGGTGTCTTTGATAGATTTGAGCTTTCGTTGAAGTCAAGAAATCGTAAACGATTATATGCGGTCTTACAGCAAGAACGTGAGAAAAGTTATCTTCCGCAGTTACTTGTCAAGGTTAGGGCAGAGTCAACCAGCGAGTGCAACATTACGAAATATTTTTGAAAAAGACCTCAG